>NZ_WOFB01000014.1 GCF_009733865.1 Oceanobacillus salinisoli | reverse complement strand
TGGGGGTTCCCCCTGCGAGAGTAGGACGCCGCCAGGCAAACTGAAAAATACAGGATACGACTTTGTTCGTATCCTGTATTTTTTTTAGAACCGCTCATAAATAAAAAGATTAGATTGCGCTTGTAGTTTCTCTTCTGTAACTGCTGAACCTGTTTAAGCAGAAATCCAAAAAATATAACTGTTTTATTCAATAATGAATACGAAGGCCTCAGGATACGAAACATAAAAGATAATAAAATAGATGAGGTGAGGTAACAGATGCCGTACAGAGAACAAATTCCAATAGATAGGGGAATAGACAATAGTTTATCGATGATGATGGAGGGATATTTATACATAACTAATAGACGTAGACGGTTTGGAAGAGATATGTTTGAAACACGTTTATTAGGGGCTCAGAAAGCGGTCTGCATTGCTGGTGAGGAGGCTGCAAAACTGTTTTATGATGAAACAAAAATTATGCGAAAAGGTGCAGCACCAAAAAGGGTGAGACAAACTTTATTTGGTGAAAAGGCGATTCAAACGATGGATGATGTGAATCATAAGCATCGAAAAGCATTATTTATGTCCCTCATGACGGAGGATCGTTTGCAGGAAATAGTGGATATTTTCAAGGAAGAATGGAGTTCAGCCATTGAACAATGGGAAAGCAAGGAGCAAATCGTTTTATATTCGGAAGTTACAAAAGTGTTAACTGCTGCTGTTTGCAGATGGGCTGGTGTTTTCTTACCGGAAAATGATTTAAACTTACGTGCTAGTCAATTAGAGGCTATGTTTGATGCTGCTGCGGCAGTTGGACCAAGGCATTGGAAAGGAAGACAAGGGAGAAATGCTCTAGAGCAGTGGCTCAAAAATATGATAGAAGAGTTTAGAAGTGGGAAATTAGAGATACCAGAGGAAACCGCAATGCATCAAATAGCCTGGTACCGCGATACGAATGGAAATGTATTGGATTCACAGGTTGCCGCAGTAGAGGTTCTTAACATTTTGCGTCCCACCGTTGCTATAGCAGTGTACATTGTATTTACTGCTTTGGCGGTATTTGAACATCCGAGTGAAAAAATAAAATTAAAACAGGAAAACGGTGAAACATACTATGAGATGTTTGTACAGGAAGTTCGCCGGTATTATCCATTTTTTCCGTTTGCAGCTGCTAGGGCACGTAAGGATTTTCTTTGGAAAGGCCATGATTTTAAAAAAGGAAATCTTGTACTATTAGATATTTATGGAACTAATCATCATCCTGACTTATGGGAAAAACCAAATCAGTTTTATCCGGAACATTTTCAGGATAGAGAAAATAATCCATTTGATTTTATTCCACAAGGTGGAGGAGAGTATAAACTAGGACATCGATGCCCTGGAGAATGGTTAACAATAGAAGTAATGAAAGCAAGTTTAGATATGCTTATGAATCATATGGAGTATGAAGTGCCTGAACAGGATTTAGACTATAGTATGAGTCGAATGCCAAGTTTACCGAAAAGCAGAATCATCATGAAGCGTATAAAGAAAATCTGATGTATAAGCATCAGATTTTTTTCGTGGTAATAGGACAAACGTTTGTTTGAATAATGTGATATGTAGCTATTCATAATGGGGGAGAATATATGCAAATTCATGTTGTGCAAAGTGGAGAGTCATTGTGGCGGATTGCACAGGTGTATGGTTCGGATATTAATCAAATGATTTTAGTGAATCAATTAGAGAACCCGGATGTACTTGTAGTAGGCCAGGCACTCGTGATTCCGGAAATTAATCGTGAGTATGTCATTCAGCCTGGGGACAATTTATGGGGAATCGCTCAAGCCTATGGGGTGTCACCTCAAGATCTTGCAAGCGCCAATAATATTACAAATCCTTCGTTGATTTATGTCGGTCAAATGCTGGAAATGCCATACTTTTCCCATGTCATTCAGACAGGTCAAACACTCTGGTCCATTGCCAGTCAATATGGTATAACCGTCAATCAGCTTCTGCAAATGAATGAGTTACCAGACCCGTCCTTTATCACACCAGGTCAAGTGTTACGTATACCAACTACAGGAAAGCCTGTGACAGAAGTAAATGCCTATACAACAAGGTTTGATGAACAGGGAAGACAGGAAGTGCTAATGTTAGGTCGGTATTTAACGTACTTATCTTCTTTTACGTACGGGATTAGGGAAGATGGAACGATTACCGATCTTCAGGATGTTCCAGTACTGAATGCGGCACGTGCACAAAATGTGGAACCATTGATGGCATTAACAAATTTTGCAAATAACCGGTTTGATTCAGATTTAGCAGCGGCCATTCTAAGAAATCCAAGTTTGCAGGAAACGTTAATAACGAACATTTTAGAGACCATGAGGGAAAAGAATTTTGCGGGGTTGAACATTGATTTTGAATATGTCTACCCAGAGGACCGGGAAAACTATAATTCTTTTCTCAGAAGGGTTGTTTCCAGACTGCATCCAGAGGGTTACCACGTTTCCACGGCTGTCGCTCCTAAAATTAGTGCAAATCAACAGGGACTGCTCTATGAAGCACATGACTATGAGGCGCATGGAGAGATAGTAGATTTTGTTGTACTAATGACCTATGAGTGGGGTTGGGCTGGTGGTGAGCCGTGGGCAATTGCCCCAATAAATGAGGTTCGGAGGGTGCTGGATTATGCTGTTACAGCCATTCCGCCTGAGAAAATCATGATGGGGGCACCACTGTATGGGAGAGACTGGCGAATTCCTTGGCAAGAAGGAACATTAGCCCGAACTGTTAGCCCACAAGAAGCTGTCCGACTTGCTGTTCGTTATGGGGTTGCCATCCAATATGATCAAACGTATCAATCCCCATTTTTCCGTTATGTTGATGAAACAGGGCAAGAACACGAAGTTTGGTTTGAAGATGCACGGAGCATGCAAGCAAAATATGATGCGGTTAAAGAATACGGATTAAGGGGAATTAGTTACTGGGTGCTCGGTAATCCGTTTCCACAGAACTGGCCAGTATTGCAGAGCAATTTTACAATTAGGAAAAGATGAGAAAAAAATACCCTTGAAGAAGTCGTGTTCAAGGGTATTTTCCTGTGTAAATCTTTGGTAGAATGCTAGTTATATAGGGGGGATAATTTGAGGGAGAAATATGTATGGATAGGAATTATTCTTATTTTTATAAGTGTAATAGGAAACTACATCTATTTTCAATCAAAACAATTGGATGAGCCACTATTCTTAGAACATTACATATCCCATGAACTGCATGAACAGCAGGATGAAGTATTTCTGCAGTTTTATTATGTAACGAATAAAGAAGACCCAGCAATTGTTAATTATGTACAAATGGATGGGATAGAGGCTTATCCTGAATCAAATCAGCAAGTTTTTGGATGGAATAATGACCAGCCTCAGATTCAATATCATCAGGAGTTTAGTCATTATTATTTAGTTCCAGTTAAGATTATATTGCGAAAAGATATGATTCCAGTTGAGGAAGGGAAACCTTGGACTTTTGAGAATATGACGGTACATTTTTCCAATGGCCAATTGGTTGATACGAACATTGGGGAAGTCATGATTTCAAAAGCAAACAGAGGGCACTATGATGGGCTTCAATTTCGTTCAAGCAGTGGCGGTAATCATCGGGAAAAAGATGCAATAGTAGCTACAGAGTCGTTAACCATTGCAGAGATAAACATTCTTTTTTCTAATCAAGCTTCTAAGGATATAGCCATGAAAATTTATACCGATAGTTTAGGTAATGAAGAAGAAGTCCGACAGGCAATGAATCGTCAAGACTGGCTTCGCGATACGATGGATGAAGAATGGGATGAACTTCCTGGAGTGGATGTGGAAGATCATATTTTCCCACTGGATTTGGAAGATGGAAATTGGCTTTACTTCCTTAAACAATATAATCCAGACCAAATGAGTTATTATGATTTTACTGTAGAGCTTAAAGGAATATCTGACACTGGTAAGGAATTTGTTTATCCGGTAAATATCCATCATCAACCATATTTGGATCAAAAAGTAGTCAATGAATGGATAGCTGAGAAGGAAAATGGAGGGATATAATGATAAGAGAGGCATTTGGGAAAATATTTTGGGGATTCTTGCTCGTTTTAGTTGAAATCCATTTTCTGTTTATCGATATCCTTCCTGATCCAGTAGGCTATTATTTAATTTATTCTGGTATTTCCATGCTGATGAAGGATTATCCAGTTGGAAAAAAAGCCAGCAATTGGGCGATTACCCTTTGTTTTCTTTCAATTCCAAGTATGTTTATTTCGCAAAATGAAATTAATCGAATGATAGAAGTGCTATCACTTGCACAGTTCTATACTACAATAATGGCTGTGTTAAAGATTATTGTTGTATTTTATGTGTTCCAAATTTTATTGGAAATAGCGACAAAACAAGGTGTAGATGACTTACAGGATTGGACTGCCAAGTTTCTTAAAATTTACATGATTACAATGATTGCGGTTCAAATATTGGGGCCATTTTCTATGAATGTACCTATAGATAATTGGACAGCTGTTCCTTTTTTAGCGGCTATTACGGCATTGATACTGGACATCATGTTTTTAGTATTACTAAATCGATTTAAAAAATTAGAAAATGAAAATATGAATGAGGAGGAAGGAATATCCCCTTATTGATTAACCTGCTGTAAAATATCGATAAAAAGCTCTTTAAATTTCAAACGGTCTTCTTCTGTAAACGGCTTTGGCCCCTTTGTACGTTTACCACTTTTTCGGGCCATTGCACTTAAATATCGCGTTTGCAGAAGGTGATCGATGTTCTCGTTGTTATAGATAAATCCTTTATGATGAACCACCTGGCATCCTTTCGCCAGCCCGAGGGATGCGAGTCCATAATCTTGAGTGACAACCATATCACCTTTTTTAGCGAGTTTCATAATCCGGTAATCTGCAGCATCTGCTCCTGCGTCCACATAGATGGTTTCCACGCCATTAGGCTGCTGTTCATTCGAATAGTGGGAAAAACTGGTGACAAGAATAACTGGAATACCAGCCTTTGTTCCTTCTGTAATAATAATATCTTTTACTGGACAAGCATCTGCATCCACATAAATTTTCATAATCCTCTGCTCCTAAATACGTTTCTAAATGGTTATTCTTATCTTAGCATTTTTCTATGAAGAAAAAAATCCTTTTCAAATGTGCGATTTTTGAGTATGATTAATTTTAAAATAATGATTATTCATTAAAAATGGGTGATAGGAATGCGGTTGGTAAAGCCATCGATAGAGTGGGAAGGGGAACACCTGGAGTATATAAATACTTTAGCGAATCGCCAAAAAGGAGATGGGAACTGGGTGCCGTACTCTGATTATTTTTTAATAAATGACGAACACCGAATTGTAGGGATGGTAAATATTCGTCATGAGTTAAATGAATGCTAGCTTTAGCATTAAAAAAATGCAAAGAATTACATATTGATCGTGTATTAGTAACATGTGATGAAGATAATATTGGTTCTGCCAAGGTTATTTTAAACAATAATGGTAAAGAGGATCGATCGTTCATTGATGAACATGGGACTGTTAAACGGAGATTTTGGATTGATAATAAATAAGACGGGTGATCAGAATGAGTGAAACAATCGTATTTGATAGAATGAAAGAAGCAGATTGGGAAGATGTACGCGATATTTATATCGAAGGAATTCAAACGAGAAATGCGACCTTTGATACGACTGCACCAACAAGAGAGGAATGGAATAAAAAGTATTTGCAGGAGTGCAGACTCGTTGTGCGGGATGGAGAGAAGGTTATTGGCTGGGCCGCATTATTGCCAATCTCTACTAAAGATGCATTTTATGGTGTGGCGGAGCTAAGTATTTATCTTAGTTCAGCTAGTGCGGGAAAAGGGATTGGGACAAAGCTCTTAGATAAATTGATTGAAGCCAGTGAAGAGTACGGGTTCTGGACATTGCAGGCAGGGATATTTCCTGAAAATGAAGCAAGTATTAAGTTGCATAAGCGTTTCGGATTTCGCGAGGTAGGTGTTCGGGAACGCCTTGGAAAATTAGATGACATATGGCGTGATGTGGTATTGATGGAGCGGAGAAGCAAGGTAGTTGGGGCAGACTAGTTAGGACCACTTCCTTAGATTGTACAGTTTTTAGAGAACCGAAAAAAGATGTCTTGATTTTAGGCATCTTTTTTGTATCGTGTTGTTTGTCTAAAACCCGATAGTTTTATTCACGATATCCATGGTAAAGGAAGGAATAATGGGAAAGCTTTATCTAGGGCAAAAAATAAAGGAATGATGAGGAAACTATAAGTCACTGGCTCTTTTATTCGTAATTTCTGCTAGCAAACGGTAAAATTACTATAAGGTACACAATAAGGAAAGGAAGTTTAATATGCCCATTCAAGTCATTATAGAAGATAAAGTTTTTGAAGTGGAAGATTTTCATAAAGATACGATTCGTACAGATGGGAAAAACCGGATAAAGATTTCCTTTCAGTTTTACGTAAAAAGTGAGGATTATCATGAGGTTACAACCTTACTTTACAAAAATGATTTTCGTGTCGAAGTGCCAGTAGAGGAACTTGCATTTCAAGCGACTATCTACCATTATTCTACTTCGATCACGAATTTATATGAAGCGAATAATGTAGGTGAGTTTAAGCTGGAGTTAATAGAAAAGGATTAAAGGATTTATTCCGTTCCTGAATCGAAATAATATGGACAGGCAGGTTGTGCAAACAATGGAAAAGAAACTGATTGTCGTTGTAAAAGGCTTCGTTATTTATGATGGAAAGGTATTGCTTGTGAAACGGGCAATGCATAATAAAATCGGTGGTGGAAATTGGGAGCTGCCAGGTGGGAAATTGAAGGTTGGCGAAGATTTAGAGGAAACTCTTGTAAGAGAAATAGAAGAAGAAACAGGTTTAGTCGTAAAACCGGATAAAATCCTCTATGCATCCACCATCAATGATGACCCCAACCGGCAGCTTGTTTTCTTACAATATCTATGCAGAGCAAATAGTGATGTTATACAATTATCCGAAGAGCATACGGATGTTTGCTGGGCAACAAAGGATGTTATAAGAGAGTTATTACATTTAGAACTACTTCATGATTTTGAAAAACATGGAATCTTTGCATTGGAAGATTTACAGTAAAAGCCATTTTACCTATCATATTAAAAATTTATAGTATATAATAGAGAGAAAATTATAAAGAAGTCTAATAAATTACATAGTATTGATGACGAAGAAAGGATGTTACGTATGGCCACAGAAATTAAACCTCGGAAAGTATTGGATAAAATTAAACCTTATTCACCAGGAAAACCGATATGGGAACTGCAGGAGGAATTGGGCTTAGACAAAGTTATCAAACTAGCATCAAATGAGAATCCATTAGGTCCGTCACCTAAAGGGATAGAAGCCATATCAGCTGGATTAACTGAACTGAACCGTTATCCGGACGCTGATACGGCTGCCTTAAAAGAGGCGATTGCTGGGAAACTGGATGTGAAGAAAGAACAGCTAATTGTAACAAATGGTGCAGATGAATTGATTACGCTAATGTCAGAAGCCTTTCTTGATGAAGGAGATGAGATTGTCGTTCCTTCCCCGTCCTTCAGTGAATATGATTTTGGAGCAGATTTAATGGGAGCAACGGTAGTTCCCGTGCCATTTGACGAAGGGTTCCAATTCAATGTACAAAAAATCCTTGATGCAATTACAGAGAAAACAAAATTGCTTTATATTTGTTCACCAAACAATCCTACGGGTACTTATTTATCAAAATCGGACTTTGATGAACTAGTAGCTGCTGTTCCAAAGCGAGTACTTATTGTATTCGATGGAGCATACAGTCACTATGCTACAGCGGAAGATTACACAGATGGATTGGAGTATGTAAGAGCTGATAAAAATGTATTGGTATTGCAAACTTTCTCGAAAGTTTACGGTCTTGCGGGACTCCGAGTTGGATTTGGAGCAGCGCCAGAAACCGTCATACAGACCATTTTAAAAGTAAAGGAACCATTTAATGTAAACAGTCTTGCACAGGCTGCTGCAAAGGCCGCAATTGCCGATGATGAGCATGTCAATGCATCTATAGAAAGTAATACTTCCGGTGCAAAGGAACTGTATCAGGCATTTTCTGAATTAGGGTTAAGTTACGTGGAAACAACGAGTAACTTTATTCTCGTTCAGCTTGGTCCAGATGCCGAGAAATTATATAACGATCTTCTAGCAAAAGGTGTGATTGTACGCTACGGAAAGATTTGGGGATTGCCGGAATACGTGCGTGTAACTATTGGAACAAAAGAGGAAAATGAATTTTTCGTTGAGGTTTTAAAAGAAGTATTAAGTAAATAGATGTATGAGATCCTGAATAACTTATAGTAGAGTTATTCGGGATTTTTTGTTGTTTTCATTCTTCGCAGTGTTAAGTGACAAAAAGTCGTTTTAAAAATGCGAGTCATCTCATTCAACAATCTTGAGCAGATAATTGAATAAAATTGGGAGTTTTTCAAGTCAAATTGAAAATTCAACTAAATGAGGAGGGAGATATTTAATGAAAGATGGTAAAGAATATATAGTTGTTAATGTTAGACCGTAAGATTATAAAGCACCTGACAAAGCGACTAGCGAGACTTCCTTCACCACCGTTTGATAAGTTAACAGGGTCGCCGTGTTTCCTTTATCTCCTGCGGAGACTGTTCGGTTAAAACCGCCTCTTTGCGCGGCAACACCGACCACCTGGAATGGCCAGGCGCAGTTCGTAGGTCGCTAAACGGGCGCTTGCACTTCTCTTACTTAAACGTCCAATAATTATTTAATATAAAGTTGATTATTGGAATTATCAAGATCGTAAGTAGTTCGCCACATAAATAATGAAAGGTAAGAACATGAACCATCATATATATTATAAAAACATTTAAAGTGAATCCAATTACAGAAACAATAAAAAAACGCATCATTTTTATGCCTGAGAAATCACTATAAAAGGTATAACTTTTGTTTAGTTGAAACGAAATAATAGTCATGATGACAAATGCAATTGCCGACCCAATTACTGGGTCCTGATGAAAAAGCTCAATAAGAACAAATACGGAAAGGAAATAAATTAGTGTGCTTACACATCCTACTAAACTGTACCTCAAGAATTTAAAAAATATGCTTTTACTTAGAATCATAATTGGTTCCTCTCAGAAATACTTATAATTTAATATCGGTCGTATTCTTTATTTGTTAAATAGTAATTTGTAAAATATTTAGGTCTAAATAGTTCTACATATTTGGCCGATAAATATAGTATCTTTATGAAAGTGAAATTATCTGGAGGACACAATTAATGATTGATATGTATTTATCCTTTTTTAGCTATTCTTTAATACTACTCATAGTTTTTCTTATTTTCTATATCAATAAAATAATGGTTAAACAGGTTAAACCAAAAATCTTTCCGGGTGAAGTGGACTTACAAATGGAAGAGGTTACCTCTTTTTTAAAAGAAAATGGCGGGAGTCATGCATCACATCTTATTTACTTAGAGGATAAGGAGTTATATTGGGCGCAAGAAAAGAAGGCTTTGATTGTTTATAGACGGATTGCAAATAAATTAATCGTCTTAGGTGACCCAATTGGAGCGGAATCCTACATGCAAGCAGCAATTAAAGAATTCTGTCAATATAGTGAAAGCAAACGACTTCAACCCATTTTCTACCAAATCAACCCTTCATTCATGCATTATTATCACGATCTAGGTTATCGTTTCATTAAATTAGGTGAGGAAGGAGTAGCTAACCTAGTCAGCTTTTCACTTATTGGAAAAAAAAACGCAAAATTACGAACAAGCTTTAATAAGTTTGCACGTCTCTCCTACTCATTTACTGTTCAGAAACCGCCATACTCGAAAGAACTAGTAAAAGAAATGAAATCTATTTCTGATTCATGGCTAGGGAGTCAAAAAGAGAAAAGCTTTTCGGTCGGATCATTTCAAGAAGAATATATTTCGCGTTTTCCAGTTGCTCTATTATATGACTCTGATGGAAAAATGCATGCTTTTGCAACACTAGCAACAGACTATAAAAAGACACTTAGCATTGACCTAATGAGAAAAGATTTGGATAGCCTTCCTGGTACCATGGATGTATTATTCATTCATATTTTCAAATGGGCAAGAGATAATGGTTACCTACACTGTAGTTTGGGTATGTCACCACTTGCAAATGTTGGTAACAACAGACACGCTTTTTTAAGTGAAAAACTTCTGCGCCTAGTGTTTGAATATGGAAATTCATTCTATAACTTTAAAGGACTTAACATGTTTAAAAATAAATTCACGAATATATGGGAACCAAAGTATTTAGTTTACAATTCTTTTTGGCCAGTTACCTTGCTACAAATACTAATCCTAATTAATAGTATACCAGAACCGAGACTTACCGTTGTTGAAAGAATGAAGTACTATTTTCATAAAGCATTAGTAAGCGAGAAAGACATCTAGAATAAAAGAGCTTGGTAACACCAAGCT
The DNA here is from genome assembly GCF_009733865.1 of Oceanobacillus salinisoli. Classification (GTDB taxonomy): domain Bacteria; phylum Bacillota; class Bacilli; order Bacillales; family Amphibacillaceae; genus Oceanobacillus; species Oceanobacillus salinisoli. The sequence continues at coordinate 176,809 of NZ_WOFB01000014.1, read as the reverse complement.
CTTTTTATATCAATTTTTAACACATTCTATTACGGTCTATCCTTATTTATTTTGAATATATGAACCACTCGACCTATTAATTTCTCCTAGCTCAATTCAATTTCCATCAGGACCATTTAAAACCGACAATACTTCCCCAATCAAACATCAAAGTTCTGCTTAAAAAATTAACTCCATGTCCTTCTAATTTTTTTAATTCAGCTATTAAGGAGTCTGAATCAAAGCGAAGAACAGTCGGATTATATTTTTAAGTGACTCTTCTACTTTCATAAAAGTGTATTCTCTATATGTTAAACACTTAAAAGAGAGGATACCAAGTACATTCAAGATTTAGCAGAATTTAATTTACAAATGCGTGGTCGTTTAAAATACAACGAACCACTCACCTAAAAAAATTCTTCATCCCCCCAAAATTTTAAACAAGCATTACGTATAGATAAGTGAATGGAGAGAAAGGCAAAATCATTGAAAGATGATGACGCAAAGCTAAAGGGGCTAAGGAAACTTTTCTATGTCAGCCAGCTACCGTCGAACCCATGCTATAAAACTCTCTTTTAACTAGATTCAGATGTATAAGAACGGAGGTGACAGGATGAGATATAGGACAAGCTTAATGCTATTATTTTTTATGCTTTTACTCGTATTAGGAGCTTGCCAAAATGATGGAAACGAAGACACACAGGCGGATGGGGAAAAAAACACCGAACAAATGCAAGAAGAAAAGAATTATCTATACGAAAGTGAAACAGTGAAGGTTATTGAAACATCAGGTTGGCAACAGCAAGACAGCTCGAGTAAGTATGGAGAAGAAAATATGATTTTTCAAAATGGGAATGTGAAAGCCATTTTGACATTTGTTTCAAATGAAAAGTCATTAGATGAGATCAAAAGTGAATTGAAATCATCGTTTGGAAATAGCGAGGCAATTGAAGAAACTGAGAAATATCTTTCTTTGAAATCGAATCGAAAAGAAAGCATTCGAACAGATATTTATTTGAATAGCGGAGGGGAACAAACTGGAATTTTAATTTTTATGGCCCCTTTTGAAGAGTATGAAACAAATCAAGCGATGATAGAAGAATTTAAAAAAAACGTAGAATATTTCTAAGAAAAAGGTGGAATAACAATGAAAAAAACTATCATGTCTAGTATTATATTTGGCCTGGTTTTATTATTTGCAGGGAATGTTTATGCAGATGAAGATGAAGCAGTTGTCGATCCAAATTCAGAACTCTATGATACTTCTCGTATTATAGAGGAAGCAGAATATGATTTAACGGAAGAAAATAGTGAAAAAGTACTTCTCCAAGATGAATATGCAGATGATCGTTTAAACGAAGCGGAATTGTCCCTTGATGAAGGTAATGAAGAAAAGGCAGAAGAGTTACTGGAAGACTATGAAGAACATGTGAAACAAGTTGAAGAGGATATGGAAGCAGCAAAAGAAGCTGGAGAAGACATATCGGCAGTTGAAGAAACGGTAGTTGAAAACAGTCAAAAACGTTCAGAAAACCTTAGAGCACTTCTAGAGCGTGAAGACCTTCCAGAAGAAGCAAAGGCAGGTATTACGAAGGCCTTAGAGAATCAACAAAAGGCCGAGCAAAACTTCTTAGCAGCCCAAAAGAAAGCCGAAGAAGCACAAGAGAAGGCTAAAGAGCAACAAGAAAAAGCACAAGAAACAGCTAAAGAACAACAAGAAAAAGCACAAGAAACAGCTAAAGAACAACAAGAAAAAGCGCAAGAAACAGCTGAAGAGCAACAAGAACAAGCGCAAGAAAAGGGTAAAGGGCAACAAGAAAGAGCATCAGGTAGACCATAACAGTAGAAGTAGAAATGTAAAGGATAGTAATCATATTTGAAATGGTTACTATCCTTTATTAAATACCCTTTTCCTCCGATATAATGTGTAGAGAAAGAACTTTGGTTTTAATAGGTTCTATATGGAGGGACACTATGGGGGATTTAAAACTTAAAGAGATCCTGTTAGAAATTAAAAATGGAAATGAATTAGAAAGAGAACGATTGATTCGTCATTATCAGCCCTATATTCTGAACGCTGTTGGGCATATATGTAAAAAGTATGTAACTTGGAGCAGTGATGAGACTAGTATTGGACTAATTGCTTTTAATCGTGCTATAGATACGTTCGAGTTCGATAAAGGGCGTGCCTTTGTAAACTATGTATATCTATTAATTCAACGGGATATTATTGACTACTTTCGAAAAGAAAAGCGTCATTTGCACCCCGCTTCAGATAATGATCAATTAGTGCATGATAAAGCTGAAATGAAAGCTTCATTAGAATCGTACCAACAATCAACTAATACATCAGCCCTTGTGGAAGAAATTTTAGAACTCGATGAAAAATTAAGCAAGTTTAACATTTCATTTGAGCAGTTAGAGAGCCATAGCCCGAAACATCGCAAAACGCGTATCAAAGTTATGGAAATGGCTTCTAAATTTATCCAACATGGTGATTTAGTAGATGAATTAGTTGGTAAAAAAGTATTTCCTGTATCTTCATTTACGAAAAGGACAGGGTTTCGGCCTAAATCAATCGAGCGATACCGAAAGTACCTGATTACGATTATTATGATTAAACTACATCCGGAATGGAGACGACTTTCAACGTTTGTTCAAGTCGGTCCAGGGAGTGTGAAAATATGAAAAAATATACAATTGAAGGCATCGTGACCAAAGTGACAGAGAGTGAATATGTTCTGTTCTGTGATGATGGAACGTTTAGAAATATACCATTAACCAAAGATGATATACCAATGATGGGTGAAAGGAAGACGTATACAGCGAAGTCACGAAATCTCCCTTTAAGGATTGTATCTACTGTAGCAATGGTAGCTGTTTTGTTTATTGCCTTTTTAGCGTATGGGGGGATTCAAAATCATTCCAAAACGAACTATATTGCAGCTATTGATATTAATCCAAGTCTTGAGGCTCATTTAGACGAGGATTTAAATGTTATAAAACTTTTACCTTTGAATACCGATGGAAAACAAATCGCTGACTCCATCGAATCAGAGGGCGTGGACTTCTATCAAGTGGTTGACTTCATCGTATCCGAATCAGTTTCAAAAGGCTATTTATCGGTAAATGAAAAAGGAAGAATCGAGACTACCATTGTGAAGGTAACGAGTGACTCCAATCCTCCATCGGAACGTGAACTAAAAGAAGTGATTCAAACACAACTTCAAAGCAAAAACATTGTTGCGGATGTACAGGTATTCAATGAAACAAAGGAATTTTACGATCAATCCGAACGTGCGGGTGTATCAATGAATAAATATAGACATTATCAAACCTTACGAGATCAAGGACTTGTACAGGACATTAAGGAAGTAAAAGAGAAATCCATTAAACAATTACAAGACATGATTGAGGAAGAAGACGAAAAGAAGGTTCCAGTTAAGACTGAACAAGGAAAAGGAGATTCTGGAGAGAATGCAAAACCGAATCCAGAATTGCGTCAGAATCAATCACAATCTACATTAAACCCAAAGGGAGATCAAACTGAACATAAACCTGCACTTGATGATAAACAAGAACCGTCTGATAATGAAGGTGGACAACAAAAAGGTAAAAAACCAAGTAATAAAAGTTCATCACCGGAAAATGAAGCATCTTCAAATCAAAGGTCTTCAGATCCCCCGCCAACTCGGGAAGAGAATAAGGCGAATCAAAAGGCGGAAACGGAGGACAGTCAAACAAATTCGAATGACAACACTCAACAAAAAAATGAAACAAGTATAGAGAGTCAACCTGAGACAGAAACAAATGCAGAAAAGAAAGATGAATCTGCTTCGAAAGGCGAAACGATACCTGAAGAAGAGAATCTGGATTCTAATCACAATAAAGCGAATAAAAACAGACCTTCATCTTCGTCTAAACCATAGTGTTTCCTTGAACTATTATATATGCAACGAAACAAAAAGTCCCAATAGAGTACACTCTACTGGGACTTTTTTAATGTATTGATTTTACTGAGTTCTTAGTACCCCGTTACTTATTAATCAAAATATGAATTCCTTAACAATTTAGCTACAGGGCGTATCTCCAAAATAAGGGATATGCTTATTTTTGTTTAGGGCCATTATGTGGAAATTTTGATATAATGTCTTATAAAATTTCACTTTTACCCTACACTATACGATAATGAGAGAAAACGACAAAGGATGAAAACATGAAACCAATTGAACTAAAGGTAAAAAACAGTTATACGAAACAATATCATCAAAGGTTTCCGCTTATAAGTAAAGAAGCGGTTATCAATCCAGATGATTTACAAGAGGAAGGGGCCATCGTCCATTTAGTGGAGCCCAATGGAAACTTTATTGCCAAAGGATATTATGGAAATCAAAATAAAGGCTTAGGCTGGGTACTTACATATAAACAGGGGGAGAAGATAGATTTTGTCTTTTTCAAAAATAAAATAACAGCAGCTATCGATAGACGAAAGCCTTTTTTTAACGATGAAAATACCAATACGTTTCGGGTTTTTAATGGAGAAGGAGACGGTATTGGCGGAATGACCATGGACTATTTTGATGGATATTATCTCATCCAATGGTATAGTGAAGGGGCATATTCCTTTAAGGATAAGGTCATTCGTGTGCTGGATGAAATAGGAGACTATAAAGCCATTTATGAAAAGAAGCGCTTTGATACGAAGGGGAAATATATTGATGATGATGACTTTGTTAAAGGAGAGCGCGGCGAGTTCCCGATTATCGTGAAAGAAAATGGCATGAATTACGCCGTTTATTTAAATGATGGTGCAATGGTAGGTATTTTTTTGGATCAGCGTAACGTAAGAAAAGCCATTCGGGACAAGTATGCGAAAGGGAAACATGTGTTGAACACCTTTTCGTATACGGGTGCTTTTTCAGTTGCCGCTGCTCTAGGTGGGGCAGAGAAGACAACGAGTGTGGATTTGGCAAAGCGCAGTAAAAGTAAGACGATTGAGCAGTTTAGTGTGAATGGCATTGATTTTGAAGCGCAGGACATTATCGTCATGGATGTATTTGATTACTTTAGGTATGCCAACCGCAAAAAACTGAAGTTTGATTTAGTCATCTTGGATCCCCCAAGCTTTGCCCGCTCTAAGAAAAGAACGTTTAGTACGGCAAAGGACTACCCATCCTTGATAAAGGATACGATTGACATAACAGAAAAGGATGGAATTATTGTTGCTTCCACGAATAATGCATCATTTGGCATGAAGAAATTTAAAGGGTTTATTGATAAAGGATTTCGGGAAAGTAACACAAAATACAAGATTCTTGAAGAGTTTTCATTGCCGGATGATTTTCATGTCGATAGGGGCTATCCACAAGGGAATTATTTGAAAGTAGTAATTGTGAAAAAAATGAGTTAAGGAAGCAAAGGGGCTGTTCTTTTGCTTCCTTCTCAGTAAGGAGAGATTGTTGGTGTTTCGATATTCGAATCTATATTAATTTCTCTTCTCTTTCTTGCTGTTTCCTTCCCATTAAATTAATAATCACTACATTGGATATGGCGACAGCCCCGCCGATAAGGGAAATGGAGCTAGGCCATTCGTTAAGCCACAGCCATGCAATAATGATAGCAATGGCCGGTTCAATATAAAGCATACTTGTAACCGAACTGGTATTACCTAAGGACAGGGCAATGGCCCAAGTTGCATATCCGAGTGCTGCTGGAAAGACCCCAACGAAAATGGCGGCCAAATCTGCTTGTAATGTCGTTTCCTGCAGATTTGCAAATAAGCCAGGCAAAAAGATGAGCATTGGCAGAGTTCCAGCCCATGTAAAATAAGCAGTTAATTCAATAGGATTGTATCGTTTGTAAAGTGGCTTTTGAAAGACGAAAAACATCGATGATGCAATGGCTGCAATCAGTATATAAAGAGCACCCTCAGAAATGGCAAAGGAAGCGTCTCCTGAACCTAAGGTAACTAAAATAATTCCTATAAACCCAATTCCAAGACCAATCCAGCTAAATAGATGAAGTCGTTCTTTTAAGATAAAGACAGCAATAATCGCCGTGAATATAGGTGCGGAACCGACAATAATGCTAGCTGTTCCCGCTTTTACAGTTTCCATACCAAATGTGATTCCTACATGGTAAACTGTAATGCCAAGAAGTCCAAGGAGAATAATGCGAAACAGGTCTTTCTTTTTAGGCAGACGAAAATGAACACCAGGAAGTAGACTATAAAGAATGAAAACACTGGAAGCGATCAGAAATCGGACAAGAACTAAATGTCCCGACGTATATCCGCCTTGTAAACTAGCACGGACGCCTGCGAACGAAGAAGCCCAAATAATAACGGTTAATAATGCTAGAAAGAATGCTTTCTTGTTCATGTCAATCCCTCCCCCATATTCTCTATCCAATAAATCAAGTTAACATGTGAATATTTGTTTTGGCAAGGGGTGAAGAAGCCTAACTAAGTAAAATTATTTTAATAATTTACTAGAAAGGTATTGTATATTTATTCTAAACAATGCATAATAATACATACATAGATTATTTAGGAGGAGAATCCTTATGATTACTGAGGAGAATCAAATCATTTTAAACAATCAGCAACTGCATGGACGTGATTTTTTGACCCTTGCAGATTATACAAAAGATGAGATTAGCCATCTGCTGGATCTGGCTGATTATGTGAAAAAACAAAAGAAAAACGGTATCGCATTTGAGCCGTTAAAGGGAAAAACCTTGGGGATGATTTTTGAAAAATCATCTACAAGGACCCGAGTATCTTTTGAAGCGGGAATTTACCAACTTGGTGGGATGGGGATTTTTCTTAGTTCAAAAGATATTCAGATTGGAAGAGGTGAAACCATCGCAGATACAGCGCAAGTCTTATCTGGCTATTTGGACGGAATTATGATTCGAACCTTTTCCCAGGAATCTGTGGAAGAACTGGCAGAATATGCGAGCATTCCTGTCATTAATGGGTTAACGGATACATATCATCCATGTCAGGTGCTTGCAGACTTGCAAACAGTGAAAGAAGTAAAAGGTGTACTGCAAGGAGTGAAACTAGTATACATTGGCGATGGTAATAATATGGCTCATTCCTTAATGCTTGGTGCTGCTTTAATGGGTATGGAACTGGTTGTTGTAGCGCCAAAAGGATATCAACCAGATCCGGTAATTACGGAGAAAGCTAGCAAACTTGCAGAACAACATGATGCGAAAATCAGCGTGGTTGATGAACCTGTGGATGCTGTAAAAGGAGCAGATGTAGTTTATACGGATGTATGGGCAAGCATGGGGCAAGAATCAGAACAGGCAAAAAGAGAGCTTGCCTTTAAAGGGTATCAAGTAAATGAGGAGTTGCTTTCCCTGGCGAATCCAGATGTAACATTTATGCACTGTTTACCAGCGCATCGCGGGGAGGAAGTTACAGCAGGTGTAATTGATGGAAAGAATTCTGTCGTATTTCAGCAGGCTGAGAATCGATTGCATGCTCAAAAGGCATTGATGACGGCATTAATGGGATAAGTAAACTTTTAAAAATGAGCTCCTTTACTGGGGCTCATTTTTATTGTGTTATGTTAACCAAAAATCTGGCCACCATTTACATGCAGCGTTTGTCCGGTTACGAATCTGGAGTCATCCGAATCGAGATAAACAAACGTTGGCGCTACTTCAAAAGGCTGGCCTTGGCGGTCCATTGGATTGCCAGCAAGAGGGACTTGATCCGCAGAAAAACTCGATGGAATTAATGGAGTCCATATACGGCCAAGTGCAATGGCATTTACCCGAATCCCTTTATCCACTAAGTTATTTGCCAATGCCCGAGTAAAGCCGATGTTAGCTGCTTTAGTTGCCGTGTAATCCATTAACTGATCATTTCCATCAAAGACAACAACAGATGCGGTATTAATAATGGAACTTCCTGCTTTTAAGTAGTGAAGTGCTACACGAATCGTATAAAAATGGGAGTAGATATTCACTTTAAACGTATCATCAAATTTTTCAACGGTAATATCCAATAAACTTAATTGCTGAAACTGGATTCCGACATGGTTGCAAAGTACATCGAGTTTACCAAAGGTTTTTACCGTTTTTTCTGCGATATCAATACATTGCTGCTTCTCTCTCAAATCCCCAGGGAGCAGTAAACAGCGTTTTCCCAGATTTTCAATTCTATTTTTCGTTCGCATCCTCGTGTTCATCCAAATAAGAAATGGCGACATCTGCATCTTCTTTTGCAAAAGCGATAGCTGCCGCTGCTCCCATTCCACTGTCACCACCCGTAATAAGTGCAACTTTTCCTTCTAATTTTCCACTACCTTTATAATGGGGATTTTCTACAATCGGTCTTGGTACCATAAGGCTTTCTACACCTGGCTGGCGGTATTGTCGCTGTTCTGGAACGCTAAGTGCAACATCTTCATATTGTGTGATTTTTCCATAGTTAGGGTACAGTGGGTAATCATTCTTATTTGACTTATGTTCAGTCATGGTTATCCTCCTATATACAACTTTCAAATTACTTTATGTTGGATAGGCGATCGTCGTGCTTATGTAATTATTTGTTGAAAGTTGTACGTGCTCATTGGCTGAGAAAGTGGAATACGATAGATAGAAAATTTATTGTAGGAGGATATGTTAATGGACTATTATTATCATCCCGAGGTTCGATATTTAGTCATTTCACAGTCAGATGAAAAAGAAGTAATGCTGTATGATGATAATCCATATACATGGGAAGTTCCGAAAATAGGACCAAGGCCACCGTATTATTTTAATCCAAGATATGAGCCGTATGATCCGGTGATTTAAAGACAGTTGATGGAGCTGATAAAAGAAAGGGTAATTCACAAGCACCCACACCAACAAAAAAGTGACGAGAAAGACTCTCGTCACTACAACTCTATAATTTTACAATCGTTCTTCCTCTTGCTGTACCTTTTAATAGGGTAGGGAGAACATCAGGAAGCTTTTCTAAGCCTATTTCCTGCTGTACAAGCGCCTCTATATCTTTTGGTTTAAAGTCGGTTGCTAAACGTTGCCAAATTTTCATACGAGTTTCCATCGGGCAATAGACGGAATCTATTCCGAGAAGATTAACTCCTCTAAGAATGAATGGAAATACCGTTGTAGGAATTTTATTTCCTGCAGCTAACCCGCTGGCTGCGACAGAACCACCGTATTGAATTTGACTTAATAGGGAAGCGAGTGCTTCACCACCAATTGGATCAACGGCTCCAGCCCATTTTTCTTTTCCAAGTGTTTTGAGCTTCCCATTATATACTTCTTCCCGGGATACAATAGAGTTAGCTCCCAGATGTTTTAAGTAATCATATTCGGTAGCTTTTCCTGTGCTGGCTTCGACTTCATAGCCGAGTTTTGACAGGATAGAAATGGCAAAACTTCCGACTCCACCTGTTGCACCAGTCACCAGCACTTTGCCTTTTTCAGGAGTTAAATTATTTTCGATTAACCGTTGAACCGATAATGCGGCGGTGAATCCGGCAGTTCCGATAATCATGGATTCCTTTAAGTTTAAACCTTCTGGGAGTGGGATAATCCACTTTCCTGGTATTCTAGCATATTGGCTATACCCGCCAAAATGAGATACACCAATTTCGTAGCTTGTGGCAATGACCTCATCCCCTTCCTTAAAACGGGAATCTGAAGAGGAAACAACGACCCCAGCTAAATCAATACCTGGAACCATTGGATGGGATTGCACAATATTTCCATCTGGTATGGAGGCTAAGCTATCCTTATAGTTGACACCTGAATAATGAACACGAATAAGTACTTCGCCATCGGGTAGATCCTCGAGGTTTAGTTTTTTTACCGTTACAGAGAAATCTTCTTCTTTTTTATTAATGACAAGTGCATCAAAAGATTTAGTCAATGGAAAAACTCCTTTCTAATGTAATTATTATATGTGGTCATTTACTTAAGCTAATTCTATTGTACATGATTTTTATGTGAGCAGCAGTGAATATGTAATAGTGCGTGTTCAAAAAGGAGGATGAAAAGGACCGGTCGGCTAAGATCGCAACGTCCTGGGACTTCGGTTACTCGTCCCACCGAAAACATTTGTTGCGGGCGCCGGCACTAGCACGTCCTGTGCGCCTTAAAGTTCGAGGCGGCGAAGCTTTGAGTAGCGGGCCCCGAGCGTGTTGTGGTGACTTCTACGTTGCCCACAGGACAAGGAACACTTCGTCAGCGATACATCGCACGCAGAAAAAGTGCTTTTCTTTTTCAAGGACGTGGGCGATTTTAGTAGAAGTTCCTTACCATACGTGAGTAACGGAAAAGCGAGCCAACGAGCTTCCACAGGATGTGGTGACTTCGACGTTCGACACAGGACGTGTCGGTACTTAGTCGAAGGTCCCCTTTAGATGTGTCATTTTCACCGGACTTTTTGAACATCCTCTAATAGTCTTTATGGAGTAAAAAAGAGAAACCATCTTAAGGTTTCTCTCTAGGAAGGATATGTAATTTTTAAACCTTCTGTATCTATCTTCAAGGGTTTTACATCATAATCAGGAAGGACGCTTTGCATGTTATTCGCGATTTCTCCACCGCTGCCTGCGGGAACAAATGACATCATTGTTGGGCCTGCACCACTGATAATCGATCCATAGGCACCATTTTCTTTTGCTTTATTTCTAATCTTATCATAATTTGGGATAAGCTCTGCTCGATAAGGTTCATGGAATAAATCTCTTTCCATCATTTTACCAGCCAGCTTGTAATCCCCTTGTAGCAAGGAAGCGACAACGAGATTGCTTACTCCGCTGGCACTTGCTGCTAAATTTCTGGGATAGTGGTCTGGGAGAACCTTTCTTGCTGCCTCTGTTTTTAATTCCACATCAGGAATACTTACAACAATATCCATATCTAAATTTGGAATTTCTATGCGTTCAATTTCCGTATCAAAAGCAGCCGATATTACCAAGCCGCCGAATAGGGCAGGTGCGATGTTATCAGGATGTCCCTCGATTTCTGTACCATAACGTAATCTGTCCTCATTGCTCAATCCCAAATTACCAGCTTGATTGGCTATTTCAATGCCAGCAAGTATGGCAGAGGCACTGCTACCAAGTCCTCGCGCTAAAGGAATATCACTTTTTTCGGTAACTTTACAAGGTGGTAGTTGTTTTTGATGGCGCTCTGCTGTTTGATTGGCGATTTGATAGATAAAATGTTCTTTGTAATCAATGACAGCAGCAGAAGAGGAAGCGGGAACAATTTCCCACTGTTCCGCTTCTTCCACTTGTAAAGTTAAATGCAAATTCACAGCTAAACCCATGGAGTCAAATCCTGGTCCGACATTTCCGGAACTTGCTGGAACAGAGACTTGAAACTTCCTCATACGCCCACCACGGATTCAATGTATTCCTTCACAGCAGCCTCGTCATTTGGTAAGGATACAGGACTGATTTCCAGTTGATCAATGGCTGTTTGTGGATCTTTTAGTCCGTTTCCTGTTAAAACCGTAACGACTTTGCTTCCTTTGGCAATGGTTCCATTTTCAACCTGTTGAAGGACACCTGCAATCGAAGCACAAGAGCCTGGTTCAGCAAAAACACCTTCTGTTTTAGCGATAAGTTTAAATGCTCGTACAATTTCTTCATCGGTTACCGAACCAATCATACCGCCGGATTCATCCCTTGCGTTCACCGCCAGATTCCAGCTTGCTGGGTTTCCGATACGAATAGCAGTAGCAATCGTTTCGGGCTGTTCAATGATCTGGTTTTTAACGATGGCAGCAGCACCCTCTGCTTCAAATCCAAACATTTTCGGAAGACCAGTTTGTTTCTTCTCATGGTACTCTTTAAAACCTTTCCAGTATGCACTGATATTCCCTGCGTTTCCAACTGGAATGGCAAGGATGTCTGGAGCGGCGCCGAGTGTGTCACAGATTTCAAATGCAGCTGTTTTTTGACCTTCCAGACGATATGGATTAACGGAATTGACAAGTGTAACTGCTGTTGTCTCACTAATTTCACGTACCATTTTTAATGCTTCATCAAAATTACCGTCGATTTCTACAATCTCAGCTCCATACATAACAGCTTGGGCCAGCTTACCAAGTGCTACTTTTCCTTTAGGAATCACGATAATTGCTCGGATGCCGGCTCTTGCCGCATAAGCTGCAGCAGATGCGGAAGTATTTCCAGTGGATGCACAAATAACCGACTGGCTGCCTTCCTCAATTGCTTTAGCTACGGCAACAACCATCCCACGGTCTTTAAAAGAGCCTGTAGGATTAATCCCTTCTACTTTTCCGTATAACTCAATTCCTAATTGCTCAGAAAGGTTAGCAAAGTGTATAAGTGGTGTATTCCCTTCGTGTAATGTGAGTTTGGGTGTTTTTTCTGTTACTGGTAATAATTCTTTGTATTGATGCAATAACCCTTGCCAACTCATTTTTCAGCATCTCCTTCAACTTTGTAATAGCTTTTTGTTTCCATGACGGCATCAAGATCATTTAGGTGATTCAGTGCAGTTTGGAAATTTTCTAATGACGTTTGGTGTGTAACAACAATAATTTCAGCTTTTTCATGTTTAATAATTGGATTTTGCAAAATTCGCTTGAAGCTAATATTCAGCTCATTAAATAGAGCAGAGATTCTTGAAAATACCCCTACCTCGTCTTTTACATGTAATCTTACATAGAATTGGCCGAAGCATTTATCTGATTCTTTTAATTCTTTATTAAAATGTGGATCGACATATTGAGATCCAGTTACCCCGAGCAGCATGTTTTTGATGACAGAAACAACATCGGACGTAATTGCTGTAGCGGTTGGCAGACTTCCGGCACCAGGGCCATAGAACATCGTTTCTCCTACTGCATCTCCATATACATATACAGCATTATATTCATCACTCACACTTGCCAATGGATGGTTTTTAGCTAGCATGGTTGGCTGTACATTAACCTCTAATTGACGATCTCTGAAGTCAGCATAACCGATTAATTTCATCGTGTAACCAAGCTGACTAGCGTATTTTAAATCATCTAAGGAAATATCAGAAATCCCTTTTACTTCCACGTCTTCTAAATCTACATCCATGGAGAAGGAAAGGCGTGCTAGAATCGCCATTTTCCGCGCAGCATCAAGTCCCTCTACATCTGATGTAGGATCTGCTTCAGCAAATCCAAGCTCCTGTGCCTGTTTAAGTGCAACTTCATAGCTAAGTCCTTCTTGATCCATTTTCGTTAAGATATAATTGGTCGTTCCATTTACGATACCCATAACTTTTCGAATGCGATCTGAAGATAATCCTTCTGTAATCCCTCTTAGGATTGGAATGCCGCCTGCAACACTTGCTTCATAATAGAAGTCACATTTATTTTTTCGTGCTGCTTTCTGTAATTCAGGTCCATGTAATGCGACAAGATCTTTATTTGCTGTGACAACATGTTTTTTAGCAGAAAAGGCCTTTAATATATATTCACGGGCTTCATCAATTCCGCCCATAACTTCAATAATAAGGTCAATTTCAGGATCATTTAATACATCATCAGGGTTGGTAGTGAGAAACGTTCGATCTAAATCAACATCACGCTGCTTATCCAGATTACGAACTAATACACTTTTCACTTGTACATCCGCGCCGAGTTGATGAACAAGTTTTTCTTGATGATTCTCAATTAACTTAATTACTCCTGATCCTACGACTCCTAAACCTAAAAGACCAATAGATATTTTGTTCCCCACATAAATCACCTCAAGTTTATTCTTAGAATTATATATTGAATATATTGTAACCGTGAAAGGTGGAATATAGCAATAGTGAATTTTTAAATAATTCGTTGATGTTGTAAAAATTCCACGAATGAACCAATTTTGACTGGAAGAATAAAGTAATAGTGTAGGTGAAACTTGGAGGTGGACTGATGAATGATGCGACCATTGGATTTGGCTTTTCTTTATGTTTACTTATTGGTGTAGGGTTAGGATTTTTATTTCATTCCGTCGAAATCGGTGGTGCAGTAGGTTTAGGTGCAGGTTTATTGTTGATTTTATTATTTAGAAAAAGAGATAAAAGGAAATAAATAAAAGTTCGTTATTTGTAAGTGACAAGTTAAATAGAATAAGGGCATTTGACTGAAATAGTTGAATGTCCTTTTCTATTGAATAAAAGAGGATAATCAGAGGGGATTGTTATTTTTGAGAATGAGGTAAAGGATTTGCCTACAGATTTTGGTGATATTATGTGGCAGTGTATAATTTGAATGGAAGTATGTGCTTCCACAAAAACCGGGAAGTGACAGGCACCGCCACGATTCGACAAATTTCGGGAAGTGCCTGTTACCCTCAGTAGGAGAGATGTTATTGAATATTCTTTGGGATTTTGATGGGACGCTTTGCAATACGTATCCTGCCTATACAAAAATATTTAAAGAGGTGTTAGGCGGGGAGATTTTGGAGGAAGAGATCTATAAGCAATTGAAAATATCCTTTTCTACAGCAATAAATTATTATAACCCTACAAAACAACAGTTGAATGCTATAAAGGAGAAAATCATGGCTATTTCGCCAGAGGATGCCCCTCCATTTCCAGATGTGGAAGATGTTTTAAAGTTCGCGGAAAAAAACGTAATCATGACGCACAAAAAAAGGGCAGAACTTGATATAATTATCGATCATTATGGGTGGAATGATTACTTTGCTGAAATTGTAACCATTGATGATGGATATCCAAGAAAACCTCACCCAGCATCCTATGAATATTTACATAACAAACATAAGTTAGATTTAATTATTGGAGACCGGTTGCTGGACATCCTGCCGGGAAAACAGTTGGGAATTAAAACATGTCTCTTCCAGAATAAGCAAACGGGTGCTGATTACTATTTGGATGAATATAGCGGTTTTTTTGATATGGAGTGGTAAGGGAAGAAGGTAAGCATTATGATGAACTATTTACTATGAGGTGTTAGCCGAATAGGAAAAAGGCGAAAAGATTTTTAATCATTTCCTATAACGGCTATATGCACTTGTTGTTGTTAATTCTGATAGAATCAGCTGGGGATATCATAACGGTTTAGTGGGCAGTTGCTATTACGTTAATTGGTTATATAATGACAAAATATACCTCAATAAAGTTCGGGAAATTCAAATATGTTTGAATATCTACCCACTCACCGTATTATTCGACAAAAATCGGGAAGTAACAGGCACCAAATTTTTGCATTATTTGTCTTTTGGAAGGTCATATGCCCCATAATCTTCACCATAAAATTGGTTATACCGAATTTTAAATTTGTCATACAGATAAGAAACGATTACTTTTAAAATTGCGTATCCCGGGATTCCGAGAATCACACCCACTATTCCAAATAAGTTTCCAGCAACAAGTAATACAATAATAATTGTTAACGGATGGATCTTCATCGTTCTTCCCATGATGTTTGGTGATATAAAGTTCCCTTCTAAGAATTGAACAGCAACCCACACAATGGCTAATTTTAAAAGCATAAACGGCGAATCAACAATCGCAATAATGATGGCTGGGATAATAGCAATGGTTGGACCTAAGTATGGTATAACGCTTGTGACAGCAGCCATTATTGCAAGGGTTATCGCGTAATCTAAACCGATAATAAGGTAACCGATGAATAATAGAATGCCAATACATGTTGCGACAACGATCTGTCCTTGAATATAGGAGCCAACTTGGGTATCCATATTTTTTAGGATTTGATTGGTATCCTTGCGAAATCTCGGAGGCAATAATACTAGGCAAAAACGCCTAAAACGATTTCCATCTTTTAAAAGGAAGAACAGAATAAAAGGGAAGGTAATAATAGAGACAAATACATTGGTTACGGTATTCGCTACATTACGCACCCCTTGAAAAGCTTCTGCTATGTATGTGCCAATCAAGCCAGGTATGTTGCTAAAATTGGTAACAAACCAGTTATAACCTTCATCATAATAAGGACCTAGAAATGAATTTTGCAGCCAACTAGTAATTTCGTTTCCGAGTTGACTCAAGTAAATTGGAAAGTTTCTAACTAATTCTTTCACCTGTGACTCAATTGCAGGAGCAGTTAGAAGGATAACTCCGGTTAATAATCCGCTTATTCCTAAGATAAGGATAACAATTCCCCAAATTCGCTTGATGCGTGCCCGTTCCAATAAATCAACGATGGGGTTAAGTAAATAATAAGCGATAAATGCAAGTATAATAGGTGGTGTAATGGTTGAAAAGATAACGATAATTGGATAGAAGATAAAAGAAATCTTACTGTAAATGAAAATGGTAATGCCGATAAGAATGATTAGGGTTAATAGGTAAAACAAATATTGTCCACCAATAAAATTCAAAAATCGATTCGATTGCTTCATCTACATGCTCCTTTCACACTAAAGCTATTATAGTGTAAATAGGATAATTATGCCAATTAAGCTTCAAATACGTTTTTATAAAGGGAAAGGCGGATTTAAATAGGGAGGGGAATAGGCGACATATAGGGGATAAACCCATTGGGTGAAAGCTGTGAGAATATAGAATGAAGAAGTTTTTGCTCCACAATATCTATTCGCCTTTTTCTCCCATATAATAGGTATCGATAGTGTGATACCAAGCAACAGCAATCCTTTCGTTCTTATAAGGTATCTTTAAATCTTTAATAAATACTTTGATGATTCGGTCGTTAGAGTTATCCGTAATTAACTTAGATACCATGGCGATTCCGTCATACCAGTTTTCTTCTACTTTGATTTTTACTTTATAAAGACCTGGGGCAGGAACGTCAATGGATGCTTCAATTATAAGTTGGGTTGTATGATAGCCTGGAATGTTATATCTGATACTTTCCTGGTTAATCACGCCTGGTGTCTGATACGTATAATCCGATAATGTGTGTGCCTTTGTTAATTTACTTAATAGGCTAGCTTGTTGAATTACTGGTGTGTGTATATTCATAAGCAGAACTCTCCTTGTAGTTTAATAAACGGTATATTTTTATGTGAATGATTTCACTAATTATATTATAAATGAAATCGCTTCATTTTACCATTAGTTCATCTTTTACACGTAAGTTAAAGTATAAAATTTAGCCAGGAAGTGGGAACGACTTAGCTGAAATTTTAACGTCCCAAATTAAGGGAAACGAATAAATTCACTAAAAATATAAGTTGATTATAGGTTTTTCTAATAAGTAATTTCTTTTATAATATTTTATGTTGTAAATTTCCTCTTCCTTCTAATTGTTTAAGGGAGAGTTTGTGAAATGTTTACCATTTAACACATGATATTGCGCAATAACTAGTACTTATCCAAATTTATAATATGTAAATATTAATAATATGTTCACAAACTTAGAAATATAGTTTTAAGCCGGTTTTAAGCATGCGTATAAAATAGTGTACCCGTGGATTAAAAAGAATAAACTAAACAAATATCGACAAAAACCGGGAAGTAACAGGCACGCAAAAAGGCTATGGTATTTGGACCATAGCCTCATGTGGTATTCGACAAAATTCGGGAAGTGACAGGCACCTATGGTAGTTTTAAGGTTTGGCCGATATAGATGGTGTCTGTAGTTAGGTTGTTCAGTTCTTTTATTGTGTCTACCGTAGTGTTATGCGATGCGGCTATTTTCCATAAACTGTCTCCGGAAACTACGGTATACGTATTAACTTGTTCTTCGGCAGCTACTTGCTCTGGCTCTGGATTTTCCGTTTGTTCCGTGAAATTTTCCACGGCAGTATCCTTGGCTGCAAACCAGGTTGGATAAGCACTCCAAATCGACCTGTCTTCCTGACCAATACTCCAGTGTCCGACACCGCGAATACCGTATTCTTGAACTAAAGAGATTTTAGCCGCGTATGATTGTTCATTTTCAAACCAAATCGTATATGTCCCAGGAGATAATGGTGCTCCCATCATATACATTTTCGGATCGCCTTCTTTGATGGTTACAATAGCTTTCATACTTTTACTGGCTTCATCAAATGTAACTGTGTTTTCGTATTTCTGTAGCAATTCTTTGATTTGATAATTCGATATCCCATCCCCACCAATTGCTGCCCCTTCTTTCCAAAAACGTCCATACTGAGCTAGACCAAAAACGACTTTATCTCTTGGTACTCCTTGAGTGAGGGCATATTGAATGGATTGCTCGACCCAATCAAAACTGGCGACTGGACCTGGGTCAGAACCGGGATAGCTTTCATCATAGGTCATCATCATTAGATAATCGGCATGTTGTGATAAAGCATTATAGTCGTACGCACCATGCCAACCGACGTTCCAACCATTTGGATTTGCTGCGACAGCTACGGAAACTTCCTTTGAAGCGGGAAGCAACTCTCTTAATAATCGAACGAACTCTGTGAAAGCTTCGCGATCCTGATGGGTGATATTTTCAATATCCACGTTCACTCCGTCTAAATTGTATCTTATGACGGCATCAGCAATTTGTCTTGCAGCTTGTTCACGATTATCAAGCATTGCTCTACCAACTTCTCTATCCCAATGGTTGCTTAGAAATGGGACTACCCGAATGCCTTGCTGATGCATGTTCTCTACAAATGTTCGATCAACTAAGTGTGTCAGCTTCAGTGTTCCATCTGAATGTAGGTCAAAATAGCTTGGAGAAACAGTATTAAAAGATTTTTCCGTAAGCAACACCTGATTGGTAAAGTTTTTAACATCTCCAAAATACATATAACCTAAACTTAGAGTGGACCCAGCAGTTACCGGTAATCTCAATTGCTGATCCACATATATTAAGTCACCGGAAAGATTATTTAAGGAACGAATGGCATCAACGGTTGTGTTGTATCTTTTGGCAATGACATTCAATGTATCACCAGGCTCGACGGTATGATAGAGTGTTGTTGGTGTAATGATTTCGCTGACATTACCGGACAAATCTGACTGGCTTAAATAATACGTATACTCCTCATTCGGATTAAGTCCCTCCAAGGAGATATCCAAATTAAAAATCCCATTTTCATCTACATCATGAATAACGGTTTTAACGATTTCCCCATTCCTATCAGTAATTTCAATTGTTATGGTCGAAGTGGGTTCCGCAGTTCCAACTATATTAAATATCATCTCATTACCTGCTACTGCATAGCCGCTTCTTGTAATGGTAGGGGTACTAATTTCTGTGTCTTTTTCAATCCGAAAATTATTTACGTCACTAGTATTGCCAGCTTTATCAACTAAAGTTACTTCCATTGTTAATAGTCCGTTCATTAACGTACTTAAATCCATTGAAAATTGGAATGAACCATTTTCAGCAACAACCTCATCTGTTAGTTGCGTTTCTTCATCGGATACACGTATCAAAACCGTAACATCATCTTCTTCTGTTATTCCCTGAATCAAAAAGTCGTCTTGATTTTTGTTATTTACATAGCTGTCCATTTCAAAATTAACCATTTCAGGAGCAAGAGTATCTTTTAGAATAGATTGATTGCGGATTTCGCTTTTATTTCCATAAGGTGATATGGATTGAATAGTAACTTCAACCATACCATCTTTCAGAGAACCTAAATGAAGAGGAATATGAAAATTACCACGGTTGTCAGCTGTTGCTGCCCCTTTTAATTCTGTTTCTCCATCAGATAATGTGACATGGATGGTACTGTCGACATCAGACACTCCAGAAATCGTATAATCCCTTTCATTTCCACTAAAGATCGTTTCTAATGCTTGTACGTCTATACTAGGAATAGCCGTATGTTTTACTAGTGTTGCAGTAGTTAAATCACTTAAATTGCCTGCTCTGTCTATTTGCTGGGCCTGAACGGTAATATCACCATCAGCAAATTCGGCTACATTTACTGGAATCGCAAAATTCCCTTCCGAGTTTGCCTCTCCTCTAATGGTAGTGGTTTGGTTTTGTTCATCGGTAATAGTAAAGAGAAGTTCATTCCCCGCATCAGCGTTCCCGGTTAGAACGTAGGATTTTTCATTCTCGCTGTTAATATATTCTTCATTGTGGATAACCGGAATATCCGGTGCTGTAGTATCCTTTTCGACATAGACACGGACAGCCTCGCTTCTGTTCCCTAGCTGATCACGCTGCATTAGCTCAATTTCTAATGTAGAATCAGAAAGTCCACTTAAGTCAATGGTTTGTGAAAAATCATCATTATTATCCAATTGTATTTCAGTAGCATGTTCATTTCCAACTTCGTCCAATATTCGAACAAAAATAGTGGAACCTGTCGTACCTGTTCCGGTGATCGTAAATTCCTTCTCTGTCTGCTGGTTAATAATATCGGCAGAAGCTTGAAAAACAGGAGCGTCGATCGATGTCACCTTGGACGTCATTGTTTGTAACGTGTCACTTCTCTGTCCGGACTTATTCATAGCTGTAATGGCAACTTCTATATCTCCATCTGAAAGGTTGGCAACATCAATCGCAGTATCAAAAAATCCCTCGTTATTGGATGCAGCTGTATAAGTAAATTCGTTATGGTTAGAATCACGCACCATGATTTCAACTCTTAGATTGGGATCTGTGGTTCCGCTAATCGGATAAGCAGTATGATTGCCACTAAAAATTGGCTCCAAATTTAATAAAGATGGAATACTCGGTGTAACGATTTCCGGTTCAGTCATCATTTTTTCATCGGGAATTTCAATTTGCTGACCGATAAATATCGTATCTGATGTAAGCTGATTCAAGGTTTTAATGTCGGATACCGTTGTATCAAACCTTTTTGCGATAACAGATAATGAGTCCCCGGCAACAACGGTATAGGTCGTGTTTTCTGCAGGATCTTCAGCTGCTTCTTCCACAGTTTCTTCTGATCCATCCGTTCCGATTGGTTCTGCAGTGTCAGTTGGCTCATCTGTTTGTGTCACTTCAGGGTCGCTGGCAGCGGACTGGGGAATTTCTAATTTCTGTCCTATATAAATGATATCTGAAGTTAAATGATTATAGTCTTTAATTGCACTTACCGTTGTATGAAACTTATTTGCTATCACTGATAGGGAATCCCCAGCAACAACGGTATAGGAAACAGAAGGTGTTTCCTCTCTCTCCGTGTCCGCTGGAAGCGGAGTTTCAGGTGCTGGCTGTTCTGTTATTTCAGAGATGAGTAGAACCTGTCCAATGGAAATGTTATCCGAACTTAAATTATTTTATTCTTTAATTTTGGTAACGGTGGTATTTAATTTAACTGCAATACCGTATAAAGTATCCCCCGGTTGTACTGTATAGGTAGTTGGAACTTCTTCTGTGGTTGGATCAGGTTCTTCTTCTGTTTCTGCTTGGGCAGCCGGTGTCTGATTGTTTTGTGTTTCATTATATGGAATTTTAATTGCTTGTCCGATAAAAATAGAATCAGAAGTTAAGTTATTATAGGATTTAATCGTATCTGTTGTTGTTCCGTGACTAGTAGCAATTCGATACAGGGTGTCACCAGACGTAACTTTGTAAGTTGTGTAAGGCAAGTTCAGTAATTGCCCAACATAGATCGTATCTGATCTTAATTGGTTGACCTCTTTAAGGGCATTCACTGTAACATCATGATTTTTAGCGATTAATGATAAACTGTCACCTGTTTTTACGGTATAAACGTCAAGCGTCTGTTCAATTTGTGTAGTTGATTGTGCGGAGGCGAATGTTGTGTCACCTAGATAAAGTGAAGAAACAAGCATTGTGCCGATCATAATTTTCACATATTTAATTTTAATTTTTGGAAACCTACGCCTAGCCAAGTTTTCCATTTGTTCAGTATATTCCTGGCGCTTGCCTGGAATTTGGCCCAGTTCTTCCGAAAACTCTGCAAGGCTCGAATCTAAATAGACAACTAGTGTATAATCATCACCTGATTTCTGCAGTTCATACCGTTCAATTGGTACCAATATAAACACTCCTTAACATTGTAAGTAAGTATTATTATTCCTATAAGGACAACCTTCATGCATCCAGATAGTCTCTATGAATGAATGCCCTGTTTAATCACTCCTAAACAGGGAATATACTTAAAAACACCCTTTACTACTTAGATCCACGACAACATTCGACAAATTCCGGGAAGTGACAGGCACCAAAAAAGCACCGAAAAAGCATCAAAACGGGAATGATAGGGGATATATATTTTGTGGTTTATGGGATAGTATGGGGGTGTGTCTATGAAAGTGTTAACGTAGATACGGTTTGTAAGGAAAAAATACATGTTTGAAAGATTGTTGGAGATACTACGGATAGTTTTTACTTTATATAATAATAGCTAACGTTTTTTCGTAGTGTTCTCTGCATATGAGGAGGGGAAATAATGGTACAAAAGGAAATGCTGCCATTACAAATGGAATGTACATTGCTTTTTCAATCTAATCCATATATGATTGAATCCATCGAAGGCATAGCAGCCAAACTAGATCGAGCGAAAGAAGAAATCCTTCCTGTTTTATTGCAATTAGTAAATCAGGGAATACTTCAGAATCTTGGTGATGATGATTCTCCGCTATATCGCTATAAGGAACCAGTTGTCATAACAAAGCTTGATGGTGAAAAAAGGAAAGCATGAATCCTTCTTTAGAACTGTTAGAGGAGCTTCAGGCGATTTATGCGGAAAATTATGGTCTTTCCATTATCATCACCAATGAAAACGGAAAGCTTATTCTCCACCCAAAAGGCAGCAATCGGTTATTTAATTGGTTTTATGAGAAGAGGTTCGATGAAATCAAAAGAGTTATCGATAGCTCAGAACAAAAAAAGTGGACGTTCACCACTCCATTTATTTATGATATCCTCCCTGGCATATTTATGATTGTTACACCCGTTCATCTAGAAGATGGGAGAAGATACTTTTTATGGGCGGGACTAATGATTGAGGATGGAACACAGCATCTTATTCAAGAACAATTACAAATGAATGAAGATAAAATAATAAAAGAAACGCCAATATATACTCCGGACAAAAAGCAGGAATTTATCGCAGGAATGAAAAAACTGGCACACCTAGCTTCCTTGTGTTTGAAAGATAAGGATGCAGGGTCAACTATACAAATGCAAAATCAGCTATTTCAGCAAGTAAAGCAGACGGGGACAAATACAGCTGAAATTTTGGAAGGTTTTTTAGAAAGGCATCAGGAATATGAGTTTCTTGGTATTGCGAATAAAGTGACAGAGGAACAGTATGAAGTAACGGATGTATTTGGAAAAGCTATTCAATCCTTAAAAGGAATGACATTTTCACCTGGTGAAGGTCTTTTGGGCCGTCCTCTAATAACGGATGGCCATGAGTTTTGGGAAAATGTGGATAAAGATCCCCGGGCTATTTCATTAAGGCGCTATTCTCTGCATCCAAAATCCTTTTTCTGTTTTCCGATAAAACGGAATGATGGTTCCCGTACATTATTATTTGGCGGGTGTCATTCCAACGCGAGATTTTCAAATCATACCGTCGAATTAGGAAAAGCTTTGGGAATACTCCTGGAGACAGGTTATTTGATTCAGGATTTGCATACGGATAATGTTCAGCAGTTAAATCGTTTAACATCATTGATCGAAGTCTGTAAGCTCATGGTATCCACACATGATTTAAAGAGAATCATTTATATATTAGTGGATATCAGCCTGAATCTGGTAAAAGGCCCATTTTCATGTGTGATTCTTAAAGAACAACAAAGTGAAAATGTCAAATT
Source organism: Oceanobacillus salinisoli (assembly GCF_009733865.1). Lineage (GTDB taxonomy): Bacteria > Bacillota > Bacilli > Bacillales > Amphibacillaceae > Oceanobacillus > Oceanobacillus salinisoli. The sequence goes on along the minus strand of NZ_WOFB01000014.1, from coordinate 153,190 downwards.
GGTCTCTCGCGGAAATGTAGATGGTCATTTAAGTGACTATGCAAAGCAAGTTGCGGAAAACTATTTGCTCCATACCGAATCTAACCAGGAATTTGAAAATTTAACTCCAATCATAAATGAAACACCATGGGGAGTTATGACCATTGAATGCCCATTATGGAATCGCGGAAGGCTTTTTGGTGTACTTTGTGTTGGGACAAGCGAGTTTAATAAGGAACAATTACAGGAACATGTTAACTTTATACAGACGTTGTCCATTATGGGTGGAATCTCTTTACAAATTGTTGAACAGGAAGAGAACGGTCTGGATGACAAATTGATTCATTCTCTTTTCCATGCCATCGAGCAATTTGATAAAGAGGCCTATTCTATTGCGGAAGAGGCAGCGAAACTCGCGAAGGAATTCGCTGAGAGTCAAGGTCTAACTATTCCGGTAGTCAATTATGTGACCCATGCTTGCCTTTTATCATATTACTCACCTGGATTTATTCAAGAGATGTTACCAGCAACTCGAATCGGTACCATCATTGAGGAAGGGAATGCCCTATTAACTAAGGATTTTAATGGAAATTGGGATACTGCTAGTGTTAGTGCACAAGTATATGCACTTGTTATGTCATACCTGGATAAGAAGTCTATAGACACGATAGTAAATTCTCATCATGGTGGAGGAATGGTTCAAGAATTTAAAGCATTCCTATATGAGACACAGGTAATAGAAGAGGAAATCACCTTAAACGAATCCATTGTAACAGAACAGGAGCTTGATTCTGTAACGAATACAATCAAACAGCTAAAACTTTCCCCAAGGGAGCAGGAAGTACTGGATTTGGTCATTCAAGGATATAATAACAAGGAAATTGCCGAACAGTTATATATAAGTGGTCATACGGTGAAAAACCATGTGACGAAGATTTTTCAAAAATTAGAAGTGCCAGACCGGGCCCACGCTATCTCCAAAGTATACCGGTTAAAGCACCAATCAGGCTAAACCTCCTATAATTAGGAGGTTTTTTCATTGGAAATTATAAAATGTAAAACCTGTGGATAATTTTTATTACTATAAGTAGGCACATCCAGCTCCAGCGCCCAGCGATAGCGAGACTTCCTTCGCCTCCGCACGATAAGTCAACATCGACTCCCTTCGTTCGTCGTGTTTCCTTTATCTCCTGCGGGGACTGTTCGGTTAAAACCGCCGCTTTGCACGGCAACACCGAACCACCTGGCATGGCCAGGGGCAGTCCGTACGTCGCTAAACGGGCGCTTGCGCTTTTGTTCTTACTCCTATGACAAATGACCTGTTCTAAGGCCAAATAGGAGCCCGTTCCTGTATTAAGAAAATCTGTAGTTTAGGAATGGTGGGGGATATTTTTAATTTCGATTGCCATGCATAATAGGGAATGTAAGTTGGTCAGCAGCGCTACACCAGCTAAAACACCACGGGAGGTGCAAGAGATTAAATTAATCTGCGTTAACACGGATACAATCATAGCTGTAAATGTAAAAGAAGCATATTCGTTTTTTAGCCGATTTAAAGGTTTAATGCTGAAAAAAAGCATGCCTGAAAATTCAGGTCTTCATATTATGCCTTGTTCTTCCATCCATACTTTCTTTATGAAATTTAGCATTGATATTTTATACCTTAATCAAAATAACGAGATCGTTGGAATGGAAGAAGGATTAGATCCTGGCAAAATCGGTAAACGTATTGACAATACTAAATCAGTGATTGAGCTTCCGGCTGGCACGATTAAGCGTACCTCTGTGGCTGTTGGACAGAAAATAGCTTTGCAGGGCTAAACAAAAAAACTATTTAAAATTTAATATAAGAGGAGAGAATTTCATGTTAAACAAAATTAAAGGATTATTTACGGAAGAACAAGGTCAAGGTATGACAGAGTATGGCTTAGTATTAGGGGTTATTGCTGTAGGTGTTATCGGGCTATTAGTCATGTTCCGCGGCCAGATCATGTCCTTATTTGAAACGATTACCGGCGACTTGTCACAAAATGGTGTAACAGAGTCAACAAACAACTAATTAATCATTTTTAATATAAAAGGAGAGAACGATATGTTAAACAAAATCAAAGGATTATTTGCTGAAGAACAAGGTCAAGGTATGACAGAGTATGGTTTAGTATTAGGAGTTATTGCTGTAGGAGTTATCGGACTTTTAGTTATGTTCCGCGGCCAGATTATGTCCATGTTTGAGTCTATCACTGGCGGATTAACAGAAAACGGTATTACGCCATCCACTACTACAGATACTACTACTCCGTAACAAACTAGTATACTTCACGTTTATAAACGATTAGGCGATTGCCTCAGTTGGATTTATACTATCCTACCTTTTAAAAATAGCTTTGCGCCCGTAAAGCTATTTTTACATGAATACAAAATTTTTAAAAAGGAGCATTGACATGTTAAATGGATTATTATTACTCGTTTTAGCTATTAGTGTCGTCACCGATTTGAGAAGCAGAAAAATATATAATAAAGTCATTTTCCCGTCATTGCTCCTTGCTTTTCTATTACATGGAATCTTTGATGGATGGTCAGGACTGTTAAGTAGTTTCTTAGGTTTTTTAACCGGTCTAGGCATCCTTTTGATTCCATATCTGATGGGTGGCATGGGGGCAGGTGATGTAAAGCTATTGGCTTTAGTTGGAGCAATAAAAGGTGCATCTTTTGTTTTTATGGCGTCTATATATATGGCATTGATTGGTGGGCTAATTGGCGTTATCATCCTATTATTTCGTAAAGGATTTTTCCACCGTATTAAATCTATCATTTTCTCTATAAGCAGCATCAGATATGGTATCAAAGTACCTCTGGGATTGGATAAGGAAGCACTTCAAACCACATATCCTTATGGGGTTGCGATTGCTGGCGGAGCGGTGATGGCCTTTATGTTGAATGGAGGGCTATTGCTATGATTCGTGAGGAGAAAGGGCAGGCATTACTGGAATTTGCATTGGTTGTTCCACTCTTTCTATTATTGCTTGTCGGCATCGTAGATATTGGCAGATTAGGTTTTTCCTACTCCTCACTGCATTTTACCGCACAGGAAACGGTAAGGTTGGGAGGACTTGGTAAAACAGATGAGCAGTTGGTGCAATTTGCGCGTGAAAACTTTTCAACAGGTGATTCAAGCAAACTTCAGGTAAATATAACCCCAGAAGGGACACGTAAATCCGGCGAATATATAACCGTTACACTAACATATCCCATCGAACCAGTAACACCATTCGCTAATTTTATTTTTTCAAATCAAATCAATCTTAATGCTGATTCAACGATTCGAATGGAATGAGGGGTTCGTATGAATAAAAGACTATTAAAAAAGGAAGAAGGCAGTGTTCTTTTTCTTGGTTCACTGGCATTTTCGGCATTATTAGCCATAACTGGTGTAGTGATTGATGGTGGCATTCTCTATATGACAAAGGCAGATTTGCAAAAAACAGCTAATGCTGCAGCTTTATCAGGTGCCCAGGAACTAACTGCAAGTCAAGAATCAGCAGTTACATCGATAGTAGATGAAATTTTACTTCGCCACCAGGAGAAACAGTCGTTGGAATCCGTTGAAGTCATACTATATGATCGAGTAAAAGTTGAACTCAAAAAAACCGTTCCACTCGCTTTTTCCAAGCTTTTTGGTATCGATACGGTTGATATTCATGCGAATGCAACAGCTAAAATCGGTGTAATGGGAAGGGCGACAGGAGCAGCTCCACTCGGTGTCGATGAAAATTTAAATCTCGTTTATGGAGAAATGTATCAGCTGAAAGTAAGTTCAGGGGACTCAACAAGTGGGAACTTTGGTATTTTAGCATTGGAGGGTAAGGGAGCAAAAACGTATGAACAAACCTTCCGAGAAGGGTACAGCGAAGAATTAAAGGTTGGAGATACGGTTGCTGTCCAAACAGGTAATATCGCAGGTTCAACAAGAGAAGTTGTAAAAGAAAAAGTCAGCAGTGCTTGTGATATCGATGACCGTGAATGTCCCAGAATCATCATGGTACTCGTATATAAACCGGTTTGTGCGGATCCTGATTCCTGTACGAATTATCAACAAGTGGAAATTACCGGATTTGCTTATTTTTATATTACAGAGCCGATGAGTGATAAAGACACTGCGATAACTGGCAAGTTCATTAAAAGAACAGGAACAGGCTATGTCGATGGAAATGCAAAAGACCGGGGAGCATATAGCATTCAATTAACAGAGTAGGTGAAAAATATGCGTTCAAAGATAATTTTTCCATTAGCTTTAGTAATGGGAATTATAACAACGATTCTCTTTTTTAGTTATATCAAACCATTTCATAGTGAAGAAGTAATCCAACAAAAGACGATAGAAGTAGTTAAGGCAAAAGAAAGAATTGCAGAAAATCAAATTATCTCAAGCGATTTATTGGAGGTAGTTACGGTAACGGAGGAAAACATCCATCCACAAGCGGTAAGAAGTATTGCCGATGTAGAAGGAAAATATACAGATGGGGTCATTGAACAAGGGGAAATATTGATTGCTCCAAGGTTTAAAGATCAGCAAGAAGAAAAAGTTTATGTATCCAGAAAAGTCAAAGATGGATATCGGGCAGTTTCCGTTGAGGCGAATATAGTGGAGACGGTCACTAATTTAATGGAACCAGGAGATTATGTGGATGTTGCTGTAACGTTCGTTAAAGGGGATAAAGTCGAGACGGAGAAAATTTTTTCAGGGGTCTTGGTTTTGGCTGTTGGAAGAAAAATGGATGCACCAGTGAATGATGAGTCTACCTATACGGAATATAATGCAGTGACATTAGAACTGAAACCAAATGAAGCGGTAAAGTTGATTAATGCCCATGAAAAAGGGAATATCCATTTCACCCTACATCCGAGTACCATTCCACCTGGTGAGGAAGAATAGCAGCAAGGAGGAAGGACGATGGCAGAAAATAAAAATGGAAAAATGATTGTGATTTGCGGAGCCAAAGGTGGGATTGGAAAAACGTTAGTTTCGGTTAATTTAGCGATTGCATTAAGTAAAAAGAATATGAAAGTGAATTTGCTTGATACCGACTTCCAGTTTGGTGATGTAAGCCTTGCGTTGGATTTACAGACGACATTTACAATCAAGGATGTGATGGAGGAACAGAATAGTGTGGATAGTGCGTCCGTTAGCAGTTACTTGACGGAGCATTCTTCAGGTATCCATGTATTGCCTTCACCAGAAAGACCAGAATATGCGGAGTTAATTACAAAAGAAGCATTGTTATCTGTTGTCGATTTACTCAGGAAGCAATCTGATTTTCTTATTGTGGATACTGGGGTTGGGATTCATGAACAATCCTTGGAATTAATTGAACAGGCAGATCATATTTTTGTCGTCACGACTTTAGAAATGACCTCTTTAAAAAGTACACGATTGCTATTGGAAACCTTTGATAAATTAGGATTTCGTAAAAAGGTAAAGTTAGTAGTGAATCGATATGATATGGAGAGTTTGATTCAAGCAGAGGAAGTACCGGAAATGCTCGGTTATGACAATGTCATTTATATCCCAAATAATTTTCAAATAGCATCCCAATCCTTAAATTTGGGAATTCCATTTGTTGTAAGCCGTTCAAGATCCAATCTATCGAAGGCGTTTTATAAGTTGGCAGAAAGTATAGTTACGAATAGCCATGTTTCAAGTGAAGGAAAGAAAAAGCAGTCACTTCGCTTCACATTCTCTAAAAAGAAAGGGGGGACTGATCAATGAGTCTCTTAAGCCGTTTGAAGGAAAAGGATACAGAAGGGGATAAAAAAGCTTCCGATGTCCAAAAGGGGCCAAAGCAGCAGTCCCCACCTAAACCGGAAGCAGAGAAGAAGGAACCAACGCCTAAGAAACCGATTATCAAAAAGCCGGAACGTTCCTCTGACAATGAAAAGGATAAACAGTTAAAAGCCCTTTTGCATAAACAGATTTTACAGGAAATGAAGGAATCCGATGACATTGATGTTATCGTTCCGAAGATTGAAGAGATGGCCATTGAGATTATCAAAGAGGATGAATCTTTTAGAGGCGCAGACCGAAAGAAAATCGTCGACGAGCTAACCAATGATTTAACGGGTTTTGGTCCAATTAATCCACTATTATTGGATGATGATGTTTCAGAAATCATGGTAAATGGTCCAAATCGAGTTTATTGTGAACGAAAAGGGAAGCTGGTCTTGACGGATGTAAAGTTTCGGGATAACGAACATGTTATGCATGTGATCGAAAAAATTGTAGCACCACTCGGCCGTCGTGTCGATGAAAGCAGTCCCATGGTGGATGCCCGCCTGCCGGATGGATCGCGGGTAAATGCAATCATTCCTCCGTTATCATTAAATGGTCCGACAATAACGATTCGGAAATTTTCCGAAGACCCATTTGTGATTGATGACCTCGTGCAGTTTGGAACGTTGACAAAGGAAATGGCGATTTTCTTAGATGCTTGTGTGAAAGCCAGATTAAACATGTTTGTCAGTGGGGGAACAGGATCCGGGAAAACTACGACATTAAATGTATTATCCAATTTTATTCCCAGTGATGAACGAATCGTTACCATTGAGGATGCTGCGGAGCTTCAGTTAGGCCAGGATCACGTTGTTTCTCTGGAATCAAGGCCTCCTAATATAGAAGGGAAAGGTGCGATTACGATTCGTGATTTAGTTCGAAATTCACTGCGAATGCGTCCTGATCGTGTCGTAATCGGGGAGGTTCGTGGTGCAGAGGCATTGGATATGCTGCAAGCGATGAACACCGGGCATGATGGCTCCCTGGCTACGGGTCACTCGAATAGTCCGCGTGATATGATTTCCCGGCTGGAGACGATGGTGCTCATGGCTGGTGTGGATCTTCCGGTAAAAGCTATCCGAGAACAAATAGCTGGTGCAATTGATGTGATTATCCAGCAATCGAGATTAAAAGATGGATCAAGGAAAATTACGAAAATAACGGAAGTACAAGGGTTGGAAGGAGATATCATTGTACTGCAGGATATTTTTACCTATGAGCAGAAAGGTTTGGATGAAAACGGAAAAGTAATTGGTGAGCTAATGTCAACAGGAGTTCGTCCGAAGTTTTACGAGCGTTTGGAAAACTCCGGAATAACCATATCATCAGAGGTATTTATGACGAAAGAGGAGTGGGCAGGGTGAAACTAGTTGTTGTTGTTTTCTTTTTTTTAACTGCATTACTCTTCTTTCTTCTGATTTTGCAGAGGATCATTCCTAATAACACTGAAATTATGAGGAAGCGGATTGGCCGCTATTTGATGGATGAAAAGAATGGAAAAACTGTTGCAGCCTTGAAGGAACCAAAGAAAAAGGTGCGTTTCGAAATCAACTTGGACCGTACAAAGAAAAGTGTACGGGAAAGGTTTTTAACAAAAGATAAGAATCGAAAACTGGAATTGGCCCTATATCGCGCTGGTGTTCCGTTAAAACCTGAGGAGTTTGTGATGTTTCATTGGATTGCCGTGGCTTTAGGTGCAGGAATTTTTTATCTGGTCACTGGTCATGTCCTTTTTTTGCCGGTTGGAGCTGCAATAGGGTTTTCGATACCGAATATCATTCTTAAAAAGAAACAGCAGGACCGCTTAAAGGCTTTTAATAATGATTTACCTGAGATGATATCTTCTGTAGTTGGAGGATTGAGAGCGGGGTTCAGCTTTCCTCAGGCACTGAAATCCGTAATGGCAGAGGCTAAGTCACCGATGAAGGAAGAATTGGCAACTATTTTGCGGGAAATGCAGTATGGTACAACAACAGAAGAAGCTTTGCATCATCTTTATGAACGGATGCCAAGTGAGGATTTGGACATTATGATTCAGGCGGTTGTTATCCAGCGGCAAGTTGGAGGGAATTTAGCAACAGTCCTGGAAAAAATCGTCGATACCATTCGAGAGAGAATTAAAATCCAGGGGCAAATCCGAACTTTGACCGCACAAGGAAAAATGTCAGGAATGGTGATTGGATTACTTCCGGTTATTTTAGGTTTGGTTCTGTATGTTATTCAGCCGGAATATATCGGAGCGCTGTTTACGCATCCGATTGGAATTGGCCTTGTTATTGTTGCGGTCATATCTTGTACGATTGGGTATATCCTGATTCAAAAAATAACGACAATCGAGGTGTAGCCTCATGCTATTCGTATCTTATTTATTAACTATATTTTTGTTGATTTTTGGATTATTGATTTGGCGCAAGGAGAAAAAGCGTGCGATTCAAAACCGGATTTCTGCTGTTTTTCAACCGGAAGTAAACGTTCAGGAAAAGGTGGAACCGTTAGATGAAGTAAGAAAGCTTTCTTTCACTACACGAATCACGGCACCGTTATGGAAGAAAGTAAAAAAATCATTTAAACGAAACTTATCAGCGGAAAAGAAAGAAAAATGGGAAATGCAGCTCTTACAGGCGGGAAATCCGTTTGGAATGACGGCAGTGGAATTTCGTATCGTGCAATTGGTAATGTACATGGTACTGCCGGTTATTTTTGGACTTTATAGTTATCTTGTACAACTTTCAGCTGGGATGATTTTTCTTTCGATTCTAGTTGGAGTTATTGCAGCGGCGTTTTTACCTTCTTATTACTTGAAGCAAAAAGCGGCGGCACGTAATAAGAAAGCATTAAAGGAATTGCCGGATTTTATTGATTTATTAACCGTGAGCATTGAAGCAGGACTTGGATTTGATTCTGCTTTAAGTAAAGTGGTTTCGAAAAAGGATGGTGTACTTTCCCGTGAGTTTCAGCGCTGCCTGGAAGAAATGCGTTTAGGGAAAACAAGGCGGGAAGCATTATCCAGTGTTCGGGAACGCATTTTCATAGATGATGTTCGTTCATTAATAGGAAGCATTATTCAAGCAGAGCAATTAGGAATTGGTATGGTACAAATGTTAAACGTACAGTCTATTGAAATTCGAGAAAGAAGAAAGCAACGTGCGGAGGAACAAGCGATGAAAGCACCAATTAAAATGTTATTCCCTCTTGTTATCTTCATTTTCCCAAGTTTATTCGTTGTTCTACTAGGCCCAGCAGTCATCGGACTAATCGGAAACCTCTAATTCGACAAATTTCGGGAAGTGACAGGCACCCAAAGGGTAAAAAGGCTATGGTTGTCATATACCATAGCCTTCTCTGTGATTCGACAAAATTCGGGAAGTGACAGGCACCTTTAAGTGGGCACCCTATGCGTGAGCGCTGCTTTGTTTTTTGTTTCGCATGGAGATAAGTGCAGTACCAATGGATATGATGGCTAATATTCCCCCAACAGCCGCATTATTTTCAACGGATGTTACATCAATAACAACACTTCCGATGGATGCACCAACTGCAATGCCTAAATGTAAGGAAGAATTATTTAAGCCAATTTGAATACTGGAAGTTTCTGGTGCAATAGTCATTAAATAACTTTGCATTGGTGGAGTAACTGCCCAGCTCATCATTCCCCATATAATCAAAAAGACCAGGAACAGAGGTAAAGCAAATGTTGTATAAGGAATCATGAAGATGGCAAGTCCGAATACAATAATAACACTTAATATAGTTCGTTTAGAGCCAAAACGGTCTCCCAAAGTACCACCAACAGCACCACCGCTTACGGCAGCTATTCCGAATACGAAATAAATGATACTAACCCAAGTTCCATCTAAGTCCATCGTCGTCTTTACGAAAGGAGTTAGATATGTATATAGAGTAGAATGCCCTGCCAGTAATATAAAGGTGGTCATATGAGCAAAAAGGACCTTTTGATCTTTGAGTGATGCAAACTGTCTTTTTAATGATATTTGCTTTTCCGGAGCGACCCGTTCCAACAAGAAATAAATTCCAGTAATAGAAAGAAGGGTCAATACCGTAATAAAAACAAAAGGGGCTCTCCATCCAAATGCATTTCCAAGTACCAAACCAATCGGAACACCAAGGACTAAGGAACCACTAACCCCCATATTTACAATACCAATTGCTCTCCCACGATACTTAGGATGTACAATCGTAGCAGCCATTACCACACATAAAATAATGAGCAGCGAGCTACTTGCAGCTGAAATCATCCTTGAAATGAATAAAATGGAGTAGGTGGGGCTAAACACAGCCACTATATTACCGGCTAAAAATACAATTAAGGTAAAAAGCATTAGTTTTTTTCGTTCCAGTTTTGCTGTTAGAACGGATAATACAGGACCGGACACAGCGAAGGTTAATGAAAATATGGTTATAAGTAATCCTGCTTGTCCGATCGTTACGTTTAAATCAAAAGCTACTAAATCTAAAATTCCACCAATAATTAACTCGACCATTCCAACAACAAAGGAAACAATGGTTAATAAATATACACGTTTATCCATAATTATGACGCCTTTCTAAAGATGAGAATACTTACTTATATTATGCTTATTTCAATTGAAATACAAGGGAAGTAGGGATTATATTTTTAAACCGATGGGGGGTTATTAGAGGATGTTCAAAAAGTCCGGTGAAAAAGACACATCTAAAGGGGACCTTCGACTAAGTACCGACACGTCCTGTGTCGAACGTCGAAGTCACCACATCCTGTGGAAGCTCGTTGGCTCGCTTTCCGTTGCTCACGTATGGTGAGGACCTTCTAAACCGCCCACGTCCTTGAAAAAGAAAAGCACTTTTTCTGCGTGCGATGTATCGCTGACGAAGTGTTCCTTGTCCTGTGGGCAACGTAGAAGTCACCACAACACGCTCGGGGCCCGCTACTCAAAGCTTCCCCGACTTCTCGGTCTTTTTCATCCTCCTTTTTGAACGCGCAATATAAGGAAAACGAAACACATAGGTTATAAGAAGAGCGAATGCGAGTTTTCTAATAGATTGTCGTTTTTTACGAATTATAAAATTGGAATTAGTATTGTACAACTTTGATTTCCGCTCCATCAAGTTTAGTAGACGAAAAGGCACTAAATTTTTTAAACCTAACACGGGTTTATTTTTCAAAAATTTGGGTATATACATAAGGATAAGATGTCACACCTAAAGAAGAAATTAGTTGGAATGTCTGTTATACTGTTATTAGTTTATGGAAGGAGAAAGGCAAGTAATGGGCATAGATAAAAAACTACAAAAAGATGCAATGCGGGTATTAAAAGATACAAGTAGAACCTTCTACATTCCAATTAGTTTATTAAAGTCTCCGCTGAAAATGACGGTTGGGTCTGCGTATTTATGTATGCGTGCAATTGATGAGATTGAAGATCATGAACAGTTGGATGCAGAAACAAAACAAAAATTATTACTTACAATAAGCAAATTATTGAAGGGTACTTTCGATAATGAAGTATATGAGCAACTAATAAAACCATATGAAGTACAATTACCTGAAGTAACCATTAGACTAGGTGACTGGATTTCTGTCTGTCCAAAAGAGATAGTAGATAAAGTGAAAGAATCAACAAGTGAAATGGCAGATGGAATGGCAAAATGGGTGGAAAAAGATTGGGTCATCAAAACGAAAGAGGATTTAGACGATTACACCTATTATGTTGCTGGTCTCGTTGGTGTCATGCTATCTGATATATGGGAATGGTATGATAATACGAAAACAGATCGAGAACTAGCTATCGGTTATGGAAGAGGGTTACAGGCAGTAAATATGCTTCGAAATCAGGATGAGGATGCTGAACGTGGAGTACAGTTTTTACCTGAAACGTGGAACCGTAAAGATCTTTTTTCCTATGCGGATGAGAATTTAAAAATGGGTGATCAATACATAGAATCGATAAAGACGAAAAATATCCTGGTGTTTTGCAAAATACCATTGGAGCTCGCGAAAAAGACATTAAAAGCACTTAAGAGCGGGGAAGAAAAAATGTCGCGTAAAGAGGTTGAAACAACAGTGGATGAAATTATTAGTGAATAGCATTTAATAGATAGCGATTAGGTCACCTAATCGTTCTATGAAATGTTTATTCAGAAATTTCAGACTAAATCGGAAGGAATGTATTATCTTCGGTAAGGAGAGGACACATTCATATTATATGAAGGAGGTTGACGTCTTATTATTAATTACCTATAATGAAAAACTGCGTCATAAAATAGAGCAAGTTGGTGGATTTGTCATTGAATATTTACATTCAATTCCATCCAACGGTCTTTAATGGCAAAATGTAATACGATATTATAGACGCTTGTTCCTATAAAATTAGGAGGAAAAAAGTGAATTCAAAGAAAAAAGCAACATTAGATTGGCCAGTATTTATAATAAGTGGTGGGTTTTTAATCTTATTTATTGTCTTGTCATTTATCAATAGTGATATGGTTGGAAATACAATATCCACCCTGTTTGATTTATCAGCAGAGTTATTTGGTGCTTACTGGCAAGTCTTGTTATTATTAAATTTTGCAATTGGTTTAGTACTCGCTTTTTCTAAGTATGGAAAAGTTCGATTAGGTAATATGGACAAACCAAAGTATAGTTTCTTTGGTTGGGTTTCGATGATATTAGTAACATTATTGGCTAGTGGTGGCGTATTTTGGGCGGCGTCCGAGCCAATGAACCACTATATGGAAACACCCCCTTTATTCGGTGGTGGTGAATTTAATAATGTTCCAGCAGCCTTTGCACAATCCTTTATGCATTGGGGGTTTACAGCGTGGGCGATTCTTGGGACATTAGCTACTATTGTGATGATGTATGTGCATTATACAAAGAAATTACCGTTACGACCAAGAGGCTTATTGTATCCAATTTTTGGTGAAAAAATTTATCATAACAGCGTAATTGGATCTGCTGCGGATATTTTTTCCATTATTGCTACCGTTGCAGGTACTCTAGGACCACTAGGATTTCTTGGACTGCAAATATCCTATGGTCTAAACCATCTATTTGATGTTCCCAATACGCTATCGCTAAGTATCATTGTCGTACTTGCATTAGCTGGAATTGCAGCGATCTCCGCTGCGACAGGAGTTGACCGTGGTATCTATCATTTGAGTAACTACAACGTGATGTTTACCATCTTTTTAGCAGCAGTAATTCTTATTATTGGGCCTACGATGTTTATCATTGATGCCTTTGTTGGTGGAACAGGCTTTCACATTCAGCACTTTTTTGAAATGAGTTTGTACCGCGGAGACCATGGCTGGCTTGCGTGGTGGACGATTTTCTTTTGGGGCTGGTTTATCGGCTATGCACCAATGCTGATTGTATTTATTAGCCGTATTTCCCGAGGAAGAACGATTAGGGAACTGATTATCGCTGTTTCAATCGTTGCACCATTAGTAAATAACTTTTGGTTCTCGGTTGTAGGTGGAACTGGAGTATTTTTTGAAAGAGAAAACCCAGGATCAGTGTCTAATGCTCTAAATGAAGGTGGAATGCCAGCAGCAGTGATGGCGATAACCGATCAATTACCGATGGGAACTATATTTGGTGTAGCATTCCTACTGGTATCGATTATTTTTGTTGCGACAACAACAGATACGATGTCTTATACGATAGCTGCAACCTTAACTGGTAATGACCATCCTAGAAGATGGCTGCGCGTATTCTGGGCAATCATCTTTGGTCTTACTACCGTGATGATATTGACAATCGGAGAAAATAGTATATCCGCTATTCAAAACTCTATTGTAATAACCGCAGTGCCAGTATCCTTGCTTTTATTGCCGCCATTGTGGAATGCACCAAGAATTGCAAGAAAAATGGCATTAGAACAAGGCCTTATTTGGCAAAGGGAAATGCGAAAGAAAGTAGATAAATCTGAATGAAAGAAAAACCTTCATCTTTTCTAACTACTAGAAACAGATGAAGGTTTTTTAAAAAAGATAAGAAAGTATAAATTTGCGCTTTGATGTCTAGCTCCGTCGCCCAGCGACTAGCGGACTTCCCTCACCTCCGTACGATAAAGAAGACTTGCCGATTGGTGAAACCAGAGGCTTAGTCGCACTTATACCCTTGCGGTGAAAGTCAACATCGACTCACTCCGTTCGTCGTGTTTCCTTTATCTCCTACGGGGACTGTTCGGTTAGAACCGCCGCTTTGCGCGGCAACACCGAACCACCTGGCATGGCCAGGGGCAGTTCGTACGTCGCTAAACGGGCGCTTGCGCTATTTTTATTCGTTTGTCTTCTGGAAGCCGCTGTTTTTGTCACTGAATATATAAACTCCGACATTACTTAGTGCTCTCATACCGCTCCGGAAATACACTACGCTCATCATTTAAAGTTATGTCGCAGTTTATATCAACCACGAAAATTAAAAAAACAACAAAACTTACGAAAAGAGCCTTATATAAAAAATTAGAGACCGGATAAAGACGGTCTCTAATATGAGAATCATGTTATTTAATATGCTTATTAAATAATGCTCGGAGTGCCAGATACAAGATAGCCGATGCAAAAACGATTACTGCGATTGCTCCAACTCCAACAAGAACGGGTGCAATTGGTTCAACAAATCTAGCAATAAATGTTAAACCAAGAAGTGAATATCCTGCGACTACAGCTGCTAAATATAATAATGCTAATTGATACATTTGCATCCCTCCTTACATCATTAATTTATGAGTGAAGGAGGGATATAGATTGTGCTGCTGTCCAATTATTTGTTAGCGAGCTAGATTAATAGCACTGGAAGGATTCAATTCTGTCTAGGTCAATACCGAAGTATACCCATCTCCATCCTATCCAACGATAACCGGCAATAGATCTTCTTCCAACAAAGGTTGGATAGAACCAGAAAGCACTTCTTCTAAGCCAAATATACGTAAATCGAAATAAACATCCACGAATCCCACCAGGGTCTACTGCTAATGCCTGAAACTGCGGCTGCTGAGGTGTAAAGCTAGGTGGTGGTGAAGTTGGTGGTCCTGCTTGTTGTCCTACTCCGGGTACACCCGGGAATTGCTGGCCGGGACCGGCACCTGGAAATCCTCCGCCAGGAAAGCCCGCTCCAGGTCCTGCACCAGGGAAACCTTCTGGAGTACCTGGAAATCCTGTTCCGGGAGCGCTACCAGGGTAACCTCCACCGGGACCAAAGTATTGGTTTAATAAATACCATGGAAGTCCATATTGTCTCTCCTCCCCATAATACGGTGACTCATAGTGTTGTGGATAGTAGTTCATTCAAAATTCCCCCTTAATAATTTCATGTCTATACACTATATGGGAAAATCGTCCAGTTGGGGATTAGTCTAAAGAAGAATAGGCTTTTAACTAGGAAAATAAGGTGGGTCATTGTATTTTCTGAAAATTGGAATACAATTATTTTTAATTGGCATCGAATAAAAAGCTAAAAAACTTAAGGACGATTTTTTTAAAAACATATATGAGTGATTACTCACTTTACAAAATCCGAGGTGGGTAATATAATAAAGTGAGTAATCACTTAATCGAGGGAGAGGTGTATATTGTGGAGACATGTGTGTCGGTTCAAGATGTATCCAAAGTATTTGGCGAACAGAAGGTATTAAATAAGATAAGTTTAGAAATTGTGAATGGAGAAATCTTTGGACTTCTAGGTCCATCTGGTGCAGGAAAGTCCACTCTTGTTAAACAATTAGCTGGATTAGACAACCCGACAATAGGAGACAATTATGTATTTCAGCAAAAAATGCCAGACTTAAACTTAATGAAGAGAATTGGCTATATGGCTCAGGCGGATGGTTTGTATGAAGAATTATCTGCCAGGGAAAACTTGGAATTTTTTGCAAAGTTATATGGATTAAGAGGAAAAAGACAGTTTGAAAGAATAAAAGAAGTGATGGAAGTTGTTGCACTATCAGATCATGTTCATAAACTTGTATCCAATTATTCTGGTGGAATGAAAAGGAGGCTTTCGTTAGCGATTGCATTGCTGCATGAACCGGAAATGCTCATTCTTGATGAACCAACTGTGGGGATAGATCCGGTATTACGAAAAAGTATTTGGGAAGCGTTTTATCAATTGAATAAACAGGGGACAACAATCCTTGTCACTACTCATGTCATGGATGAAGCAGAAAAATGTGATCGATTAGGTCTGTTGAGAGATGGCTCACTTATTGCTGTTGGTACACCGGAAGAGTTAAAAGGCAAATCAGGTTCAGTCAGTCTGGAAGAAGTCTTTTTGGCATATGGGGGTGTTTAAAGTGAGAATATTGGCTTTAGCAAAACGAATACTACAGCAGCTTGTACGTGATAAGAGAACGATGGCATTATTGATTTTTGCTCCAATTTTAGTATTAACCATGCTTCATCTAGTTTTTAATGGTGATAATTATCTACCTAAAATAGGGTTTGTTGAGTTTCCAGAAGCGGTGACAGAACAAATGGACTTATCCGAAGTGGAAATAAAAACATATGAGAAGGGGGAAATTGCTAAGGAAGAACTAAATGCTCGGAAAATAGATGCTTACCTAGTATTTGATCAAAATTCTCCTTCTATAATTCTGGAAGGAAGTGATCCATCGGTAAACAGTGCTGTAATTAAATGGCTGCAAACGAAGTTGACTCCGATGCAAGGCATTGCAGGTGGTGAGGAAATCGACATTCATTACCTGCATGGTTCCAGTGAAATGAGTTCATTTGATTATTTTGGACCTGTTTTATTAGGCTTTTTTGTATTTTTCTTTGTCTTTATTATTGCTGGTGTCTCATTTATTAGAGAGAGAACAACAGGTACTTTGGAAAGATTGCTTTCTACCCCCATTCGAAAATGGGAAATTGTTATTGGTTATGTGCTAGGCTTTGGTTTATTTACAATGGTCCAATCTACTATCATAGCCTGGTATGCTATTTATGTGCTTGGAATGCTAATGGAAGGAGCCTTTTGGCATGTCCTTGTCATTATCTTATTTTTAGCTTTCACTGCACTTACACTGGGAATACTTATATCTTCCTTTGCCCAGAATGAGCTGCAGATGATTCAGTTTATCCCAATTGTCGTCATCCCACAGATCTTCTTTTCCGGTTTGTTCCATTTAGAAACCATTTCAGAATGGGTGAGCTAGATAGGACCATTTACGCCATTATATTATGCGGCGGAAGCTTTACGGGATGTCATGGTAAGAGGAGCTGGCTGGGGAGAAATTTATGCTGATATAAGCGTCATGCTCGGTTTTTCATGTTTATTTATCCTACTGAATGTAACGGCACTCAGAAAATATCGTAAAATATAAAGATACTTTCCAGTGTAACCATTATTATATATACTTAGTTAATGAGAAAGACAGTCTAGATAAGAGGGCGATTATTCATGGGAAATGATGAGGAAAAATTAACAGAAAAACAAAAGGCAATCTTAGATGCAGCAGTGGAATTATTTGCCGAAAAGGGATTTGCAGCAACTTCTACGAATGAAATTGCAAAAAAGGCCGAAGTTGCAGAAGGTACCATTTTTAAACATTTTAAATCAAAAAAAGGGCTGCTATTGTCGGTTTTATCACCTATGATGGTTAAATTAATTGCACCGATGATAAAAAACGATATGAATAAGGTACTAGACCGGGATTTTGAAACATTTCAGGACTTTATTCGAGGTATGATTGAAAACCGAAAAGAGTTTATTAAAAAGAATTTGCCGCTATTACGTATATTAGTTCAGGAAATCCCGTTCCATCCAGAATTAAAGGAACGATTTATTGAGCATATCGGCAAGGAAATCTTTGATAAATTTAGACAGATAGTTGATCACTATCAAGCGAAGGGCCAGATTATTGAAGCAGACCCTAATACGATTATTCGTATGGTGGCAGGAGCAATATTATCTTATATTTTAGCAAGACATATAGCTATACCTGAAGCGAATTGGGAAGATGAATCAAAGGAGATAGACAAAATTATTGAACTATTATCAAATGGATTAATGCCAAGAGAGTAGATGAAAAGACAATTATAAGCTTTATAAGCTTTATCCCATTTTTTAAGTGAATTTGTGCATCTAAAATTAATTTAGGAAGAGAAACTGCAACAAATATGTGTTTTTTCGTGTAATGTAACGCTGCCGAATCTTTTCCTGTACTGTGGAAAAAACGGGCTGGCGGGACCCCTGCAGTAAAAAAGCGAGGGGATCACCAGTTCATTCGCGGAAAGCGGGTAGTTTCTCTTTCCCTTTCTTAGTCAACGGACTCTATTTTCTCTACAACTGTTCTACTGCACTTTCTATATTTCTAGCTTTGGCAATGGCTGATATAACTGATACTCCATCGGCACCAGCCTCCAGAACAGAAGCTGCATTTTCCGTATTGATTCCACCAATGCCGACAATTGGAAGATCAGGATATTTTCCTCTTAATGTTTGTATCCATTCTAGTCCAACAGCTTCTTTGGCATCTGTCTTTGTGGCAGTAGAAAAAACAGGACCAGCACCTACGTAATCTACAAGCTCAATCGGACTCTTTGCCAGCTCTTCGTCATTAGAAACAGAAAGCCCAATGATCATATTCGGAAAAATCTTTCTTAACACTTCGACTGACTGATCATCTTGACCTACATGAATTCCATCCACATCCAACGCTTCAGCCAGCTCCACGTCATCATTAATAATAAATGGGATATGATACTTTCTGCAGATTTCACGCAATTCTCTGCCAAGCTCCAATTTTGCTTTGCCAGTCAGTGAACCTTCTCCTTTTTCACGATATTGAAAAGCAGTTATTCCACCTAATGCAGCAGTTTCTAATATTTTTACTGGATCTTTATCACAGTTTTGACTGCCCATAATAAAATATTTACGCAAAATTTGTCTATTCATGGTTGTTATTATTGAACTCCCTTCAGATGATCGATATCCATGGAAAGGGCATCAAGAAAATGGGCGGTGAAAGTCCCAGGCCCTTTCACATTTTCTTGGGCAGCAGAGAATTCAGCTGCTAATCCGTAATAATATACGGCGGCATGGGCTTGATCTTCCACTGAATCCTTTGTTGTTAGACAGGCAGTAATAATCGACCCTAATAAACAGCCTGCCCCCGTTACCTTAGATAATAAAGCGTGCCCTGTATCATTGGTTAATGTCGATTGGGATGTACTTATGACATCTGACTTCCCTGTTAAAACGGCGGTTGTTTGATAGGTTTTAGCTACATTCACCGCGATTTCTTCCACATTTCCATCACCAATAGAGTCAACCCCTTTTGTCTGCCAAGGTATATCAACCAGGTGAGCCAGCTCTCCAGCATTCCCTTTAATAACAGTCGGATGTACCTCTTTTACAATTTGTTGAAACGCATTGGTTCGAAATGGGGTGGCAGCCACTCCAACAGGGTCCAGTACAACTGGAATTCCTTTTTTGTTGGCTGCCTTTCCAGCCGAAATCATGGCTTTTAATTCGTTTGATGTTAATGTACCTATGTTAATTAATAAGCCATCCGCATGAGAGGCCATGTCAGCAGCCTCTTCCTCGGCTTTTGCCATTACCGGTGCAGCACCAAAAGATAATAATCCATTAGCAGTAAAATTCATAACCACCTGATTCGTTAAATGATGAATCAATGGCGTATTTGTACGTACTTCTTCAATAATGTGTTGCGTATTCATCGTACACCCTCTTCTTCACGTACAGCCCAATGGTTAGTTGGCCCATTTCCTGCCCCTAGTGAAAATGAATGTTGAATTGCTGCTGTTACGAAGTGTTTTGCTTTTTCAACTGCATCATATAAGGACAGCCCCTGACTTAAATAAGCAGTGATGGCAGCGGAATAGGTACAGCCTGTTCCATGTGTGTTTTTGGTATCAATCCGTTTAGCAGAAAATGTGTGTAACTCGTCTCCATCATAAAGATAGTCAATGGCTTCCCCTTGTAAATGTCCACCTTTAACCAGGGCAGCCCCTGCACCTAATTCATGAACAATGGTCTTTGCTGCCTTTTCCATATCTTCCATAATCTCTATTTTCTTTTCGATTAAAAATTCAGCTTCAGGAATGTTTGGAGTAACGACGGTAGCTAATGGCAAAAGGTTTTCCCTTAAAAAATCACGTGCTTGTTCTTCGATTAATGCATCTCCGCTTGTCGCTACCATGACAGGGTCCATCACATACGGTGCATCGATTTTAGTGATTTTCTCTGCAAGAACTCTCATCATATCAATATTGGCAATCATCCCTGTTTTTAATGCGTGAACTGGCATATCAGATGTAACAGAATCCATTTGCTGTTCAATCATTTCCAGTGGAATGTGATGAATCCCTTGAACACCGGTCGTGTTTTGGGCAACAACGGAAGTAATGACTGACATTCCGTAGCTTTTTAGTTCCTGAAACGTTTTTAAATCAGCATGAATACCAGCCCCGCCACTAGGGTCTGTTCCAGCGATAGTAAGTGCACAGGCGGTTTGTGTCATGCTTTGGTCACCGCCTTTTTGGATGGCCAAACTTCACATGTATAAGCCATTTCCCAAAAAGCCAATTCGAGTTCACAGCTTTTACGAAAAGCTTCTTTGATACGCTCTTTTTCAAGTGGAGAAGCTTCTTCCGCAAGAGCATCTAAACGTTCGCGCATTTCCGCAGTAACATTTCGGGACCCCGTATCACCATAGAAGCTAATCCATTGGTAAAAGGGATGGTCCTTTTCCGGCTGATATTTTTCCATGAGCTCTATTCCAATCTCCTGATAGGTCCAAGGGCAAGGAAGTAGTGCTCCCAAAGTTTCAGCCATGGTCCCTGTTTGAGCATGGTACATCATATGCTTGATATAATGATCGGCTGTCGGTGGCAGTGGGTGTCCTTGCAACGTTTCATAGGGAACTCCAATATATTCGCAAAAATTATGATGCGGGTGAATTTCATCGTTTAAAATAAATGCCATCTTGTCAAAGAAATATTGAATGTCTCCTCTGTTATCCGATTTGGAAATGGCAATTCCATAGATTTTCATAAATGCATTTAAATATTCAAAATCCGCTTTAATATAATGGGCAATGGATTCGTTTGGAACATTTCCTTTTCCGATTCCGTCAACAAAAGGATGTTCAAAAATCTGCTGAAAAATAGCATCGTTTTCTTTACGTAATTGTTCTGTAAATGACATGAAAATTCCTCCTTGAAATATGGGGGTAAACACGTACAAGTAGTTTCCGTTTAAAATATTATTAGTTGCTAGTTTTACTAATTTTTATACCTTCTAATTTCGTTATTCGAGATACGATAAACCATCCAATGATAGCTCCCGGAATACTGCTGACAAGGAATGCTGGCATGAAGGCAAATGCACCGGCAGCGCTACCCATAAAAATATAGGCAAAAGGTACAGCAAATAGCGCACCAATTACTCCACTTCCCAAGCCTTCTCCAACAACAGCTAATCCCTTATTGCCTGACTTTTTATAGAAATAACCTGCCAAAAAGGCACCAACCATTCCACCAGGAAAAGCCAGTAATGTTCCTAGACCAAGCATATTGCGAAGCAGACCAATCATAAATGCAATAATGACGGCAGGGCCTGGCCCGAGCAGAACTCCAGCCAGTACATTAATCGCATGTTGCATTGGATATGCTTTTGCAACACCAGCCGGGAACCAGATTAACTGTGCAGTAATCGTTCCAATTGCAATGAAGACAGCCATGGTTGTGATTAGTCGTGTTTTATTCATTATTTCCTCCTTTCCTCCTTTCCTAATAGGGGAACCAAAAAAGCCAGATCCAATAAGGACCTGGCTTTACATTCGAGAATATAGACTGACCGTTTCGTCATACTACTTCCCTCCGCTGGTACTAACCAGATCAGGTCCATAAGGGTCGGAAAACCTATTCCTCTCAGCCCGGATTTGGGCACCCCTAGTAGTTTCTAAGATTATTAAATTATGAATCACTTTAAGGATAACAAATGATAGCGCCATTGTCATCTAGTAAATTTAAAAACTTCACTCACTTCTCGGAATAATTGGTAATACAACATGTGATGGATGGTCTTCATCATGGTAAATCTTTTGGTTTGCTGTTCTAACTTCTGTTGAGTCGATTAACGTTTTTCCAGTCCCAGGATTTACATCGTACTGTGGGAAATTACTACTGGATATTTCAATTCGAATGGAGTGGCCTGGCAGAAACACATTACTTGTTGCCCAAAGGTCAATTTCCATTTGTATAATCTCCCCATTCAGTAATTTTTCTTCATCCTTACCATCACGATATTTGGCACGAATCACGCCATCCGTTAAATTGTATGCTGTACCATCAGGAAGAACATCAATAAGTTTAACAACAAAGTCGGTATCTTTGGCATTAGTAGAGGCCCATAGGTTCATTTTTACCCAACCAGTTACCTCGATAGGTTCTTCCAATGGGTCGGAAGTGTAGACTAATACGTCATCCCGTTCTTCCAGTTTCCTTTGATCACGAGGGCCAGCATTTCTGCCATTATAGAACAGAACACCCCCACCATGGGTAGGAACAGGATGGTTAGGATCATGTACATATTGATCAAAGGGTTCATTTTCTGGCTGTTCGAAAGAAAGGGAACCGGATTGATGATTCAGATTTGCCTTTCCATTGCTGTGCAAATACATAGGTGTGTAAATGGTTCGTTCGATAGGCCAAGCTTCCTCGGAACGCCATTTGTTTTCTCCCATTACAAAGATTTTTACCGGTTTGTCATCCTCTGGAAGGGATTCCTGTTCTTCTTTCAACCAATAATCGAACCACTTAATATGTAGGCCTGTTATATCCTCTTTCCCATCAATGGAAGTTCCAGCACTGTTAAACCCAAAGCTTCTTTCTCCAAGGTCAGAGTGAAACATACCATGTCCCCATGGACCAATTAATAATTTTTGATTATGCTGTTTGCCTTTCATTGCTTCATAATTGCGAATGGTTGGTCCAAGGAAGTTATCGTACCAGCCTGCAATATGGTATGCTGGCATCCCTAATTCATTGGGATTTCCTTTAAAATTAATTTGCTCACGTGCTTGTTTCGTAAATTCCTGATGTAAATATTTTCGGAAAAACTCCTGCAGTTCAGGATGTTTATTTGCTGGTGGCCAAAGGTTAACTGGTGTAAATGTATGCCATTCAGCAATATTGTTTAAATCATGGATAATTTCTTTTAATGCTTCCGAATAGCCGGATTTTTGTTTCCGTTTTAAATAATCGGTGGCAACGGAATCTAATACCCATGTTTCACTGGAAGCTAAATTAAATACGCCATTCCTGTCAAATGCATCTTCAAAAATATGGCCGGTCATCGCAGGTAATATTGCTTTTAAAGATGGTGGCTGTTCCATCATTGCATATAATTGGGTAAACGCATAGTAAGATAAACCGAACATACCAACCTTGCCATTTGAATAGGGGAGAGCTCCGGCCCATTCCACTGAATCATAGCCGTCTTTTAGTTCTTGAACAAATGGTTCAAATTCTCCTTCTGATGAAAATCTCCCGCGGACGTCTTGAATAATAACGATATAACCATTCATCGCCATACGAATCGGATCGATATAACGATGGGAAAAATTAGGGAGATTTTTATTATACGGAAGCCGGGTTAATAGGACAGGATGTTTTTCATTATTGTTGGGTCTATAAATGTTGGAATACAATTTCGTCCCATCTCTTAATGTGCATGCTACATCACGATCAACAATAATTTGTACATTTTTTTCCTTCGTTGTCATGAATCATTGATACTCCCTTCGCTTACTAATTCTTTGTAAATTTGACATGCTGCATAACCGTACAGCATGTCAAAATATGGTTCTTATTTTCCTAGCATTTCATTTACTTTATCCTCATTGTTATCAATCCACTCTTGAGCTACTTCAGTAGGGTCACGATCTTCGTTTTCGATTTGGGCAATCATTTCTTCCACATCATCAATGGAGATTTCCCAATTGCCTAAGAACTCATATACTTCTGGTGCAGTTTCTTTTAATTCATTATTTGTAATGATTTCTACAGAAGCACTATTGAAGTACCCTTTCTCATCTTCTAAAATTTTAATATCGAATCGGTTAAACATCGTATGTGGACGCCAGCCGTAAAAGATAACAGGTTTTTCCTGTTCCATTAAACGCATGGCTTGTGCAATCATTCCACCTTCAGAAGAATTTATCTGTGTTAAATCTAACTCATACCCTTCGATTGCTTCATCAATGATTCCAGTAGCACTTGCACCTTCTTCAATGGAATACATTTCATGATTAAACATGTCCTCGTTTCCCTTAATATCTCCAATAGAGTTGATATCTTCTAAATATGTTGGTACTACCCATCCAGCATCTGCGCCATCATAGCTGACAGAAACACTTTCAATGTTATCACTGTATTTATCTAAATACACTTCATGTGCTGGAAGCCATGCATCCATAAAGATGTCAATATCTCCACGGGAAAGACCAATATAAACATTTCCCGCATCTGCTTGCGTTTGTTCAACTTTATATCCCATATCCTGAAGAATTAGGCTAGCTACTTCTGTTGGAGGGACTGTACTAGTCCAAGGGGTTACCCCAAAGGTCAGAACCGGCTTTTCAGTTTCTTCTTTATCATTGGAATCAGCTGCTCCTGATTCAGTTGAGCAAGCTGCCAGTACGAGTAAGGTTAATAGCATAGATAGGAACAATAAATTATTTTTCATTATTATCTCTCCTTATTTTACTTTATTTGTAATACCTTGAGTGATTCGATCTAAAACAATGGCGAGTACAACAATAGCCAATCCACCAGTTAGTCCGAGGCCGACATTTACTTGAGAAATTCCTGTTAATACAATCGATCCAAGACCTGGTGCTCCTATCATCGATGCTACTACTGCCATCGATAATGCAAGCATAATTGTCTGATTGACTCCAGCCATGATGGTTGGCAGGGCGAGGGGAAGCTGAACTTTAATTAAGAGCTGTCTAGGAGTAGATCCATAAGCACGAGAAGCTTCTACTACTTCGCCAGGAACTTGTTTTATCCCTAAACTAGTCATTCTTACTGCAGGTGGTACAGCGAACACAAAAGTAGCAATAACTGCTGGAACTCCACCAAGTCCGAATAATAGAATAGCAGGAATTAGATAAACAAAGATAGGGAGTGTTTGCATGAAATCCAGTATCGGACGAACGGTTTTATCAATAACAGAATTGGTTGCACTTAAAATTCCAACCGGTATTCCGATTAAAACCGAAATAATAGTAGAAACAATGACAATAGCTAGTGTTTGCATCGATTCTGTCCATAGATCCACTGATCCGAGGTAAAGCATACCGATAAGTGCAAACAGTGCAACTCCCTTTCCAGAAATCCACCACGCTAGGGCGATGAGCAGGATTGCGATCACTTCTGCGGGGGTGGAGGTTAAGACATTGGTTACAGCGTCAACAAAGGAACGTAATATAACACTGATTTGATCGAAAAATCCACTTAAAGTTGGTAATAGCCAATTATTGACAAAGTCATTTGTTATATCCTCTAATGGGAACTCGAAGTAATTCATTGCATAACCTCCTCTCTTTCTTTACCGAGAACAAGCCCAGACAGGATAGATACGCGAGAAACAATTCCACATAATTTTCCGTCTGCTACGACGGCTATTGGATATTTAGCTTCTACTGCTAATCCAACCATATCGTTTAGTAATGTATCCGGTGTGATAACTTGTACATTATCGATAAGTACGTCTTCCATTGGGAGTTGTTCTTTATGTGCCCGGATAGCATCATCAATCGTAAGCAATCCTTTAAAGTTTTGGTCTTTATCAACAACAAAAATGCTGGAGGCACCGACTTCTTCCATTTTTCGAACTGCTACACGAACTCCAGCCTTGTAAGTAACAAGTACTTCTGGTTTCTTCATCACATGACTTGCATTTAAGACTTTGGAACGATCCACATCCCTTACGAAGTTTGAAACATATGTGTTGGCCGGATTTTCAAGAATTTCTTCTGATGTGCCAATTTGTACAATTTGACCATCTTTCATGATGGCAATACGGTCTCCAAGCTTTAGCGCTTCGTCCAGGTCATGTGTGATAAATAATACGGTCTTGTTTAATTTACTTTGAAGCCGAATCAGTTCATCCTGCATTTCTTTTCGTATAATGGGGTCTAAGGCACTAAAGGCTTCGTCCATCAACAGAATGTCACTGTCGTTGGTTAACGCTCTTGCCAGGCCAACCCGCTGTTGCATTCCACCACTTAATTCACTTGGATAACTATTTTCATAGCCTTTTAGACCAACATCTTCAATCGTTTTAGCTGCGAGATTTTCACGTTCCTGTTTATCAGTACCTTGGAGTTCTAGGCCATAAGCAACGTTATTTAATACGGTCCGGTGGGGGAGTAAGCCGAATTTTTGAAAAACCATTGCTAGTTTCTTTCGGCGAACCTCAATTAATTGATTTTTGTCCATCCTGGTAATACTTTCGCCATCAATTGAGATCTCGCCATCTGTCGGTTCGATTAGTCGATTAATTAGTCGAATTAATGTGGACTTCCCACTGCCGGAAAGCCCCATTATGACGAAAATCTCACCAGGTTTAACGGAAAAGTTAGCTTGATTTACACCAACTGTCATCCCGGTTTTATCTAGGATTTCATCTTTGGATTCTCCATTTTTAAGTCGTTTAAGACCTTGTTGAGGATGGGAACCAAAGATTTTTGTCAGATTTTTAACTTCAATCTTATTCATTGCTTCTTACCTCCTCTTTTTTTAATGGTCTAGCGCGACCTATCGTTTGATTCCTATTCTTCTTCCTGCCTGTTTTGGAGCTTCCATTTCTTTTTGGTTTTCATTGAGTTCATCTATATTTTTTGCAATCACATCAGGAAATGGGGCTGGTCGATTTGTTTGGGTATCGATCCCCATCAGCATTTGCTCACTTGTAGCAACGACTTTATTTTCATCGTTTTTCATAAGGAAAATAACATGTATCCGTTTCTCGTCATTATCAAGCAATTGTAAAGAAACATTTAAATTTTGCCCTTCATGTACTTCCTGTAAATAACAAAGATGTGTTTCTAAGGTGAAAATTGTATATCCATAATCATTTCTTGCATTTTGGTCTAATCCAATTTCTTCTATCCATTGATCAAGGGCCAAACTAAATACTTTCGCATATTCGGCATCGTTCATGTGACAGTTGTAATCCACCCAGTTTTTTTTAACTATGCATTCGTATTGAAAAGATGAGGATTCCATGTATAGCCTCCTGACTTTTGATCATTTACTGTTTATGAAATGCTGGCCAGTAATCTTCTACTAAATCTAGTAGTTTGATTAAAAATTCATTTCGCTTCTCTTCCAATTGAGCAACGGATTCATTTCCTGCACTTTCTTCACAGCCGTTGATTACTTTTTCCTTTAATTCATCGGTTAACTCTGGAGCAACTAGTTTTGTCCAAGGTTGCTTCAAAGCAGGACCGAATTGTTCCAGCATATGTCTCATGCCTGCATCGCCACCAGCTAAGTGGAATGTCATGAATGGTCCCATCTGTGCCCAGCGTAAACCAGCACCGTAAATGATAGCTTTGTCTACTTCTTCGGTTGTGGCAATTCCATCGTTTACTAAATGAAGTGCTTCGCGCCATAGTGCTTCCATTAGCCGGTCAGCAACGTGTCCTTCGATTTCCTTGTTAATAACGAGTGACTTCATACCTACATTTTCAAAAAGTATTTCAGCATATTCAATAACCTCTGATGAAGTATCTTTCCCACCAACAATCTCTACTAATGGAAGGATATAAACGGGGTTAAATGGATGTGCAACAATTAAACGTTCCGGATGTGTTAACCCTTCTTGTAGTGTTGAAGGCATAATTCCAGAAGTGCTGGAACCGATAATGACTTCCGGATTTGTATGTTTATCAATGGCTTGTAGCACATTTTTCTTCAAATCTTCCCGTTCTGGTACATTTTCCTGTACATAATCAGCATCTTTAATAGCAGCTTCCATCGTTTCCACAAAACACAAGCGATCGATGGAAGCAGTCTCGGACATTCCGAGTTCCTGTAATGATGGCCAAACTCGTGCGAGCATATCCCGTGTTCTGGCTTCTGCTCCTTCCGCTGGGTCAAAGGCAATGACATCATAGCCTTTTGCCAGAAATCTTGCAATCCACCCATTACCAATTACGCCTGTTCCAACTACGGCTATTTTTTTAATATTATTCTGCATCATAAATCCTCCTACTTAACCTGTCTCAAACCATAATACTCACGTGCTTCTGCTGGTGTCATCATAGTTATTCCATTTTGATAGAGCATATTTGCAGTTTTATCAACGAGTTGTTCATTGCTGGCAAGCACGCCTTTTTCTAAATATAGGTTGTCTTCGAGTCCAACTCGCACATTTCCACCAAGGAGGGCAGTTTGCAGGGCAATAGGTAATTGCATTCTTCCAATCCCAAATGCAGACCAGCTAGCGTTTTCCGGTAAACGATTTTTCATATATAGCATTGTTTCCACATCAGCTTCCGCACCCCATGGAATTCCTAGGCAAAATTGGAACATCGGATCGCCATCAATTAATCCTTCTTCAACTAATTGCTTAGCAAATCGCAAATGCCCTGTGTCAAAGCATTCCATCTCTGGCTTCACACCACTATCTTGAATGAGTTTTGCCTGTTGTCTTAACCACTCTGTAGGGCTCATGTAAATCATGTCTCCAAAGTTGACACTGCCACAGTCTAATGTGCACATTTCCGGAAGTAATTCACCAATTGGCTGGTGTCTTTCCTCAGGGGTTTGGATGAGTGTCCCGTTTCCTCCAGCAGCTGGAGTGTCCAAATTAGGAATAAAATCTCCGCCACCACCCGCGGTAATATTGATAATGACATCTGTGTCTGAATCTCTGATACGGTCCACGATTTCACGGTAATGTTCGATATCATGACTTATCCAGCCAGTTTGCGGATCTCTAGCATGGATATGCGCTACTGTGGCACCTGCTTTTGCTGAAGCGATAGCTGAATCAGCAATTTCTTTAGGGGTAACTGGCACATATTTGCTTTTTTTAGTTGTATCTCCAGCTCCTGTAACCGCAGCAGTAAGTAATACCTTTTTCATCGTAATGCCTCCTTGCTTTTTAGTTAACCAACCAGACGGTTCATAAATACAGTTAAAAACTATAACACTATTAAAATTTTGTATCAAGTTTCCACTTCTTTGAATTGTCGGTACAAATCGCTGTAGTCCTTGATATTGGAGAGCTGAGGGGGGATAAAAGTTTTTTTGGATTTTTAGAGTGATTTGTCTGAAATAATTGATTTAGAGGACAAATGGAAAAAAGGTTGGACATAAAAATAAAAACGCATGGAATCAAGACTAAGACGATTAATCTAGATTTCATGCGCTGTATTCCAGGCCCTTGTAAATACTGTCAATCCTTTCTTGATAGATAAGAAAGTAAGAAATGAGGTGTTATTCCATTCGTAAGTGGGATTAGATACGTCCTACCAAGCGTAGGGAAGATACAAGGAATCCCTTTTCTCAAAAAGGAAACAATTCTTTAGAAAACAGCCTTTTGGTTCGAGGGCCTTAAAAATGTTAATTACTCTTTAGCCCAGTCCATTAAATATTGAAACACTTCTTCTTTCTTTTTATCTTCCATTCGATTGATATCAAATAATTCAGACAGCCAAACCCCGTCTGCTGCAAGCTGGATGATAGCAGCTTTCATTGGATCAACCCCATCATTTTCTAATTCTTTTTCCCAGCTTTTATACAAGTCACGTATTGGATCGAGTAATTGGAAATCAACGGCCTTTGCAGCTAAAAGGACAGCATTTTTTTGTTTGTTCTGTTCCGATTGATTAAAGGTGACATTGACGTATGCACGTAACCATTTCCCTTTATCTTCAGGGTCACCCTCCATGTCCTTTGCTATTTTTTCCTGATAGTTATTAGCTAAATACGCTACCATTCCTTTCACTAGTTCTTCCTTTGAGGGGTAGTGATAAAGGAGGCCGCCTTTACTTAATCCAGCTTCTTTTGCGACTGCATCCAATGTTAAATTAAATATGCCTTGTTCGTTTACAATTTTCGAAGCAGCATCTAGTATGTCGGATTTTCGTGAATTTCTGCCCATAGTTATGAAACACCTTCTTCGTATTCAATATAATTGTAACTATACTACCCGGACGGTTTTATTTCAACCATACTTAAAGAAAAGGCATATCCATGCACTGTAGACTATATCCTCCTTCCCCTTAATCAACCATCGTAATACTAACTTAAAGTTGTATAGCCTAGGACTAGTGTATTCCGAAAGTAGGTAAGGAACAACTATGGTCTAAAGTATTTCAAATTATGTCGGATTTTATTACGTGATTAAATGGGTGCAAGCCCCCATTGATTGAAGATTCACTTTACTATAGACGTGAGGATTAAAAAGCAACGAAACTTTCGAAAAGATCCTAAATATTAAATGAATAGATAGGATTATTTAGCATAATGTATTAGTTTCCTACACATAATTATTCTTCCCAATTGTCGATATTGCCCGGGAAATGGAGATTTTTGTTTGTTATCATATAGAAAATTTATGAGACAGAGGATTGGTATAGTTAAGAGAAAAACTAAGGATGCGAATATTATAAAAGGTGGTTTTAAGCGTGTATGTTTCGACGTGTCATTTTCACCGGGATTTTGAAATCCTCTTTAAGTATGGGGATAAAAGAAAAAAGGATGACAGGTTACAAAGCCTATCATCCTTTCTTTAATAAATGGAGCATACGGGGCTCGAACCCGTGACCTCTTGCATGCCATGCAAGCACTCTCCCAGCTGAGCTAATGCCCCGTGACTATTTTTATTATATAACTTATATAACGCGATCTCAACCATTTCAATAGTACCGCGGTTTTGATTTTGTTAGAGAGACTAAATAACCTTTTTTTGAATTATATAGGTAAATAGTCTGTATTTACAATAATTTTAGACTAATTTAATAGTATCCATTCTATGAATATGTCATATTAAATTTGTATCTACATGTTGTAAACACACGAATTGGAAAAAAATCTATCAAATTATGGAGGGTGACAATGAAGAGAGTAAAGTTGAAAAAGCCACTTATTATGTTGCTGATTTTTACACTTGTCTTTATGAACTTTTCTCCGGTGATAACTTTTGCAGAGACAGCGCAAGAGGAGAATGAAGTTTTTGCTGGGGAATTATTTATTTCAGAGTATGTGGAAGGTAGCTCTTATAATAAGGCGATAGAGATTTATAATGGTACAGGAGAAACAGTGGATCTATCTGAGTATCAAGTTTCATTATACAGTAATGGTGCTTCAGACCCATCTCAAACCTTTACATTAAAAGGAGAATTAATGCATGGTGATGTCTACGTTTTAGCTCACCCTAGTGCAGATTCAACCATCCTTGAACATGCAGATGGAACCAATGGTGGCGTTATTAATTTTAATGGGGATGATGCGTTTACTTTATCCAAAAATGATAATGTCATAGATGTTCTTGGAGAAATTGGGGTCCAAAATAATTATGCTCCTGATGTAACCCTAGTTAGAAAAGCTTCGGTTACCGCACCAAGTACTATCTATGATGAATCACAATGGACAGATTATGATACGAATACATTTGCATATCTTGGAAGTCACGCAATGGATGGTATTGAACCATCTAATCCACCAGAGGAGCCTGGTGAACCTTCAGAACCTGGTACTGGAGAGTACACCATTGGAGAAGCCCGTAATCTAAGTGATGGTACAGTGGTTACGGTGGAAGGAACGGTATTGGCTGATAATGATGCCATCAGCAATGGATCACAGTTTACAACATACATTCAAGATGAAACAGCAGGGATTAATTTGTTTGCTTATAATCAGGGAGAATTACCAGATGTATCAAAAGGTGATAGAGTATTAGTTTCTGGGGAACTAGATTCCTATAATGGATTAAAAGAAATTATACCAACCTCCATTGAAGTGCTCGAAACTGGACAAGACCTACCACAACCACAGCAAATGACCATTGAAGACCTTCAAAGTTCTGATACTGCGGAACAATATGAAGGGCAACTCGTACAGGTGAATGGATATGTAAACAATATTCCAGGAAGTCCTGCAGGTGGAGGCTACAATGTTTCTTTCATTGATGAGGATTTTAATGGAACAACGTTAAGAATCATGGAAAACTCCATGGATATAACCCAAGTGGAATCAGGGCTATGGTATGATATTACGGCAATTGTCAGTCAATATGATACGTACCAATTGATTCCAACTGAACAAGACGATTTGCAAGTTGCGGAAGAACAGCCAGAAGCACCATCGGCAGCAGGACTATATGATGCTACGGTTGCTAGTGTCACGGACGGTGATACACTACGCATTGAATCACCGGTATTTGGAGAAACGAGGGTTCGTTTCTTGAATATGGATACACCCGAAACATATGCAGCGAAAAATAATGATCCTGATCGGGCAGAAAT
Organism: Oceanobacillus salinisoli; assembly: GCF_009733865.1. Lineage (GTDB taxonomy): Bacteria > Bacillota > Bacilli > Bacillales > Amphibacillaceae > Oceanobacillus > Oceanobacillus salinisoli. The sequence goes on along the minus strand of NZ_WOFB01000014.1, from coordinate 120,868 downwards.
TAATGAGAATCAAAAATACTATGGGGATTTAGCAACGGAATATATTCAAGAGCTCATTCAACCAGGTGATGAGATTCAACTTAAAATAGGTGATCAGCCAACTGATGATTATGGAAGAATTTTAGCAGAAGTGATTCGTAAAGATGATGGATTGAACATTAATTTGGAAATGGTAGCACAAGGCTACGCATCTTCGTATTTCTTAGCACCAATTGATGAAGAAGCATACCCGGTATATCAGGATGCGGTAAAAGAAGCCAAAGATGCAGGGCTTGGAATTTGGAATCCGGAAAATCCACTTCTGGAATTACCATTTGTTTTCCGTGCATTTGATGACCAAAAAGGTTTGCTAAGATATGTAGGGAATTCAGAAACGATGGAATACGTGGAACCAGAAGCATATGAAGAAGTACCAGTAGAGAAACGAATCTTTTTCGTTAGTGCAGAAGAGGCAGAATCTTACGGGTTTACTCCAGCACAAGAAGGAGGTTCTGATGGAGATCTTCTTGACCTGCAAATATTAAGCATGAATGATCTTCATGGGAAAATTGATCAGGAATATAGTTTGGATCCTGATGGGGACGGTACTTATGATATGTATGGTCGTATGGATTATACGTCAGCAGCGATAAAAGAACGTGAACAGGAAAATGAAAACACATTGATTGTTCATGCAGGGGATATGATTGGTGGAAGTTCCCCGGTATCAGGATTATTGCAGGATGAACCAACTGTCGAAATTATGGAAGAAATTGGTTTTGATGTTAGTACGGTAGGAAACCACGAATTTGATGAAGGTGTAGAGGAATTACTACGTATGATCAATGGTGGGGAACACCCTGAGGGGAAAGGTACAGAAGGATATGATGGAATGAATTTTCCTGTTCTTTGTGCGAATTGTGTTTATGAAGACAGTGGGGAAACTTACCTACCTCCATATTACATTGAAGAAGTAGATGGTGTTGAAATTGGTTTTATCGGTGTTAATACAAAAGAATCTGTGAATATGGTTATGCCTTCTTCCTTAGAAGGAATTGCATTTACCGATGAAACAGAAGCAGTGAATGATGCAGTTGCTGAGCTTACAGCACAAGGTGTAGAAGCAATTATTGTTCTTGCTCACATGCCAGCATATCAGGATGGGGATAGTGCTACTGGAGATGCAGCTGATTTAGCAGCGAATGTGGATGATGCTGTGGACATCATTTTTGCAGCACATAATCATGCCGTGAATAATGTGGAAGTAGATAATAAGCTAATTGTACAAGCCTCAGAATATGGAAAAGCCTTTGCGGATGTAGATATAGCGATTGACCGTGAATCAGGCGATATCGTAGAGAAAGAAGCGGAGATTGTCTTTGTAAAACAGAATGATTATACGCCAGATGAAACGGTTGCTGAAATATTAGCACATTATGAAGAACAGATTGCTCCGATTGTAAATGAAGTAATTGGATACAATACACAGGATTTAACAGGTAGTTACACGAATGGAAGCGACCATGGCTTAGGTAACTTAATTACAGATGGTATGAATTGGACAATGGACAGTGATTTTGCGATGACAAATGGTGGTGGAATAAGAGATGATCTCCTAGCTGGACCAGTTACCTGGGGTGAAATGTTTAACGTCCTTCCATTTGGCAACACACTTATGACCTATGAAATCAAAGGGGCAGATTTATACCCAATTTTAAATGATCAGTTATCCAGCTACGGGTCAGATTACAGTGTAGCAGGATTCCACTATACGTATAATCCGGAATTACAGCAGGTTGTTGACATCACATTCCCTGATGGAACACCAATTGATAAGGATGCGACATATACGTTAACAGTTAATAACTATATGGGAACACAGGATGGGCCAATTATGAATTTAGGCGAAAATCCTGTAATGGGGCCAGTAGACATTGATGCTGCGGTGGACTTTGTGAAAAGTTTGAACAGCTCTGAGGATAATCCAATTGTTTACGGTTCTGAAGGAAGAATCTCCGTAACAGATGACATTCCAGGAGAATCGGAAGAAGAACAGCCTATCACAGAAATCGAACCAAAGGAAAATAACGGTACTGCCACTGTTCATACGGAAGACTTAGAGGAACTGGAACAGGGTGAACAAGCGGTTATCAATATTTATAATGACAAGAAACCAAGAGATTTATTGCTGAATAAAGAGCAAGTAGATATTCTCAAAGAAAAAGAAGTAACATTAGTTGTAACAGATGGTACTCATTCAGAGACATTTGAAATGTCTAGAGTGGAAGATAGAGTTTTAAAAGTTAGCCTAGATTAAGGAAAAGGGGCTCAGTCGATTAAAAGACTGAGTCCTTTTTCATATTTGCCTCTCGCATTTATCCACTGTACCAGTTAAAATAGTGTTAAAATACATTTACATTTACGATATTTTCCTGCTATAAGATTAATAGAGGGGGACTTACCTTGGAGAAAGATAGGATTCAAGAAAAAGACTATCGATATAAAATAGCAAATCGAGAAGCGCTAATAGGGATTGGATTAGTTGTTTTTAATTTTATCTGGTGGTTTGCTTTTGCTTATAGATTAGGAAGTAAGGATCCTTCTGAATATTCGTATGTCTTTGGACTTCCATCCTGGTTTTTTTATAGTTGTGTATTAGGCATTGTTGTCATGGCTGTATTGGTGTTTATTGTCGTAAAATTGTTTTTTAAAGATGTACCATTTGAGGATGAGGAGTTAGAGGATAAATGAATTGGCAAGCTACAATTACATTGTTTGGATCCGTTGCAATCATATTTTTAATCGGTTTAATAGCAAGCAGAAGTCAGAAAACAAATAACTCTTTTATGCAAGAGTATTATTTAGGTGGACGCAGTTTGGGCGGCTTTGTTTTAGCGATGACAATGACTGCTACATATGGGAGTGCCAGCAGTTTTATTGGCGGCCCTGGTGCTGCGTACAATGAAGGACTTGGCTGGGTATTATTATCGGTAACACAGGTCGCAACAGGCTATTTCACTTTAATGATTTTAGGGAAAAAATTTGCGATTGTAACTAGAAAATATAAAGCTGTAACCTTGGTAGATTATCTGAAAGAACGCTATCAATCGAAGTGGGTTGTTCTGCTGTCTGCATTTAGTATTATCATCTTCCTGTTTTCGGCGATGGCAGCACAGTGGATTGGTGGAGGCCGATTAATAGAATCGCTGACAGGATTATCGTATACTTCCTCATTGTTTATTTTTGTTATAACCGTTTTAATTTATGTAACCTTTGGTGGCTTTCGTGCTGTAACTATAACAGATGCCATACAAGGAAGTATCATGTTTATCGGTACACTAGTATTATTAATTGCAGTTATCATTGCGGGTGGTGGACTTCCGGCAATTATCACTGACTTACAAGCGGAAAATCCCAACTTAATTACTCCGTTTGGTGCGGAGGGAACTTTAACACCAGCATATGTTTCCTCTTATTGGATTTTAGTAGGTGTCGGTGTTGTGGCACTTCCACAGGTTGCTGTACGGGCGATGTCCTATAAAAATACGAGATCCTTTCATCGTGCGTTGATAATCGGCACGATAGTCGTCGGCTTTATTATGCTGAACATGCATTTAATTGGTGTGTTCGCCCGACCGATTTTGCCAGGAATCGAAGTAGGGGATACGGTAATGCCTTTAATTGCTTTAGAGGTACTGCCACCATGGCTAGCTGGTATTGTATTAGCAGCGCCGCTAGCAGCAATCATGTCAACGGTAGATTCGTTGTTATTATTAGTTAGTTCCACCATTGTAAAGGATGTCTATATCAATTATATCAATCCAAATGCCGTCCGAAAGAAAGTTCAGCGTCTAAGTATGGGGGTTACAGCGGTACTGGGCGTTATTGTCTTTTTAATGGCTGTGAATCCTCCCGATTTAATTATATGGCTGAATTTATTTGCCATTGGTGGTTTGGAAGCGGCGTTTATTTGGCCGATTGTGATGGGCTTGTATTGGGATAGAGGGAATAAATATGGTGCCATTGCTTCAATGGCGGTAGGGGTTACATCCTATATTATCTTCCAAACATTCTATCCAGACCCGCTAGGCATGCATACAGTTGTTTTATCTATCTTATTGGCGTTTATTGCTTATGTAGGGTTTAGCCTAGGGACTGAGAAAAAGCAGATTCATGTTTAACTATTTTTAAGGGGTACATTTACCAATTTTTTATATGGATTGGCTGGACATACTCCCCCAAATCTAAAGATGATAATTTCATGTAAAAGAAAAATCCGAACTAATTCGAATTCTAAATGAAGAATTTTGAATCATGGTTCGGATTTTTCATTACTTAAAACACTCTTATCCAGCCTTACACATGTAACTTGTTCCATTTGTGTTTGTAGTAAGTTTGGGACAGTGAATCTGCCCTTTCTTTCCATGACGCTTGATTGAGTTCTGAGTAATCGGTCACGTAGAAGCGTTCTAGGTGCCCCAAAGAAAGAATCTAGAGGACATTCGGTCACGTAGAATCGGTCTAAGTGCCCCGTTGAGAGAATGCTGTAAGGGACAGGTCTTTGGATTTTTTGTGTATCATTCGTTTGTCCATGACGGGGAAAGAAAAGGTAGAAAATGTATTCACGGCGGTAAACTTAAAGAAGGACACCATTATGAATGCGAATTAGACAATAGTTAACGGAAATAACTCTACGAAAAAATGGTTCCAAACATCAAAAAAGATGTTTGGAACCATTTTTAATTTATCTTTGGCTAGTTATGTTAAAATCTCCTCTTGAGCAAATCTAACAAAGTATTCCAAAGCATTGGCATTATTTAGAGACCCTTTGTTAACAACTTCCTCCACAGGTTTGCCCATCAGTATTTTTTTGATTGGTACTTCTAGCTTTTTGCCGTTCAATGTTTTAGGCAAGTCTTCTACTACATAAATGCCAGTAGGGACATGACGTGGTGAGCATTGTGTACGGATTTGATGTTTAATCGCCTGTTTTGTCTCATCGGTTAACGAATATCCTTCCTTCATGACGACAAAAAGTGGGGTGGAGGAATCGCCATTACGTAATGGTACATCGACAATCAAACTGTCGGCAACCTCTTTGACCTGATCAACTGCCCGGTAAATTTCACTTGTTCCAATTCGAATACCGCCTCGATTAATGGTTGCATCGGACCTTCCATAAATCACACAAGTACCACGATTGGTCACTTTAATATAATCCCCATGTCGCCAAATTCCTGGAAAGACGTTGAAGTAGCTTTCATATAATCTCGAACCATCGTTATCATTCCAAAAGTAGATGGGCATGGAAGGAAATGGTTCGGTTAATACGAGTTCTCCCACTTCATCCATCGTTGGCTGACCTAAATCGTTAAAGCTTTCTATTTTTGCACCGAGCCCACGGCATTGTAATTCACCAGCATGAACGGGAAGGGTAGGTACACTTAATATAAATGCTGTACATACATCGGTCCCACCACTTGCTGAGGCAATCCATAAATCCTTTTTCACATGGTCATAACACCATTGGAACCCTTCAGGAGGTAACGGGGACCCAGTTGAGCTAATATTATGCAAATGAGATAAGTCGAATGATTTTCCAGGCTTTAATTCGGCTTTCATACAAGCGGTTATATAGCTTGCGCTTGTACCGAAAACAGTCATCTTTGTTTCTTCCGCTAATTTCCAAAGTCTATTATTGTCGGGATAGGATGGATTTCCATCGTACAGGATAATGGTACTTCCAGTAAGCAGTCCGCCAATCAAGAAATTCCACATCATCCAGCCTGTCGTTGTATACCAGAAGAAACGGTCATTTTCAGTTAAATCACAATGGAATGTTAACGCTTTTAAATGTTCTATTAAAATACCACCTTGACTTTGTACGATTGGTTTAGGTTTACCTGTTGTACCAGATGAAAACAAAATCCAAAGCGGGTCATTAAATAATACATGTTCATAAATAAGTGTTGGCTTTTCTGCACTTTCCGCTACAGCTTGCTCCCAGGGGATAGCATGTTTAAATTGACTGAAATCAGGATTCTTATCTAAGTAAGGGATGGCTATCGTTGCCTCTAAAGCTGGAAGTTCTGTTTGTATTTCTGTAACGGTTTTGATTCGCTCAAATCTTTTGCCGCCATATTCATAACCATCGATGGTAATCATGACTTTTGGTTCGATTTGTTTGAACCGATCAATCACACTTTGAGTTCCAAAATCAGGGGATGCACTGGACCAAATAGCACCAAGGCTCGCTGTTGCAAGGAAAGCAACCACGGTTTCGTATATGTTAGGTACATAGGCAACCACCCTATCTCCCTTTGTTACTCCTAAATTCCTTAATGTATACTGCATCTTGGCGGTATCTTCATAAAGCTGTTTCCAGGAAATTTCCGATGTCTTGCGATTTTCGGAAGTATGAATGATAGCGATATCATCTTTGTTTCTGTCTCTAAAAATATGTTCTGTATAATTAATAGAGGCCTCTTGAAACCACTTTGCACCTGGCATATTATGGGTGGTTAAGACGGTTTGATATGGGGTTTTGGACTGGATATTAAAATATTCCCAAATGGATTCCCAAAAGGATTCTATGTGATTAACAGACCATTTCCAAAGGGAGTGGTAATCCGAAAAACTTAAATTCTTATTAGTCCTTAACCAATCGATATAATGATAAAGGTTGGATCGTTCTTTTCGCTTCTCATCCGGTTCCCATAACAACGTTCCTTCTTTAATTGTACTCACGTTATCCCCACCTTAATTGTTAGACTATTTACACAATTATATTAGAACAGTCCGATTATGTAAAGGTATTCTGTTATACAAGTCATAAAAAATGGGGCATTCGCCTTGTTGTTTAGCGAATGCCTACATTTCCTATAGTAAATGGTATGCTCATTTACTGTAAAAATAACTGGAGTTTTTAATCTGATCTAGCAGCTTTTGTCATCTGATGCCATACTGATCCTTTTGCATCTTCCCCGCCTTGAATGCGTTCAAGCGCCATGTTAATTTGCATCCGTACTTCGAATTCCGGATCTTCTGCGGCTGCCTCCAGAGCAGGAATACTAGATTCATCACCAACCTCATATAAAAACATTGCGGCACGCCAACGCACTAGTCTGCTTGGGTCGGAAAGGGTTTTAATCATTTCAGGAATGGCTTCTTTGAATCCTAAATCCGAAATGCAATCTCCTGCCGTTCTTCTAACATTAACTGATTTATCTTTTAAAGCTATATATAAATATGGTAGAACTTCAGGTTCCTCAATCATACCTAGGTATGCGGTCGCTAGCCTTCGAATAGAAGATTTTTCATCTTTTAATGCTTTTTCTAGTAATGGCAAATCCTCTATCGTTGGATTTAATGCATCAAGTGCTGCGTAACGTACTTTCCAATCGGGATGATCCAAGGTTTCCAATGAAATATTTCTTCTTTTAGAAGGAGCTTCTCCGGCTGGCTTATTTTGTAAGGCCATCTCCACTAACTTGTTCATTCGTTCCTGGTCATAACTCGCATTTAGCTCCTCAACAACATCTGTTCCAATCTCTTCCATTGTACCGTATCTTGGATGCTGTTCGACCCACTTCCTTTCCATGACAAAGTTAGGGGAAGAAGACGAAGCTTCCATTACAGCATCCATAAACATTTTTGGCAGTCCAAAGCGTTTTTCTTCATTTCCATCGTCCAGTTTTACCTGCATTGGAATCTCTCGAAACATTTGAATAAAAACACGTACTTCTCCGAAAGCTTCCTCTTTATTGGATAGTTGGGCCTCTGGAATAGTTACATTTTCTTCAGTTCCAAGTACTTTTCGAACCTCTGGCAGAATGGATTCCCAAGGTGTTTTTGGGTTTCGGGCAAGGGCGATAAAGTCTACCACGCGGTAAATGTTCTTAACACCCTCAATAGCAAATAACTGCTTAACATAATCCGGAGCATCCGAAAGACTGTCCTTGTCCGTGTAATTAAAACTCACACCTGCAGGCAATTCTTCACTCACATTTATTTTCATGGAATGTGGACTAGGTGTAGGCTCAATCGAAGTAATTTTCATTTTTTCTCCTCCCGCCAATAACCATTACTTTTCTGCTAAAGTATCTGCAAATACTTTCATATATACTGGTAAATCCGGTGGGCGGCGGCTGGAAATGATATGTCCATCAGAAACAACTGCTTCATCAAACCATTCTGCACCGCCATTTGTCATATCGTCTTTGATTCCAGGTGTACTGGTTACTTTTACACCGTTTAGGATATTGGCCGAAATAAGTACCCATCCAGCATGGCAGATTTGTCCGATTGGTTTTTTGGATTGATCCATTTTGCGAACCATTTCGAGCACTTCTGGATAACGTCTTAATTTGTCAGGTGCCCAGCCACCAGGAACTAAAATGGCATCATAGTCTTCTGCTTTGACATCGCCAAATGCATAATCCGATTCAGCTGGTACACCATATTTACCAATATATTTTTTCTTTGCTTCTTTTCCGACTAAATGAACAGTGGCACCTTCTTCCTTCAAACGTAAAATAGGGTACCACAGTTCCAAATCTTCAAAGTCATGCTCAACAAGAGCAATCACCTTTTTATTTTCTAAACGCATGTATTTCCCTCCAAAATTATTGATAACTAAAGTGTATCAAAGGTTGGTTTGCATTTCGACCTATTTGCAAGGTATGTACTTAAAGTGCGTGTTCAAAAAGGAGGATGAAAGGGACCGAGAAGTTCGAGGCGGCGAAAGCTCCCGGCACCGGAGTTTACATTAAAAGGTACATGAGGAGCGGAAAAGCGAACCAACGAGCTTGCGCGTGTTGTTGTGACTTCTACGTTGCCCACAGGACAAGGAACACTTCGTCAGCGATACATCGCACGCAGAAAAAGTGCTTTTCTTTTTCAAGGACGTGGGCGGTTTAGTAGAAGGTCCTCTGTCGATGTGTCCTTTTCACCGGACTTTTTGAACATCCTCTTAAAAAACATTACTCACTAGGGAGCAATGTCTCTAAAGCATTATTATCTGTTGTATTCTGCAAATTTCGCAAATGTATGTTCATCCTCGATTAATCCGCATGACGCACATTGTATACGATATTTCGGTCCTTTATAAAGGTGATGGAACACCTCCACATTTTCATTGGTATAGTCATTGATAATTTCACCAGTGTCAGAATCTAATTTTACTGGCTTAGCTACTTGTTCAATAAGATTAAATCGTGAACTGTTTGTTTTACAATTTGGACAACGATAAGCTTGACTCATTACAAAACACCTCCTGGGGTTATTATTCCTCATTAGATGTAACTTATGAAAAAATCTAGTACACCAAAAATGGGCACTAGATTTAGAAATGTCATCATTATTCAAACCAGGTTTTCATTCGGGAAAAGAAGGACCCTTGCTTTTCCTTATTTTCCTCTTTTGCTTCTATTTCTTCGAGTTTATCATTCAAATAGATATCTTCTTTGTCAATAGCGTAATCATAGGTTAACACTGCACCAATGTCTGTACTGTTCTCCTCATTCGTTATGATAGTATATGGTATATTATATTTATTAGCTAAAGCTTTTTCCTTCGACATAAAGCGTGTGGAAACCTGTCCATTGATTAGTAATTTGGCTTCTTTATTTTCTTTCATCATTTCTTCTAATTTATCGATTCCTTTATCTGTCATTACTTGACCAACAGTAAGAGCTAAGACAATACGTTCTCTTAACGTGCCTAAGTATTTTTTTCTTTCATCTTCTTTTGGTAACCGTGTGCCATACATTCCTTCTGTTAAGTAATCATTTACATTTTTGTCAGCCATACCACTCAATCCTTTTATTTGTAGTTATGTATAATTTACCCGATTTTAGAATGAATAACAAAGGACTAACTCCAGTTTTATAGGAGTTAGTCCAAATATTACGTTTAATCTATCTTAGCCATTTCGAAGTGTCGGGTTAGAGTTAATATCTTTTGCACGCCGATCCGCAGCACGGCTTCTTGCTTGTGCTTCTCTATCCTCGGCATCAGCTAATTCCTCTGAGAACTCGATATCAATTCCATCGGATAATTGATTTTTTGGAGTTTGTGCTAACACATTGTTTCTTTTCTTTTTGTGATCATCTCTGCCACCCATGTGTACCACCCCTTCAAAGGAATTTACAAAGATAGTATGTGTGTAAAAGCACTATTCTACACGCCAAAATACTGGAACATATTATGGTAATTCAGCCAATGCTTATCTTCTGTCTCCACCCAATATGTCGAATAAACCACCAGCAATACTTCCTTCTCCTTTGGAACTGGATCCGGGACGTTGTGGGGCAGAAGCGAACACTCTGCTTGCCAATCTGCTGAAAGGAAGCGATTGAATCCAAACCGTTCCAGGCCCGTGAAGTGTAGCAAAAAACAAGCCTTCTCCACCAAATAACGCTGTTTTAATTCCGCCAACAAATTCAATGTTATAGTCCACATTCCCTGTCATAGCTACAAGGCATCCAGTATCAACACGTAATGTTTCGCCTGCGGATAATTCGCGTTTATGAATGGTTCCTCCTGCATGCACGAAGGTCATTCCATCGCCTTCCATTTTTTGCATAATAAATCCTTCGCCGCCAAAAAATCCAGTTCCAATTTTTCTCTGGAATTCGACTCTGACTGAAACCCCTTTTGCAGCGGCAAGAAAAGCGTCTTTTTGGCAAATCAATTTCCCGTCTATTTCGCTTAAATCCATTGGAATAATTTTACCAGGATATGGAGATGCAAAGGAGACCCGCCTTTTCCCTGTACCTGTGTTTGTAAAGGTTGTCATAAATAAACTTTCCCCTGTTAGTACACGTTTTCCAGCACCAAGTAGCTTGCCAACTATACCATTGCCGTTATTGGAGGAACCATCTCCAAAAATGGTTTCCATATTAATGTGATCATCCATCATCATTAAACTGCCTGCCTCAGCGATAACGGTTTCCTGTGGATCCAGTTCCACTTCCACAAATTGCATGTCGTCTCCATATAATTTGTAATCAATCTCATGATTATTCATATATTACCATTCCTTTCGACTTAAACTACATATTCATACGTTTAAGTGTTTAGAAAGATTCAAAAACTTTCTAAGAAGTGAAAAAACGTGCGCCCTAAATAATAGAGCGCACGTAATTTTTAATGAGTTTGACCTTGGGCAGGAGCAAAGCCGTTTATATATGCTTGCATGTCCTCTTGCTTTAATTGTGGTACTTGATAATATTGATTTCTGTTTTGGTACAAAAATACTTCATATGCCATCTCAATAATATTTGGGATACAGTCTGCAAATACTCTTCTTACTACAGGGTTTGTTGATTCAAGGGCAGTCATTGTAAAAGCAGATGCGTTGGATTTTAATGCTCCCGCCATAAAACCAGTAATACATTCATCGTTAATTTCATTAACAGATTGTGCAGGTGTTTTAGGCTGGGAAGGCTCCATACCGTAAATTGTATTGTTGCTGTCTTGTGAGAAATGATACGTTTGTGTTTTCACATTCGGCTCTTTCCCAGTTTGAATAGCCTGAACAATGGAATTGTACACCTGAGTTAAATACGTTTTATGCTTGTTAATCATTGTTTTTAATTCGGGGTCTTGAGCGTGCTGTTCATAAAGTAAATATTGCTCCATGCCACCGACTAATCCACCAATTGCTTCGTGCGCATCTAAAAGTTCATGTCCACCATGACTAAATTGGTCGGGAATTTGAGAAGAACCCTGTAAATTTTGGTTTTGTTGTTGAGTATGCAATATTATGACCTCCTTGAATTTAGTCAAGCTTATTTTTAACAAGAAACAGGTCCTTATTCTGTTTTAAAACTGTAAAAACAAGCAATTTTTGGTTTGTACTTATTTCCAGCATTCAGTATAATTTTTTTAACACAAAAAATAAGTAGGAAAGGAGGGAGAGAATGACCGATAAACAACAAGTAAGTACAAATCAGCAAAAAGCTGACAATATTGAAGTATGGGAAGATGTCGTAAATATAAGGGATTTAGTAATTAGTATGATGATATGTAGCGGTGCTGCACTTGGAGGATATTTGATTGCACCTAATGAGTCCCAGCAACCATTATTGTTTGGACTCGGAGGTGTAGTTATTGGATTTATTGTTTGCAGCATTATATTTAAGCCGAAAAGAATATTACGATTTGAAGATGAGGAGAAGTAATACATGGAATTTTCATTAATTTTTGAAATGGTGATTGCAGCTATATTTGGAGCAGTTTTGTACACATTAATTGGTATAGCTCCAGGAACGGATGAAACAGCTGTTTTAGCACCAGTAACCTTAATATTAGTTTTATCTGGGATGGAACCGATCGTCCTTTTATCCTTTTTTATGTCAGCAATAATTGCAAAAAAATTGACAGATTCCATTCCTGTTGCCATTGCTGGAATTCCTGGTGGAGTCATGTCAGCGCCAATGGTTGAACATGCCATGGTTCTGAAAAAACATGGACTGGCCAATGTAAGTATACGCAAAATGGCATCCGGATCGGTGATTGGTACTATTATTTCGGTGCCATTAAGCTTATTTCTCGCCAATCTCCTTATACCTATAGGAGATGTATTAGCAGCCTACTCCAGTCAAATTTTCCTTGGTGGAGCAGTATTTTTAGCATTAATGTCAAAAAATAGATGGCTGGCACTTGTATCCATCGTCCCTTTTGCATTGTTAATTCAAGGGCTAAGACATTTATATTGGGGAATAGGCGCTGTGCCGGAAGATGTTAATGTTTTTACATCTTTCTTTTTAGGGATAACGATTGGTCCAGTCATATTGCGGTTATTTGAATTACTAAATAAAGAACTGCGGGAAAAAATGCCACGGAGATATAAAAATGAGATTGTTTTAAAACGGCAAAAACCGATAAAGGGATTTCCAAATCCATTTAAGATTTTGGATAAGAAGGAAGTGATGTCCTCTTCAGGTGCATCAGTTTTAGGGATTTTTACGTTTTTTATGAGTCCTGTAGGTATGACCATATTCCTTGGGGAAACACTAACAAGCCGTATTAAAGATCCCATTAAAAGAGCGTCCCGTGCAATTTCCAGTATGGACAGTGTCACGAATGCTGGCTATATTGCCGGAATTTTAATTCCACTGATTGCTATTGGAGCTCCATTGTCCCCAACCGCACTAGGACCTGGGATGGCATTGTTTAATGCTCCTCCAGTTTTTAATGAGGATCATAATTTGCATCATCTATTATCGATGAATGAATTTGTCATTGCTACGGTCATCGGAGCGATTATTGCAATTAGCATTACATATTTTGTAACGATGAAATATGCACAGCAAATTTGTTCCTTTGTTTTTAAGTACATACCACACGAAGCATTGCTGGGAGTATTTTTTGGCCTTGTGTTAATGTTAGCATATATGGATGCAGGGGTTATTAACATTTTTGGTGTGCTGTTAATTGGCCTGGTGGCAGGAATCCTGCATCGCTGGGGTGTCAATTATGGTGTGCAATTTATGATCTTGTATGCAGCACCTTGGCTGGTAAGTCAATTAGTTCTCTGAAAATAATAATAGGCACAAAGGGGTTTGTGTCTATTTGTTATTTCTGGCATGTTAGAAAAGTGTTACCATTTAGCTTAGAAGTGGGTTGGACGTAGATGAAATTTTAACGTCCAATTATAAGGTAAACGAACAGCAACAAATCCTACGAAAAGACCCTTTTTAAAAGAAGAGAGAAATGTATAAATAATTATGAAGTAAGTTAGATTGATCTATGCTAACATAAAAGAAAGAATGTATAAGGAGCAGAGGGGGAAGCTGCAAATGAAGGAGAAAGATCCGATTCAATTAGATGATCGTATTTCCTTAATCGATGGGTTTGATATGGATATTCCCAATCGTACAGGTACATATGTCATTAATGAAGAAGCGCTGACACTTGTGGAGACTGGCCCAAGCCCATCGATTAAATATGTGAAAAAAGGCTTAGAGTCGCTTGGATATAAACTAGAGCAAGTGAAGTATATCATCGTTACCCATATTCATCTGGATCATGCAGGTGGTGCGGGGCTATTAATTAAAGAATGTCCTAATGCAAAGGTGGTTGTACATCCAAGAGGGGAAAGGCATTTAATCAATCCAAGAAAATTAGCAGCAGGTGCCAGAGCAATATATGGCGATAATTTTTCTGATTTATTTGATCCAATCCTGCCTGTTCCAGAGGATCGTTTACTTGTAAAATCAGAAGGGGATACACTAAAAATAGGGCCGAATTGTACGTTGGAATTTTTCGATACACCTGGTCATGCTAAGCATCATTTTAGCATTTACGATCCTGTTAGTCATGGGATGTTTACGGGTGATACGGCGGGAATTCGCTATGAATTGCTTTCACAGCAAGGAATAGATTTCTTCTTGCCTACCACTTCTCCAAATCATTTCGATCCGAGTGAGATGAAAAAATCGATTGACCGAATGAAGAGGATGAATCTTGAACGAATTTATTTTGGTCATTTTGGAATGACAGAAAACGTAGAGAATGCCTTACGTCAAGTTACCGAGTGGCTGGATGTATTTGTTGAAGGGGGAGAGCAGACGATAGCGGAACAAAAAGGCTATGATACCCTTGCTGGGAGGTTATTGGAAAAAGTAAGAGAATACCTCAGAGAACAGGGAATAGCGGATGAGCATGAGATTTATATTATTATAAATCTGGATATGCAAGTTAGCTCATTGGGTATTATTGATTATTTTCAAAAGCTGAAGCATTAGTGAGAACAATAAAAAGGTAAACACTAAATGAGATAGCTCACTGGTGTTTACCTCTTTAAATATCTTCTCTTAGATTTTTTAACCAGTTTTTAATAATAAAATGAACATCAGCTTTTTCGGAGGCCTGCAGCAAGTAATCTATATCCATCATATCTTTATCATCTTTATGGATAAAAAACATTCGTTCAGCCCATTCATAATCATCCGTCCATTCAGGGTTATTTGGATGTGATACCATTGCTGATTCTAAACGGTGAATAATGATATCTTCAACTCCAATTACAAAAATATGATGGCCGTTGTCTAATTCTATTTCTAATACCTTTTTGCTATTTCCTTCCAAGTAATTATCTGGTATTTCAATGGAAATTTCTAATTGCCGATGATACCAACTCCTGCCTTTTTTTAAAAAGCCTAGCTCATGTACTAATAACTTATCAAATTTTTCACGCCCATCGGTGATTAAATCAATATCATAAGTTGTATAGTTATTACGTGTATAAATTTCAACGGATAGTCCACCGACAATAATAGGTTTAATCTTATCTTTTTTAAAATAGCTAGTTAATAGAGCAGTTAGTTTGAGCATTCTCTCATGTTTGGGCAGATGAATAAGTTCGGCAAATTCATTTTTCAGTTCACTCAGTTGGATCATAATACATCTTCTGCTTTCCAATCATTTTCATTTTCCCATCACGTTTAGCACGTTCAATACTTGCTTTAGTAATTTGTGTTAAAGCATTCCGTTCATCAAAATCTCTTGGTCTGCTTCTTCTTATACGTGGATATTTATTGTGAGTTTCTTGAATTTGCGCATTTACATTTTGCCGATTTGTTTTAATATTTCTTTCTATTTTACTCATCTTAACCGAACGCATATGAATCCACCACCCTGCACATATTTCATTATCTTTATTTTACAACATTACGAAAATATTATCTATAATGCTTGGGTTAAACCTCTATTTATTTCGATAATCTAATTCCAGCATAACAGGACAATGGTCACTGCCTAAAATATGAGAATGTACTTGTGAATCGGTTAACCAATCTTTTATCCGATCAGAAACGATAAAATAATCGATTCTCCAGCCAACATTTCGTTCACGAATCGTCTTCATATACGACCACCACGTATAAACGTCATCTTTATTCGGGTAAAAGTAACGGAGACTATCGATAAATCCGGAATCCAGGAGTCTGGTCATTTTGCCGCGTTCTTCTGTCGTAAACCCTGAATTACCATGATTGGTTTTATCGTTTTTTAAATCGATTTCTTTGTGAGCTACATTTAAATCTCCGCAATAGATCACGGGCTTTTTTTCATCAAGCTGTCTTAAATAGGCAAAGAGCTCGTCTTCCCATTGCAAACGATAAGCTAACCGCGTTAAATCTCTTTTTGCGTTTGGGGTATAAACATTAACTAAATAGAATTCGTCATACTCTAAAGTAATGATTCGGCCTTCTTCCTGATTTTCTTCTTCCCCGACTCCATAGGAAACAGACAGCGGTTTTTGCTTCGTAAAGATAGCTGTACCAGAATAGCCCTTTCTTTCTGCATAATTCCAATATTGATGGTATCCTTCAAGTTCTAGGTTTATTTGCCCTTCTTGTAATTTCGTTTCCTGAACACAAAATATATCTGCATCGATTTCATGAAAATAATCTAAAAATCCTTTTCGGACACATGCACGCAGTCCGTTTACATTCCAAGATACGAGTTTCATTGGTGGTTTATTCTCCTCTTCCTGTTCAATATATATTCTAGTACTAGTAGAATTAAGCTTCTCAAGATAAGCCAATTTTAACATAAATACTATAATCGTAGACATAACTCTGAACCGGTTAAATCAAGGATGATTAGGAAATCCTGAAAAATATTTTGAAATACGGTTGACATTTATAGTGTATGAATCATATAATACAACTCGAAGGTGTACTACATCCTTCATACATATTTTTTATTGAAAGTGTATGAAGTGACTCATACACTTTTTTTATACGCAAAGTGTATGATGGTTGTAATACGCGGAAACAACAGAGAAGAATATAGGAGCTGTTGCTATGAAAGTGACATTTAATAAACGGGATCCAGTATATGTGCAAGTCGTTCGGCACTTTAAAGAACAAATTGCAACTGGCCACTTTGAACCCGGACAGGAAATTCCATCACGAAGAGAATTGGCAACTCAATTAAAAATTAATCCAAATACAGCGCAGCGTGCGTATAAGGAAATGGAGGAAGCGGGTTTGATTTATACCGAGGGGAATAGTCCGAGTAAAATAACGAAGAATGAAAAAGTGATCGACAATGTGCGTGAAGAATTAATTTTGGAAGCTGTCAATAATTTTGTATCGGCTATTCGGCCAATTCATGTACCAATCGATGAAGTAGTAGGGTTAATCAAAGAGAAATACCATGATGATGAAGAAGGTTAGGGGGGAGATAGAATGATTGAAGTAAAGGATCTAGCTAAAAACTTTGGGCGTAAAAAGGTGCTGAAGGGGATTTCGTTTACGGCTGAAAAAGGGGAAATTACCTGTTTAATGGGTATTAATGGTGCAGGGAAAACTACGATTATGAATGCTATTATGAATCTTACTTCCTTTAAAAGTGGTGAAATATTAATAGATGGAGAGAAGTTAAATAAACATAGCTATGAAAAAATCACTTTTATTCCTGATGCGATAACGATGCTGCCACAAATGACCATTGGGGAAGCTTTACAATTTATGAAGGATTTCTATACAAGCTGGAATGAAATCCGGGCGAAGGAATTACTGGAATTCTTTCGATTAAAAGAAAATGAGAAAATCTCCAGCCTGTCAAAGGGGAATACTGCAAAGGTTAATCTATTACTGGGGCTCGCCTTAGATGTTGATTATTTACTCATGGATGAACCTTTCTCTGGGATTGATATTTTCAGCCGGGAACAAATTGCAAATGTATTCACGAGTCATTTAGTAGAAGACCGTGGTGTGATCATTACCACCCATGAAATTAATGATATTGAACATTTAATCGATAAAGCAGTCCTTCTTGATGATGGAATGGTGTTAAGGGAATTTAGTACAGAAGAAGTGCGTGAAAACGAAGGGAAGTCAGTTGTCGATGTAATGAGGGAGGTTTATCAGCGATGAAGAACTATTTAAAATTAGTTGATTTTGAATTAAAACGATTTATAAACATTTATTTCGTGTTAATCGGTTTAACTATCATTTCACAAATTACCGGAGTCATTCTGAAATCCAGAGATTATTTAGAACGGGCAAATGTCGCTATATATGAAAATTCACTGTCTTTAGAGCAATTTATATCACAAAATGGAAAATTAAGTATACATCAATTATTACAAACAGGCTGGTTTATGATTCCGATTGCTTTAAGTGCAGCTGCTTTAATTTTTTATTGTTTTTTAATTTGGTACAGGGACTGGTTTGGGAAAAATACGTTTATTTATCGTTTACTGATGCTGCCGACAGCAAGGTTAAACGTGTTTCTGGCAAAAGCAACTGCAATCTTTTTAATGGTATTAGGATTGGTAGGGATTCAACTTATTTTACTTCCAATTGAAAATACGATATTCAAATCAATCATACCTGTAGATTTGCGGATGGATATGCCCTTAAATGAGATCATCAATGGAGCTGGCTATGGATATCTTCAAATTCTTATTCCTAATAGTTTCGTTCAGTTTCTTATTAATTATGGAATCGGATTTATGATGGTATTTATATTGTTTACTTCTATTTTGTTTGAAAGAAGCTTTCGAATAAAAGGAATTATATTTGGTATTGTTTATTATTTTGTTGCCGTAACCGTATTTTTATTTCCGATTATGGCAGAGATTTATTGGGGATTTGGTTATTTATATCCAAGTGAGATTTTTGTATTAGAAATTATCTTAGGACTACTTATTACCGTTTTTTCTATTTGGCTGAGCAATTACCTTATCAATCAGAAGGTAACGGTTTAAGGGAGGGGGAAGAATGTTGCGATACTGGAAATTAATAGGTATTTTTACAATTATTATTTTAAGTGTAGGAACATATTATGTTCAAGCAGGTTTAGCAAGCAATAATTATCCGGATTTTTCCATACAAAAAATAAGCGGCGATGACAAAGCAGTAGAAGATTTAACATTAATCACCCGGTATGTCAGTAATAATCATAGCTATGGAGATTATTTAAAGATTACCAGGGAAGGCAGTGTTTATCAGAGCGAATTATCTTATATGGATCGACTCACGGGTCTATATATAGATTCTGAGATTAAAAGACTTCAGAAAGACTACCGCAATTTCATGCGCGGAAAAGGGGAGAGTATTCCCACCTTTTTTGAAAATGAAGAATGGCTAGTACATGTAGGGCCATTTGGGATTGATTATCATGAAACTTCCTTTGAAGTAGAGATGTTGGATAAGAATACGAAGGATGTCACAAGTTTTCAAGTCAACATACCTGATAAGAACTATCAGTATATGAATATACAGGATGTTCAAATGATTCAAGATGAGTTATCTATTGTTACACGTAATTTTTATTCAGGTGGTCCATCTCAATCAGATACAGAGGAATTTCATGTATATCGTGTAGATATAGGAAATCAGAAGATCATTAGTGATGATGTCATCTATTCGAATGAGGGAGACTACACTGGCAGCGAATGGACCCATTTGGGGGAAGTAAACAGTTATTCAAGTATTGGGCAGGAGGACTATTTTGTCTTTCGGTTAGATTATGTGGAACAAGATGATAGAGCTGATTCTTCCATGCATACAAGAACAGAATATATTGCTTACGAATATGCTGCCAATGAATTAGTGGAAATCGACCTTCCCGATAAATTAAAAGGGATTGAGAATATAGTACACGTAAATGGTTCGACTATATACTTTATCGAGACAAAGGAAGAGGAGTTACAAATAACAGCCTATCATATCGAAAATCAGGAACTAAATACAATAGACATACAAACAACAGAAGAAGTGTATGATATGAATTATTTCCCTATAGTGAAAAATGGAAACATGTATATTACGAATTTCGGTGATGAGGGAGCAAACGTATTGGTTATCGATACAGAAACGGAAGAGCTGCTTTATGAAGGAAAAGTAGAATCTACGGATCAGCAAAGCTTCAAGGATGGTTATTTAGATTTTAATCAAATAATCGTTGAATAATTTAAGGAAATGTAGCTGGCTTGATTATATGCCAGCCACATTTTCATATATCTTATCCAGTTTATCCTCCAATAGATCCATATGAACGATGCGTGCTTCCCGAATGAATTCCTTGCCCTCGACGAAAAGTAAAAGCACAGGTACTGTAAATATGTTAAAGCGCCCAGCAACCGCTTCTACTGCTTCTGTATTAATATGGCCTAATTGTATCTCTGGGTATTTTTCCAATAATGCTTGTACTTGTGGAAGGAGTCCGTGGCAGACACTGCAATTTGGTCGGGAAATATATAGAAAAGATAAGGTATTGTCTTGGATAAATTGTTCCACCATATCCATGTTGGTAAGTTCTTTAAAGCTTCTCATATGTTCACCTCATCAGAAATGTTCTTTATTTAGTATACCAGTCTACTGAATTTCTATAATAAGTGGAAGCTCAACAAAATTGTACATATATCTTAGGGGAGGCAAACTATACAAGTCCACTTAGATGGAATATATATATATTAAATCTAGACAAGAAATTGTTTAGATTGAGTTTTTCCTTCAATCCATGATTCGTTCTCTTTGGTGGAAAGCCGGTATACTGGCTTTCCTTTTTTTAGGTGAGCGTAGTGTATTTCCGTAGCGGTAATTATTACTCCAACAAGATGTAAAGTTAGACCTATTTTATATCAAGTCTGGAATAAAATTTTTCTGCAAAAAGAAAAGAATCTTTGGTGGGGCGGTAACTGCAGTCCCAGTTTTCTTAGAAAGGCTGTTTTCTAAAAGATTGTTGCATTTTAATGAAAGTCGTATTTTAAATAAACTTCCGGCCACTATCGCTTATAAAAGGGAGGGGAGCGCTCATAAATAAGAATTTCCGCTCATAAAAGGGAGAGGAGCGTTCATATATAAGACTTCCCGGTCCAGTAGTAGATTTGCTCCGACATTACTTAATGTTAGTCCAAAGTTTATATCTATTCATAACAACAAACTTTGCGAGAAGAGCTTTTAGAAAACAGCATTATGAAAAAAAGGCAATTGCTACAGCTCGGAGCAATTGCCTTTTGTGCGTTCATTAAAAAATCTGCTTTTCTTCCTGTTCTTCAATGCCTTTCATATATTTAATTCTATTTTGTTTGGAAGCGGCACTTACTTGTTCATCCGCATGGTAAGAGGAGCGAACTAGTGGGCCAGCCTCACAATGCTTAAATCCTTTTTGTAGTGCAATTTTTTTTAATTCTTCAAATTCATCAGGATGATAATAACGTTCCACATTTAAATGGCTTTTCGTTGGCTGTAAATATTGGCCAATCGTCATAATATCTACATCATGTGCGAGTAAATCATCCATTGCTTCAACAATTTCTTCTTTTGTTTCGCCCAATCCGACCATGATACTGGATTTTGTCGGTGTGTCAGGTGCAATCTCTTTTACGCGCTGCAATAATTGCAAGGAACGGTCATATTTGGCAATAGCACGTACCTTCTTCGTTAACCTGCGAACTGTCTCGATATTATGGTTGAAAATATCGGGTTTACTATCCATTAAAGTGTGAAGGCTTTCATAATCACCTTTCATATCGGAAGGAAGTATTTCAATGGTACAGCCAGGATTTTCCTTGCGAATGGCACGAACCGTTTCAGCAAAAACGGCAGCACCGCCATCATTTAGATCATCCCGTGCAACCGCTGTCACCACGACATGTTTTAAGCCCATAACTTTCGCGGACTCTGCTACCCGTTTTGGTTCTCCCCAATCGAGTTCATTTGGAAGACCTGTCTTAACCGCGCAGAATCTGCATCCACGTGTACATGTATCTCCTAAGATCATGAATGTGGCGGTTTGGCGTTCACTCCAGCATTCATGGATGTTAGGGCATCTTGCTTCTTCACAAACGGTGTTCAAACTTTTATCACGCATCAATTTCTTTAATCCAGTATACGATTTATTCGTATTTAGCTTAATTTTTAACCATTCTGGTTTGCGAACGTACTCTTCTTGTTTAGACACTTTGTATAGACTCCTTTGATCGATGATAATTCCATTCTTTTGAGCTATATTTCGTGTTTGCTAAGTGATGAACTTCTTCCCATTGCTGTTTAGTTAGTTCAAAAGGATGGAGTGTAATGTTTAATCCTTTTTTAAAACCTTGATAGAAAGCATCTTTCATCATGCTGAATGAGTGTGAATGATTCGTAAGTTGATCAATGGTGGTTGCTTTATTTTGAAAAGCATTCCGTTTTCGCTGTTTGATTTTCTCAGAAGGGAAACGGAATAAGTCATAAAGCATTTCGGTATTCATACTCATTGGAATCGATCCATGCTGCAGTAAGACACCTTTTTTTCTTGTTTGCGCATTACCTGATAATTTTTTTCCATCTACCATCATTTCGTAAAAAGCTGCCTTTTCAAAACAGACGGCAGTTCTTTCTTTTGCTTCACTTCTTTCCGGTGTTGCATAGTCAACGGTGATCCCTAGGTTTTTAAATCCTTCAAAAAGCCCTTTCGATAAAATATAGTAAGCTTCCCTGATAGAAGCGGGAATAGCTGGATGATCCTCAGAAACAACGATGCTGTAGGTTAACTCATTGTCATGAAGAACAGCGCTCCCTCCGGTTAAGCGGCGGACAAACTCACAGTTATAGTTATGTACCGCATCAAAATTGATAGATTTTTGAACCTTTTGAAATTGCCCAACAGATAAAGTGGGCGTTGACCAGCCATAAAAGCGCAATGTTGGTGGGATTTTCCCTTCACTATGCCAGTTTAATAGGGACTCATCCAACGCCATATTCACCGCCGCGCTTTGATGCCCACTGTCTAAAAAAAACCATTCTTCTTGCAAATAAACACCTCCTTGTTGTGAGCAGCCAAAATTAGTTGCATAAAAAAACCGCACTCAAATAAGGAGTGCAGTCGTTTGTATGCATCAATAAACATGACACATGAAACTATAATGACTGCACTTACCCACGCTAGTATTACCTATATCGGGTGCAAAGGGTTTAGACGGAAAGTCATTCTCAGCCATTAGGGCTCCCCCAGTGCTAATATATTACATATCAATCATATCAATTCTAAAAATTCAAGTAAAGACTTTTAATTTCTATTTTCTGGGAATAATGTTAAGTATTCACACTGACATGAATACTTCCTTCTATTAATTTCTTCACTTCATCGGATTTGCCGTTGTGAAACAGGTCAACGATTTTGCTTCCAACAATGACACCATCACAGTGTGTACTTAGTTCTTGTGCCTGTTCTGCGCTGGAAACACCAAATCCTGCCAGGACCGGGACTGAACTATGTTTTTTTAGGTTTTCCAAATAAGATTTTACGTCATCATGATGTGCTTTTCTTGCACCAGTTGTACCCATAACAGATACTGCATAAAGGAAACCTTCTGAACGACTGGCAATGTCAATCAATCTGTCTTCTGAACTAGTCATTGCAGCGAGGCGAATAAAAGCAATCTGATGATCTAATAAACTCCTATCCACCAATTTTTCTTCCTCCATCGGTAAGTCCGGGATAATGACACCATCTACACCAGATGCCGCACAGTCCTTGGCAAATTGCTCGACACCATACATATAAATCGGGTTAGTATAGGTCATCAGAATAATAGGGACCGTTCGTTCTTCCTTGGAAGACGCAAGGATTTCAAGCACGGCCTTTAGTGTTGTACCATTTTCCAGTGCGCGGATACCGGCAGCTTGAATGGTTGGACCATCAGCAACAGGATCAGAAAAAGGGATACCGAGTTCAATGGCCGATGCACCACTATCGGCTAAAAAGTTAATTCGTTCTTTTAATATGTCAAGGCCACCATCACCAGCCATGATATATGGTACAAATAAATGTTGATTAGCTGCTTGTTTTTCTTTTAATGATTGTTCTAATTTTTGCTTTCCCATGCTATTTGGCCCCCAATCTATTTTTCACTTGTTCTACGTCCTTATCTCCACGGCCGGAAAGGCAGATAACCAGTGTTTCGTCATCACGCATTTCTTTTGCCAGTTTGATAGCATATGCAATGGCATGAGCACTTTCCAATGCTGGAATGATTCCTTCTGTTTTGGATAAAAATTGAAATGCCTCCAGTGCCTCTTCATCTGTAATGGACGTGTATGTGACGCGATTCGTATCATGCAAATGACTATGTTCAGGACCAACCCCAGGGTAATCCAGGCCAGCTGATATTGAAAATGCCTCTTCAATTTGACCGTGCTCATCCTGTAATAAATGGGATAGTGTCCCATGGAGGATTCCTAATTTCCCTTTTGTTAACGTGGCAGCGTGCTGATCTGTATCGATACCTACTCCTGCTGCTTCCACACCATACAGCTCTACTTTTTCATCCTCGATAAACGGGTGGAACATGCCAATCGAGTTACTCCCGCCACCAACACAGGCAACAACGGCATCTGGAAGCTTTCCAGTCTGTTCGATGATTTGCTGTTTGGTTTCCTTTCCGATCACTGATTGAAGGTCTCGAACGATTTTAGGGAAAGGATGTGGTCCGACCGCAGACCCTAGGATATAGTGGGTGTCATTGACATGACTTACCCAATAGCGTAGTGCTTCATTTGTCGCATCTTTTAATGTTCCACTTCCCTGGGCGACACCACGGACTTCAGCGCCCAATAACTCCATACGAAATACATTCAGCTTTTGCCGGCGAATATCCTCTTCACCCATAAACACTACACAATCAAGTCCAAGCAGGGCGCAAACTGTAGCGGTTGCCACTCCATGCTGTCCAGCACCGGTTTCAGCAACAACTTTTTTCTTGCCCATACGTACAGTCAGAAGTGCCTGACCAATGGTGTTATTAATTTTATGTGCACCAGTATGGCTTAAATCTTCGCGTTTCAGGTAGACTTTGGCTCCGCCAAGCTGGTTTGTGAGCTGCTCCGCATAGTAAAGTGGTGTTTCACGTCCGACATATTGCTTTAAATAATAGTTTAGTTCTTCGGTAAATGATGGGTCGTTCATTGCTTCATCATATGCTTTTTCTAATTCAATTAAGGCAGGCATGAGCAGTTCCGGTACAAATTGTCCTCCGAATCTGCCGTATCGTCCTGCTTGATCAGGCATAGTGTAAGTTGTCAATGGACTCATCCTTTCTTAGTAAGTTTTGCTTGTTTAATAAATTGTTTTATTTTCTCCATATCTTTCACGCCATTTGTTTCCACACCGCTGGATACGTCGACACCAGCAGGTTTGGCAAGCTGGATCGCTTCATCTACATTATCTGGTCGTAATCCTCCTGCGAGAATAATTTTCCCGCGGCTAAGGGAAAGACGGTCGATTAACTCCCAATTAAATGTTTTTCCATTTCCACCACGGTATTTTCCTTTCGGGCTATCCAATAGATAGTAGTCACAAGGGTAAGCCTGAATCGCTGATAGATTTTCAAGATCCACGGCAAATGCTTTAATGATCTTATATGGGAGTTGTTCCGCAATGTCAGGTGTTTCATCACCATGTAATTGAATATAATCCAAACCGACGAGTTCCGCAGTTTCCTTCATTCTTTCCACTGTTTCATTAACGAACACGCCGACTTTCTGAACGGAATTCGGAATAGAAGCGGCAATCGTCGCTGCTTTCTCAGCAGTGATTTTTCGTTTACTGTCGGCAAAAACAAAGCCAATTAAATCGGTACCGTTTTTTACAGCCGCTTCTGCAGCTTCCTTCGTCTGGATTCCGCATATTTTAACTAGCATGTATTACATTCCTCCCTTCATAGGCAGAGTGACTTTTAATTCTTCAAAGGTTTCTTGTAGATTTGCAGCACGCATAAGTGTCTCTCCTACTAAAATGGCCTTTGCTCCAGCATCTTTTGCGCGTAGAACATCTGCTTTCGTTTTCATTCCGCTTTCACTGATTAAGATAGTATTAGGATTGGTTACCATAGATGCCAGGTTTTCGGTTGCTGCAATATCCACCTCAAATGTTTTTAAGTTACGGTTATTAATACCGATTATGTCCGGATTTAGTCTTAATGCCCGTTTCATCTCGTCTTCGTTATGAACTTCCACGAGTATCTCGAGATTTAACTTTCTTGCATAGTTATAAAGCATTTCTAAATCAGAATCTTCTAATGCGGCAACAATAAGTAAAATTATGTTTGCCCCAGCTGCTTTTGCACAATCAATTTGTACAGGGTCGATAATAAAATCTTTACATAGGATTGGAAGTTTGACTGCATTTCTGACGGCACGCAGATCATTCATGTTGCCATTAAAAAAGGTCTGATCCGTTAACACGGATATTGCTGATGCACCTAAGGCTTCATACTGTTTTGCTTGAGCAACTGGATCGACACTCATATCAATATCTCCTTTGGAAGGGGAGGAGCGTTTAATTTCGGAAATAATGTTCATGGAATGAGACGACTGAACCCTTTCATTAAAAGGGGTAATGGAGTCATTCTCTATATGATCAAACGTTTGATTTAATAATGCTTCTACTTCATTTACTTTTTCTGCCAAAATTTTGTCTAAAATAGTCATTTAATACACCCCACTTGGAATTTTTTTGCTATATTCAACAAGACGCTGCAATCTCTTGAGTGCTGCACCCGATTCAATGCTCTCCCGGGCTAGGTCAATTCCCTTCTGAATCGTCTCGGCTTTTCCATTCGTAAATATACCGAGTCCTGCATTTAACAGTACCGTATCATAGTAGGCACCTTTTTCTCCTTTTAGAACACTTAAGAGTATTTCAGCATTTTGCTTTGCATCTCCACCGCGGATATCCTCTTTTGTGTACGTTGGTAACCCAACTTTTTCGGGAGTAAGTGTCACCTCCGTTAATTTTCCTTCGTTCAAAACGATTAAATGATTCTCACCGGAAAGGGTAGCCTCATCCACGTTTCCAGCTCCAGTAATAACTACTGCCCGCCGTCTTCCTAATTTTTTTAAGGATTCTGCGAGCATTTGTAGTAAATCCCGGCTGTATACTCCAAGTAATTGCGAATCCAGTTCAACTGGGTTAGTTAATGGACCAATGACATTAAAAACCGTTCGGATACCAAGCTCTTTTCTTACTTTGGTGAAAGGCTTTAATGCGGCGTGTACATTTGGTGCAAACAGAAATGCGATGTTGTTTTCATGCAGCAATTCTTCTACATGGTCTTTGGACAAAGATAAGGAAACACCTAATTCTTCCAACACATCCGCACTTCCTGATTTACTCGTAATACTGCGGTTTCCATGTTTGGCGACAGTTATTCCCGCCCCTGCCAGAACAAATGCAGAAGTAGTACTAACATTAAAGCTATAGGATTTATCACCACCGGTACCACAATTATCGATTGCATCGGGTATAGGTGTGGTGTTAAAAGTTGATCTTGAACGAATAACATCTACAATTCCAGCAACTTCCTCAGCAGTTTCTCCTTTACCTTGTAAAGCTGTCAGCATTGCGGCTATTTCCGAATCTGTTGCAGCTTCTGAGAGGCAGTATTCCGTTGCGTTTTTCATTTCTTCCAGCGTTAAATCTTCACGATTAATCAATTTTTCAAGATAGGTTTTCATTTAACAATCTCCTCTCCGATTTCTTCTAAAAAGTTGTGAATCATATGCTTTCCTGATACGGTGCCAATGGACTCAGGGTGGAACTGTACTCCATAGACCGGATATTCTTTATGTTTGAACGCCATCATTTCATCATCGTTGATGGAGTCAGCTATGATTTCCAAATCACTTGGGATATTTTCCACAACATAAGAATGGTATCGCATGACTTCCAGTGGATTTGGCAAGTACCGGAAAATTCCTTTCCCATTATGTGTAATCAATGATGTTTTTCCGTGCTTAATTTCCTTTGCCTGTCTAAGTGACCCGCCAAGTGCTTCAGCGATGGCCTGATGCCCTAGACATATTCCGAATATCGGTATTTTTTTATAGAAATGCTGTATCATCTCTATGCAAATCCCTGCCTGTTGTGGTAACCCGGGGCCAGGGGAGATAAGGATGGCATCCGGATTCAGCTGTTCAATGGCATGGATGGTAATGACGTCATTTCGAACTACTTTGACATCGACTCCTTCTTCGGAAAAGTACTGGTACAGGTTATAGGTGAAGGAATCGTAATTATCAATTAACAAAATCATATTTATTTACCTCCATTAACGATCTGGCTTTGTTTAATGTCTCCTTGTATTCCATTTCGGGACTGGAGTCGAATACGATTCCTGCACCGGCCTGTAAGTATGCTTTATTGTCTTTTACGACGAGTGACCGAATGGCTAGGGCAATATTGATGTCATGGTTAAAGTTAATAAAGCCAATCCCGCCAGCATATGCCCCACGTTTCTTTTCTTCTAATTCATTAATGATTTGCATTGCACGAATTTTTGGTGCTCCAGAAACGGTTCCTGCCGGCAAACAGGAAATCAGTGCATCGATGCTAGAGTAATTGGAGTGCAATCTTCCTTTTACTTCAGAAACAATATGCATGACATGCTGGTATTTTTCGATGTTCATGTAAGTTGGGATGGTTATACTACCAACTTCACATACACGGCCAAGGTCGTTTCGGCTTAAGTCCACTAACATTCGATGTTCGGCAATTTCCTTCTCATCCTCAAGGAGTTCTTTCATTAATTGCTCATCTTCCTCTGGTGTTTTTCCTCTTGCTCTGGTGCCGGCAATCGGATTAGTGATAATCTCTCTGCCTTGAGTTTGCACAAGGCTTTCAGGAGAAGCCCCCAGTAGCAGGTGATCCTCAAAATCAATATAAAACATATAAGGAGAAGGGTTGGCTTCCCGAAGCTTTTGATAGAAAATAAATGGGTCACCTTCCATCTTTGCAGCCATTCGCTGGGATAGGACTACTTGGAATATGTCTCCTTTTTGAATGTACTCTTTTGCGCTTTTCACCTTTTCCATGAATGCTTCTTTCGTTATTTGCGGTTCAAACTCAATCGTGCTGTTTTGAAATTCCTCTGTATTGTATTCTGTAAATAACATGTTTTTTAAATGAGCAATGTTTTCATTCAATTCCTTTTCAGAAGTTTGATTCGTATGGACAGCAATGACATAGATTTCCTGATTACTGTGGTCATATACGATAATGTCCTTGTAAACCATAAAGTGAATGTCCGGCATGTTTAGTTCATCCGGCAATACTTCACCGATGTCCTCAAATTGGCGAATCACATCATAACCGACATATCCAATCGCTCCACCATAAAAGGGAAGGGGAATATCGATATCTATTTTTGGAAGATGATTTTTGATAAACGTCAGTGCATTTTCTGAGAGTGTTTCTTTACTGCCTATTTCGTGATCCAGTTTGGTTGTCGTATCAGAATGGCCGATAATCTCCATGTACGGATTTGCTCCGATAAATGAGTATTTTCCTTTTTTATCATGCGGAAATGTACTTTCAAGCAGAAATTTTTTATGTCCGGTTAATTTTCTGTAGATATCAATAGGTGTTAAGGAATTTGCATGTAACTTTGTGTACTTGTAAGGGGGGACTGGCATTTCACTCATTCCTTTCGTAAATAAAAGTGTTCTTACAATAAAAAAAGTCCTCAATAAACACAGTGTTTGTGCTTATTGAGGACGATTGCATGTCGCGGTGCCACCTCATTTGAAAAGAAGTTGTTTTCTTTTCCTCTCGTTCGGATACGGGATTTATTTTATAGCTTTTTAACATGTTAAAAGGTTGAAAAATCCGATATCCTATCCGTATAACGTCGGAAATACGTGTTTCCCTACTAATTAGTTCAGAAAACCTCTCATAAGTCCATTCAGCAAGGTTCGCGTACTGGAATTCCACCAACACCAGCTCTCTGTAACGCTAAAAACGTTGCTTACTACTCTTACTCAGTGATTTAATTTATTTGTTTTTTAAATACAAAAAGGCCCCTCATCCGTAAAGGACGAGGGACCGCGGTACCACCTTTATTAGCTAAAACAGCTCAACTTTAGCAATATAAAGCAAATTTGCTTTATATCTGTCTCAGGTAACGATGAGACCAGTTCGCCAAAGCCTACTGCATCATTATGGTTCGGTTTGGAAGCTCAGAAGCCCATTCATCTATTTGATCACACTGGTTCACACCAACCACCAGCTCTCTTCAGAGTCAAATTAGAATACTCTTCTTCATCATTGCTTTAATTAATTGAATTATTGATAATTATCTTAGAATAATTAGAAATAAATGTCAAGGGGATTTAAAAAATATTTCTAAATATTTGATTTAGGATTTGGATTTATACTTAAATAAATTGTGCGAAATTGTATCCTTTCCTAATGTTAAAACAAACGTTTGTATTAATCAAACTGATACCATATATCCACAAGCTAAGCGGCGGTTTTATAAGGTTAAATCTCATTTATACACATTACCCACAAATTTTCATGTGTTTATCCACATTAATCTGTGAATAAAAATAGGGTTCATATCTCGACTTTAATTTCTTATTAACAATTTTAGGGTTTTTGTGGATAACTTAGTTAGAATTTGAGTTATTAACAGGTCGTGTTGAAAAGGACCTAAAAGTTTGAATTATCGTGGCAGGCTTCCACAGGACGTGGCAGTTTTAGTAGTGGTTCCTCTACCATACATGAGCAACGGAACGAAATGTTAGAAAAACTCCATTCGCTCGTTCTTTAGCGGATGGGTAGTTTTTCTTATACTTTCCTAACGTGAAAAAAAGCCTGGAATAATCCAGGCTCTGTTATCTGTTTAAATCACTAAAATTGCTAAATTTCTCGTCTATTGAAATTCGATTTTGCTTTTCTGGCTTTTCTTGAAAATAGCCAAGATGAATGAACCCGGCGATTTTTTCATTGTCAGCAACTTTTAGGATTTCTTTTACTTTTGGATCGTAAATATGTGGATTTGTCTTCCAAACCACACCGAGCTGCTTTTCCCAAGCAAGTAACCAAAAGTTTTGAATCATGGATGCGGTTGCTCCAAAGTTTTCATCCCATTGTTTTTGCTTATCTGGTTCCTCCATGACAACAACGAGAATGGCATTTGGCTCGTTCAGGTAGTTCTCACGGTTTTGCTGGAGTTCCTTTGGATAAGTTGCAGCGACTTTTTTGGCGAACTCAGGCAATTCCTCTGCCCCTATAAAAATAAACCTCCATGGCTGACGCATTCCATGGGTTGGTGCCCAAATTGCTGTATCTAACAGGTCGCGAATAAGGTCTGCTGTCACTTCTTTATCTGTATAGCCCTTCTTTACTGCACGACGTTCACGTATGAGGTTTTCTAAATAATTTTCCTGTCCCATTTCCTTCCCCCCTAAACTCATTTGAAATGATAATCATTATCATTTGATTTTACTCAATAACGTCATGAAAAGCAAATTTCCATTCTATTGGAAAGGTGTTGTCAAGTATGGAGACCTTCTATATAAACATAAGAATATTCTAGGAGAATCTAAATTATGACGCTATCCCACATATGAACAATTCTACTAACCTTATGAAATAGAAGTTCTGTATGTCATGATATTGTTAAAAAATATCTGTATCCAAGTGATAATGATCACAACCTTTTATCCATGTAATGGGTGTAAAATAAGGATAGATTGGGGGAACAGATATGACATTTTATGAATTTCTCGTATTCATCCATATATTTTCTGCGATATTAGGAATGGGTCCAGGTTTAGTGATGACGTTTGTTGTAACAAACGTAAAACCTACCAATATGACGGAGTTAAAACATGCTTTTAAAATTCGAAACTCCCTTCACATTTTAACGATGGTAGGAGGGAGTCTACTGCTAATAACTGGGATATGGATGGGGTTTTTAAACACATATTGGTTTACTCAAGGGTGGTATATTACGAGTCTTATTTTATTTTTAATCGCATTAGCATTTGGTCCACTGCTTCTTAAACCAAGGTCCAAGCCAATAAAAAGATTATTTGAGGTGTATAATGGAGAAGATATACCGGGAGAATATGATACCTTATCCAAAAAACTGTTTCACATCGAGCATATGGAAAATATTATTTTTCTCATAATTATAGCGTTAATGATCTTGAAACCTTTTTAGATAGAGCAGACTCTGACATCTCTGCTTTCATATTCATTTTCAGGGATAAAATGATAGAATAGAAGAATAAGAGCCTGAGGGGTAAGAAGTATATGAAAAAAGTGGTCAAAGAATATCGAAATACATGCAAATATTAATCAGGTTTGGAAGTTATTTGACGGTACACTTGAAGACATGCAAAAGATTATGCCAGATGTAATAAAGAACAAACCGGTAAAAGTAACGGAACATCGCGTTGGTACGATTTACAGGCAAACATACCAAGAGGGGAAAAGGGTACAGACATATGATGTTGAGGTCAAAAACTACGTTAATCTTCCAAACGAAAAAGAATTAAAAACGGCATTTACGATCTCGAATATGTTTGAAATTGCTACAACCTATCAATTAAAAAAGATGGAAAAAGATACAACATACTTCAATTATATAACAACAAATTATCCGCTTAAATGGTATGTAAAGCCTTTTTTGAACGTTAGGAAAGTATAAAATTTTAGCACGAAGAGGATTCGACGTAGTTAAAATTTTAATGTACCAAGTATAAGAAAAACTAACGCATTCCTAAAGGACGAGCGAATCCGAGTTTTTCTAATTTTTTGCTTCTGATAAAGTAGTTCTTCAATTTGTTAAACGCGTCAAGCAGGTTGCGGAGAACGAATGAAAAAATCCTGCTCACTGGAACAGGATTTTTTTATTACTCATAAAGGAGATATTCTTCTAACGTGATGTCATTCTCCGTAATTTCTTTTGCGGCTTTTTCACCAACATAACGGAGGTGCCATGGTTCATATTGGTATTTGGTGATATCCTCTTTTCCTTCAGGATAACGAATGATAAAACCATAGTCTGCTGCGTTCTCCAGGATCCACTGTCCTTCATCGGTTTCTCCGAATTCAACGACCAATTTAAATCTAACTTCAGGACTGGTTATGTCCATCGATAGGCCAGACTGATGTTCGCTTTCTCCAGGTCGAGCACTAAATTTATTTGCTTCTTCTTCCCCATTGGCACTTACATTTGCAGCGAAAATAGCCTCCTGTCTATCAAAGGAACGATATCCGGATTGGGCATATAATTCGAGGCCTGCTTCATCTGCTGCTTGAAACATTTCTTCTAACGCTATTGCAGCTACTTCCCGCATTTGTTTTTTAGGTAGTTCATCTGTAAATGGAAACTGTACATTAGGAATCACTAAGTCCTCTGGTTCATAGTTATCAGGTAAGGCGTATTCTTTATTAATGAGGGCCAGCTGATCGTAAGGATTGGCTAAAATATCGGCGCCGGAATTAGTAGATACCGTTTCCTCTGTAAAAGGCAAGCCTAAACCAGGTTCCACCATTTCATTATCTTCTATATATTGTTCTAAAACGGCTTTTGTTTCTTCATCATAAATTCCAATTGCCATTAAATCCTCATGCTGTAATTGAAAATCTGTCACTGCCCATGTAGTTAATTCATCATAGATTCCATTTATAGTAATGTCATAACCAATTTGATGGAAGGCATGCTGCAGCATTTCCACCTCTTCACTTTGATCCTTCTTTTGAAGTTCGGTTTCTGGAGCAGTAATTTCTGGTTGAGAATTGTTACCTGAATTTGGTGTTTTTTCAGGTGAATCCGTTGCTTCTTGCTCATTTGGTTCATGGTTTTCCTCATTTTCATTTATATCCATATAGGGTGAACATGCAGAAATAAAAAGCATGAAAAAGATAGAGAGCACCATAGCTGTTATACGTTTTATGAACATCATTTTTACTCCTTACATGGTAATTTCCTTTACATATATGCTTTGTAAATTTTAAATAGAAGATTCATATTTAATCATTTTCTCATAGATGGTTCACTTCAACAATAGGTGGTTTTTAGAAAGATATGAACGTTAATCCTATTGCTTTCAAAATCGGGATGCATGCTTTATAGAACATTGAACATATTTTTTTCATATTCTTTATTAGGAAAAAAGGGGGATATGAAAATGGGAGAGTCGGCCGTTCAGCTTGGACAAAAGAAGTATTCCTTGATTACGTTCCTACTGTTTTGTTGTGCATTGTTTGTCGTATCCAGTGTGTACGTGGCAACCCCTTTAATGGGCGTATTTTCATCTGCGTTTCA
The DNA here is from genome assembly GCF_009733865.1 of Oceanobacillus salinisoli. Classification (GTDB taxonomy): domain Bacteria; phylum Bacillota; class Bacilli; order Bacillales; family Amphibacillaceae; genus Oceanobacillus; species Oceanobacillus salinisoli. Next base: position 86,817 of record NZ_WOFB01000014.1, on the reverse strand, counting down.
AGTAAATCAGAGTATGGCGGCATGGACTTCAAGTATCTTTTCGATATGTTACGGAATCGGATTTTTACTTTTTGGACCGTTATCTGACCGATATGGTCGTAAACAAATGATTGTCTTCGGATTGATTGTACTAACTGTAATAACCATCCTTATTGGCTTTGCTGCTAATTTCTATGCGTTAGTTTTTTTGCGTGGATTACAGGGCTTTTTTGCTGCAACATTTGCCCCGTCTGCGTTAGCCTATGTTTTTGAGGTGTTTCCTAAAGATAAGGTAGCTACAGCAATCGGGTTTATTAGTTTTGGGTTTGTGGCTTCTGGAATCTTTGGTCAAGTTGCCTCCGATTCCATTTATCAATCCTTTGACTGGAACGCTGTATTTCTGTTTTTTGGATGTTTATATTTTGCCAGTATGGTTGCAGTTTTCATCGTTTTGCCGGGTAAAGGAGAGAAAAGCAAAACGAATGTAAAGGAATATCTTTTAAGGATAAAAGAAATCTTTACAGAGAAGAATCTAGTTTTATGTTATGTAATTACTATGATGCTGTTATTAACGTTTATTGGGATGTATTCAGTAATTGGGGATTACTTAGGCAGAGCACCGTTTCTTCTGTCTGATGAGCAAATACTGGGGATAAGAGCATTGGGGATTATTGGTATGTTTTTATCACCGGTTGCAGGATTATTGATTAAGCGATATGGGGTGCTTCGTATTCTAAAGCTGGGGCTGACAATTAGTGTTATCGGATTAGTTGTACTTGGCTTTACTTCGAATCTTGTACTGCTTATTATCATGAGTATTTGTTATGTAGCTGGTATTTCTATTACATTTCCATCTATTATGCTGCTGGTTGGAAAATTGGGAGGGAAATACCGTGCCATCGCTTCTTCCTTCTACACTTTTATTTTATTTATCGGAGCAACGCTTGGGCCAATCATTGCTCTAAGGATAATGGAATGGGGAAGTTTTATGATAACAATAGAAGTACTTGCCTTATTGCTTGGGATAGGTTTAACTGCATCATTCTTCATTCGGCTAAAAGGAAAAAGCCAGATTCAGGCATGATGAATCTGACTTTCGGCTCGCACTCCGAATTAATTTTCTTCCTCAAAAATCCTGCAAATTTCAACGATTACATTGGCAGCCTTTTCCATGTTGTCTACAGAAATGTATTCGTATTTTCCATGGAAGTTTTCTCCGCCTGTAAAGATATTTGGTGTTGGCAGTCCCATGTACGATAGCTGAGAACCGTCTGTTCCACCTCGAATAGGTTCAATCACTGGTTCGATGTCCAAGTTTTCCATTGCTTGTTTGGCCAGTTCAACAATTTCCTTTACCGGTTCAATTCGATCACGCATATTGTAATATTGATCATTTAGATTGAATAAAACACTATCTTTACCGTATTTCTCCTTGATCTCATTGACAAACCGTTCAACTAATTCTTTACGATCTTCAAATTTACTACGGTCATGATCTCGGATAATATAATACACTTGTGTTTTTTCTACATCGCCATGTAGTGAAATTAAATGATAGAATCCTCATAGCCTTCAGTATGTTCAGGTGCTTCTTTTTCAGGAAATTTATTGATAAATTCTACAGCCAGCTTCCCGGAGTTTACCATTTTATTCTTCGCTGTTCCTGGGTGAACATTATTTCCTTTGAACGTGATTTTTGCTGCTGCGGCATTAAAGCTCTCAAATTGCAGTTCACCTAAAGGTCCACCGTCAATCGTGTAAGCAAAAGCGGCATCAAATCTTTCCACATCAAACTTATGTGGCCCTTTACCAATTTCTTCATCTGGAGTGAATGCAACACGAATTCGTCCATGTTTCATTTCCGGATGATTTATTAAATAATTCATCGCAGTCATAATCTCTGCAATACCGGCTTTGTTGTCAGCACCTAAAAGGGTAGTTCCGTCGGTAGTAATTAATGTATGCCCTTTATAGCTCGGAAGCTCTGGAAACTCTTTTGCTGATAATACAACGTTTAATTCTTCATTTAAGGTTAGGTCATTTCCATCAAAGTTATCCACGATTTGCGGGTTCACGTTTTTCCCTGTAAAATCTGTTGCCGTATCTAAATGGGCCAAAAATCCGATGGTGGGAATTTCTTTCTCTGTGTTGGAAGGGAGGGTAGCCATGAGATAGCCATTTTCATCTATTTGCACATCTTCCATTCCAATTTCCTTTAACTCTGCAGCAAGGACTTTAGCAAGCTCTAATTGTCCTGGAGTGGAAGGGGTTGTGCTGGAATCTTCATCGGATTGCGTATCCATTTTTACATATGTAGTAAACCGTTTAATCAGTTCGTCTTTCATCGTCATTGCTCCTTTATTCATTTACTTGTATCTTATCACAAAGTATAACGGGATTCGAAATAGGGATGGAAGGATAGGAGGCCACTTTTGTCGAATAGTATAAATGATAAAAGAGGGGAGTCGTTGATGTGATAAGACAAGCTGTGTTAGATGATGCCGCCGACTTAGCAAAGGTAGTGAAACAAGTAGAACGGGAGAGTCCCTTTATGCTGTACGAATCTGGAGAAAGGGACATCTCCACAGAAAAGCAGCTTCAAATGATTCATCATCTTGTTAACAAACATAATTCCAACATTTTTGTTACCATACAGGATGGTCACATCGTTGGTTACCTATTTGCCATAGGTGGCAGTACCAACAAGACGAAGCATTGCGCCCATATAGTGATTGGTGTTATAGAGGCATATAGAGGTAAAGGGATTGGCAGCTCCTTGTTTCGCGAATTGGAAAAATGGGCGAAGGGAAAGTTACATCGCCTTGAATTAACGGTCATAACGGAAAATAACGCTGGCATAAACTTATATGAAAAAGCTGGATTTATCATTGAGGGTGTAAAAAAGCATTCTCTTTATATGGACAATAGATTTGTAGATGAATACTACATGGGAAAACTACTGGAGGGATAAATGATGTCACACATTATGCGTATAGACGAATTAAAGGAAAGATTGGAAGAGGAGTCAACTAATTTGGTCATTGTGGATGTTCGCTTTGTACTGACGGATCCAGATGCAGGAAGGAAAATGTATCTAAAAGACCATCTCCCAGGCGCTGTTTACATAGATTTAAATCGGGATTTATCCGGGAAAACAGAAAAACATAGAGGGAGTCATCCATTGCCTGATATGGACATGTTTGCTGCAAAAATCGGTAATATAGGGATTGATCATGAGACAACCGTTGTCATTTATGACCAGGAAAATGATATGTTTGCAGCAAGACTTTGGTGGTTACTGCAGCATGTAGGACATGAACTTGTCTATATTTTAGAAGGTGGGTATAAGAACTGGGTGGAGCAAGGTAACCTTGTAACGGATGAAATTCCCACTTTAGTCAAGAAATCATTTGAGCCAAATATTCGGGAAAATGAAACAGTGGATATGAAAGAAGTGAAAGAAAAAATGAACAGCAAAACAGCCATTTTAATTGATTCCCGGGAAAGGGACAGATATTTAGGCAATAAGGAACCATTGTACAGGAAAGCAGGACATATACCGGGGGCTGTGAATTACTTCTGGAAAGATGTCCTCAATGAGGATGGGACTTGGAAAAACGAAGAGCAACTGTCGGAGCACTTTTCCGCTCTGTCAAAAGATGAAGAGATTATTGTTTCCTGTGGTTCAGGTGTTTCCGCTTGCCCGAATATCTTAGCACTTAAATCACTCGGCTATAAAAATATTAAATTGTATCCAGGAAGCTTTAGTGACTGGATTTCATATGAGGAAAATGAGATTGAGCTAGACGAAAATTAATGGAAATCGAACCAAAGTGTTTTAGTTAAAGAAAAATCCGAACTGTGATTCAAGATTCTATTAGTTAGAATATGAATTAGTTCGGATTTTTTTATTTTCACACGTTAGGAAAGTATAAAATTTTAGCAAAGAAGTTTTTCGACGTAGCTAAAATTTTAACGTCCTAAGTATAAGAAAAACTACCCATTCGCTAAAGGACGAGCGAATGCGAGTTTTTCTAAAGGCTGTATTCTAAAAGACTTGGGATTGCAGTTACTCATCCGTTTGAAATGATTTGTCGTTTTTGTTCCTATATCTATAAACTGCGAAGTAATGAAAGATTCCTATATCTTCAGTTTGGTAATTATAAAATCTTTTATAAGGGAATTGTTGATATACTCTTGAACACCCCTGAATTATCTAGTACAATAGCAAACTGTGTGTTCATGCATAATGTAATGAAGGGTGATTGCTATGGTATATTCTGCTTTTTTGGAAAGAGAAAAAAGCAAAAGTGAATTAAAAGAAGAATTGGACACCCTGGAAATCCAGCTATTCCGTATGCAAAACAACATCAAAGAGGTTGCAAAAGACTCCGAAATCATTAGTATTGATCAAGCAAAAGATGATAATTGGGTTGTGATTTATGCGGATAGAGAAAAGGATTTGTTCCAGCTAATGCTGCATGACTGTACGAAACCGTTTCGTGGTAAATGGGATTCGGCGATACAAGCGGAATATAAGGATGCGCATACCTTGCACATTGCCGATATTAAAGGTGAAAATAATCAAGGTTATGGGTCCGTATTAATGAAACATTTAAAAGATGTAGCACGTGACGAAAATATTCAGTATATTACCGGAGATATTGCCGAACGTGATGCAGATCATTTTGAGCGGTTGGAGTATTTTTATAAAAAGCATTATTTTGATGTGAAAATCAATTACAAGGAAAAATGCGGTGAAATTATATGGAATGATGGGTGATATAAGACTGTTTCTGCGAAGGAAATGGTCTTATTTTTTGTCCTCTTGCAAATAGACTAGGACTACAGTTACTCGTCCTACCGAAAGATTTGTTGTTTTTACAGAAATATTTTATTTCGCATTTGATATAAACTCCTAACTAAGTAAGTGCGCTGTTGATTTCCGCTACGGGCAGTCGCGCACCTTAGGGCAACCCGTGAGCCTCCTCGTGCTGTCGCGTCTTTAGGGTCTCACTCCGGTCACTGTTCCCGTAGGAGTCTCCGTGTATTTCCTCCGCTAGTATAGTGCGCTAAAACATATCCATTAATTTATTGTTAACCTGTTCATAATGGTTGATTGGAGCGGAGGGTAGTCGACTCCTGCGGGAAAACGGGCTGCTTGAAGACCCTGCAGTGAGCGTTCTTTGCAAGCGAGGAGGCTGAATTATTTTTCACGTTCTATTTTAGGAAAAGAATAAACTTTGATAAACTAAAGGTATCTCATAGGAAAGGAAGCATTTCAAATGAATTATGTTACCTTAAACAACGGATTAAAGATGCCACAATTAGGATTTGGAGTTTGGAAAGTACCGGATGATGAGGCTGCTCCTGCAGTAGAAAAAGCGCTTGAAACCGGATATCGTTCCATTGATACAGCAATGATTTACGGGAATGAAGTTGGTGTAGGAAAGGCGATTGCTGACAGTGATATTCCAAGGGAAGAACTATTTATCACAACGAAGGTTTGGAACAGTGATCATGGCTATGACAATACACTAAAAGCATTTGATGCAAGTTTGGAAAGATTAGGCCTCGACTATGTTGATTTGTATTTGGTTCATTGGCCGACTCCTAAATATAATCAATATGTGGAGACCTATCAAGCATTAGAAAAGCTATATAAAGATGGGCGTGTTAAAGCGATTGGTGTTTGTAATTTTGATATCGAGCATTTAGAGCGTATATTAAAAGAGTGTGAGGTGGTTCCAGTTGTTAACCAAGTGGAATACCATCCATATTTACAGCAAAAAGAACTGAAAGTATTTTGTGAAAGTCATGATATCAAGTTGGAAGCATATAGTCCGCTCATGAATGGTCGTGACATTTTGCAGGATAATGTGATCAATCGTCTTGCTGAACAATATGGGAAAACATCAGCACAAATCATTCTTCGCTGGCACTTACAAACAGATGTTGTGGTGATACCGAAATCTGTAACACCATCTCGGATCGAAGAAAATTTCCATGTGTTTGATTTTGAACTGAGTGAAACAGATATGAATAAAATAGCGGAGCTGGACCGTAATTATCGAGTAGGTAGCCTACCGAGTGAATTTAATAAAAGATAAGAAATATACCAGGCGTTTTAGCGTCTGGTATATTATTGTTGCTGAAAGATGAAGTGTATCGTCTCCTCGAACAGAATGGATAAAGCCAATTTTCAATTATAGTAATCGTATATAAAAGCCATTGAATCGTAACAATGAAATGCTTAACCAAATACACGTTTTACAGCTTCTTCAAACTCGCGAAAATAGTTTGGAATTTCATCCTCCTTTAAGCCGGTATACATATATTTCGCAATCGATTCGTTATACCATTTTTGTTTTTTAAATCCTGCATTGAAATTTTTCCAAATGGTATCTCCTTGTTCTTTTAGATCGATCTCTACCCCCAGTAAATTATCTAATTTATCAGCTACAATCAGGTACTTAATTTCTTTATCGCCATCCTTAATAGTATCGATGGTATGCTGTTTTCTCTCCTGCCATGATCTCGATTTCTCTTCTGTATGGGCGGCCACAAGTCGGGCTACTTCTGATCCGAATTCTCTTTTAATATCTTCTAAATCAAAAGGAGTATCTTCTACTACATCATGAAGGAATCCAGCACATATTAGTTTCTCACTAAATCCTTCAGCCTGTAACCGCTCGGCAACGCGAATAGGGTGAGTGATGTATGGATCATCGGAATTTTTACGTGTTTGGCCTTCATGAGCCTTTGCAGCGAATTTTTTTGCTTTTTCGATCACTTCTATCTCTCCTTTGGTTTTTGTATCTTATGATACTAACTATAGCATTTTATATTTTGACTCGTATCGCAAGTTTTGTTCGCAGTTAATCTGAAATCCAACATAAGCGTACGTTGATTTTCGCTCCGGGCAGGTCGCGCGCTTTAGGGAGACGCTTGAATCTCTTTGGGAGCAAAAAACTGCTAACTGCAGGGCTCATCGCTTTCCCTTAACTTTAGTAGTCGACTGCACTCACCAACCGTGGGGATAGCAAAAATAGTGATAGGAATAAGAATGGTGCAAAACTAGCGGAGGAAATACACGGAGACTCTTGCGGGAAAAGAGGCATCGGTGAGACCCCTAAAGAAGACAGCACGAGGAGGATCACCAGCCGCCCGCGGAAAGCGAAGTGTATTTCCGGAGCGGTATGTTACGTCACAGTTTTTTTCTTTTAGAAAGCAAACTATATTTTGAACAGGTTATACCTTTTGAAAATTTCCTTCAAAAGGAGAAATCAGAACCATTTCTTATTAATGCGCTTTTCCTTTCATTTTTATAAGGAAATGGGTAAACTAGTACCAACAACTATTTTTATTAGTGGAGGTACCTCAGCATGGATAAAGGCATTAACCAGAGGAAAACGGAACATATTCGTCTTTGTCTGACGGGGAATGTAGAAGGGGTTAATAAATCTACAGGACTCGAAGGAATTGATTTTATACATAATGCATTGCCGGAGATTAATTTTGATGATATACAAATAAATACGAGTTTTCTAGGCAGAGAATTAAAAGCACCATTTTTAGTCAGTTCCATGACGGGTGGTTCGGAATTAGCGACTACCATTAATCAGAATCTGGCGGAAGCGGCAGAGGAAAAAGGCTGGATTATGGCATTGGGCTCTACTAGAGCAATGCTGGAAAGTGAGGCACATAAAGAATCCTTTCTCATTAAGGAGTATGCACCTACTGTCCCATTAATTGTAAATCTAGGTGTGGTACAGCTGAATTATGGATATGGTGCGGAGGAGGCACAGCGTATTGTCGATTTAACTAACGCTGATTCCATTGTTCTCCATTTTAACAGTTTGCAGGAAGCGGTTCAGGATGAAGGGGATTTGAATTTTTCAAATCTGCTGCCGAAAATTGAACAACTTTGCAAAACGGTAAATGTGCCAGTAGGAGCGAAAGAAGTTGGCTTTGGTATTGATGGCACCGTTGCCCAAAAACTGTACAATGCAGGGGTTTCTTATATTGATGTAGCCGGTGCTGGAGGAACTTCCTGGAGCCAAGTGGAGAAGCTGCGTTCAAGGGATGCATTAAAAAAGGCGGCAGCTGAAGCATTTAATAATTGGGGAATTCCAACAAAGGATTGTATTGTATCAGTCCGTAGCAAACTACCGGAAGTTCCGCTTGTATCAAGTGGTGGGATGAAAACGGGAGTTGACGCTGCCAAGGCGATAACGATTGGTGCAGATATCATTGGTTTCGCTCGTCATCTACTGCAGGCTGCAACGGAATCGACGGAAGCTGTCATTACTACGATGGATCAAATTGAATTGGAATTAAAAATGACGATGTTCGGTATCGGAGTCAAAAATTTAGAAGAACTTAAAAATACAAAACGAGTAAGAATTATGGGAAGGTCCCTGTTAGATGAGTAGTTAAAGCTATAAGCTTTAGCTGCTTTTTCATTTTAGGCTTTTTTGTATAGTTTAGTGGTTCTGAATTTCTATAAAATGCGACATAAGGTACCACTCTGTTAATTTCCGCTCCGGGCAGTCGTGTACCTTAGGGCAACGCTTCAGCCTCCTCGTTCGCAAAGAACTCTCACTGTGGGGTCTTCAGCAGTTGCTTTTCCCACAGGAGTCGACTTTCCACCGCTCCCCAATCAACCAGTAAAATAGTGGTTAACTATGTTAAGAATTTATTTAGCCTATTCAATGTTGGGACGATAATAGCACTAACTAGCGAAGGAAATACACGGAGACTCCTCGGGAAAAGTGGCCAAAGTGAGACCCCTTAGTGCTTAGCGCGAGGAGGCTCCCGGGTCACCCGCGGAAAGCGTAGTGTATTTCCGTAGCGGTAATATTCCACCATCATTTTAAAAGCTGCTGCACATTTTTATATCAAATGTGAAATAAAACTTTCCAGCAATAGGAATAATATGTTAGAAAACAACCCAATTTTATGCGTAAACTTTGGTCAGTTTTGCTTATAATAATGTAGAAGTAATTTTTAAGTTGGATTTACAGGAAGTTTTGAATATCCTCTGTAAGCACATAGTTTCTTAAATGAGATAGTGCTATGCTACAATGTTTTAAGTAAAGGTGGTGTATGTAATGAAAATTGAAATCTGGTCAGATTTTGTTTGCCCTTTTTGTTACATTGGAAAAAGAAGATTAGAGCATGCAATGGAAAAATTCGAACATAATGACCGAATAGCAATTGAATATAAAAGTTATCAATTGGACCCAAATGCAAAACACATTCCAGGGAAGGATTTTTATGAAACCTTTTCTGAATTAAAAGGAATGCCATTAGATCAAGTAAAAGCAATGAATGGTCAAGTTGCCAAACAGGCTGAATCAGTCGGATTAACATATCATTTTGATTCGATGAAGTATGCCAACACATTCGATGCGCACCGAGTGGCAAAATATGCGGAAGAAAAAGGAAAGGGTAAAGAAATAACAGAACGTTTCCTTTACGCTTATTTTACGGAATCGAAGCTGATGAGTGATTATGACACACTTGTTTCCCTTGCTGGAGAGCTTGGGCTGGATGAACAGGAAGTTAGAGAAGTACTTGAAACGAATCGCTATGCGAAAGATGTTCGTGAGGATTTAAACGTAGCCCATCAAATAGGGGTACAGGGTGTTCCATTCTTTGTATTCAATGAAAAATACGCTGTATCAGGCGCACAGCCGGAAGAAGTATTTTCTGAGGTCCTTGAAAAAGTATGGGAAGAAGAAAATGAAAAGCCAGCTATACAAACCTTAAACCCAGCTAAATCAGAGACATCTTATTGTACTGATGAAGGTTGCGAAATTAAGGATTAATAAAAACATGTTGTTTTTGGTGTGGTTCCGGTAGATAAGTCGATTGAGGCTTCTACACATGGAATGAATGTTTCATTTGAATATGTAATGGAGCAAGATCCTGAATTATTATATGTGATTGATAGAGGAGCTGTTGTTGGAGGAGAATCTTCCGCTCAGCAACTTGTAGAAAATCAATTAGTAGAAAATACACAAGCATATCAAAATGATAGAATTTACTATCTTCCCCCTGATTACTGGTACTTATCAGGTGGAGGTCTTGTTCTGTAGCAGAAATGGTAAATGAAATTGATGCAACGATAGAGTAAATAGATAAAAAAGAAGGGAAGTCTGCAATAGGTAGGCTTCCCTTCTTTTTATCATGTAATTAGCTGGCTGTAAGACCCTTAACGAGAAGAATTCGAGATGTCTCATGAATTATAAGTGTGACAGAATTATCGGATGAAAGCTGAATTAATGAAATGAAAGCTGAATTAACGAGATGAAGGCTGAAATAATGGAATGAAAGCTGAATTAATGAGATGAAAGCTGAATTAATGAGATGAAAGCTGAATTACTGGAATGAAAGCTGAATTCTTGGAACGAATGCTGAATTAATGAGATAAAAGCTGAAATAACGGGATGAAGGCATGGGGACCAACAGCCAGTATACTCCTGATTCGTTCATCTAACAATCAGTGGAGGATGGAAAAAAAACCACTGATTGAAGATTCACTTTATTGAAAGCTGTCTTTGTCAAAAGAAGGCTAACGCTTATTTAAGCGAAGAGGAATCAAGGGATAGCACACACTCAAGGACGAAACACATTTCTACGCCTTATTCCTGTAATCATTTTATTAGAAAAATGTAAAATTCCTCTCCCATCGTTATTATGTTAGTACCCATTCAAAAAATACATCCTTTTTCTAAACTTGAAATACGACCCTTATGTATGTTTGAATGAAGTCAGACTACATTCTATAGAAGTGAGGGAATGAAATGAAGAAATCTATTTTTTATACAATCATGATAAGCCTAGTATTAGTGTTAGCAGCTTGTAATGCTGATGACGGGCAAGAAGATGCCCAGGAGACAGGAACAGATCAAGTACAGGAACAAGAGCAACCAGAGCAAGAACCATTAGAAATCACTGACGAAGAACGCGTTGATGAAGAAACTTCGGTTGTTAGTGTAAATGGACAAGAGGTAGAAGGTGCGAAATATAACCAAATATACACGCAAATTAAAACAATGATGCATCAATATGGACAAGATGTAAGTGATACAGATTTGTTAAAAGAGCAGGCTATTTCCATTTTAGTGGAACAAGAGCTTATTAACCAGGAAGCCGAAAAAAAGGGCATTGAAGTGACGGAAGAAGAGGCAAATGAAGAATTAGAAACAATTAAAGCCGAAACAGGAGATCAATTCGCTACCATATTAGATCAATATCAAATGGATGAAGAAGGCTTTAAAAATCAGTTGATTGATGATTTACTTACTGCGAAATATATGGAACAGGAATTAGATGTTGAAGTCACAGATAAAGAAGTAGAAGAATATTACAATCAGTTAAAAGAACAAAATGGAGAAATCGGTGAGTTCGAGGAGGTAGAACAGGATATTAAATCACTACTTCAGGAGCAAAAACAAAGTGAACAGCTGCAAGCTCGGATTAATGAGTTGAGAGAAGAGGCGGAAGTGGAGACTTTAATTTAAAAGTTATATTAATAAATGAACGGTTTGTTTATGAGTTGCAAAATAAAAATCTTATAAGAAAACTGGTTAATTCAAAATAAATCTCAATACACAGTTTACTCGGAAAGGAGCTTGAATTTTCAAGCTCTTTTTCCATACAATATATTATTACCCTCCTTCAAAGAAGCCGATAATTTACATATCTTCACATGTGCATCAATAGCTTCGAAAACTACCCCATTTATTTGGATAATCTTTTCTAACCTCTTCCCATTGCGAGATGTTTGAGATGATGGTTGGTACCTTTTCTGGTCGTTACAGAAAATGACTACGTAGAGCGGTAATCAACAAAGCGTGATATCTCCGTTACCGAATGAACCTTTTAGAATAAGATAGTCTAAATGAAAGAGCATCTCCCAAGTAAATGAGAGATGCTCCTTTCTATTTATTTTTCTTATCTTTTACTACATGGCGATTCTTTAATTCTTCTTTAATGTCTGTCACAGATACGCCTAACAATTCCATGAGCACTAGGGTGTGATAAGTCAAATCAGCAATTTCATTTGTTAGCTCTGTCTTATCATTATTTTTCGCACCAATGATTACTTCAGTCGTTTCTTCCCCGACCTTTTTCAAAATCTTATCCAAGCCTTCATTGAACAAATAGTTGGTGTACGATCCCTCAATAGGGTTTTCACGTCGTTCTGTAATCTTTGCCACGACTTGAGAGATAATTTCCTGTGAAGGCTCATCCTTTGTATATAAGGTATTGTGGAAGCACGTTTCTTTACCAGTATGACATGCAGGGCCAAGTGGTGTTACCTGTACTAGGAGCGCATCTGCATCACAGTCATAACTGATCTTATTGATTTGCTGTTTATTTCCTGACGTTTCGCCCTTGTTCCACAGCTCTTGTCTGCTGCGTGAGAAGAACCATGTTTCATTCGTTTCTAATGTCTTTCGCAACGAATCCTGATTCATATAAGCTAAAGTTAAAACTTTGCCACTATCTGCATCCTGGACGATGGCCGGGATTAATCCATTATCATCAAACTTTAAGTTCTCTATGTTAATATCCATTTGTCTACCTCCTTACGATGATGTCCTCTTCTACTAAAAAGGCTTTTAATTCTGGAATCGGAATTTCTCCATAATGAAATACCGATGCAGCTAATGCTGCGTCTGCATTCGCTTCTTTTAATACCGTTGAAAAGTGTTCTAATGCTCCAGCACCACCACTGGCAACAACTGGAATATTCACGGCATCAGCAATTGCTTTCGTTAATTCTAAGTTGTACCCATTTTTCTCACCGTCTGTATCGATGGCATTGATAACAATTTCACCAGCACCAAGCTGCTCGCCTCGTTTAGCCCAATCCATTGCATCGATTCCAGTGTTTTTACGTCCACCATTTATAAAAACTTCCCATCTTCCTGTAGATGTTTCTTTTGCATCAATGGAAAGAACTATACACTGACTTCCAAATTTTAAGGCGGCCTCTTTAATTAAATCAGGATTATTGACTGCTGCACTGTTTACAGAAACCTTCTCGGCTCCAGAACGAAGGACACTATTGATGTCATCGATGGAGCGAATGCCGCCGCCAACGGAAAAGGGAATGGATATCTCCCGAGCAACTTGTTCCACTACATCCAGGAAGATATTTCTCTCTTCATTGGAGGCAGTAATATCATAAAATACCAATTCATCGGCTCCCGCATCATTATAGCGCTTGGCCAGGTCAACTGGGTCTGCAACATCCTGAATGTTTTGAAATTTTCTCCCTTTTACCACGCGACCTTTATCCACATCAAGGCAGGGGATGATTCGTTTAGCGAGCATTGTCATCAACCTCCAATACCTCTTCAAATTTTAATGTACCGTCGTAAAGTGCCTTACCGATAATGGCACCATACATACGAAGAGATTTTAATTTTTGAATATCTGCTTTTGAAGAAACTCCACCAGAGGCAATGACATTCATTGCTGTAGCTTCGTTGATGGTTTTTAATTCTTCAAAGTTCGGTCCTTTAAGCATTCCATCTTTTAAAATATCCGTATAAATGATTGTCTCAATACCGATAGCTTCCAGTTCTTCTACAAGGTCTGTTGCTTTCACCGTGCTGTCCTTTGTCCAACCATCAGTAGCTACATAGCCATTTCTTGCATCAATGGAAACGGCAATCTTGGAACCATACATGGATACAGCGTTCCTTAAAAATTCTTTATCATGAATAGCAGCCGTTCCAATAATCACTCGATCAACGCCTGAAGTGACATAGGTTTCAATCACTGACAATGAACGGATTCCTCCACCAACTTGAACAGGTATTTCCGTCTGCTCCGCAATTGCCTGAATAGCAGCTTGATTAGTAGAATCGCCCGTTTTGGCACCATCTAAGTCAACGATATGTAAGAATTCAGCGCCTTTTTCCTGCCATTCTTTTGCCATATTTGCTGGTGCATCACTGTAAACTTTTTCTTTATTATAATCACCTTGAGTAAGGCGAACGCATTTTCCACCGCGTATATCGATTGCTGGAAAAAGGATCATGAAATCAGCTCCCCGTAATTTTTTAATAACTGCAGTCCAACTTCACCACTTTTTTCCGGATGGAACTGCATCCCTGTTACATTCCCTTTTTGGACAATGGCAGGAATGGTCGTACCATATTCGGAACTAGCTACAAGTGTATCCGAATCATAAGATCCACCAATTGCATAGGAGTGGACAAAATAAACATATGAATCATCAGAAATCTTATCGAAAAGCGGACTTTCCTTATGTTTCTGTAGTGTGTTCCAGCCCATATGAGGTACTTTTACCATATCTGGAATACGATTGACGCTTCCTTTTAATAGTCCAATCCCTTGCCATTCCCCATCCTCATAACTCGTTTCATAAAATAATTGCATACCGAGGCATATTCCTAAAAGCGGTTTTCCATTGGCGGCCTCTTCCCGCAGTACTTCGGTCATACCCAATTTATTGAGGGAGTCCATCGCATCTTTAAAGGCACCAACACCAGGAAGGATAATGGCTTTTGCCTCTCTAATGGTTTGAAGATCTTTGGTTAAAACAGATTCGATTTTTAATTTATCTAATGCGAATTGTAAACTTTTAATATTCCCAGCATCGTAATCTATAATTGCAATCATCATGTATGCTCCTTTCCGAGTAATTTTTACGGTTGTTTTCAAAAATATTGGAACTGTGATTACTCATTCACCGAAAAGATTTGTTGCTTTTACAGAAAATATTGTTCCATATTTGATATAAACTGCGAACTAACTTCAAATGATATTGGAGCTTAATTTGTCGCTAAGGAAATACACTACGCGCCCCTTAGGGTGACCCGTGATCCTCCCTCGAGCTAAAGCGACTTTAGGGGTCTCACTTTGGCCGCTTTTCCCGCAGGAGTCTCCGTGTATTTCCTCCGCTATTGTGAGCTATTCAACTTTATTCCCGAGTGTTACTAATCGATGTTTGATTAGAAGAAAGAACATTTTTTCTCTAATACACAAAGCTATCTTCCTTTTTGAGATGTACCGCTGTTCTGCAGGTAACTAGAATTTTTACGACCAGAAAACAATCTGGTTGAGTGCGTATCTTATTAATTAGTAATGTAAGGTCTCTCTTCAGGTGAAAAGAAGCTTATAAAACGTGCTTTTTATAGGTTATAGCTATACTTCAATCATAAAACCAGTACTAGCGTAGGCAGAATACGGAGCCTCCTCGAAAATAAAAGCCGATTTGTCCTGTGGGAATAGCACGTTCCAGACCTGAGCAGCGGTGGTTTTTCCGCGAGGAGGCTGAGGTCGTGCCCACGAACCACAAGTATTCTGCCGGAGCGAATGCATGCACGCTATACATCATTAGAACAAGCGAGATCATCACGATAGGAATTTTCATTAGTCAGGAGTTTATATCAACTGCTTGCATTAAAAAGCTACAAAACTTACGAAAAGAGCTGTTTCTATAGTGATCCCTTTGTTGATGGAACACCTTGTATACGCGGGTTCTTCAATGTTGCCTGGTCCAGACAGCGGCCAAACCCTTTGAAAATAGATTCAATGATGTGATGAGAGTTTGTTCCATAAGCTAGGTTAATATGCAGTGTCACTTTTGCATTGCTTACAAATGCTTGGAAAAATTCTTCCACCAGTTCTGTGTCAAAGTTGCCCACTTTATCTTTTAATCCTTCTACATGATAAACAAAGTAAGGACGTCCGCTAATATCTAGGGATACCGTGGATAGGGCTTCATCCATCGGTGTCGTTACCGTAGCATAACGTGTAATTCCTTCTTTATTTCCTAAAGCCTCTAGGAATGCTTGTCCTAAGGCAATCCCAATGTCCTCTACTGAGTGGTGCTGATCGACTTCTAAATCCCCGTCACATGTTACATTTAATTCAAATAAACCGTGTTTGGTCATAAGTGTAAGCATATGGTCTAAAAATCCAACACCAGTATGGATGGAAGAATTGCCTGTTCCATCTATTGTGAAATCTAAATCGATGGCCGTTTCACTTGTTTTTCGGGAAATTTTTGCATTACGCATTTCGATTGTCCTTCCTTATTGAAATAGAATTTGCGTGCGCAGTTAGTCCTTCTGTGTTTGCAATTTTTGTGATTTTATCGGTTGCTTTCGTAAGGGCATCTTTAGAATAATGAATGATGCTCGACTTTTTCACAAAATCATAAACTCCTAGTGGTGAAGCAAATCTTGCTGTACCACTGGTTGGAAGCGTATGGTTCGGTCCAGCAAAGTAGTCACCAAGTGGTTCAGGGGAATAGTTCCCTAAGAAAATAGCACCTGCATGTTTTACCAGCTGAACACTTTCCATTGGATTGTTTACCATTAACTGTAAGTGTTCTGGTGCAATCTCATTTACAACTGCGAAAGCATCTTGTTCGTCTTGAGCAAGAATGATTCTTCCATTTTGTTCAATGGACTGTTCTATGATTGCTTTTCGCTCCAGCTGTGCCGTTTGTTCTTCCACTTCGGCTTTTATTTGTTCAGCTAATTGTTTATTTGTTGTGACACAGATGGCACTTGCTGATTCATCATGTTCTGCTTGGGAAAGCAAATCTGCTGCAATATAACTAGCAGGGGCCGTTTCATCTGCAACGACACAGATTTCACTTGGACCTGCAATCATGTCGATCGCTACATCTCCGTATACCCATTTCTTTGCTCTTGCCACAAAGGCGTTTCCAGGTCCAACAATTTTATCTACTTTTTCTATGGATTCCGTACCATAAGCTAGTGAAGCGACCGCTTGAGCGCCCCCTACTTTGTAAATCGTACGAATACCAATTTCCTCTGCAGTTACTAGAACATATGGATTGATTGTTCCATCCGCTTGAGGTGGAGTGGTGATTACAATCTTTTCTACACCTGCGATTTGTGCCGGTATCACATCCATTAATATAGAGGAAGGGTATGCTGCTTTCCCGCCAGGAATATACACACCTACTTTTTCAAGCGGAGTCACCTTTTGACCTAATAAGATTCCATTATCCTTTTCCATCAGCCATGACTGTTCTTTTTGAGCCTGGTGAAACTCTTTTATATTTTCTTTTGCTTCCTTGATTGCATCAATAAATTCATGATCGACTTTTCCTCGCGCCTGATTAAATTCCGACTCGGAAACAAGAAGGCTGTCAAGTTCTGCTCCATCGAACTGCTCAGTATAGCGGAACAAAGCAGCATCCTTGTTTTGTTTTACTTGCTTAATAATTTCCAGTACCGAACGGTCGATCTGTTCCTCATTTAACTGGCTGGAGGAGGAGGGAACTTTTTTCTCGGCGAAAAATTGCTCGGATGTTATTATTTTCATCTCATATCACTCCATGGCTAATTTTAGTTGATTGATGAACTGTTGAACCTCTGCTGCTTTGGTAGCAAAACTAGCTTTGTTCACAATTAATCTCGTACTTATTTTTTCGATATCCTCTAGTACGACTAACCCATTTTCTTTCAGTGTACTGCCGGTTTCGACGATGTCTACAATATAGTCGGAAAGTCCAATAATCGGTGCTAATTCTACAGAACCATTTAATTTTACCGTTTCGATTGGCTGTCCTTTTTTCAGAAAATGTTTTTTGGCAACATTGGGATATTTGGTTGCAATCGTTAGTTTTTGGTTATTTTTAATTGGATGATCGGGTTTTCCCGCAACAGAAAACTTACATTTTCCTATCTTTAAATCAAGCAGCTCATATACATCTGCCTGGGATTCCATAATGTTATCCTTGCCGACGATTCCGATATCTGCTGCTCCTTTTTCTACATAGGTAGGAACATCGAGTGCTTTGACAAAAATCACTTTAATGGATTTGTCCTTATTATAAAAAACGAGCTTTCTGCTATCTTCATGTAAATCAATAAAATGTTCACCTGTTTTCTCCAATAATTCAATCGTGCTCTTTGCCGGTCTTCCTTTCGCTAATGCAAGTGTGATGGGTTGCAATTATTTCTCCTCCTTCTTTAACAGCGATAAAAGCTCTTCCGGTTTCGAGAAGGTTTCCTTCATATTCTGTTTATACAAAGTATTATGGCTCACTGAAAAGTCAGCAATATTTTTACCCTCCACGTTCACTTCTTCCGTTTTTTCCACGGAGTAGGTAAGGACTTGATAGCCATGATCACGAAGAAAATATGCAGAACGCAGTGCATCGGTTTGCTTTTCTTTTGGGTAACGAATAATTATATCTGCTGTTAATGGCTGTGTATTAGTTAGACCTTGCTGCTGCATAGCATGAATTAATAAATCGACTTCAAAAGCAAAACCAATCGCCGGTATAGAATGGTCGAACTGTTCGCCAAGATTATCATATCGTCCGCCCATTACCACCGGCTTTCCAATACTGTCCACAAACCCTTGGAAAATAACTCCAGAGTAGTAATTCATATTATTAATAAGACCGAGGTTAAACAGGACGGAGTTTTCAGCACCGTATGCTTTTAACAGTTCATTAATTTCAATCAGATTTTGGAGGATTGCTTCCATGGAATCATTACGAATAATAGATTTTGCCTGTTCAATAACATGTTCAGGATTTCCATACATCATTGGTATGGATTGAATTGCCGTTCGTACGTCCTCTTCAATATCAAGCTGAGTGAGAAACGGCCCCATTTCAGCTAAGTTTTTCGATTGGATGAGTGACTGCAGGGCGTCTAATTCCTGTTCGGTTAACTTGGTTTGCTGAATGAGTTCCTTGAAAAAACCCGCATGGCCAATTTCCAGTTTGAAATTACGGAATCCTATATCCTTTAACGTATGGATGGCCATCATAATAATTTCCGAATCGGTTTCAGCTGAATGATCACCAAAACATTCCACACCTGCCTGGGTGCTTTCCTTCTGATCCATCTGTTCAGGGGACTGACGGAAAACGTCCAGTACATAGAAAAGCCGCTGGTTATCGGTGTTTAAGCCATTCAATGTGGTCATTCTATTTAACGGGATCGTTACATCAGGTCGAAGAACTAAAACCTTTCCCGATGTATCAATTACTTTGATCATTTCATCTTTGTTGACTGTACCGATAAGGTTGGAATACATATCATAGGATTCAAATGTAGAAGTCCGAACCTGTTTATAGCCATAAGTGGTGAAACGGTTTTTTAACGTGGAGATAAGATCGTCCCTTATTTGAAAGTCTTGCACATTCGTATTTTTGTTGTTATCCATAACATATCTCTGCATGAAGAATTCTCCTTCTTTTTTTAATGCTTTTGGAAAATGTAGTTCTTCGGTTTATGTAATAATAAGAAAATTATACTTTTTTTAGGTATAAGTATAAAGAATATTGCTGATTTTTGGTATGATTTGTATTGAGTAAATATTTCTTGAAAACTTTATTGCTTTATCACTTTATCTAATTAAAGTTATATAGTATTATAAAGAAGAAAAAGATAAAAGTCAATTCATGGGGAGCGTTTTAAGATGTTTGATTATCATATACATAGTGATTTTTCGGCAGACTGTGAGACAAAGATGGAAAAAACCGTTGAAAAAGCCATCGACATCGGATTGGAGGAAATTTGTTTTACAGATCATATTGATTATGATTATCCCGATCAAGACTGGATATTTGAATTTGATTTACCTGCTTATGATAAGAAGGTAAAAGAAATCCAGGAAGTGTATCGCAACCAAATCCGTATAAAGAAAGGCGTAGAGATTGGTGTGGAACCACGTTTGTTGGACCGGTATGAAAAATTAATGAACGAAGAAACCTTTGATTTTGTCATTTGTTCGATGCATTCAACAGAGCAAAAGGACCTTCATTCAGGAAATTTCTTCAAAGATAAAATCGTTGATAAGGCATATCAAATATATTATGAGGAATTACTAGAATGTGTGAAACGCTTTAAAGGATTTAGTATTTTAGGACATATTGACTTAGTAAAAAGGTATACAGAAGAAAAAAGCTCCAACGACTTTCATGAAATCGTTCGGGAAATTTTTACTGAAATCATTCCGGCTGGTAAGGGTATAGAATTAAATACGTCGGGTTACAGGTATGGATTGGGAGGCGGAATGCCAAGTACTGATATCTTATCTTTGTATAAGGAATGTGGTGGTGAAATCATCACACTTGGCTCTGATTCCCATGTGGAGACGACCCTTGCGTATAAATTTAAAGAATCATTGGACCTTCTTGAGACCATTGGTTTTAACTATATAGCAAGCTACGAGGACGGGAAACCGATTTTTCATTCCATTAATCAGATAAAAAGATAGGTAGGAATTTCATAAAATTGTCCCATTCTTAAAGGGTTTAAGGTTTTACGGGTGTTATAATGAAAGGGGTAAATATATTTATATAGTAGGTGTTTCCCTGTGAAATCAATAAAAAAATTATTCTTAATCGTCGCTGGTTCACTTTCATTAGGCTTAGGTGTATTAGGAATATTCCTGCCCTTATTGCCAACAACACCTTTGTTGCTATTAGCGGCGGCTTGCTATATCCGAAGCTCGAATCGTTTATATCATTGGTTAATCACCAATAAACGTTTTGGACTGTATATTTTAAATTACCGTGATGGAAATGGCATTCCATTAAAAGCAAAGGTTATTGGTGTTACGTTACTATGGGTATCTATGTTATTTACCGTTATCTTTGTTGTACCACTCGTTATCATTAAAATTTTACTATTGCTGATTGCATCTTATTTTACTTGGTTTATTATCAAACAAAAAACGTTGCAGCAGAATGTTAATTGAGAGGGAACGCATTTGAAACATAAACTAAAGCATATCATAAGTATTATTCTGTTTATTGTCTTTATCTTCGGTACCATTGCTTATATATATGTACCAAACAGAGCAAATTCAGAAAAACTATACGGTATTCCAACCGTATTTGTCCATGGTTATAAAGGAACAACCAATTCTTTTCATACGATGCTCGATCGATTTGAAGAAAATGGGTGGGGGAAAAAAGGCTTGGTTTATTACGTTTCCTCCAGGGGAAGAGTCGTTGATCATCCAGTGAAATTTGACCCAGCTAAACAAACGTTTGTTCAAGTTATTTTGCAAAATAACCGTGCAAGTTTTGCTGATAGTGCAGAATGGCTGGCATCTGTATTGCAGCATTTCAAAGCAAAATATGGGGTAGAGACGGTAAACTTGGTTGGTCATTCCATGGGAGGAATTATTTCTATGAAATACATGATGGATTATAGGTCCGATGATTATCCCAATGTTGACCGATTTGTTGCCATTGGAAGCCCGTTTGATGGTATATACAGCACAGAATATTTCCGTATTCACCATGACCCTGCAGCAACAGACTTAAAACCAGACTCCCCTGCATTTCAGATGCTTCATCAGGGAAAAATACCTGGAAATATAGAGGTTCTAAATATTGGAAGCGCTGGAGATACTGTTGCATTTACTGAAAGTGTCAAAGCGATTCGGAAAATGGTTTCGGAAAATCAGCTTCGGGAAGTCATTATTCAAGATAATGAATTAGGTCACAGTGGAATGCATGAAAGCATACAAGTAGATAAGATGATTCATTCTTTTTTGTGGCATGAAGAGCTGCAATAACTTACAATAGAAAAAGGATTAAAAATCACCATGTTCTTTGGTGGTTTTTTATCACGTGATTAACTGGCTGTAAGCCCCCCACTTCAAGAATTCGAGATACTTTAAATGATAAGTGGGGGCGGACAGCCAGTAAACACCTGATTCGTTCATCTAACAATCAGTGGGGATAACCCCCCCATTGATTGAAGATTCACTTTATATGTTTTAAACATATATTTGAAATGGTAAGAGGCAAAAAAATAAAAGGAATGATTTCATTGAAAATAAATCATCATCTTTATGATAAATTAACAGAGATTACAGCCGAAGAAAATGTGAAGGTGAATGAGCAGTTAAGAAATCATACGTATACCAAATTAGGTGGGGAAGCAGATTTCTATGTGACTCCTGATACGTATGAGGAAGTACAAGGAATTGTCAAACTGGCAAATAAAGAAAATACGTCCTTTACTTTACTGGGCAATGGATCCAATTTAATTGTCAAAGACGGTGGGATCCGTGGAATTGTATTAAATTTACAGAAGTTAAATGAAATCAAAACTGATGAAAATATGATTGTTGCACAAAGCGGGGCAAGAATTATCGATGTTTCCAGAGAGGCTTTAAAGGAGCGTCTTACCGGACTTGAATTTGCATGTGGTATTCCTGGGTCTGTAGGTGGGGCATTATACATGAACGCCGGTGCCTATGGTGGAGAAATTAAAGATGTATTAACGAGTGCAGTAGTAGTGACAAGGGAAGGGGAACTTCTGACACTTGCAGCCAATGAATTGGACTTGGCTTATAGGAAGAGTAATATCCCGGATAAGGGGTACATTGTTCTGGAAGCAGAATTTTCCTTGAAAAATGGAAACTACGAGGAAATTAAAGCGTTAATGGATGACCTGACTTTACGCCGTGAATCCAAGCAGCCTTTAGAATACCCGTCATGCGGAAGTGTATTTAAGCGTCCTCCAGGATATTTTGCAGGGAAGTTAATTCAGGATAGTAATCTGCAAGGTAAACAAATTGGTGGTGCACAGGTATCCTTAAAACATGCCGGCTTTATTGTTAATATAGATAATGCAACTGCAAATGAATACATCGATTTAATCCACTTTGTTCAAAAAACGGTGAAGGAAAAATTTGACGTAACATTGGAAAGGGAAGTAAGAATTATAGGTGAGGATTTAAGATAAATAATATTAGAGTTTCGTTTAGGTATTCCCCTCTATCTAAAAGAATCCCTGGATGGCCAGGAAATTCACATTTCATACCATTATAAGAAAAGCGCAAGCGCCCGTTTAGCGACGTACGGAGGTGAGGGAAGTCCGCTAGTCGCTGGGCGATGGAGCTAGACATCAAAGCGCAAATTTATACTTTCTTAATCCTTTAAAAAGAGGATTGTCTCTGAGTTAGACGATCCTCTTTCAGTTATATGAACTAACCTTTATAAAAGGCGGTATTCTAAAAGCGTATTATTTTTGACATCAGCTTTAATAAACTGCGATTTAGCATTAAAAATTGTATTCTATACTTTCCTGAATCGATGCAGGAAGGTTTGCAGTCGTTCATTTGTCGAATGCTCTATGACTTCACTTGCTGTACCTTGCTCGGTAATGACACCTTCATCAAGGAAAAGCACTTTATCCGCAATATCAAGGGCAAAATCCATTTCGTGTGTCACAAGCACCATCGCCATATCATCGTTCTTTGCGATATCACGAATCACTTCCAATACCTCACCAACTAACTCAGGGTCAAGTGCAGATGTTACTTCATCAAACAACATGATTTTAGGGCGCATTACGAGTGCGCGTGCCATTGCGACACGCTGTTTTTGCCCACCGGAAAGTTGGCTGGGATAGCTATCAAATTTGTCACCAAGTCCAACGCGTTCAAGCATTTGAACAGCTCGCTCACGCACTTCCTCTTTATTTTCTTTCTTAACATGGATTGGTGCAGCCATACAATTATCTAAAATTGTCATATGAGGGAAGAGGTTGAAATGCTGAAACACCATTCCGATGTCACCGCGAACTTCACGTAAATGTTTTTCACTCGCTCTTACCATTTTTCCGCTTTTCTCCATCTTCCATAGATTCGTACCATCAACGATAATATCACCAGATGTTGGTTCTTCTAGTGTCATCAGCATACGAATAATCGTAGTTTTACCCGATCCACTCGGACCAATGACTGCAATTTTTTCAGCCGGGTGAATGTCTAAGTTAATTCCTTTTAAAACCTTAACATCACCGAATGATTTATGGACGTCTCGGTATTGTACAATTGGTTCGGTCATTACATCACTGCTCCTTTTTTCGCTTTTTCGACCGTCGCTTTTTTATCAAAACGAGTGTTCATTTTTACTTCCAGTTTTTTAATAAGAACTGCAGATGGATAACTTAGGGCTAAGAAAATCATACCAACTATTGTTAATGGCTCTAGATAAGCCCAGTTCTGTGCCCCATACGTATTAGCCATTAGCAGGATGCCTGCAACACCGATTGTTGATGCAAGGGGAACTTCTTTAAACATGATAATAAAGTAGTTTCCTAGCATCGGAATGGTAGGTGGCAGTGCTTGTGGTAAAATAATTTTCCTCCATTTATCAAAGGTGGAGAAGTTTAAGGCTTTCGATGCTTCCAATTGTCCCTTGTCCACACTTTCAATGCCGGAACGATAGATTTCGCCAATGTACGTACTAAAGTGAATACCTAGTCCCAATACCGCACTTGTAAATGGACCGAGAGTAACACCAATTCCTGGAATCATTGGCCATGCATAATAAATAAAGAATAATTGGACAAGTGGCGGGGTAGAACGGATAAATTCCATTACCCATGTCACAATCCAGTGAAAGGCTTTATTTGGTATCCTTCTTAAGAACGTCCAAACAAAACCAAATAGTAAAGCGAAAAGATAACAAGTTATGGTTAAGCCCACGGTCATACCAAGACCTTGTAATACGAAAGGTAGGGCGTCAAAGAATCTTTCCCAGCTCCAGTAAGTACTGCTCATCCGCTAGCCACCCCTTTCTTAGAAATACTCTCTCCTTTTCTTGTTAACCAAATTAACGGTAATGCAAGGATAAAGTAGAAGACGAGTACTAATAAATAAATAAGTGGTGCTTGTGCAAGATTTGTACTTCGCATAATGTCACCATAGTAAAGGACGTCTGTCATACCAATTAAGGAAACGAGAGAGGTTCCCTTTAACATCTGGATTGTATAGTTTCCAAATTCAGGAAGCATCATACGAACGGCCTGCGGGAAAATAATGAGGCGCATTCGTTGAAAACGGGACATATTTAATGCGACAGCTGCTTCGGTTTGTCCCTTTGCAACGGAAAGAATAGAGCCGCGTACAACTTCAGATAGGTATGCTCCGTAATTCAAGCCGATAGCAATAACACCTGTCCACCAATTCGATCCTAATTGGATGCCAAAAAGCATCGGAATCGCATAATATAGCCAGAATAACTGGACAATTAAAGAAGTTCCGCGGAATACTTCTACATAAAAACCGGTAAATTTTCGGATAATAACATTTTGCGAGAGACGACAAAGCCCAGCGATAAAGGCCATTAAATAGGCTAGGACAGCTGATGCCAGCAATACAGTAACAGTAACGCCAAGCCCCCTCATTAATTGCGGGAAAATATCTAGTATTGCGTTAATCGTAATCACTCCTTTGTGTTTGTATATATATTTAAAACGTTCAAATAGGAGGAAATGGAAGTTAGCCCCAAAATTTATTTGTAATTTTCCGAGGAATCGCTTAAGGAAAAAACATAGGGTCAGGCCCCTGGGTGAGGGAACCGGACCCTATGGAGTCATGCTTTTTTACTTTTATAGGCCAGATGTCAATTAAACTTCCCCGTTACAAGCCTGTTCTGTTGTTACTTCACCTACTGGTACGAAATTGGTTTCTCCACTGAATCCATTTTTCTCCAGCAATTCAGCAACTGTACCATCTTCTTTTAGTTCTGCCAGTTTTTCATTATAAGCATCAACTAAATCTTGATCATTTAAGTTAAATGCAGCTGCACCGTAGCTTGGTACACCTTCCACATCTGGTTGCTCGAATGATTCAACAAATTCCAGTTCATCTGTGCCAGCTGATTCTAACGCCATTTTAACTGTCATTTCTGTACCTGTAGTTGCATCGGCACGCCCTGCTTGAACCGCAGAGAATGTAGCCGGGATATCCGGTGCGGTTGTGATTTGATCTTCACTAACGCCTTCTTGTTTTAAGAATTCAATTTCTGTTGTTCCTTCCATGACAACAACGGTTACATCAGGGTTATTTGCAATATCTTCATAGCTGTGTAAATCCAGTGGGTTTCCAGCTGGAACAACTAGCCCTTCACCGTATTGCATTTCTGGTTCTCCAAATAGTACATTTTCACATCGGTCAGGATTGATAGCCATACCGGCAGTAATAGCATCAAATTGTCCTGCTTGAACCCCTGGTATTAACTGACTCCAGTCAGATAATTGGGATTCCACATTGTCGATCCCTAGTTCAGCAAATACTGCTATAGCAATATCAACTGCTGCCCCTTTCAATTCTCCATCTTCCTCATAAGCATATGGAGCCTCATTGGAAAAACCGATTTTCACTGTGCCTGATTCTTGTAATTCGGCTAATTTCCCGCCTTCACTGCCTTCACCGCCTTCACCAGATGTCGAATCATCTGATCCACATGCGGCCAGTACTATTAATCCAAATACTGTCACTAATGTAAGTAATAATTTCTTCAAGTCTAAATGACCTCCCTGTTTAATTTTAAAAATTATACCTATGTTTCTAATATTAAGAAAAACTTGTATCCACTTGTTCTTTCGTGAATGGGCCGTTTTCCTCATATCCAGTGCTTAGAATTTAAGCTACTATGAATCCAGTCCATACTAAAATTCCGTGCTTTTCGTACGTGAATTCCAGTACTATTGTAGATGAAAACCTTAGATGCAAAAATATAGATTAAAAGATTAGGGGGAAGATGGTTAAATATCTACTATTATAATGATAGTCGTGTTAGGAAGTTGATTCAAATCCAATATATTCTGATAATTCAGGAATAATTGCCTTCTCGGGGAATTAAATACTAATCATTTGTGATATCCAAAGATATGCTTGGAAATAGTTAAATATGCTTCCAAATACTCATGATTTGTATGAATAGTATTATTGAGGGATGGAAAAACATTAGAAAACCAGTATATTTACTGAAAGAAGATATACGGGTTTTTCGATAAAATGGCAAAGGATAGTATAATAGTATTATAATCAGAGTGTAGCTAATGGTTGTATAAAATGAAAAGGCTGCTTTCCAAAAGAGTGGGACTGCGATTACTCGTCCCACCGAAAAGAAATGTTGCTTTTGCAGGAAAGTTTTATTTTGCATTTGATGAAAATTTCGAACTTATTTTAAATGATGTTGGAGCATCAACTTACCGCTGCAGAAATACACTCCGTGCACCTAGGGCGACCCGTGAGCCTCCTCTTGCTGTCTTCTTTAGGGGGCTCACTCTGGTCACTGTTCCCGCAGGAGTCTCCGTGTATTTCCTTCGCAGTTTATATAGATTCTATAACAACAAACTTTGCGAAAAGAGCCAAAATAAAAAGTGAGGGATAATAATGAGTACTTTAGTTGGAGTCATCCTTTCTGTTATTATTGTAATATTGATTTTATTGCTTACGATGACCCAAATTAAAAAGGGGTATGAGTACAAACATACAATTGACCCATTACCAGGTGAAGACATTCAAGAAGAAAAGAGTGATATAAAGTGATAACATTTTCTACAATAGGAACAAGCTGGATTACGGAGTCCTTTATACAGGCTGCGAAGCAAACGGGCAAAGTACGCCTTTCCTCGATATATTCCAGGTCAGAAGAAACTGCAAGAGGTTTTGCATCCAATAATGGAGCAGAGCGCTGGTATACAGACCTGGATGAAATGTTAAAGGAAGATACGGATTTTGTGTATCTTGCTTCCCCGAATTCTGTGCATTTTGAGCAAATGATAAAAGTAATAAAGAGCAAAAAACATGTATTTTGTGAAAAGCCGATGGTTATTTCAGAAGAGCAGTGGAGAGCCGTTTCTGAATTAGCGAAACAAGAGGGTGTTTTTGTATTTGAGGGATATCGGCATTTGTATTCTCCAAACTATACTGTTTTCAAAGAATCCTTAGCTAATATAGGGCAAGTTCGAAGTGCAATTCTCCATTATATTCAATATTCGTCTCGGTATGATGCATTTAAAGCAGGGAAAGAACCAAATGTTTTTTCAAAGGAATTTGCCGGTGGTGCCCTTATGGATTTGGGAGTGTATCCATTAAGTATGGCAGTTGATCTTTTTGGTAAACCGAATCGTTTGGAATATTTCCCTGTTTTACTAGATAATGGGGCAGACGGTAGTGGAACACTTGTATTAACGTATAAAGATTTTGTTGTTACGATTTTATGTTCTAAAATCGCAGACGCAACAATTCCTTCAGAAATTCATGGAGAAAATGGAACGATTACCATTGATCATATTGCTCCAATCACGAAAATTACGCATTATAACCGAGAAACCAAACAACAGCACGAATTAGGAAAAGAACAATTAGAATTGGATATGGTTTATGAAGCAGATGAATTTATCCGGATCATAATGGAAAGGGATATTCACGCTTATCAATATGCAATGGAAAGAAGCAGACAGGTTGTGCAATGTTTGGAGATGGCCCAAAACAAGGGATAACTAATTCTAAAAGCAGTTTCGTTATCGTGGAAAACTGATCCAGCTGATGAAAGACCGAATAAAAAAAGCGCAAGCGCCCGTTTAGCGACGTACGGACTGCGCCTGGCCATGTCAGGTGGTTCGGTGTTGCCGCGTAAAGCGGCGGTTTTAACCGAACAGTTCCCGTAGGAGATTAGATGATCTTGATTTTTACGAATGTAAAAATCTTAGTGAATCTTATGCTTGAAGAGCGAAAAGGAAACATGCCCCTTCATAGGGGTATGCCGACGCCTGAGCGCTAGCCCGCTTTTAGTCGGCCTTCCTAAACCCGAATCGATGTTGACTTTCACCGAAAGGGTATAAGTGCGACTAAGCCTCTGGTTTCACCAATCGGC
Source organism: Oceanobacillus salinisoli (assembly GCF_009733865.1). Lineage (GTDB taxonomy): Bacteria > Bacillota > Bacilli > Bacillales > Amphibacillaceae > Oceanobacillus > Oceanobacillus salinisoli. The sequence goes on along the minus strand of NZ_WOFB01000014.1, from coordinate 58,145 downwards.
GGCAAGACTTCTTTATCGTACGGAGGTGAGGGAAGTCCGCTAGTCGCTGGGCGATGGAGCTAGACATCAAAGCGCAAATTTATACTTTCCTATCTTTCAAGGAAAAAAGTTGGAAGGGGCGTCCTTCATCAAGCGGAAACGATACAAAAATCTGTTTTTAAGGTCGATAACCTTCTTCTAACATATCGACACTTAATCCAAATGTCATCTGCAAATGCGGATAATCCTTATGATTGGCCCAATCACCACCCCAATCAAAGCCAAGCTGCTTTGCAATGTCTGCAACCTCGAACCAGTCGGCTTCACCATTGTGATTTCCATCATAATGAATATCCCAAATGATATCTCCATTTTCATTTTTTAGTGCGTAATCAAAGGCGAGTCCGTAGTTATGATAGGATTCGCCAGCTTTGGAATTTGTCACAATATTGCCCCGTTTTGTCCTCCCCTGTTCATATAGAGCATTTTGTCTCTCGAAAGAACGGATTTCTTCGGTAATAACGAGTTGAATATTTCTCGAAGATGCTAAATCGATTAATTGCCTTTTCTTTTCTTCTACAATTGGATGCAATTCTGCTGGTATCGGTGCATCATCTCCATGGTACGTATAAGATTCCTCTTTTTGGGTGTTATAAAGGTAAAAAAGAGCAACTAAGAAAATGATGACGATCAGCCAAGTAAACATGGTGTTTGTTAAGAGTTTCATTCGTATTTCCCCTGTAAGTTCTTTTTCTAATATTAGTATTTTAACAGAATACTGTTTTCTGAAAAATTAGGACTGCGATTACTCGTCCCACCTAAAAGACATGTTGTTTTGCAGAAAAGTTTCATTCCACATCTTATATAAACTTCGACTAAGTGAAAATTCTTATCGTGCTGCTCTCGCTTGTTCTAATGATGATAGCGTGCTTGCATCCGCTCCGGCAGAATACTTACGGTTCAAGGGCACGACCTCAGCCTCCTCGGAAGAAAACCACTTCCTGCTCAGGTCTGGACACGTGCTATTCCCACAGGACAAGGAACACGAACTGCAGCTCTATATCGCACGAAGAAAATCGATTTTTATTTTCGAGGAGTCTACGTATTCTGCCTACGCTAGTACTGGTTTTCTAATTAATGTATAACTATAACCTATTAAAGTGACTTATGATAAGTTTCTTTTTAAGTTGAGAGAGTACTTTAGAGAAATAAACTGTTCTCAGATTCAATCAAACACCGATTAGCAACAATCAGATAGAATGTTGAATAGTACCAACCAGCGTAGTGTATTTCCGCAGCGGTAGGTACAACACCAACTTAGCATTCTAAAGTTAGTCTGGAGTTTATATCAATTCCATAACAACAAACTTTATGGTTTTCCCGCCTAGCTTCCTTCGGAATTATGGTCTTCTATTATTGCGGTATTTACGCAGAAAACTTAAAATAGTAGAAGTACGTACAAGGAATAGAATAGAGGAGATGTACAAATGAGAAAAACAGCAATTCTATTTTTTATAATCGCAATTAGCTTGATAGCTGGTTGTACAACAAAATCTGAAAATACGAGTGATTCGTCAGGCATAAATCAAACTACAGATGAGTTAATTCTCTCTGTCGGCGGAGAACCTGAAGATGGATTTGACCCTACAACAGGCTGGGGACGCTATGGATCTCCACTTTTTCAAAGTACTCTATTAAAATATAATAAAGACTTTGATATTCAATCTGATCTCGCGGAGCATTATGAAGTAAGTGATGACGGATTAATATGGACGGTAGCGATTCGGGATGATGTACAATTTTCCGATGGAGAAGCATTAACGGCTGAGGACGTTGTATTTACCTTTGAAACGACAAAGGAAAGTGGTTCGGTAGTGGATTTAAGTAATATGGAGAATGTAGAAGCTCTGGATGAGTATACGGTTCAATTTACATTAACGAAACCGGACTCTACCTTTATCTACTTGCTTGTCACAACAGGGATTGTTCCTAAACATGTCTATGATGAAAATTATAAGGAACAGCCAATTGGCTCTGGGCCGTATCAGCTTGTTCAATGGGATAAAGGACAGCAAATTATTGTGGAGCGAAATCCTCTATATTATGGGCAAACACCTTTCTTTAATAAACTAACCTTCTTATTTTTATCAGAAGATGCAGGTTTTGCTGCTGCCAAAGCAGGAGAAGTGGATGTAGTTTCTGTACCCTCTACTTTTGCAAATCAGGAGATTCCCGGGATGGAGTTAATTCAATTAGCGTCTGTCGATAATCGGGGAGTGATGTTTCCGTATGTGCCAAGCGGTAAAGTAACGGAAGACGGATTACCGATTGGAAATGATGTAACTGCAGATGAAGCGATACGAAAAGCAATCAATGTCGGTGTTGACAGACAAGCCTTGGTAGAAGGTGTGCTTGATGGGTACGGTACACCAGCATATTCCGTTGCAGATCATTTACCATGGTGGAATCCGGATACGGTACTAGAAGACAATCAAATGGAAAAGGCAAAAGAGATATTGGATGAAGCAGGCTGGAAAGAATCTGATGAAGGTGTACGAGTGAAGGATGGAAAAGAAGCGGCATTTTCCTTACTTTACCCAGCGGATGATCAGATTCGGCAGTCTCTGTCAATGGCCTTTGCTGAAATGATGAAGCCTTTAGGAATAGCTGTGACAACTGAGGGGAAAAGCTGGAATGAGATTGAACAGCTCATGTATTCTCAGCCTATTATGATGGGGTGGGGCAGTCATGACCCACTGGAAATGTATAATTTGTACAGCAGCAGTACGAGGGGAATTGGTTATTATAATTCAAACTACTATTTCAATCCAACTGTTGATGAATATATGAATCTAGCATTACGTGCAACATCGGAAGAAGAAGCACATGATTTGTGGAAGAAAGCTCAATGGGATGGCGAAGAAGGGTTCTCTGCAAAAGGGGATGCACCATGGGCTTGGTTAGTAAATCTTGATCATTTGTACTTTGTTAATGAAAATCTGGAAATCGGTGAACAAAAGATTCAGCCACATGGTCACGGCTGGCCAATCACTGATTTCATTGAGGACTGGCATTGGAAAGAGTAGAAAAGAGGCAGGAAATTGTATGTAAAACATGTTATGAATTATTTTTTAAGTAAATTACTAAAGCTGGTAACCTTGCTTATTGCAGTTAGTATCATTTCTTTTTCATTGATGAATATTTCACCAATTGACCCAGTACAGTCTTATGTTGGTGCAGATATGACAAGGGTAAGTCCCGAACAACGCGAGGAAATTGCTGAATATTGGGGTCTGGATGAACCTAAGGCTGGCCAATTCATCAACTGGGGGAAAGCTGTTCTTCAAGGGGACTTGGGTACATCCCTGTTATACCGGGCCCCGGTGAAGGAAGTGATTGCCGAACGCTTTCTTGCTTCGCTTACATTGATGGGTCTAGCTTGGGTTTTGTCCGGATTGATTGGTTTTCTACTGGGTGTGTTGGCAGCTATGAAACAAGGGACATGGCTGGATCGATTTATTAGAGGATATTGTTATGTATTAGCTTCCACCCCAGGATTTTGGCTTGGTCTCCTGTTATTAATGATATTTTCTGTATGGCTTGGTTGGTTTCCGGTAGGGTTAGGAACGCCAGCGGGTGTATTGGCTGGAGATGTTTCTATCATGGATAAACTTAGACATTTATTCTTGCCGGTCCTTACATTAAGTGTGGTCGGTATCGCCAATATTGCACTCCATACAAGGCAAAAGCTTATAGATGTACTGGAAAGTGAATATATTCGCTATGCCAAAGCAACGGGAGAACGAGGTATTAGCCTTATTTACAGGCATGGACTGAGAAATATCTCCCTGCCTGCAATTTCCTTGCACTTTGCTTCATTTGGTGAAATTTTTGGTGGAGCGGTGTTAGCGGAACAGGTATTTTCTTATCCGGGACTGGGGCAGGCTGTCGTAGATGCAGGTCTGGGTGGGGATGTTCCATTATTATTAGGAATCGTATTAATTAGTACAATATTTGTGTTTACAGGGAACGTCATTGCCGATGTGCTATATAAAGTGGTAGACCCCCGAATCAGAAGGGGGGAAGGATAATGAATTCTATCAATCTAAGACAACGGACATTGTTCAAGATTGCGTTATCGCTTTTCTTCCTTTTAATAGTTGTAATAGGTGGCCTTTTTATTGGGGAAGAGAGTATGAGGATAAATATGGAAAATAAGAACAGTTCCCCAACATTGGACCATTTATTTGGAACGGACTGGTTAGGACGGGATATGTTATCTAGAACGTTAAAAGGGCTAACATTAAGTATTGGAGTAGGAATACTGGCTGCCTTATCAAGTACAGTGATTGCCCTATGCCTTAGTCTACTTGCTTCTTTTAATAAAACATGGGACCGAATAGTGACATGGCTCATCGATTTATTTCTTAGCGTACCACACATCGTGCTTTTAATTTTGATTTCTTTTGCCTTAGGTGGAGGCTTCCAAGGGATTGTGATTGGCCTAGCCCTCACACATTGGCCCTCCTTAACTAGGGTGCTTCGCGCTGAAATACTGCAAATGAAATCTATGGATTATGTAGGTATTTCATTAAGGCTAGGGAAAACAAGGCTATGGATAGCGAGACATCATTTCCTTCCACATGTTCTACCACAGTTATTTATTGGATTTCTGTTATTATTTCCCCATGCTATTTTACATGAGGCTGCCATTACATTTTTAGGCTTTGGACTTCCGGCAGAACAGCCAGCCATTGGGATAATATTATCAGAATCCATGCGCTACCTTTCAGCTGGAATGTGGTGGCTTGCCTTTTTCCCAGGCCTTGCCTTACTCATTATCGTTGGGCTATTTGATGTATTGGGAAAAAATATAAAGCTATTCATCGATCCGTTTCACGCACAAAAGCCATAGAAGGAGGAAATTATCGTGGAAACCAACGGGCATTATCAACTTCCTCCATTACTTGAAGTGAAAGACTTTTCACTTGCTTTTCCATCCTTTAAAAAAGGATTAAGAGAAACGAAGATGGAAGTAATAAAGAAACTGAATATCACCATTCATGAAGGGGAAATTGTCGCGGTAGTTGGTGCAAGTGGTTCAGGGAAAAGCTTGCTCGCCAATGCTATTCTTGGTATTCTTCCGGATCATGCAATAACTCATGGGACATTGCTTTATAAAGGGGAGAATATAAAAGAGGTATTACGGGGGAAGGAAATTTCAATCATTCCCCAGTCTATCCATTCACTGAATCCTTTAATGAAAACCGGGAAACAGGTGCAGGGAGTCATTCACCAATCAGATAGAAAAGTAGTGCAGCAGGATATCTTTGAGCGGGTAGGTTTGCCGGAAGATGCCGAAAATAAGTATCCGTTTGAATTATCGGGTGGAATGGCTAGGAGAGTGCTGGCGGCGGCTGCAATGGTTAGCCCGGCAGAATTAATTATTGCCGATGAACCAACTCCAGGGCTAGATCCAAAAGTACTGAAAGAAACCATTTCACTGCTGAAACAATTAGCCCGAGAGGGAAAAGGAATCATGTTCATTAGTCATGATATCGACACCGCATTGACTATTGCGGATAAAGTCGTTGTGTTTTATAAGGGAGAAACCATTGAGTCGGCAGACGCGGCAGCTTTTTCGGGAAAAGGGGAAAGGTTAAGGCATCCTTATTCAAAAGCTTTATGGAATAGACTGCCGAGAAATGAGTTTTTTCAAAGAGAGAAAGAAATGGAACAAAAGCAACAAAGTGGAGAAATGCTGGAGATAAGAGGAATTAGTTATAAATATGGGAATGGACCATATGTATTTAAAGATCTAGATTTAAGCCTTCAACCTGGAGAAATAGTTGGGTTGCATGGGTATAGCGGTTCTGGTAAAACAACGATGGCAAAAGTGATGGCAGGGTACTTCCAGCCAGAAGCAGGAACCATTCGACTTGGCGGAAAAAAGATAAAGAAAAAAGGAATGCATCCTGTTCAATTAATTTGGCAGCATCCGGAAAAGGCGATTAACCCACGCTGGCAGATGCATAAGGTCCTTGCGGAGACCAATATGGAGAATAGCCCTCTATTAAATGAACTTGGTATTCAGGAAGAATGGTTATCCCGCTGGCCGAGCGAGCTGTCGGGTGGTGAACTGCAACGGTTCTGTATTGCACGGGCGCTACATGATGGAACGAAATATTTAATTGCAGATGAAATGACAACCATGCTGGATGCAGTTACCCAGGCTAAATTGTGGGAAATGGTTCTCCGAATTGCAAAAGCACGAAGTATTGGTGTGCTTGCCATTAGTCACGATCATCAGCTACTGCAGCGCATAAGTGATCGGATGATTAATTTTAATGAGATTAATCATGTCCATGAAAGTTAAACTCGTAGGATTTTTCTAATTTAAGATATACGCTTTTTCTAAAAGATTCGGACGGTGCCTGTTCCTACTAAGGATTGTCATAGTGATCTCCCTGTTAAATATAATGAAACATAGGGTAAGCTATAAACGTATCCTAAATAAGGTAGCAATTAAATTTTTCGTATGGACCATAAAAAGTCCTGATCCATGTTAGGAGGATGTTATGTTAGATTTTATCATCTGGATTGTCATTATTGCTTTATTTGTTTTAAGCTTTGTTGGAATCCTATATCCGATTATTCCATCTGTATTGGTTATTTGGGTAGGCTTCTTCCTTTATCAGTTCATCATCAATGCAAATGAACTGACTGCTTCGTTTTGGATTGTGATGGTCATTTTCACTGCTTTTCTGTTCCTGGCAGATATTCTAGCCAATAGTTATTTTGTGAAAAAGTATGGAGGCAGCAAATGGGGAGAAAGAGGAGCAGCGATTGCCGTAATTATTGGTTCCTTCATCATCCCGCCATTCGGTATCATCCTTGTTCCGTTTATTACCGTATTTGTTATTGAATTGCTTCAGCACCGGCCACCAAATGAAGCAGCTAGAGCATCGATTGGTTCATTATTGGGATTCCTTGGAGGATCAGTAGCTAAAGTTGTCATTCAATTAATAATGATTATTTGGTTCTTTATTGTTATCATATTCTAAAAGAAGGTGAAACAAATACGAAAAGAGAGGTTTTTCATATGAACGTTCCATCAAGAGTAATGACTATTGCCGGTTCTGCAGCGGGAGGTAGTGCCGGCATACAGGCTGATTTAAAAACATTTCAGGAATTGGATGTATATGGAATGAGCATCATCACCGCTATTGTCGGCAGGCATCCGGAAACGAAGAAAAATGTGCATGCGGTGGATATAGAGGCTATCGAGGCCCAATTTGCTACGGCCATGGAGCAAGTCGGTACGGATGGTATAAAAACAGGAATGTTATTTTCAGAGGAAGTAATCAAAACCGTTACGCGATTAATTAAAGGTGCTGATGTTAAGACAGTGGTTGTCGATCCAGTTATGATTGGGAAAATGAACTCCAAGTTATTGGAGGACAATGCAATCGAAGTGTTGAAAACAAATCTCATTCCACTAGCAACGATCATGACACCAAATGTTCCGGAAGCTTCTGTCCTGCTAGATGATCGGCCACTAAACAGCCTTCAGGAGTTGAAGCAAGCGGCAGTCGATTTACATCAGCTTGGTGCTAAAAATGTTCTGGTAAAAGGCGGAAGACTAGAAGGCCCTGCAGTAGATGTCTTATATGATGGGGATACAATTACAACATATGAAGCACCGCGGATTCATACACCAAATACAAGTGGTGCGGGATGCTCCTATTCTGCCGCCATTGCTGCCAATCTTACAAAAGGGTTACCTGTAAAAGATGCGGTAAGACAAGCTAAAAGTTACATAACAACGGCAATTGAACACGGATTCTCGTATACGGAAATTGTCGGGCCAACCTACCATGCTGCAGAACGCAAGTATGGAGAAGCTTATAAAATTAAAATCGAGACAATCGATCAAATGGGGGAATAAAAAAATGACAAAGCGTGCCTTAATCAATGTGGATTATACGTATGATTTTGTTGCGATAGATGGTGCCTTAACTTGCGGAGAACCTGGACAAGCGATTGAAGAAAAGATAGTTAGTCTGACAAAGGAATTTATGGATGCCGGTGATTATGTCGTATTTGCTATTGATGCCCATAAAGAAGGTGATGACTTCCACCCGGAAAACAAATTATTTCCACCCCACAACATTATAGGAACACCAGGGCGTCATTTATATGGAGAACTGGCTCGAGTCTATGATGCGAATAAAGACAGAGAGAATGTCTACTATTTTGATAAGACAAGATATAGTGCATTTGCGGGAACCGATTTGGAAATCAAACTGCGTGAACGTGGGATTGAGGAAGTACACATTATCGGGGTATGTACCGATATTTGTGTGCTCCATACTGCCGTGGACGCCTATAATAAAGGTTTTCAGATTATTATCCATAAAGATGCGGTTGCAAGCTTTAATCAGGCCGGGCATGAATGGGCATTAGGACATTTCAAAGATTCACTGGGAGCGGAAGTGCGGTAATGTAGTAAAGTTCGTCATGTCGGGAAATGCTCTATCTATGAGAAGAAATATTATTTCCATCCATTATTATAGTGTATACCTTGACTTTCTAAAATCATCCATATATATTAAATTATATTAAGCATATACGAAACGTTAAAAGAGGATTAGTATAATTTGTTGTCTTTTACAGAGAGGAAATGGCTGGTGGGAATTTTCCATTGACGCAAGTTAGAACCTGCCTCTTCAGTTCGCCATCAGAAGGGCATATTTGCTGTAAGATGTGCGCGGTTCATCACCGTTACCAAGGAAGAGAGTGCAAGAAATAAGGAGATGTTCTGTTTTTTGCAAACAAGGGTGGTAACGCCAAACCTCGGTCCCTTTTCGGATGGAGGATTTTTTTGTGCAGAAAAGCGGAACTTTTGCTGGTTTTTAGACTCGCAGTTAATATAGAATACGACACAACCTGAGATGATAGTCTCGTGCGTTAATAGCTGCGGAAATCAACGCTGCACTATACTATTCGGACATTATGGATTATAGAAAACAGCCAAAATGAAAATAAATTGGATAAAGAGGTGTTTAGATTGGGAAAGAAAAATAAGCAGTTTGTAGAAAAAATCACAGCAATGGAAGATGACTTCGCACAGTGGTATACCGATGTGGTTAAACAGGCGGATTTAGTCGATTATGGTCTAGTGCGCGGAACGATGATTATTAAACCATATGGCTATGCAATCTGGGAAAATATTAAAGATGAGTTAGACCGCCAAATAAAAGAAACTGGCCATTCGAATGTTGCTTTTCCTCTATTTATTCCAGAAGGTCTCCTGCAAAAGGAAAAAGACCATGTGGAAGGATTTGCCCCGGAAGTTGCATGGGTAACTCATGGTGGGGATGAGGAATTACTGGAACGTTTGGCGATTCGTCCAACATCTGAAGTTCTTTTCTGTGATTACTATTCTAAAAATATCCATTCCTATCGTGACTTGCCTATGCTTTATAACCAATGGGCAAATGTTGTACGCTGGGAAAAAACAACTCGTCCATTCCTTCGTTCGTCTGAATTCCATTGGCAAGAGGGTCATACTGCACATGCGACAGAAGAGGATGCATCAAAGGAAACGGACCAAATGCTAAATGTGTATGCGGAGGTCGTTGAAAATTATTTAGCAGTTCCAGTACTCAAAGGAAGAAAAACGGACAAAGAGAAGTTTGCTGGTGCAGAATATACATTAACAATTGAAGCCCTAATGCATGATGGAAAAGCATTACAGTCTGGAACTTCCCATTATTTGGGTACTGATTTTGCAGAAGGTTTTGACATTACGTATTTAGATGAAAACGGAGAAAGTCAATATGTTCACCAAACATCGTGGGGACTTTCCACACGGATTATGGGTGCACTCATCATGGTACACGGAGACAATCGTGGTCTAGTTGTTCCACCACGCATCGCACCTACACAAGCAATGATTGTTCCCATCGCACAGCATAAAGAAGGTGTACTGGATAAAGCCTATGCGTTACGTGATCAATTGAAAGACTTAGTGCGAGTGGATATTGACGCAAGTGACAAAATGCCAGGCTGGAAATTCAATGAATATGAAATGAAAGGTATCCCAGTTCGTATCGAGATGGGACCAAAAGACATTGAAAAAGAACAAGTGGTTCTTGTTCGTCGTGACACGGGAGAAAAAGAATTTGTTGCACTCCATGAATTAGAGGGGCGCCTGCCTAAATTATTAGAAGAAATTCAGCAAAACTTATACAACAAAGCATTAGAACATCGTAATGAAATGACGACAGTTGCTACAAACATGGAAGAATTCAAACAAACGATTGATGAAAAAGGCGGATTCATCAAAGCAATGTGGTGTGGTGATCTTGCATGTGAAGAGAAAATAAAAGAAGACACGACTGCAACTTCCCGCTGTATTCCGTTTGAACAGGAAAAAGTGGCAGATACTTGTGTATGCTGCAAAAAAGAAGCAAAAGAAATGGTGTATTGGGCAAAAGCATATTAAGAAAAAATAGGTGCCGTCGGAAAACGGCACCTATTTTTTTATTTTTGGTTGCTATCCTGAGTAGCGGTCGATATCTGCATCTTTATGGTTGATAAATGTCCTTAACGGTTGATATGATCAAGCGTTGTGTTGATATTTTGCGCAACGGTTGATATTTCCTCCTTTATGGTTGATATATGCCCTCCAACGGTCGATATCTGCACCTTTATGGTTGATATCTGCCCTCCAACAGTCGATATCGAGCATGCACAGGTTGATATGAGCGGACTTTGTGTTGATAAAAAAGGCAGGAAATAGTGTCACATCATATTCCAAACTATTAACTATTTAACTTGTTGCAAGGAGATATATTAAGAAGGGTTAAAAATTTAAATATTACACCTAATCTGTATTAAATTATATGTAAAAAAACTATTGCATACTTCCCCGACTCATGGTATAAATATAAATAGCTATTTAATAAATATACAAAAAAACTTATAAATATACACGACTATACAAAGACATCAAGTGGGGAGGACAACATGAAGGAACAGTTAAAAGAGCAAATTGGAAATATTCAGGATAATCTTTGGGGAATGAATAAACAATTGTATGAAAATCCTGAATTGGGTGATCAGGAATATGAGTCAATGAAACTACTAACGGCCTTCCTTAAAGAGCATGACTTTACTGTAGAAACAGGAACGGTTCATCGCCAAACCGCATTTAAAGCGGTGTGTAAAAGTGGGAAGCCAGGCCCGACAATAGCATATTTAGCTGAATACGATGCACTTCCAGGAGTAGGTCATGGATGTGGTCATAATTTAATAGGAACGATGAGTGTCGGTGCAGGTGTCGCGCTAAGCAAAATTATCGGTGAGATTGGCGGAAATGTTGTAGTATTAGGCACACCAGCTGAGGAAACAAACGGGGCTAAGGTACCGATGAGTGCAGAAGGAATTTTTGATGATATCGATGTTGCTATGATTCTGCATCCTAGTGATCAGTCTTATGAAAGTGGGGAGTCGCTTGCAATGGATGCCATCCAATATGCATACACAGGTAAATCAGCCCATGCAGCAGCATCTCCTGAAGAAGGAATTAATGCATTAGACAGTGTGATTCAATTATTTAATGGAATCAATGCACTAAGGCAGCATGTGACTTCAGATGTTCGGATTCACGGAATCATCGCAGAAGGCGGACATGCGGCAAACGTTGTTCCTAATAAGGCAGTCGCTCAATTTTATATCCGGGCAAACGATAGAAACTATTTAAATGAAGTAGTAGCGAAAGTGAAGAACATTGCTGAGGGTGCAGCATTAATGACCGGTGCCAATTTGGAAATCTCCAACTATGAATTGAGCTACGATAATATGGTAACCAACCATACATTATCTGACGTTTTTACCAACAACTTGAAACAGACAAGTAAACATCCAATCCATTCGGAAAAAAAGGGGTCAGGATCCATTGATATGGGGAATGTCAGTCAAGTAGTGCCAGCCATTCATCCTTATATTGGTATGAATAAAGCTGGATTAGTGCATCATACAAAAGAGTTTGCTGACCAAACCGTTAGTAAAGACGGATATGAAACGTTGGTAAGTGGTGCATTAGCATTGGCACAAACAGGGTTTGATGTCATCTCAGACGAAAGTTTATTAACAGCAATAAAAGAAGAATTTAAATACAAAAATAAATAAAAAGGGGAAAGAAAAATGAAATCAATCTTAATTAAATTATTATTTATGACATTATTCATTGGGTTTTTAGCAGCTTGTGGATCAGGTGCAGCAGATACAGAAAATGAAGAAACGAAAGTATTAAAAATGGCAACTTCAGCGGACTTCCCTCCTTTCGAGTCTTTTGATACAGCAGGGAATTTTGAAGGATTTGATATTGATTTAGCACATGCCATTGCAGATGAATTAGGTTATGAATTGAAAATTGAAGATATGAATTTTGATGGATTAATAGGTGCGTTGCAAGCTGGCCGTGTCGATATGGTAATGGCTGGTATGAGTGCAACAGAAGATCGTAAGGAAAATGTTGACTTCTCCGTGGAATATCATCGTTCTGGAGAAATGTTTTTGACGAAGAAAGATTCTGAAATCAAGAGTTTAGAAGATCTAAAAGGAAAAGTTGTCGGTGTTCAATTAGGTACGATTCAGGAGGAAGGTGCAGATGAATTAAGTGAAGAATATGATTTTGAAGTGAAAAAAGTGGATAAATCATCCTTATTAATTCAAGAACTTAATTCTAACCGTGTTGATGTAGGTTATATGGATAAAGCTGTAGCAGAAGGATTTATGGAAGAACAGGATTTAGCAGGTTTTGATGATCCAACAACAAGCTCTCCGGGTATGGCGATTGCTTTTCCTAAGGGAAGTGAACTTGCAGAAGAAGTTAATGCGGTATTACAAGAGCTGATTGATAATGGTACGGTAGCACAATTAGAAGAAGAATGGGAACTAACGGAAGAATAAACAGCATAAGAAGAAATGAGGTGTTAGGGCATGAATTTGGATTTCAGCCAAATCGTGCCTTATATTCCTTTTATGTTAGAAGGAATATGGGCTACATTAGAATTTGTTATTATATCGATTATATTAGGATTAGTATTAGGTACATTACTTGCACTTTGTAAGATTACGAAGGTTCCATTTTTAAAAGGTTTAGCAGATGCATATACATCCATCTTCCGCGGAACTCCTCTTATTCTGCAATTGATGATCATTTATTTTGCAGTACCACAATTAACAGGATATGATATTCCAGCATTTCTGTCAGCGATACTAGCTTTCGGTTTAAACTCTGCAGCATATGTTTCAGAAATTATACGTGCAGGGATTATGGCTGTTGATAAAGGACAGACGGAAGCTGCTGAAGCGTTGGGTGTACCATATCGTCCGATGATGCTGAATATCATCCTACCACAGGCGATTAAAAATATTTTGCCTGCATTAATGAATGAGTTCATCACATTAACAAAGGAATCGGCCATTGTATCCACCATTGGTTATCTGGACCTCATGCGTCGGGCGCAAATAGTAGGGGCAGATATCTATCGTAACTTTGAACCATTATTATTGGCAGGAGCAATATATTGGGTTATGGTATTTATATTGACGAGAATTGGTCAAGTTGTGGAACGGAGGATGAGGCAAAGTGATTAAGGCTATAGAGATTACAAAAAACTTTGGAAAAAATACCGTTTTAAAAAATATATCAACGACAATTAACAAAGGGGAAGTAGTGACTGTCATTGGTCCATCGGGTTCTGGTAAATCCACTTTTTTAAGATGCTTGAATTTACTGGAGGAACCTACATCAGGGGAAATATATATAGAGGATAGGAAAATTACTGATAAAAAAGTAGATAAACTGGAGATTCGGAAAAATATTGGTATGGTGTTTCAGCACTTTCACCTGTTTCCGCATATGACAGTATTGGATAATGTCGCATATGCACCGCAAAAGGTAAAAAATAAAACAAAAGCAGAAGCGGAAAAAATCGCTAAAGATCTACTTGCGAAAGTAGGGTTAACGGATAAAGAAGATGCTTATCCAAACCGCCTATCTGGTGGACAAAAGCAGCGTGTTGCCATTGCCCGAGCGCTTGCAATGGAACCGGAAATTATGCTGTTTGATGAACCAACCTCAGCTCTTGACCCTGAGATGGTTAAGGAAGTATTAGATGTTATGAAAGATTTGGCGAATACAGGAATGACCATGGTTATCGTGACCCATGAAATGAACTTTGCCAAAGAAGTGGCAGACAGAGTATTGTTTTTAGATGATGGGGTGCTCTTGGAAGAGGGAGACCCGAAAGAATTTTTCGAACAGCCAAAAACCGACCGGGCACGGGACTTTTTGGATAAAGTATTATAAGTGCGTGTTCAAAAAGGAGGATGAAAAGGACCGAGAAGTTCGAGGCGGCGAAGCTTTGAGTAGCGGAACGTATGCAGTTAATACGTGAGCAACGGAAAAGCGAGCCAACGAAGAAATTCGATGTGTCCTTTTCACCGGACTTTTTGAACATCCTCTATAATTCGTATGGTAAAAGCTACTCCATAAGGGGTGGCTTTTTCTAATGTTGTTATGTTACCTGTAGAAAGTTTATGAAACCACATAAAAGCCATTTCCTTTTATGTGGTTGACTGTAGATGAGGGCAGCCCGACTGCGGGAAAGCAACAGCTTTAGCCCTGTAAAGCCAACTGCCCTAAACAGTTGATAAAATACCAACCATTTTCTCGAATTATGTTAGACTTTATCTGTATTAGTGGTAACTATCAATGAATTCAAGCGCCTAGAAGTCTTTCAATGTCACTTTGTATATTCTTCGGCTTTGTTTGCGGTGCATACCGATTTACAACATTGCCGTTTTGATCGACAAGAAATTTCGTGAAGTTCCATTTGATTTTTTCTGATAACAGTCCTTTTGCCTCATGTGTCAGATATTTAAATAACGGATGGGCATTATCTCCATTCACATCAACTTTACTAAACATTTGGAACGTAACGCCATAGTTCTTTTGACAGAAAGAAGATATTTCTTCATCTAAACCTGGGTCCTGACTTCCGAATTGATTGCATGGAAAACCCAGAACCTCTAAACCTTGCTCTTTGTATTGGTTGTATAATTTTTGTAACCCATCAAATTGCGGGGTAAACCCACATTCACTAGCCGTATTGACTACAAGCAGCACTTTACCTTTATATTCTTTTAAAGATTTTTCTTCTCCATCGATTGTCTTTGCGGAAAATTCATATACGCTCATTCCAATCTCCTCCCTTACCATCGAGAATAGCAATGAAGAAATTAAATGTCAAAATATTGAAATAGACTTAACTATAGAAACAAAAAAGACGACCAATAGGCCGCCTTGTATTATGCTTCTTGTTTTTCCAAACTTTCACCAATCGTTTCAAGTCTAGCTTGAACTTCTTCATTCGTTAAGTTGTGTTCTTTTACATACATGTTGCGAGGGTGAACACGGCATTCATGTGTACATCCGCGCATATATTTATGCTCATTTTCTTCGGAGCAGAGAATTTGTTTATTACATTCAGGGTTTGCACAATTGACATAACGTTCACACGGTTGTCCGTCAAAATAGTCCACGCCGACTACAACATGTTCTTTTTGATTGATATCAACAGCAATACGTTCGTCAAATACATAGCATTTACCGTCCCATAATTCACCTTGTACTTCTGGATCTTTGCCATAAGTGACAATTCCACCATGTAATTGGGCAACATCCTCAAAGCCTTCCTTAATCATCCAACCGGTGAATTTTTCACAGCGAATTCCACCAGTACAATACATGAGGACTTTTTTGCCTTCAATTAAATGTTTATTTTCACGAACCCATTCCGGTAATTCACGGAAGTTTTCGATATCCGGACGAATGGCTCCGCGGAAATGCCCTAAATCATATTCATAATCATTACGCGCATCCACAACAACTGTATCTTCACGCTGCATGGCTTCATACCATTCTTTAGGTGTTAAATACTCACCAGTTATTTCTTTTGGATCGACATCTTCTTCTTCATCTAGGCGAAGTGTAACTAGTTCTTTACGTGGGCGTACATGCATTTTCTTGAATGCATGACCTTCATGCTCATCCACTTTGAATACTAAGTCAGCAAAACGTGGGTCATTGTGCATGGCTTCCATATACTTATTGGTTGCTTCCACAGTACCAGATACTGTACCGTTAATTCCTTCTTGTGCTACAAGGATTCTTCCTTTTAATCCGATGTCTTTGCAGAACTTTAAATGTTCGGCAGCAAAATCTTCAGGATCATCAATATCTACATAATGATAGTACAGTAATACACGATAATCTTTCTTTTCCATTTTTATTACCACCTATTCCATTTATATTTGCAAGATACAAATGTTATTGGTAGTCGATTCAATTATTATCTTGCAAAACAATATTCTATCATGTTTTCACGTTAATTACTACCTTCCAATAAAAAATCCGATATAACGAGAAAAATCTATAGTTTGTCCTTTTATTATTTGCTTTCTTGTACTATTATATACATATAAACTTTGTAAGTGCTTACAAATAGATGGTTATATCCTGAGAAATTTTACGAAAGGGGTATTTCTATGGAATGATTAGAAGATATGTGATGGTAAGTACTTGTCCAACTGTATGTCGGTATGTATTATTGTAAAAAGATACAGTTGAAATTCAGTTAGTTAGGTTTCTCATAAATAATATAGGAGCCTATTTTTTAAAATATATAATTTAATGGATTATAAGCTGTAAAACTTGGGAATTGTAAAAAATGGTGAGTAATAATATTTAATAGGAGTGTAAACGAGATGAATAACTATAGGGCGAATCCATGGGCAGATGTGAAAGGTCCTAATATGGGCTATCTTCTAGAACAATATGATTTATATATAAATGACCCGGATGCTGTCGAGAAAAGCTTTAAAGATTTATTTGATGTGTGGGGGGAACCAGTCGCTTCTGACAATAATAATGATAGGGAAGTCAATTCCATGTCTCCCAACGCATTATTAAATAAAATGAATAAGCTTGTATCTGCCATTACATTGGCAGATAATATTCGGGCATATGGGCATTTAGAGGCTAATATCTATCCTTTGGAAAAACAAGAGGCAAATGATTTATTGGATATGTCCAGTTATCAATTGACCGAGGAAGATTTAAGGGAGATACCTGCACATTTTATTTGCAGTGAAAATAAACAATTGAATAATGGACTGGACGCCATAAATTATTTAAAACAAATTTACACATCAACGATTGGATTCGACGTTAATCATATGGAACCAACAGAAAAAGCATGGCTGCGAAATAAGATAGAAACAGAAGTGGTTAATGAAGAGATTTCTGTTTCCGAAAAACAGCAATTGTTGGAAATGCTTCTGGCGGCAGAAGGTTTTGAACAGTTTTTAGGAAAAACTTATGTTGGTCAAAAGCGGTTTTCTGTAGAAGGGCTGGAATCATTAATTCCTGTAATGGATGAAATGATTCGTCTTGCTGCAAAGGACAGGATGATGGATGTCATGATATCGATGGCTCACCGTGGAAGGCTTAATGTTTTGACGCATGTTCTGGAGAAACCCTATGAAGCAATATTCTCTCAGTTTCAGCATTCCACATGGGAAAATGAAGATCCCACATTAGAAGTAGTAGATGGGGCGACAGGTGATGTGAAGTATCACCTTGGAGCGGTAAAGAAAAAACGAGTGGAAGATAACGAAATAAAAGTAACACTGGCTAATAACCCGAGCCATTTGGAAATTGCTGGTACAGTGGCAGAAGGATATACTAGGGCAGCACAGGAAACTAGAACGGAAAAAGGGTATCCTAGGCAAGATGTTTCGAAAGCTGTGGCTGTTTTGGTTCATGGGGATGCGGCTTTTACTGGGCAAGGTGTTGTAACAGAGGTGCTAAATTACGCTAACACCAAAGCATATGGAACTGGCGGTACGATTCATGTAATTGCCAATAATTGTATTGGCTTTACGACAGACCCGGAAGATGATCGGTCAACCAAATATCCAAGTGATATTGTAAAAGGCTACAATGTGCCAGTTATCCATGTTAATGCTGATGATCCAGAGGCCTGCTTAAAAGCGGTTCGATTAGCTTTTGAATATCGACAAACCTTTCATAAAGATGTATTGATTAATTTAATCGGCTATCGCCGACTTGGTCATAATGAAATGGACGAACCACGTACGACAAGTCCGGTGATATACAAGCGAATTGATCAACATCCGACGGTGACAAAGATTTATAAGGAAAAGCTTGCAGCTGAACAATCTATAGCAAATGAGAAAATGATTGAAATAGAAAACGCAACACAAAATAAATTAAAACAGGCGTATCAAAATATTCGTTTCGATCAGGAGCCAGTCCGTCCGATTGCTGAGCGTCATGCTGCATATTCAAATGAGTTTCCAAATACAGATACATCTGTTGATGAGGAAACCTTAACTAAAATAAATAACGAACTGTTGGAATGGCCTGAAGGGTTTCATGTTTATGGTAAACTTAAGAAAATTTTAAATCGTAGACGTGACGCCATTGAAAAGCATAAGAAAATAGATTGGGGTCATTCAGAAATTTTGGCTTTTGCCTCGATTTTGAAGGATGGCAACCCCATTCGGTTAACCGGGCAAGACTCGGAGCGGGGGACATTTTCCCATCGGAATATTGTATTATCTGATGAAAAGACGGGAAACAAATACAGTCCGCTTCATACGTTAAGTTCGGCAGATGCTTCTTTTGCAGTCCATAATAGTACACTTTCAGAAGAGGCGGTTTTAGGTTTTGAATATGGATATGACGTGCATTCTAAAGAAACCCTTGTATTATGGGAAGCACAATTCGGCGATTTTGCCAATGGTGCACAAGTCATTTTTGATCAGTTCATATCATCGGGAAGGGAAAAATGGGGACAAAAATCCGGATTAGTTATGCTGCTTCCACATGGGTATGAAGGCCAGGGACCTGAACATTCCAGTGCCAGACTGGAACGATTCTTGCAATCGGCTGCTGAAAATAACTGGACCGTTGCTAATTTGTCCAGTTCCGGAAATTACTTTCATATTCTAAGGAGGCAGGCGGCCTTATTGGATACAGATGATATTCGACCGCTTGTGATTATGTCTCCGAAGAGTCTGCTTCGAAACGCAGCGGCAGGCGTCTACCTTGAAGACTTAGCAAATGGAGAATTTCAACCGATTATAAAAGAACCTGGATTAGGTGAGAATCCGGATGATGTTAAGAGAGTCGTGTTTACAACAGGTAGGTTGGCAGTTGAATTGTCTGAGGCAGTATCCAAGGATAAGGAAATGTATAATTGGCTGGATATGATAAGAGTAGAAGAATTATACCCTTTTCCAGAAGAGAAAATAAA
This sequence comes from Oceanobacillus salinisoli, assembly GCF_009733865.1. Lineage (GTDB taxonomy): Bacteria > Bacillota > Bacilli > Bacillales > Amphibacillaceae > Oceanobacillus > Oceanobacillus salinisoli. Next base: position 38,745 of record NZ_WOFB01000014.1, on the reverse strand, counting down.
TCATCTCCTAAGCAAATATAAAAACCTGGAAGAAATCGTATGGACACAAGAAGAACCACAAAATATGGGAGCATGGTCTTATGTAGCTCCACGCTTACAGGAGCTGGCACCTGAAAATATAAAAGTGACTTATAATGGAAGACCGGATATGGCAAGTCCTTCAGAAGGAGATCCACTGGTCCATAAAGAAGAGCAAAACAGAATTATTAATAACGTATTAACCCAAACAGTAAAACGTAATACAAGTGTAAGGAAAATTGGGTAGAACAGGCCGCTGATGTGCGGCTTGTTTACTTTAAAAATGCTGCTTTTCATATATAATGTGAATCCTTAAAAGCAACCAATTCTACGAAACAACAATATGAAGATTTTGTCGCAAAATGCCGATTCTTGATGAAAGTTGTCTAATAAGCAACCGCAAAGGAAAGTTTTCTAAAAAAGTTACTTAAACGCTTGCATTTTATTTTTAAAAAGGTTAAAGTAAAATTAGCAAAAGGAAAGTGGAGCAATACTTTACGACCTCCTGACAAGGAGCTGTAAAAGTATTTTTGATTCCATCACTTTGCAGCAAAACGTTATAAGGAGGTCATAATAATGACTGGTAAAGTAAAATGGTTTAACGCAGAAAAAGGGTTCGGTTTCATCGAGCGCGAAGATGGAGACGATGTATTCGTACATTTCTCAGCAATCAACGCGGAAGGTTTCAAAACGCTTGAAGAAGGTCAAGACGTTGAATTTGAAATCGTTGAAGGTAACCGTGGACCACAAGCAGCTAACGTAACTCGTCTATAATAGATGATTGTAAAAGGTTTATCTCATTCGTGAGGTAAACCTTTTTTGGTGAGTTGAAAGTATTGTATAGGATCAATGAGAGAGAAAGCAGGGTTAGAATGAATATGAATCGCAAGGAAATCGATGAGCAAGTAATTCAAAATTACCAGGAAAATGAAAAAATGATGATTTTGATTTTTGCGCAGTGGTGTATTAATCATGATTTAGATCCTGAGGAGATATATGCACAAGCATATCCGAATCAGCCAAAAAATGAAATACTGACTGAGGTGTTGGAGGATACGGTTTCTAAAAATGAATCCGATACAATTGAGGACGAGACAGTATTAAATGTTTTGCAGCTGTTTGGAAATGATGATTTAGCATTTGTTGTTCAAAATGAAATAGAGAAACGAGGAAAGTAACTATTTCCTGTTTCTCTATTTTACATTACAGCTGTTGATTGAATAATTTAATTAATGCCTGTGTACCGCTATCTTCTTCTCCCTTTTCAGCAAGTTCTTTGTAGAGGTTTAAAGATAGCTCCAGCCCTGGAGTAGAGAAGCCTAGTTCTTTTGCAGATTCCAGTGAAATCGTCATGTCTTTAATAAAATGCTTTACATAAAAACCAGGTGCGAAATCCCCTTTTAGCATTCGAGGAGCGAGGTTGGAAAGAGAGAAGCTCGCTGCACCACCTGTTGAAATGCTGTCAAGAACTCTTTCTGGATTTAATCCCGCTTTTTTTGCAAAAGCAATTGCTTCTGATACACCGACCATATTGGATGCAATAGCAATTTGGTTTGCTAATTTCGTGTATTGTCCAGCACCCGCTTTTCCTTGCAGTACAATGTTGTTTCCCATCACTTCGAATATCGGGAGAAGTGCTTCATATGCATCCTGATCTCCACCAATCATAATTGCAAGTGTCCCATTTTTTGCGCCGATATCCCCGCCTGAAACAGGTGCATCGAGTGCAAAGATATTTTTTTCTTTTGCCTTTTCATAAATTTCCATGGCTAGGGAAGGTTTGGATGTAGTCATATCAATGACATAGGATCGTGGTTTTGCATTTTCCAATATACCCTCTGGCCCATAATATACCTCTTCCACATCAGAAGGGTAGCCAACCATGGTAATAATGACATCGGAGTCGTTGGCCAGTTCTTTCACTGTGTTTTTCCAAGCTGCTCCATTCTCCAATAAATCTTCTGCTTTTGCTTTCGTTCGAGTGTAAATATTAATGGAATATCCTTCATTTTGTAAATTGAAAGCCATACTTTTTCCCATTACTCCAGTACCGACAAAGCCAATTTTTGTGTTTTTTGTATCCATTTTTATTCCCCTCTCCATCATCTTCTTTTTCTAATCATATCTTTTTTAAGTGGATATCACAATCTATGTGAAAAAATCCATGGCATATATAGTTAAAGTGCATGAAAATGGGAAGGGTAAAGAATTGGGTGGCATATAAACTTCGGACCAATGAAAAATATGTTTTATTGCTCATAAAAGGGAGAGGAGCGCTCATAAGTAAAAATTTCCGCTCATAAAAGGGATGGGAACGCTCATAAATGAAAACTACCCGCTCATAAGAAGGAGAGGAGCAATCATATATAAGAATTCCCGCTCCAGTAGTAGATTTGCTCCAACATTACTTAATGTTTAATCAGAAGTATATATTGCTGGAAAATGGTCTTGAAAATAGGGGTTAAGGTAGTAGACCAATACAATATTTAGTTAAAGAGGTAACCATTGTGCTGTACGGCAAAAATACCACAATAAAGGAATAAGAGACAGGCAACTTACGAAAGCAATCGCTACTTCATTAGGATTCAAACAACATTACAAAAGTATACATAAAGGATGGAATTCCCCTTGCTGACATGATTTGGGAGTGCAGATAAAGAATCAAACTACCACAGTTACACATAGTATAGATAGTAATCATTTTTAGCCACACATCAATTTAATGGAGGCTGGTCATAATGATCACGAATGAGCAACTATCACAGTGTAAAACTGCGTTAATACAAAGACAAAATGAGTTAATTCATCATATACAGGACCATTATGGAAGAACGCTTGAAATGGCGAAAGAATCCGTTAGTGAGTTATCCAACTATGATAATCACCCTGGAGATTTAGGAACAGAATTATTTGAAAGGGGAAAAGATACGGCACTGAACGAACACGCCGAAAAAGAGCTGAAGGAAATTAATGAAGCACTGCATGCTATAGAAGAGGGGACGTATGGCATTTGTACGAAGTGTGGAGCGGATATTCCATTCGAACGTTTAGCTGCTGTGCCAACAACGGATCGCTGTGTCGAGCACGCCAAAGATACAATTTCTGACCATCCAAGAACAATGGAGGAAGAGGTTTTTTCACCGAATATTAACCCGAACGAAATAACTGATGAGGAGCAGGTAGGTTACGATGCTGAAGATGCATGGCAGGATGTCAGCCGTTATGGAACGAGTGAGACAACCGCAGATTTTTACGATGATATCGAAAATTACGATGATATGTACCCAAATAGTGATGAGAATGTCGGTGCTGTGGAAGATTATGAAAATTTTGCATCAGCAGATATCAATGGCAAATTTACCGGAGTTACTCCAAACCATCAAAAATACGAAGATAATGATGAAGAAGCGGGAGAATTTTGAAACCTTTTTGATCGTTATTCGTAACACCTAATAGGGGTGATGAGAAAATGGAGGATACAAAAGGGTGTCTGAAGTGTGGAAGCACGAGGGCAAATCAGAAGGAAGTTGCCATGACTGGTACAGGATTATCCAAAATGTTTGATGTTCAACATAATAAGTTCATCGTTGTATATTGCGAGGATTGTGGCTATTCCGAGTTCTATAACAAGAGAAGTTCTACTGGAAGCAATATCATCGACTTATTTTTTGGAGGGTAAAATATTGTGTCAAACGAACTTCTTGGCTAAAATTTATCACGTGATTAACTGGCTGTAAGATCCAAAACGAGAAGAACTCAAGATGCCTCAAAAATTATAAGTGGGGAGGCAGCCAGTAAACTTCTAATTCGTTCAGGGACTGCGGGTCTCTCCTTGTGGTACTAACAATTAGTGGGGGATGAAAAAAACACTGATTAAAGATTCACTTTATCTTTCCGAACGTATAAATAAAAGGAACAGGCCCTTTACTTTAAATAAGTAAAGAGCCTGTTTTTATTATCATCATTCCTGCTCCATTTCAACGAGCTGCAGGTTTGTTGTGTGTGTTTCTCCATCACGGATATACTCGATTTCAAGATCATCTCCAACAGTTGTTTCGGAATAAAGGTATTTTCTTAGTTCCAAAATGGATGTTACCTCATTACGATCGATTTTTGTAATGACGTCAAATTGCTGTAACCCAGCACGATCAGCCGGGGAGTTTGGCTGAACATCAGCAATGACCATTCCGCCTTCCACATCATCTGGCAGATTGATTTCATAACGATATTGTGGAGGAACCTGATATAAAGATGCGGTAGATATACCAATTTGTGGTCGAGTAACTTCTCCCTCTGCTTCCAATTCCTCCATAATAGGTAGTGCAGCATCTACTGGAATGGCAAACCCAATACCTTCTACAGCACCTTGGGCAATTTTCATGGAATTAATACCAATCACATCTCCATCGGCGTTAACGAGAGCCCCACCACTGTTACCAGGGTTGATAGCGGCATCGGTTTGAATAACTTCAGTTACCCAGTCAGCTTGCATATCACCGTTTGTATCCACAGAAACGGAACGGTTTAATCCACTTATAATTCCCTTTGTTACAGAGTTCGCGAATTCCAGTCCGAGTGGGTTACCAATTGCCAATACCGTTTCTCCCACGACAAGATTTTCAGAAGAACCGATATTCGCAACGGTGCTTACCTTTTCTCCGTCAATTTCAAGTACTGCTAAATCAGTAAGAGGATCTTCGCCTAGAACTTGCGCAGGTATTCGCTCTTCTTCATTTAGAACAACCTCTACTTCCTCTGCACCGTCGACAACGTGTTGATTGGTGACAACATATGCTTTTCCGTCTTCTTTTTTATAAATGATTCCAGAACCTGTGCCGGCTTCCTCACTACCGGTCCAGACGCTTTGCTGCTGTAAGTTCACTACACCAACAACCGTCTCGGCAACCTCCTCAATGTTTGTTGAAACATTTGCATCCTCTGCTGCCAGTTCTTCCACGATTGGTGTTCCATCTACCTGAACCGCAGTTTGTTCCGAGCTGTTCGTTGCTGTCTCAGAAGATTCGTTACCAATGTCGATGATACCGTTTGTGAAGAGGGAGGTTATAATCACTGCAGATATAACACTGCCGATTAACCCGCCAAATACACCACTAACCCAAGAGTTCTTCTGTTTTGACTGTTTCAAAGATGACTCCTCAGAACTGGACCGGCGATACGGATTTTGATAATTCTGTTCAGGATCATTGGGCCCTTCTGTTGTTGCCGCGCTTTCTTCAGGATGGTTATGATTATTGTATGTTGAATAAGGTAAAGCAGATTCTTCATGATGTTCTGGTTTGTAATGATGTTCATCATCTTGTACGAAATCTTTCTCTTCCTTATAAGTATCGTGTCTATCCTGATTTTTCATAGAATCATTAGCGCTGTCCTGATTGCTTTGGTCAGGATTCTGTGAATAATGATGACGCTTGTCATTGTTATTGTGTTCCATGAAAATCACTTCCCTTTAATTTGATATATTTAGTATACTATCCTTAGTATAGCCACCACCAGTGGGATGGATTAGGTAAAAATGTGGCATATTTGTGTAAATAAATGAACGAGTTAGTGTAAACATTCTAAAAAATATGTAACAATATAAATAAAATAGCAGGTAGAAAAAGGTGAATAAAATGACACATTTTATTGGACTTGTTGAAGATGATTCCAATATCCAAAATATTGTTTCGGCGTATTTAAAAAAAGAGGGGTATAAAGTAGAAGTAATGGATTCTGCGGAAGAAGCCATGAGTATATGGGAACAAAATCCACCTGATATGTGGATTCTGGATATTATGCTACCGGGTATGGATGGATATGAGTTTTGTAAAAAAATTAGAAACGAAAGTGATGTACCCATCATCATTATTTCGGCAAAAGATGACGAAATTGATAAAATACTAGGTCTGGAGTTAGGGGGAGATGATTATTTAACGAAGCCTTTTAGTCCACGTGAGCTGGTTGCGCGTGTTAAACGGTTGTTTAAACGAACCAGTGTGACTAAGAAGCCGTCAGTTGCAGACGAGAATAGGCTGAAGCTGGATGAACTTTTAATTTATAAAAATGAGCGAAGGGTATTTTGGCACGGAGAAGAATATGAAGTAACAACAAAGGAATTTGATATGATACTATTGCTTACCGAGAATGCGAATCGTGCGTTTTCCAGAGATGATTTATTGGTAAAAATATGGGGGAATGATTATTTCGGAAGCGACCGGGCTGTAGACGATCTGATTAAACGTATACGTAAAAAATTTAATAATATTCCGATAGAAACAGTATGGGGATATGGATATCGAATGCGAAAAGAAGAGGATTAATCATGAAACTACAATCTCAACTCAGCATTGCGTTTACATCTTTGCTTTTAGTCATCATGGCAGTTGTCTGGTACGTGATTTATTCATTAATATTGAATTTATTAATTCAGGATGAACAACGTCAGCTCGAACAAACAGGGGAATTATTGGTGGATATTCTCAATGAACAGTATAGTTCTCCACAGAATATTCAACAATTTTACAGTGTACTGCAGGACCAGGATTTGCAGTTACTTTTGTATGACAGAAACCAGGATAGGGTATTGTTTTCATCTATGTCAAGTAGAGTAGTTCAAGGTTTTAATGATAATAATGATATTTCCAATCCAAGTGAAACGATATGGGACTTCGGAAATGAGAAATATGTTACATCAAGAATTTTATTTTTGCCGGAAACATCAGGACTTGAAATGATACTGCTTACCCCTGTAGATGATCTGCGGGAGGTTCAGCAAAGTTTCTTCTTCCGGCTATTCCTCGTCTTTCTTATTGGACTGACTGCGGCGGCGTTACTGGCCCATTATTTTACGAAAAGGTTAGTAACACCATTATCCCAGTTGAAACGTCAATTGAAGAAAATAGAAAAGCGGCAATTTGATGATATTAAACATATTGAGGCAACAGGAGAAATTAAAGAAGTGGCTGAAAGTGTTTATGAAATGGCAAATGAACTTCAGCGGTACATGAATTCTCAGCAAACCTTTTTCCAAAACGCCAGTCATGAATTAAAAACGCCCCTAATGACAATTCAAGGGTATGCGGAAGGTATAAAAGATGGTATTTTCGATGAAAAGGAAACAGAGAGAGGTTTGCAAGTAATGGTTACTGAAGTGAACCGTTTAAAGGGAATCATCAATGAAATGATACTGCTGGCCAAATTAGATACGGAGCTGAATATATATGAACCAACAAAGATTGATGGCAGAGAGATAGTTGAAAAAATAGCCGATCGAGCATTGCCATTGGTCAATGAAAAAGGAATAACATTGCACCATAAAGTAGAAAATAATATACAAATATTTGCTGATGAAGAAAAACTGTTAAGGGCATTGTTAAATGTCGTTTTTAACGGAATTCGTCATGCAAACACCCAGGTAGCTATTTATGTATCGAATAAAAATGGGATAACCACCATTACTATTGAAGATGATGGCGCAGGGATTTCGGAAGAACTAGCACCAAATGTATTCCACCGTTTTGTAAAGGGGAAAGATGGAGAAACAGGTCTGGGACTGTCGATAGCGCGCGCCATTATCGAACATTCTCATGGCAAAATAGCTGTAGACAAGTCAGAACTGGGTGGAGCAAAATTTATAATAACCCTACCTGAAAAATAAGTTTTTTTAATTAAATTAATCTTTCAAAGCATTTTATGTGATATAATGTTGTAGTTTGATGCATATGGTTATAGTTATATAAGAGGAGCGTACATTTATGCAATTAAGAGAAGATATTCGCAATATCGCAATTATTGCCCACGTTGACCACGGGAAAACGACCCTTGTCGACCAATTATTAAAGTATTCCGGAACTTTCCGTGAAAACGAACATGTTGATGAACGTGCCATGGATTCCGGTGATATAGAGCGTGAACGCGGAATTACGATTTTAGCTAAAAATACAGCAGTGAAATATAACGACACGACGATAAATATTTTAGATACACCTGGACACGCCGATTTCGGTGGAGAAGTCGAACGTATCATGAAAATGGTAGACGGTGTTGCGTTGGTTGTCGATGCTTATGAAGGAACGATGCCACAAACGAGGTTTGTACTGAAAAAAGCATTGGAGCAAAAACTGACACCTATTGTAGTTTTAAATAAAATTGACCGTCCAAATGCAAGACCTGAAGAAGTTGTGGATGAGGTTCTTGATCTATTCATTGAACTTGGAGCAGATGATGAACAATTAGAATTTCCGGTTGTTTATGCTTCCGCATTAAATGGAACATCTGGATTAGAGCCTGAAGATCAGCAGGAAACGATGGATCCTGTGTTTACGACAATTCTTGAACATATTCCTGCACCGGTAGATACGTCAGAGGAACCATTACAGTTCCAGGTGACCCTTTTGGATTATAATGATTATGTAGGCCGAATTGGTGTTGGCCGAGTAGTGCGTGGAACCATTAAAGTTGGCCAACAAGTTGTTCTGATGAAAGAAGACGGTTCACAGAAGAATTTCCGTGTGACTAAATTATTTGGGTTCATTGGCTTAAAACGAATCGAAATTGAAGAAGCTCAATCAGGGGATATTGTAGCCATCTCAGGTATGGAAGATATTAATGTTGGGGAAACGGTTTGTCCACAGGAACATCCAGAAGCATTACCATGGCTCCGTATTGATGAACCAACATTGCAAATGACATTCCTGGTGAACAATAGTCCATTTGCAGGGCGTGAAGGAAAATATATTACATCCCGAAAAATTGAAGAGCGTTTAATGAAACAATTGGAAACCGATGTAAGTTTACGTGTCGACCCAACAGAATCTCCTGACGCATGGATCGTGTCAGGGCGTGGGGAACTGCACTTATCGATTTTAATTGAAAACATGCGCCGTGAAGGTTACGAGCTGCAGCTTTCCAAACCGAAAGTTATTATTAAAGAAATCGATGGTGTGCAATGTGAGCCGGTAGAGCGCGTACAAGTGGATGTTCCGGAAGATTACACGGGTCCAGTAATGGAATCATTAGGTGCACGTAAAGGCGAAATGCTGGATATGGTGAACCATGGAAATGGACAAGTTCGTCTGGAATTTAAAGTGCCATCTCGTGGTTTACTTGGATATTCCACAGAATTTATGTCACAGACTCGTGGTTATGGAATTATTAATCATACTTTTGAAGCATATGAACCTGTTATTAAAGGACAGGTTGGTGGACGTCGTGAAGGTGTCCTCGTTGCTTTAGAAAATGGAAAAGCATCTACGTATGGAATTATGCAATTGGAAGATCGTGGGGTTATTTTTGTAGAACCCGGTACCGAAGTATATGCTGGAATGATCGTTGGCGAACATAACCGTGAAAATGACTTAACCGTTAATATCACAAAAGAAAAACATTTAACCAATGTTCGTTCCGCAACAAAAGACCAAACAACAACCATTCGTAAAACACGTCAAATGTCATTAGAAGAAGCACTGCAATACTTGAATGACGACGAATATTGTGAAGTAACACCAGAAACCATCCGCTTACGCAAGAAGATTTTAAATAAAAACGAACGCGAAAAAGCAGCCAAACGAAATAAATTAGGCTAAGTTATAAATTGGCAGATGTCATATGACATCTGCCAATTTTTTTTGTTTTTGATTGACTTTTCTCATTTGGCTATTTCTAAAAAATTTAATATATAAACGGTGATGAAATAACTACTTTCTTGATTTCTGCACGGGGCGGTGTGCATTTAGGGAACACACAAGAAGAAGGTTCTGGTTCCCGAACCGAGCCGGAAAAAGATGAAAAAGGCACGTAGAGAGGTTCTAGGTGCCTGAACAAAGCTGGAAAAAGTAAAAAAGGTCACGTAGAAGGGTTCTAGGTGCTCGAACCGAACTCGAAAAAGATGAAAAAGGCACGTAGAAAGGTTCTAGGTGCCCAAACCGAGCTGGATAAAGTAAAAAAGTCACGTAGAAGGGTTCTAGGTGCCCGAACCGAACTCGAAAAAGATGAAAAGGCACGTAGAAGGGTTCTAGGTGCGCGAACCGAACTCGAAAAAGATGAAAAGGCACGTAGAAGGGTTCTAGGTGCCCGAACCGAACTCGAAAAAGATAAAAAAGGCACGTAGAAAGGTTTTAGGTGCCCGAATCAAGCTGGAAAAAGTAAAAAAGGTCACGTAGAAGGGTTTTAGGTGCCTGAACTGAACTCGAAAAAGATGAAAAAGTCACGTAGAAGGGTTCTAGGTGCCCGAACAAAGCTGGAAAAAGTAAAAGAGGTCACGTAGAAGGGTTCTAGGTGCCCGAACCGAACTCGAAAAAGATGAAAAAGGCACGTAGAAAGGTTCTAGGTGCCCGAACCGAGCTGGAAAAAGTAAAAAAGGCCACGTAGAAGGGCTCTAGGTGCCCGAACCGAACTCGAAAAAGAAGAAAAAGTCACGTAGAAGGGTTCTAGGTGCCCGAACCAAGCTGGAAAAAGTAAAAAAGGCCACGTAGAAGGGTTCTAGGTGCCCGAACCGAACTCGAAAAAGAAGAAAAAGTCACGTAGAAGGGTTCTAGGTGCCCGAAGCGAACTCGAAAAAGAAGAAAAAGTCACGTAGAAAGGTTCTAGGTGCCGAATCAAGCTGGAAAAAGTAAAAAAAGTCACGTAGAAAGGTTCTAGGTGCCCGAATCAAGCTGGAAAAAGTAAAAAAGATCACGTAGAGAGGTTTTAGGTGCCGAATCAAGCTGGAAAAAGTAAAAAAGGTCACGTGAAAAAGTTCTAGGTTCCCAATCAAAGCCCGAAAAAGTAAAAAGAAGGTCGAGTGAACTCTTTCTATTTTCCTGTTTCAAATAATTATAATTACAAGAGCAAATGAGGGAATAATAATTTTAAAGTGAAAGCAGTTGCATTATTTGTATATACAGGTTATACTGTGAATGCGAAAAAATTGTATATACAAGTTTGTTTCATATAACAAGTTTTAACAGAGGGAGGAAAAACAGTTGTCTAACATAGAATGGATCTATGCACCACTTAGTGGGAAGATTACAAAATTAGAAGAAGTCCCAGATCCAACGTTTTCACAAAAATTAATGGGGGATGGAATCGCGATTGAACCGACAGAGGGAAAAGTCGTAGCCCCATTTGATGGAGAGGTTGTACTTGTTGCAGGAACTAAGCATGCGATTGGTTTGAAGGGACAATCAGGAGTTGAAATTTTAATACACATCGGATTGGAAACCGTTGCATTAGATGGTGAAGGTTTCGATGTTCAAATAAGCCAAGGGGATAAAGTGAAAACAGGTGATACGTTACTTACTTTTGATTTGGACTTTATTAAGGAAAAAGCATCCAGTCATGTAACCCCAATCATTATTACCAATGGCAGTGATTTCGAACCACAGGAGGTTTCGGAGGACGATACTGCAACTGCTGGGGAAACGAAATTAATCAAAGTGGACAAAAAGGAAAAACAAAGCACTGAAAAATCAGAACCTGTAAAATCTGCAAGTTCTGTACAGTATAGTCAAGAAGCACGTGATATCGTTGCTGCAGTTGGTGGAGAAGAAAACGTGGATATGGCCACTCATTGTGTGACGAGATTGCGTTTTGCCTTAAACGACGAAGACAAAGTGGATACAGAAGCATTAGATAAAATGGATCTTGTAAAGGGATCATTTTCAACGAATGGCCAGTTCCAGGTTATTATTGGTCAAGGAACAGTAGATAAAGTGTATAAGGCAATGGTCCAGGAAACAGGGATTACAGAAGCATCAAAGGATGAAGTGAAAGCTGCTGGTGCTCAAAAACATCAAAATCCGCTGCAGCGAGGAATTAAAATATTAGCCGACATCTTTATACCAATATTACCTGCGATTGTTACAGCGGGTTTATTGATGGGGATCAATAATGTATTAGTAAACCCTATTTTTGGAGAACAATCTGTTATTGAAATGTACCCACAATGGGCTGGGATAGCAGATATGATTCATATTATCGCCAACACGGCATTTACGTTTCTTCCTGCTCTCATTGGTTGGTCTGCCGTGAAGCGGTTTGGTGGAAGTGAACTGCTCGGTATCGTACTGGGGTTAATACTTGTACACCCTGATTTAATGAATGCTTGGGGTTACGGCGCCGCACTAACAGAGGGAGAAATCCCTGCATGGAATTTATTCGGTCTGGAAGTGGAAAAAGTAGGTTATCAAGGTCAAGTATTGCCGGTATTAGTAGCTTCATGGGTATTGGCAAAAATAGAGGTATGGTTAAGAAAACGTGTGATGGATTCCTTGCATTTATTAATTGTTGCACCAGTTGCACTTTTAGTTACAGGTATTTTAGCATTTATTGTTATCGGACCAATCACATTTACAATTGGAAATTGGATTACAAGTGGAGTTGTTACAGTATTTGAAGTAGCACCAATTATTGGTGGGTTAATTTATGGATTACTTTATGCACCTTTAGTTATAACCGGAATGCATCATACTTTCCTTGCCGTTGACTTGCAGTTGATTGGAAGTACAGGAGGGACAGTCCTATGGCCAATCTTGGCACTTTCCAACATTGCTCAAGGAGCTGCTGTTTTCGGAATTATGCTTGCTGCCAGAGATGAAAAAGTAAAAGGTCTAGCGGGTACGTCTGGGGTCTCCGCATGGCTTGGTATTACAGAACCAGCAATGTTTGGGGTTAATCTCCGTTATCGTTATCCATTTTATGCGGCAATTATCGGTACAGCCATTGCCGGAGCATTTATTACTTTCTCAGGAGTGCGAGCTTCTTCCGTTGGGATAGGTGGAATTCCAGCGCCATTATCCATCTTTCCAGAAAGCTGGATTCCATTCTTAATTGGGATGGCTATCGTTATTGTTGTACCATTTGTCATTACATTTATTATTGCTAAACGAAAACTTCGATAGATCAAACATCAATCAGTGGGGGAATCCTCCACTGATTGAATTCTAATGAGATAGTTATAAAAGAACAACTAGAGCAACAAAAATGAGGAGTGAATAAATTTATGAATGAACCTTGGTGGAAAAAAGCAGTCGTCTATCAAATCTATCCGAAAAGCTTCCATGATACAACTGGAAATGGGATTGGAGATATCCGGGGAATCATTGAGAAACTGGATTATCTGCATAAATTAGGTGTAGATGTATTATGGTTAACACCTGTTTACCAATCCCCACAAAATGATAATGGTTACGATATTAGTGATTATTATTCCATTGAACCAACCTATGGGACGATGGAGGATTTTGAAGAATTATTAAACGAAATCCATAAACGTGGAATGAAACTAATCATGGATTTAGTCATTAATCATACATCAACCGAACATGAATGGTTCAAGCAAGCGATATCCTTCAAAGATAATGAGTATCGGGATTATTATATTTGGAAGGATCCGGTGGAAGGAAAAGAACCAAATAATTGGCAGTCCAAATTCGGCGGTTCGGCTTGGAAGTATGATGAGAAATCTGGTCAGTATTACCTCCATTTATTTGATGTGACACAAGCAGATTTAAACTGGGAAAATGAAAAAGTGAGAAAGCAATTAGTGGATATGATTCAGTTCTGGGCTAAAAAAGGAATTGATGGATTCCGCCTTGATGTCATTAATCTCATTTCTAAGGATCAGCGTTTTCCTAGTGATGATACGGGGGATGGACGGAAGTTTTACACAGATGGACCACGCGTTCATGAATACTTGCATGAAATAAATCAAGCCGCTTTTTCCCCTTATAATATGATGACAGTTGGTGAGATGTCATCGACTACACTGGAAAACTGTATATTGTATACGAATCCGGAACGAAAAGAATTGGATATGACCTTCCAATTCCATCATCTAAAAGTCGATTATCCAAATGGAGAAAAATGGACGAAGGCACCGTTTAACTTTATACAATTGAAACAAATCCTTTCCAACTGGCAAGTAGGGATGCATGAGGGAAACGGCTGGAATGCCTTGTTCTGGTGTAATCATGATCAGCCACGTGCCGTTTCGCGATTCGGTGATGATGGGAAATATCATAAAGAGTCTGCAAAAATGCTGGCAACGACTTTGCATATGATGAAAGGAACCCCTTATATATATCAAGGGGAGGAATTTGGAATGACTAACCCGAACTTTACCTTTATTGATGAATATAGGGATGTAGAATCTTTAAATGCATATAAGATGTTGAAGGAAGAAGGGAAATCCGAACAGGAAATCTTGGACATATTGCAGCAAAAGTCACGTGATAATGCGAGAACACCGATGCAGTGGTCGCCGGATTCTGAACATGCAGGTTTTACCAATGCAACGCCATGGATTGATGTTGCGAAAAACTATCCGGAAGTAAATGCGGAAAAAGCAGTAAATGATCAAGATTCTATCTTCTACCATTATCAAAAATTAATCGAACTACGTAAAAAGTATGATATTATTACTTATGGGGATTACCAACTAATGATGGAAGATCATCCAGAAGTATTTGCATATACACGTAATTGGCAAAATGAAAAATTAATTGTTTTAAGTAATTTTTATGCAAATGAAGTAGAAATCGACCTGCCGCTGGAAAAGGCAGAAGTACTAATATCCAATTACTCAGATGCAAAAAGCCATACAACATTAAGACCGTATGAATCCATTGTTTATTATGTGAAATAACAAGCTTAGATTCCTCATTTCCTCATGGAAGGGGGAATCTTCTTATACATTTAGAAAACAACTTTATAAAGAGGTAAGTATATGTCGAGGAATAAGAAATATTTAGCTATTTATCATGATCTTGTAAATAAAATTCAAACAAACGTTTGGACCAAAGATTCACTGCTTCCCTCAGAGAATGAACTGACAGAAATGTATCACACATCACGGGAAACGATTCGAAAATCGCTCAATCTGCTGGCGCAAAATGGTTATATACAAAAAGTCCGGGGAAAAGGTTCCGTGGTCATCGACTTTGACAAGTTCTCTTTTCCGGTCTCAGGGATTGTCAGTTATACAGAGCTTGTAGAAGAGTTAGGTTTATCCAGCAGAACGATTGTTAACCATCTTGGGTATACAAAATCGCAGGAAGCCAGGCGAGTATTAGATGCTTCCCAGGAGGAGAAAGTCTGGACAGTAACGAGAATCCGCGAGATTTCTGGGGAAAAAGTAATCTTGGATAAAGATTATTTTAATGAGCAATATGTTCCTTTGCTTTCCAGAGAGATTTGTGAGAATTCCATTTACCACTATATTGAAAATAAATTGGATTTAGTGATCAGTTTTGCTCAAAAGGAAATCGTTGTAGAGGATCCAACAGAGGAGGACAGGGAATTGCTGGATTTAGATGGCTACTCGAATGTCGTCGTAATCCGAAGTCTTGTTTATTTGGACGATACTACATTATTCCAATATACGGAATCGAGACATAGGCCTGATAAATTCCGTTTTGTAGATTTTGCCAGAAGAGTAAAAAAGTAGACTGCTTATGTATTGGCTTAAAATATGAGGTGATTCGTGTGAAACGATTTTTCCATCGGTTAAAGTTTTTATTTACCTTTCATAAATCGATTCCATTTCTTGTAGAGTTCTTCGTTTCAAAAGAAGTAAAATGGACAACAAAATTGTTATTTTTGGTTCTAATTATAGGTTATATTATCATACCATTTGATATAATTCCTGATTTTCTGGTTGTGTTTGGTATCGTCGATGATATAACGCTGGCACTTATTTTACTGCAGCAAATGGTGAAGGTGGCCCCGGATTCGTTAAAGGAAAAATATAAAAAGCTTACATAGTTTGAGGGTAGGGATTTACGGGAAAGTAAGCATATGAAATTTCTTGTTAATATTCGCAGTTAATAAAAAATGCGACATAAATTTAAATAATCATGGAGCTTATTATACCGCTACGGAAATTCATTTCGCTTCCCCTTAAGATGACCCGTGATCCTCCTCGAGCTGATGCGACTTGTGGGTCTCGTTCTAGTCATTCTTCCCGCAGGACAAGGAAGGCCTCGGCAGCGTTACATCGCACGCAGAAAAAGCGCTTTTCTTTTTCAAGGAGTCTCGGTGTATTTTTGGCTAGGGTCTAGTTATACAACACCCTAGCATTTGGATCCTTCTGAGGAATTCCTATACTTTGCGTGTTTTTTTACTCTCGAACTAATGGAAGAGTACAGCAGCGGAAGGATCCACCTGATTTAATAATTTCAGAAAACTCTACTTCAATGACATCATATCCCATTCTGCGTAATTCCTGGTTTAACCGTTTTTGGATGGGGAGACTGATAATCTTTTTATTTCCAATAGAAAAAACATTGGTACCTAATTTAAATTGTTCTTCCTCTGACACTTCAATAAGCTGATAATGCTGCTGCAGTATTTTATAGGCTTCTTCATTGACTCCATCTTTAAAAATAATTGCAGTATCTTCACTAATAATATTAAATGTACAATCCAAATGAAGAATATCTTCGCGGATAGAAATAGGAGTTACTTGATAATCCGGAAGTTTGTGTTGTACATAATCAATAGCGTCCCGAGTAGTCCGATCACTTACACCAATCCATACTTTCCCATTATCTACTAATACATCCCCACCTTCAATCGATTCTATGTCGATGTGGTGGTAGGGTATATCCTGTTCATTTAACCATTTTTTTAAGACATCTTCTTCAGGCTTCCGTAACTCTTTATTTAGAGCAGCAATGAAAAATGTGTTTCCTATTGTGAAGCCAATGTCCCGTGTGAAAACTTGTTCATTTAATTCTTTCTCTGCATGAAACGGAATAACATTTACACCTTCTGATTCTAAGGTATGTACAAATTTCTGATGCTGTTGTACAGCAATGTCATTATCGATATTTTCTTTCAAGTAATGACGCTGAGTAGTATTGATAACTTCTTTTATTTCCATATATTCAGGGGGAACTACAATAACTTGTCTTAATGAATGATATTCATTGTAACAGCTGATTTTCCCCTTTTTTGATGTAGCTTTTTCCATATCATTTCCTCCAATCATAAGATTAGCGCCCTTACTTTAAAGTATCTCTAAAAAAGCAATGTTTTATTTTGTTTTTTTTCGTTTTTTTTCATTTGGGATATATTTGGTATAATATGCTGCAAAAATTAGACAAACAAAAGCAAGTCCCCATCCTGCAATTCCACTCCAATATAAATCAAGGCTAATTCCAGTTACAATAAAGATCGCACTTAGTAAAATAAAGAAGGATGTAAGATATCGTTTCATGGAAATTTCTCCCCTCAAAAAATAATTATGATAAGGTTTTCATTATATTTATATTCTTATTATGCAAAATATGTGTTAAAGCCTATTTACAGTATAGCAAACAATAAAATGACGGTGTAGGATAACAGTCCTAAATTTTATCACGTGATTAACTGGCAGAAGACCCTTAACGAGAGAGAATTCGAAACTTCTAGAATTATAAGTGGGGAACTTATAGCCAGTAAATTCCTGATTCATCCATCTAATAATTAGTGGGAGGTGAAAAAATCCCTTTGTCTACCACTACTTAAGAACATCGCGTATCATGTCGAATTTTCGCTTTTCGTGGTATGATAATTGTAAAAGGGTAGGAGGTGTTTGATAATGAGTAGAATACTGACAGTACTTCTTATGTTATGTGTTTTTGCCGCAGCATGTACTGGTACAGATAATCAGGATCAGGTCATGAGCAGTGAAAATGCTTCTTTAAAAGAAGTATATTTGCAGCCGAAAGAACACCAGGAATATACTCAGGAAATAACCCTCTCGGCAATTGGTGATATCCTTATTCATAGCCCGGTTTATAAAGATGCCAAAGGGGAAGACGGATATGATTTCTTGCCAATGCTGGAAAAGGTAAGGCCTTATTTAGAGCAACCAACAATAACAATAGCAAATCAGGAGACTATGATTGGTGGAGAAGAATTAGGATTATCCACGTATCCCTCTTTTAATAGTCCACATGAAGTAGGAGATGCCTTAAAGGAAGTAGGGGTGGATGTGGTGACCATAGCGAATAATCATACATTGGATAGAGGGGAAGAGGCGGTTCAAAACGCCATTGAACATTGGGAAACCATTGATATGATGTATACAGGTTCCTACAAGGATCAGGAAGATCGAGAGAAAGTGAGGGTTTATGAAACAGGAGAAGGCGTTTCCGTTGCTTTCTTATCTTATACGTATGGAACGAACGGAATCCCAGTACCAGAAGGCAAGGATTTTCTCGTGAATTTGATTGATAAGGAATGGATGGAAAGTGAAATCGATAAGGCAAAGGAACTGGCAGATGCTGTTATTTTAAGTCTGCATTTTGGGAATGAATATGAGAGGTACCCAGATGATACACAGAAGGACCTTGTACAATTTGCTGCAGACCAAGGTGTACACGCGGTGATTGGACACCATCCCCATGTCCTGCAGCCAATGGAATGGGTAACAGGAAAAAATGACAATGAAACATTGGTAGTTTATTCATTAGGTAACTTTTTATCGAATCAGCAGGGCTTATATAAACGAATTGGCGGTATTACGAACTTTTCCATTAAAAAAACGGAAAAAGGGGATCGGGTAGACATAGAAGTTCATTCACCGGAATTTATGCCAACGTATGTTACCTTTGATGCGAATCAGACGAATTATCGAGTGGTACCGATGAATCAGCTAACAAACGAAGAGCTTTCAGGGGCAAAAAGTCATTATGAAGAGATAAAAGCCCATATGTCCCAATGGATGCCGGAACTGGAGTTTATCGAGGAATAGATAATGCTCATCCATCAATGAATGAGCATTTTATTATGTGGTTACACGAAATCGTTTGTTTATAAACATTTTTATGAGATAAAGTATAAGGCCTGATCCCGCAATCATTAGATGATGAATATTCACTGTAATTCCAAAATCTGGCATGAACATAAAGGCAACTAAGGATAAACCGATGAATACCGAACAGATTAGCCATAATTGTAAGAACTCTATCCACTTATTCTGCTTTTTCTTTTGGAAGGTCGAGCCTTTCAGCCATTTTAAAATAATAACAACCCAGAATGCAATCAATAATAAATCAATAATACCAATGAGAAGTCCAGAACCGAGGGGGAAGGATAAAGAATTCGTACCTATATCAAATAATGTATACAGTCCATATCCGACAATTCCTTGAAATAATGCAAGAATAGCAAGCAAATCAAGGATAAGAAAAGAGATAAAGTAGATATTTTTCAATACCTTCTCACCTGGTATTTCAGTTAGGAGCTCATTACAGTATGCCTGAAGATCCTCCCCAAATACATCCTTTGCCGTTTTCCCCTGTGCATCGGCTTCCAATAAATGATCCAATAATTCTAATAAAACTTCCTCCGTTTGCTGTTCGGACTTCGTTGTGTTCAGTCGAATATAAGTTAGCATGTCCTCGTAATAAGCTTTGTTTTTTTCACTTAACTGCTCCCTTTTTTCGTTGTTCATTTTTATGATATCTTTGGCATTCATATTCATTCCCTCCCTTTTTCAATAATGGAGTCTACAGGTTGTTTAATCGACTCCCAATGGTATATAAATGCTTGTAAAGCTTTTATTCCTTCTTCTGTTAAATGATAATATTTCCTTTTTGGCCCTGATTCAGAGCTTTTCATCTCACCGACAATTAGTTTCTCTTTTTGTAGCCGCAGCAGAATCGGATATATAGAACCTTCACTGACATCGGATAATCCGAAATCCTTTAATTTCATGGAAAGTTCATAGCCATAGGTTGGCTCCATTTTGATGACAGCTAAAATGCAGCCTTCAAGGATTCCTTTTAGCAATTGACTGCGTTGGGACACTTGTATCATCTACCTTGTATAACAATATAGTCGATATGTAGTAAGCTACCTTGTATTGCAAAGTAGCTTAATATTAGTATAAAGCTTATTCTATAATTTTCAAGTAATTTCTGATATGATAATTTTAGATTTTAACGCAGTGATATAAGGGAGATACGTACATGGAATGGAAAAATATTTACCGTGGTTTAATTATGGGAGCAAGTGATGTGATTCCTGGAGTAAGTGGTGGTACACTTGCCGTTTTGCTTGGAATTTATGACCGGTTAATTGCTTCCATCAATGGCTTTTTTAGTAAGGAGTGGAAGAAGCATTTAGGTTTTCTGCTTCCTTTGGGAATTGGTATACTGACAGCTATTTTCTTATTGGCCAATCTCATTGAATGGCTGTTTGAGTATTATCCTGGCCCAACGCAATTTTTCTTTCTTGGATTAATTCTTGGTGTATTGCCTTATCTATTTCATAAAGCAGACGCTAAAAATGCCTTTAACACACAACATATTCTTCTATTAGTAATTGGTATCATCGTTGTTGCATCCATGGCATTTTTAAACCCTGTTGAAGGGGAAGTAATGGAACAGGTTACTGGTTCAACCTATGTTCTTCTATTTTTTGCCGGTTTTATAGCGAGCAGTGCCATGATTATTCCAGGAATAAGTGGTTCTTTTATGTTACTTTTGCTTGGGGTGTACACAACCGTTATTTCAGCAATTAGCAACTTGCAATTGGATATCATTGCTGTAATAGGACTTGGAGTAGTTATTGGAATCGTTGTTATGAGTAAAGTAATTAATTTCTTCTTGACCAGTTATTATACTGGAACATTTGCGATTATTATAGGAT
The DNA here is from genome assembly GCF_009733865.1 of Oceanobacillus salinisoli. Lineage (GTDB taxonomy): Bacteria > Bacillota > Bacilli > Bacillales > Amphibacillaceae > Oceanobacillus > Oceanobacillus salinisoli. Next base: position 18,108 of record NZ_WOFB01000014.1, on the reverse strand, counting down.
TGGTTATTGGCTCCGTCTTTGTTGTGTTTCCAGGATTTCCTTCAGAGACTGATTTAATTCTGCTCAGCATCTTAACTTTTGCAGCCGGTTTATTTGTAGCTTACATACTTGGTAGGGTAGAATATAAACAGTAGAAAAAACATAGTAAAAAGGGGTGGAACAATGGAATATATTCAAACAGAAGAAAAATTTAACGAGGTTATTCAAAGTGAGGCTCCAGTTATTATAAAATTCTTTGCTGACTGGTGTCCTGACTGCAAACGCATGGATATGTTTATTGATGGTATTTTGGAGGAATTCAAAAACTTTGAATGGTATGAAGTAAATACCGACGAAATAAAAGGGATTGCGGAAGAGTATGAAGTAATGGGAATCCCTAGTATACTAATCTTCCAGAACGGGGAAAAATTAGCGCATCAGCATAGTGCCTATACAAAGACACCTGAATCCGTAACAGAATTTCTACATCAGCAATTAGGATAGAAAAAACGATCATTCTTCATCGAAACGAAGAATGATCGTTTTTGTTATGTAATTTTAAAAGTCAACGTATCACTGATTTTTAGAGAACTATTTTCTAGAGAGGCGTAATTGTTGCTAAAATTGAGTTGATATACCTTTTCCAAGACATCCTTACCAAGAGTATGTATGCTTATTATTTTTTTGGTGTTGATCAGGTTTTTATCATCGGGAATGTTCTTTCCGTTTCCCCATTCAATGATAAACGGAAGGTTGGAGGTGGTGGATGGAAAAAGCATACACCATTCTAATAGTGTTCCATCGGGTTTTATTCTTTTACCAGGAATAGGGCCTTTATAGGAGAAACGCTGATCATTATAGTAATCTACGAAATCATCCATAAAATGGGTGCGAAGAGCGAACTGAATCATTCCTTCTTTGTTGTCTTCAAAGCTTGCAACCAATTGTTGTATTAATGGATTATCAGAAATTTTTGCTGTTTCCTCGTCAAATATACCGAGCCATTCTATATAACTATTATTGGAAAAGTAAGCCAGATAATTATAGGTTCCCCAGTTCTCATGCTTTCCACCTTTTATCGTTTGAACGGCATGCTCATTAGCAAAATCCTCTGCAGCTTGCTTCGGATCCCTTGTCGCAATCACGATATGATCTAAGGCTAACATACATAAATTCAACTCCTTATACATTAATTGATAATAATCTGTTCTCTGCAAGATGCAGTGTTTCACTAAATCTATAAAAATATTAGGAATCGTTTACTATATAGTAGATTATATCAACTGCGAAGATCAAAAGGCTACTAAACTTATGAGAATTAGTCTAAAAATATGAATAGTTGTACTTATCGTAATTATAATATCTTCTTAGTATAATAAAAAGAAATAAGAAAAAAATCATGTTAAATTCCATACAGCAGAAAAAGTAATTAAAGTCCGTGTTCAAAAAGGAGGAAAATGGAATAAAAGGACAGAATAACTCAAGCACGTAAAACTTCAGGTTGCTGGACCTGGGTAGATGTGAGAAGGGAGGACATCATGAAAAATCCATTGCTTATTGACTTTCCGCATGAATTCCATACAGAGCGGCTTTTTTTACGAGCCCCTTTACCAGGTGATGGAAAAGTAATTTATGATGCTATAAATGCAAGTCTGCCGGAATTAACAACGTGGATGACCTTTACAACAAGGAATCAGGGAATTGAAGAAGCGGAATTGAGTGTTAGGGAAGCACACATTCTTTTCTTGAAGCGTGAAGATTTGCGATTCCATATTTTCCGTCGGGATAATCGTACATTTATCGGATCAGCTGGTTTACATCAGATTGACTGGAATGCAAGAAAATTTGAAGTTGGCTATTGGATTGATACAAGATATAGTGGCAATGGCTATATGACAGAAGCGGTCGAAGGGTTAACCGTATTTGCGTTCTATGCATTAACAGCCAATCGGCTGGAAATGAAAATTGATACGGAGAATACAAAAAGCAGAGCAATACCAGAACGTTTAGGGTTTACATTGGAAGGGATACTACATAAGAATACAGTTGGAAATCTGGCAAATGATTTAAGAGATACCTGTATTTATGCCAAAGTGAGAGACTAAAAGCAGGTGAAAAGAAGTGATCTTACAAAAAAGTGTGGAGTAGATTTTGCATGAAAAAACCGATTCTCTTTCGTTTCTACTTGTTGGAGAATCGGTTACTGATGCATTCTGTATTTAACTCAATAGCTTTTCCATACATTTTCATACCATCCATAAGTAAGTTAAGGATTTTCGTCAATGAAATCATCTCCTTTCCTTCTTATTATCTTATTTATATACATTTTTTGGCAATGTTGCTGGAAACGGAAACAATGGCCGTGAAAACGGTAATATAGTAATTGAAAGCGTGATTCAGGCAGCATTATCTTAGATTATCGCTGATTTCCTTTCATTTTCACCTGTTTATAATTTTCTGTGCGGATAGGTGCATCCACAGATGAAGTGCTCGAATTAGAAATAGAAGAAGATGATACTAGCCTATTTAAAGAGAAATGGATTTAATGGGAATACTTAATGGAGAGGAGCCAATATTTTATGAATTCCTAACCGAGGTTTCGGCTGAAAGGCTTAGAAATCCCCGTATATAAATTTTTCCATTTTTTATTTGGTCACTACAACATTTTTTAGTTTGTTTTATTAACTTATGCTATGTCACACCTTCCCTGATTGAATTGCCGAAACTTGGGCTGAAATATAGGGGCTGAATTAATGGAATGAAGGCTGAATTAATAGAGTGAAAGTTAACTCAAGTTGTATCGGCTGAAAGGCTTAAAAATCCCCGTATATAAATTTTTCCATTTTTTATTTGGTCACTACATATCAAATTTAAAATCTAAAATCGTATTATATCTAGGTTCATGATGAGTCATATACCCTGTTTTAGCCTCTTTGCAAAATTTTTGCCGAAACTTGGGCTGACGTACAAAAAAAGAACCGGGAAACCCAGTTCTTCTCCTAATCCTAATTTGCTTTTACGACAAAATTGTTTTTCACAAATGCCTTAACTGTTTTTTGTCTTTCAAAGTATTCACGAATTAATTCCACGGCATCCTTTTGGATTTCCTTAACGGCAGGCTTGTTCTTAAACATGTCGTAATTACCGCCCCCGGTTGCACGATAATTATTTAATACGACATGATAGGTTTTCTTATCTTCAAGATGACTCCCTTTATAGGATACCTGTTCAATTCTGGAACCCACAGGTTTAGCAACATTAATCGTGTAGTCGATTCCTTCCCACATGTCATAATTATAATGCTGTGGTTTAGGCTCAATATAGGTTGGATTAACCGTAATTTCTCCTTCTGCATTATGGGTGAAATAGGCAGCGGTTTTTTCCAACGCTTCTTTTATGTCTTTTCCGGTTAATTCCAAAACGACGAGTGTATTGGGATACATGTAGTTTGAAACAATATCCCGCATTGTGACGATGGAAGAAAATCCTTTTGATTCATTATTTAATAAAGACGTGACAGATATATCAACGCTTGTCGCAGCCATCTGTACTTCCTGGATAAATTGAATAAATGGATGCTTTTGGATTCGGGCCTCAAAGGGACTTTTGATTGTCATATCCCCATCTATGTAACCTATAGGCTGATCAAGCCATGTTTGTGTAGACTTCTCTATGTCCTCCATATAACGTAGAACTTCGTCATCGGAGTGGATGTTTTCCAGCGAATGGAGCTGGCCTTCTTTATTCATAACCGTCCATTTATTATCTTTTCTCTCTAACGATAGTTGGACTTCACCATAATTTATTGCATTGTTTCCGGGCTGGATGACGAGTACATCATTAATTTTGCTGACTAACTTTCGATGCTGATGCCCCGTTAATAAAACGTCAATCCCTTCAATTTCCTTACACATTTGATAGCCTTGGTTTTCTCCAGTTAAAACTTCTGTTGGCTCGCCTGTTTCCAAGTCGCGTTCCAGGCCACCATGATAAGAAGCAATAAGAATGTCCGGCTTTTCTGTATCACGGATCTTTCTTACCCATTTTTTCAGTGTTGTAAAGGCGTCAGCAAATTCTAATCCTTTTATATGATTAGGGGATTCCCAGTTTGGAATATAGTGTGTTGTTACTCCTACGATTGCTGCTTTTATTCCGTTGGGAAACTTTTTAATGATGTAAGGTGGACCAAAATAGGGCTCTTTCGTTTCTTTATCCACGATATTAGCAGATAACCATGGGTAACTGGATTGCTCAATGGCATCGGTTAATATCTTTTTTCCAAAATTGAATTCGTGGTTGCCAATCACCCCAGCGTCTATGCCTATTCGATTCATAATTCCTACCATTGGGTTTTCTCGGTCGGTGTGTTCCTTAACGTAATGTGTCATTAACGGGGTACCTTGTATTAAATCCCCATTGTCAATCGCAATGACATGTTCATTTGTTGCTCTTGTCTGATTTACAGCCGTTGCGTATTTTGCCAGACCTAAATCCGCTACCTCATTCGTTCCGTATAGAACCGGCAAGGCATTCCCGTGAACATCACTAGTATAAAGAATCTTAATGTGTGCGATGTTATCCAAGATTCTCATCCTTTCCTACTAAAAATAAGATGCCCTACGATAAGGTAGGGCATGCAATGTAGTTTAAATTCATTATACAATTTTTCTTCTAATTCTTGCAGAAGCAAAGTCAATAATTGTAACAACGATAATAATTGCTAGAAGAATCGTACCCATTTCATTCCAGTTACGGTTATTGGATGCAAAGATGATTATGGTACCAATACCACCAGCACCAACAATACCTAAAATGGATGATGCACGAATATCTACTTCAAATCGATAAATGGCATAGGATAGAAATTCAGGAATGATTTGCGGCATAACCGCATAGAACAGGATCTGAATACGGTTTGCCCCATTTGCTTGCATGGCTTCGACCACCTGCATGTCAATGGATTCGATAATCTCAGAGAACATTTTCCCTAACATTCCTGTAGAACCAATAGCGATAGCAAGGACCCCTGCAAAGGCATTTGGTCCAACGGCAACGACGAATAAAATAGCCAAAATAATATCTGGGAACGCACGTACTGCGGATAAAATATTGCTGGTTAAGAATTAAGCCAATACCACCAGCACCAACTAACCCTAGTACAACGGATGCACGAATATTAATTTCAAATACATAAAGTACCAGAGAGGCAAATTGTGGTGCTACCTGTGGTACTAATGCATACCAAATTACTTGAATACTATTGCCTCCAGAAGCGCGCATAGCTTCCATGGGGTTCATATTTACAGCCTCAATGGTTTCACTAATTAATTTTGCCAGAATACCTAATGAAAAAATGATTAAAGCCAGGATACCTGGGAAAAGGCCAATTCCAAACAGGCCAACAAAAATAACAGCCAAAACTAAATCAGGAATGGTACGCAAAATATTTAAGAATGTACGAGTGATGTAATAAAGTGGCTTAATTGTCGTTACATTCTGAGCCGATAGCAGTGCGAGTGGAACAGTTAAAATAGCAGATACGGTTGTTGCGATGATTGCCATTTGTATAGTCTGTGCCATTGATTCCCAAATTGCAGGAAGTACTGCGAAATTTGGTGGGAAGAATTTTTCAATTACGACATACATATTTCCTAAAGCACCACCAACGCCACCGACCATTTCACGCTGTGTCCAGTACATACTGAAAAGATAGATGGCTAGAACAACGAAAAAGATAATCGTTACCTGCATTTTTGTTTTTGCAGGATAGATTGATAGTGTTTTAGTAGGGTTTAGTGAAGGTTTTTCCTTTGTCACGATTCATCCGCCCCCCCACGCAAGTCATCCTCACGAATAGAGCGGCCATAAATTTCTTCAAATGTTTTTTCACTTACTTCAGATACTGGACCATCAAAAACGACTTCACCAGCACGCATACCAATAATACGATCCGCATATTTCATTGCCATATCAATAAAGTGAAGGTTAACAATGGTAGTGATGTTATCCTCTTTATTAATTTTCTTCAAATAGGTCATCACCTGATGTGATGTGGTAGGATCAAGTGAGGCAACAGGTTCATCAGCTAAAATGTATTTCGGCTGTTGTGTAATTCCCCCATTTTTTAAAAGATAAATAGTTTATGAGAAATGTTCTTATGTAAGGGAATAGGTACATTACACATATTTCATCTGGAGTGCATAATTTATATATAAGTTAAGGCTCTTTTCGTAAGTTTTGTTGCTTTTTCACCTCGCAGTAGATATAAAGTCGACATAGTGAAAATTTCCTATCGGGATGCTCTCGCTTGTCCTAATGATGATAGGGAGCTTGCTTCACTCCGGCAGAATACTTGCGGTTCGTGGGAACGGCCTATAGTCTCATCAAGGAAAATCGTAAGTGCGCTAGTGGCAAAAGCAACAACTAAAAAAATAGCGCAGTTAAAAAGAAAGAGGTGTTATGATGTATCATAGAAACAATTATTATCGTCCAATTGAATCACCATTTAATTATCCATATAATTCCATGGATAACCACTTTTCGGAGTTACCACAACAGAATATGAATTACTCCCAAGTGAATCCAATGGGGCAAGTCCCGATGAATGAAAACTCGAATCAGACGCCATATGACTACTTTCAAAAACCCGAACAGCCAATGAGCTGGCCAAATAACACGCCATTTGAGCCAAACCAATTTCAGCAGCCACAAATGCCATCCAATGCCATGTCCCAATTTCAAAAGGAAAACGGTCAATTGGATTTGGATAAAGTACTTAACACAGTAGGACAGCTTGCAAATACGTATCATCAAGTAGCTCCGATTTTCCAACAATTTGGTAATTTTATAAAAAACTTTAGAGCAGGAAGCTGATTAAATTCGTAGCAATCATTCAGCTTCTCTTCATTTACAAGAATGAGCAGGATAGGGGAAAATTTGGGGGAATTCGGGGATAATAGGGATGAGTATACTTAAGAAAGTGTTGTTAATCTAAGCTTATATGTTAATAAATGAGGAGAATTCATATGATAGGTTGCTTAGTTATTCATGGATATACAGGAGGCCCTTATGAAGTCGAGCCATTAGCTCGGTTTTTACAGGAAAAAACGGACTGGCATATTGAACTTCCGACACTGCCTGGACATGGCCGGGAACTGGATTTAAAGGAAACGAATTATAAAGAATGGATTATTGCTGCAGAAGATGTATTACAAAAAATGACAGGAAAATATGAAAAGATTTATCTAATTGGTTTTTCTATGGGTGGGATGATTGCTGCTTATTTAGCGGCAAAATATACTATCGAAAAGCTTGTGCTGCTTGCACCTGCAAGAAAGTACTTATCGTTTCGGCAAATAGCACATGATATCGGTGAAGTAGTCGGTGACCGTGTGAAGGGGACGTTGCATGAAAATGAGTTATATAACCATTATAAAAATAAAATGGGCACGGTTCCGATGAAAGCAAATATTGAATTTATGAAATTGGTAAAATATACAAAGCCATATCTTAGTGAAGTGAAAGCACCGGTTCTGATTGCTCAAGGTCAGCAGGATGGTATGGTCCCTTATAAAGCAGTTTACGACCTTGATAAAGAATTGAAATCTGAGGAAAAGGAACTCGTTTTATTTGAGCAGTCCAAACATTTAATCTGTTTGGGAGACGATAAGGATACACTAAATCAAATGGTATATGATTTTTTAGTTAAATAACCTCTTTGAAGAAATCGGCAAAATGGCCGATTTCTTTATTTCCCTATCTACTTATTCCTCCTTCACTGATCATACCAATAGGATAGATTGTTGAGTACTTATTATTGGAAAAAGCAGAAGAAGGAAATTAGTTGTTTTCCCTTCTGGCTATCGTAACAATCGCTTTACGTGAGGTGCTTAAGGTGAATAAGAACAATCCAAAAATAACAATCGTGCCACCAAGCAGCTGGTACCAGGTTACCAATTCACCTAAAATAAAATAGGCCAGGATGGTAGCTCCTACTGGTTCAAATATAATAGCCATGGAAACGGTGGAAGAGCTCAACCATCTTAATGACCAATTAAATATCGTGTAACCAAAGAAGGTTGGTAAAATGGCGAGTGCTAAAAAGATATACCAGTTAGAAGCAGAGTATCCAAAAAATGGATATTGCATAATCAAGTTATAAATCAGCAGAGTTATCGAACTTACGCCATAGACGATAAAGGTATATGTCATTAAGGATAGATTTTTACGGGTCTGTTGTCCGGTTAACAGATATACCGTCATCGCGATCGCAGCAAGAATAGCAAGGAAGTCACCGATAAGCGCCATACCACTATGTTGAAAATCTCCCCACCCAATAATGATGCTGCCAAATATAGCAATAATCATGCTAATAATCGTTCCGAATGAAAACCGCTCTTGAAAAAGCAAATATGTTCCTAAAAAAACAAAAATTGGCTGCATCGTTACCAAAACTACGGAGCTGGCTACAGAAGTGTGAGTTAACGATTCAAACCAAAGGATGAAATGCAATGCTAGAAAAACTCCAGCAAGAATGGATAGTATCCAGTTTTTCTTATTGATACGACGAAACTCTTTTCGATATTTAGTTAAAACAATAGGTGCCATAATCAAAACAGCAAACAATAATCGATAATATGCAATAATTGCTGCTGGTGTATCATCTGCCAGCTTAACAAAAACCGCCGAAGTGGAAACAGCAATCACACCGATTACAATCGCGATATACGGATTAAATGGAGGGATACGCATCATCATCTCCCTTTCTTTGAAAGATAAGAAAGTATAAATTTTTTGCTTCGATGTCTAGCTCCAGCGCCCAGCGACTAGCGAGACTCCCCTCACCTTCGTACGTCGCTAAACAGGCGCTTGCGCTTTTCTTATTGGTTATATGTAAGAATGAAATACGGTTTGGATATAATATTTATAACAAAATCATTCTACCATGCCAATATAAAAAAATCACGAAACTGGCTAGTTAGTAGATATGATTCACTTAAGTATGTTATGATATAACATGCATAGTTAGAGGCCTCTTACCAAATATTGCCAAAACCTTGGTGACGCCTTTTTTATACTTTAACAATTGATGAGGATAAAAAACAAAATTTCTATTCATTTGATAATATGAGTTTACCTTTAAATAAGATGGAAACAATAAAAATCAGAAGTGGCATTTTACTTGTTTAGTGAACTGAGTTGAAATTAGCGCTGGATCATGAACAAGTATATATGTATAAAGTTTCCAAAGTACATGATAAAGTATGAGAAAAATATTAGGCCTCTTTTGCGGAAATATTCACAAAAAGGAGTAGACTATTAGGTGACAACATTTAACGAGCTAGGCGTTTCGGCCCCAATTATGAAAGCATTGAATAAAATGGGGTTTGAGGAAGCGACACCGATTCAAGCACAAACCATTCCACTCGGACTGGAAGGCAACGATGTCATTGGGCAAGCACAGACAGGTACAGGAAAAACTGCTGCATTTGGAATCCCAATGATTGAAAAAATTAACCCGAAACAGAGGAAAGTGCAAGGTCTTGTTGTAGCACCAACAAGAGAACTTGCTATACAGGTTGCAGAAGAAGTTAACCGAATAGGGAAATTTACCGGGATACGTGCATTAGCCATTTTTGGCGGGCAGCATATGGACCGGCAAATTCGGGCATTGAAAGATGGTCCGCAAATCGTCGTTGCAACTCCGGGACGATTACTTGACCATATGCGGAGAAAAACAATCAATATAAGTATGGTTCAGGTTGCTGTACTGGACGAAGCAGACGAAATGCTAAACATGGGATTCATTGATGATATTCGTGAAATCCTAAAAGGAATCCCAGAAGGCCATCAAACACTGCTTTTCTCTGCAACAATGCCAAAAGAAATACGTGATATTGCAACCAATTTAATGAACAATCCAAAAGAAGTAAAAGTGAAAGCAAAAGAGATGACGGTGGAGAACATTGATCAGTACTTCATCGAAATCCCGGAGAAGCAAAAGTTTGAAACACTTAATAATCATTTGGATATTCACTCGCCGGATTTAGCAATTGTTTTCGGCAGAACGAAAAAACGTGTAGATGAAATAACAGAAGGTTTACAGGCTAGAGGATACCGTGCAGAAGGAATTCATGGTGACTTAACACAAGGAAAACGGATGTCTGTATTAAATAAGTTTAAAAACGGACGTCTTGATGTATTAGTTGCAACAGATGTAGCCGCAAGAGGCCTGGATATTTCTGGTGTGACCCATGTATATAATTTTGACATTCCACAGGATCCTGAAAGCTATGTACACCGGATTGGCCGAACAGGTAGAGCTGGAAAAACCGGTGAGGCTATTTCGTTTATTACGCCAAGAGAAATGGCGCATCTACACCTAATCGAGAAAGTTACGAAAAGCAAGATGAAACGTTTAATGCCTCCTTCTTATAAAGATGCACAAAGAGGGCAGCAGCAAGTTACGATTGATAAATTAATTAAAACCATTGAAAGACAGGATTTAAAAGACTATCATGAAGCTGCCAATGACCTGTTGCAGGATCATGATTCAGTGTCCATAATAGCTGCAGCATTGAAGCTTATGACCAAAGAACGTAAAGATACACCGGTAACCATTTCCTCTGTTGCGCCAATTAGTGTGAAAAAAGCGCAGGGTGATAAGAGAAATAGATCATCCAACAAGAAGCGCTTTTATGGTGGGCGTAACCAAGGCGGACGCAATCAAGGCGGAAGAAACCGTAAAGGAAATTTCCAAAAGAACCGCAACCGAAATAAATAAGCTAAAAACTGATTCTAGTAACGGGTTTACTTGTGAGGTGTAAAATGCCAAATCACAGAGTATATTGATGGGTTTTTAGAACAAAATTCACACTATAAATCACACTTAAAAAGGCTTAGAGAAATTTATCTCTAAGCTTTATTTTTTATAATTACTTCTTTGACTAACTGCACCCTTTTATTCAGCAAAGTAAATTTTAAAAAGTAATTAGTTTTTTAAATTATCCAGGTCAAATCTTGCTATTTCTTGATTTTCGATTGTTATAACCAGAAAGGCATTAAATGAATGCCTCTCAAGCTCATCCAATTTTTCTTGTGAAGGTACAAGGAGTGGAACTTGAGCATTTTCCTCGCTTACACCTAATTCATAGTGAAGAGTATACTCACCCTTTTGTTCAGATTTAAGAACTGATACAAAAGTTTGACCAAATCCTACACCACTCTCATTATAATCTTCTGGATTATAAATATTGAAGCCTATTACATCTTCTGACACTGATTTCAATTTTTCTTTAGGTTCAATCTTAAGTTCGATTCCTTTATCAACTTCTGAAGTACCTACTGTTTTATCACCAGTATTTTTAATCGTGAATTCATAAAATAAAGCTACCGGTATTAACTCATCTCCTTTTCTTTCGCCTTCAGTTATCCCAATTGACCCAAGTAAATTTTTACCTTTAACAATATCAACATTTGCGTCTACTAGTTCCAGAGAGGGTTCTGATGAACAAGCTGATAAAGAGAATAAAGCCATAAATAAACTAATAACAAAAAACCATTTTCTCAAGTAATCTCCTCCTATTTATTTCTTATTGAACTTAACTACTGCCCCTTAGTTGAATAAGAATTTGTACGCTAATATAATGTTAACATATAAATTGAATATTCCTAAAAATAAGTCATCTATTTTTAAAAGACGATTTCATCTGGAGTAAAATATGTCATTCATTGTAAATTGTTTATTTGTGAGACCTAATTGTTGCGCTCGTGTATTTCCTCCGCTGATTTTATGCTTTTATCTCTCTAACATTTTTTTTAGCTAAATAAATTCTTAGCATGGCGAACGACTATTAAGCTGGTTGATTGTAGTGGAGGGCAGTCGACTCCTGCGGGAAAAGCAGGTGTCTAGACCTGAGCAGGAAGTGGTTTTCTTCCAAGGAGGCTGAAGCCGTGCCCTAAGGTGCACGACTGCCCGGAGCGGAAATCAACAAAGCACCTTATGTCAGGATTTCTATCTACTGCGGGGTTAACAACAAAACTTACGAAAAGAGCCTATTTTTTTAGTTAAAAAAGAAAATCACGCCTAATGCATTGTATAAATGGAAAGTTGGTAGGACAATAGTAATGAAACTATTTTTTCATTCGTACGTATAATTTAGTTAAAAGTTTAAAAAGGAGAGAAAGTGATGAGGGAACCGCCAAAAAACCGAATCGCCTTAGATGCGATAAAAGCGTGGAAAATTACGGCAATCATTTATATAAGTGGATTATGGCTGCTAACGATTGGTACTGGAGTTGCCATTTACATCTTTGATTTTCCATATTGGGTAACCATGATTGCTGTGCTGATTAGTATTCTATCTACATATTTCTTTGTTTTTGTTTTGCCAGCGTTACGATGGAAGAGATGGCGTTATGAAATCTTTGAACAGGAAATTTATATTCAGTATGGGATATGGGTAATGACAAGAACTTTGGTCCCAATGATTCGTGTACAGCACGTGGATACGAAGCAAGGTCCGGTTTTAAAGAAATTTAGACTAGCGAGTGTAACGATCTCAACTGCAGCAACAACACATGAGATTCCGGCACTAAATGAAGAAGACGCAGGGGAACTAAGAGATCGGATATCTGCGCTGGCAAGGGTGGATGAAGATGATGTTTAAAGCTAAACGCATGCACCCGGCAACGATTTTATTTAAGTTTCTACAGGCATTAAAAGGATGGTTCTTTTATTTTGTGATTGGATTTTTTGCAGTAAGAGAAAATCACTTTATGTATTTTTTGTTGATTGTAATAGCAATCGTTATATTGTTACTTACCTATAGTATTCTTTCCTGGATTCGCTTTACATATAGAATCGAGCAGGATGAGCTATGGATCAAGTATGGTGTTTTCATTCGAAAAGAAAGGCATGTTTCGAAAAATAGAATTCAATCGATTGATTTAACACAGGGAATTATTCATCGTATTTTCCACTTGGCCAAAGTTCAAATTGAAACAGCCAGTGGTGGCACGGGAGCAGAGATATCCTTACAGGCAGTTCAGTATGAAGAAGGAAAGAGAATTCGCAGAGAGTTTAAAGAGTTCACATCGGAAGTAGATTCAACCGACGAGAATGGAATGCAGAATAATGATAAAACGTATACCATCACTTTCAAACGTCTGCTATTAGCTGGAGCTACTTCAGGGAGTGCAGGTGTTATTCTTGCCTTTATTGGGGTTGCCTTTTCGGAGATGGAACAATTTATCCCGGAACAATTTTACGATTCCATGATTCTATGGGTCATTGGATTAAGTATCATCTTCGTTATTGGTTTAGTGATCATTTTGTTCGTTGTCGTATGGATATTGGGTATTTTAGGGACGGTGGTAAAGTATTGGAACTTTACGATTACTAAAAATGATGAGGAACTATTTATCACAAGAGGGTTGTTGGAGAAAAAACAATTAACCGTTCCCATTAAGAGAATTCAGGCGGTGGGAATGACGGAAAGTATCATTAGACAGCCCTTTGGATATGTTACTTTGTTTGCAGAAGTAGCAGGCAGTACATTGGATCAGGGGGAGGATTTCTCGACGGTGCTATTCCCGATTTTACGGAAGGGGGAGGTAGAGGAATTCCTGCAGCATTTAATTCCTGCGTATTCCCTGGATATGAAAGAGATAACCCAAGTTCCAAAAAGAGGGTTAAAGTACTATTTAATAAGGGCAAGCTTATTTTTTGTTTTGCTTAGTGCAGCAATGATTTACTTTTTACCCCAGTTAAGCTGGGTTCTTATTCTGATCTTTATCGCTTTTTTGTTTTTAGGTTATTTTCGTTATAAAGATGCTGGATTCTCCTTAGATAAAAACCGGTTAGCCATCCGATATCGTAAATTAAGTAAAACAACCGTTATGCTGTATCCGAAACGTATTCAAGCTTTGGAGAAAAAGCAGCATATCCTTCATCAAAAAGAAGACCTAGCAACACTTGATATTGCCATCATTGGAAAGATGGGGGCTGGGAAACATTACAAACTGAAAGAATTAAAGGAAGAGGATGTTCATAGGTTAGCGGAATGGTATTCCAGAGAAGTTAGAAGATAGAAGGAGAGGATGTTCCTTGTTTCATAAGGACACCCTCCAATATTAAAAGAATCGACCCAAGAGGCCAATAATTGCTAGGATTCCGATGATAATTAACAGCCAATTTTTTCTGATTTTTTCCGGAATCCACCTTCTTTTTCTCCAACGTTTTGGGTCAAACTGAATTTCATCGTCATCATAATAACGACGGCGTCTTTGGTTTCGCCACGGAGAATAAGGCAAAGCATGTTTTAAAACAAGTGGTGCAAGGATAAATCCGCCAATAAAACCAAATAAATGCGCATATACATTTATACCGGAACGGAAAAAGGTCATTACTAAACCTATAACCAATATTACGCTGACCATTTGTGCACTCACTTGATCGATTAAGTGTTTTCGATTCATCACCATGAAAATATAAATGCCAAACAATCCAAACACAGCACCAGATGCACCGAGATGCCAGTAATACTCAGGGCCAAATATAAACGTACCTAAGTTCCCAATAATTCCTGCACCAAAATAGGCGAGCAAGAATTTTGACTTCCCTACCATTTGCTCCAGTGCAGGACCGAATAACACAAGGGAAAATGAATTAAACAACGCATGCATCAAATCGCCATGAAGGAATATTGGAGTAAATAAGCGCCAATACTGACCTTGTGCAATTAAGAAGTTATCTCCTATTCCCCAGGCTTCAATCATTGCTCCAATTGGAAGCGCAAGGAAATCTATGATTAGCCAAAGCACTAGATGGATGATTACCAGAGTGGAAACAACTGGATAATACTCCATGAACTCTTTTATGCTTCGTTCATTCCGAATAAACATGTGAAGGTATTACCTCCCTAAATGAAATAATTTTTAATCTCTTAGTAAAAGTGTACTATTATTATAATACTTAAAATTATAGCCTATGACTATTGTAAGCTATACATAAAATGAGGAGTAAAGATATGATAAAAGGAATTGGAATTGATATAATTGAATTGGATAGAATTCAGAAGAGTATAGCAAATGAAAAGTTTGTTGATCGAATTTTAACAAGTAAGGAAAAGTTTTTATATGATGCCTTACAAAAAACGAACCGAAAAGTGGAGTTTGCTGCAGGGAGATTTGCTGCAAAAGAGGCATTTGCGAAAGCGATTGGAACTGGAATTGGAAAGTTAAGTTTTCAACATATAGAGGTGCTGCCAGATGAACATGGCGCTCCGATGATTCAGGTGAAGGGTTTTGAAAAAGAAAGGATATTTCTTTCCATTACCCATAGTAAAGCATATGCTGTCGCCCAAGTTGTCATTGAAGCGGAATAACCTTTGCATATTTGCCTAGGTTGTCTCATATATTTTAATGCAGCAGGAGGGAACAAATTGGATATTGTCACTGCAAAAGAAATGTACGGTATTGACCATTACACAATGCGAGAAATTGGAATCGAAGGAAAGCTGTTAATGGAAAATGCCGGAAGAGCTGTAAGCGAGAAAATAAAGCAAGTGATTGGAAAGAAGGATCGAATCTCCGTCCTAATAGGACCAGGGAATAATGGCGGTGATGGTTTTGTCATTGCAAGGACATTAATGGAGGAAACATACTACGTCAAAGCGGTACAAGTTGTTCCGGATGAAAAGGTTAGTGGGGACGCCAGTTATCATAAACAGGTGTTTTTAAACTGCGGCGGAGCCCTTACTAAAATAAAATCAGGAGACGATTTGAATGTGATTTTAGCAGAGACGGACGTAGTAATTGATGCCGTATTAGGAATAGGGGTAAAAGGTGAGTTACGGGAACCGATATCGAGCTATGTAAAGAAGGTCAACCATGCTAGAGCATCGGTTATTTCCGTCGATATTCCTACTGGATTACCTGCCGACGAAGGGATAGAATCGTTTACGAGCGTTGATGCAGACTACACGTTCGTAGTTGGAGCGGCGAAAATGAGTGCCTTTCTTCAAGCAACCGCCCCCTTTTATGGGCAATGGGAAGTGGTATCTATTGGATTTCCTGAAAAAGCTTTTCGAAAGTTTGCCAATCGGAAGGTATGGAGTGAGCAGCTTTTTAGAGATACGATGCCAAAAAGAGAAACATATGCTCATAAAGGAAATCATGGCAGGGGGTTAGTTGTTGGAGGAAGTGTAGTAATGCCCGGTTCAATCACGATGACCGTACAAGCTGCATTAAAAGCGGGGGCAGGCTTAATTACAGCGGGTACGGTAAAGGAAGTAATTCCGATCATTGCGTCGCATTGTCCAGAAACGATGTACCTAGCCCTTTCTGAATTGGATGGCTTCCTAACAAATGAGGTTGAAGTTCCAATTTCCAGCTATCATGCCATCGCTTTAGGTATTGGAATGGGAAGGAGAAAAAAGACGGCTGAACTTGTGCGGAGTATAACGGAACAAGCCGATTCTCCTCTTATAATAGACGCTGATGGACTGTATCATATGAAATCAGCTCTTCCGGTACTGAAAGAGAGACAAGCACCAACCGTTATCACTCCACACCCTGGAGAAATGGCGATGTTACTGGATTTGTCTGTTTCTGAGTTGCTAATGGCGCCATTTCATTATTCCATGGAATTTGCCAAGGAGTATGGTGTGTATGTCGTATTAAAGGGGAAATATACGATTATAACATCACCTGATGGAAAGCAGATGGTAAACCGGACAGGAAATCAAGGTCTGGCTAAAGGTGGAAGTGGTGATGTATTAACAGGAATTGTCCTTGCAATGATTTTGCAGCATCATGACCTATTCCAATCATTGTGTAATGCTTGCTATCTTCATGGTAGGTCCGCAGATATTCAAGTAGAAGGACAAAACACTTACTATGATTTAATGGCAACAGATGTCATTGACGGCATTTCGAAAGTATATCGTACTATTTCTTGAAATTTGCATGTGAAAATAGTTCCCTGATGTTTTGAGACAAGGGAGATATGTATATGAGAAGACTAAATGTAACTTTAAAACTAATGGTACTCGGTTTAATTGTGCTGGTATTAGCAGCATGTGGTGAAAAAACACAGGAAGATGTTGTCGGTGAACTGCAAAAGAAGTTGGAAGAGATGACAGGATATAAAGCAAAAGCAGAAATGTCCATGAATACCGGAGAGGAAGAACAGAAATTTAACATTGATATATGGCATCAAAAAGAAGAATTATATCGTGTTGCCCTTTCCAGTGAGTCCGATGAAAAAGGCAGCCAAATTATCCTGAAAAATGAAGATGGTGTTTTTGTATTGACTCCGTCATTGGAAAAGAGCTTTAAATTCCAAACAGAGTGGCCAGATAACGGTAGTCAGCCATATTTATACCAATCATTGGTTGAAGACGTTATTGCGGATCCGGAAGCAACCTTTGAAACAACGGAAACGGACTATATTTTTAGAACTAAAACAAATTATCAAAGCAATAACAACTTGCCATATCAGGAAATTCACTTTGATAAGGAAGATTACACGCCAGTTCTAGTAAGAGTATTAGATAAAGATGATAATGCCTTGGTAGAAGTGAATTTCACAAGTTTTGAACTTAATCCTACATTTAATGAAGATGACTTTTCTATGGATAAAAACATGGCTTCCAGTGATACCAGTGCACCTGCTTCTGCTGGAGCGGAAGAGGAGACTGCGGATAATGTTCTGGAAGTGGTAATGCCGGAATTCACTGCAGGTGCAGAAGTAATGGAACAAAGAGAAGTGGATCTCGAAAATGGCAAAAGGGTTATTTTAACATTTGAAGGTGATAAAAACTTTACTTTCATTCAAGAACGCTCGGATGCTGTAACCACCCTGAATGCTCCGCAAGAGGTAGAGGGAGATATTGTGAATTTAGGGTATACGCTAGCAGCTTTAAGTGAGAATAAAATTGAATGGAATTACAATGGAGTCGATTATACATTGGCAAGTGATGAATTAACAAGAGAAGAGTTAATTCAAGTAGCACAATCTGTTCAAGGCAAAGCAGTGAAATAACGTGATATATCGCAGCAGGCTCACGAAAAGAAAGGGGGTCTGCTTTTTTATTGCTTAGCGTACAATGTCAAATACTTTTTTCA
>NZ_WOFB01000013.1 GCF_009733865.1 Oceanobacillus salinisoli | reverse complement strand
TTCATGCTAAAATTTTATACTTTCCTAACGTATAAAAAACAAAAAGCGCCTCCCTCATCTTGACAGGGAAACGCTATGATTTCATTTATAGAGCCCAAGTAAAATTGTACTCATTTGCCCTACAAAAGTCAACTACTCTTTTTTGAAAATAAACATGGGATATGAATCTTTTCATGAACACTTATTTCTCTTCCTCTAAGTCTTCTTCATCCAAATTTTCGTTGTCATCATTGTCTTCGTTATTATCCTCATCATCGTCAAACTCTTCGTCTATTTCCTCATCGAGCTCTTCTTCGTCGTCAAAATCATTGAAGTCTTCCAAGTCCTCGTCTAAATCTTCATCCAAATCCTCATCCAGATTTTCGTCCAAATCCTCATCATCTATATCATCATCTATATCATCATCCAGAAGGTCTCCCTCTGAATCACCCTCAGCATCAATCTCATCTTCTTCCACTTCAATTTCTTCTTCTGCCGCACGTTTTTTCTTCTTGGTAGCCTTTTTCTTTTTCTTCTTCTTCGGAGCATGTACTTCTTCGTCTGCCTGTTCGATCGGATACCAGCGTTTCAGTCCCCATATATTTTCTCCGAGCGTTGTAAAACGTCCGTCTACATTCAAATCTGTATAAAATTGCGCTATATATTCCTCTTTTTCTGTCTCTGTGAAACCTTTTAACTCTGCAATTCTGTTAAAGATCTCATGGAAATTCAGCGCCTTTTTTTCTTCTTTTAAAATAATACTTGCCAATTCAAGCATAGACATGTTTTCAGTTTTCTCGCGGCTATAATCCTTTAAGCTCACGGTATGCACTCCCTTTATTTATAAAATGATGGCTATTTAAGCGTAGCAAAGGATGTTCATAAAGTCCTGTGAAATAACACGACAGGATATGGGATTTTTCCTAAGTCAGACAAGTCCCATGGGCAACTTTGAAGTCACCATTTCCTGTAGAAGCCCGATACGCTGGAGAATCACCACCTCGAACTTCTCAGACATTTTCATTTTCCTTTATGAACACATACTAGATAATACTTTTCATTCATTTAACTATAACATTTTTATTTTTTCAATAAACATACCTAACATTATAAACAATTCTATAGCGATTATGCCATATTTTAGCATAAAAAAGTTGAGAAAATATCATCTTCTCAACTTTTTCACCTTACCGGTATGGCTGGTGTGTTTAAGGTTATGGGCGGTTTCACCCTTCTTATGAGCGGTTCTAAAAGAATTACCGCTCAAGAATGGGTACGGGGCGCTCATAAAAAGGGAAGACCGCCCAAAAAATGTTATGAACGATCTTCCCCCGTTATGAGCGGTTTTACCTCGGATATAAGCACTGCCCTACCCTCCACCCAAGTTATAGGCACTTCCCCTAAGATGTCTAGCATATCTCCACATGCAAAACTCCTCAACCCGTCCTCTACATATTTCTCCTATACTGACCGCCTACTTCATATAGTGCCTGTGTAATTTGGCCAAGGCTCGCTACTTTTACGGTTTCCATGAGTTCCTCGAAAATATTGCCCCCGGATGCTGCTACTTGTTTCAGACGTTTTAACGCCTCACCAGTATGTGCTTTATGTTTTTCCTGGAACTTGTGCAGTTCATTGATTTGATGTTCCTTCTCCTCTTTTGTTGCACGGGCGATTTCCATGGAATCAATGTCTTCTTCTGATGGCGGATTCGGGCGTAAATACGTATTTACGCCAATAATCGGGAGTTCTCCGGAATGCTTCTTGCCCTCATAATAAAGGGATTCTTCTTGAATTTTACCACGCTGATATTGCCGTTCCATTGCACCAAGGACACCACCACGGTCGTTCATTCGCTCAAATTCCTGGAGAACCGCTTCCTCTACCAAATCGGTAAGCTCCTCTACGATAAAGGATCCTTGCAGTGGATTTTCATTTTTCGTATAACCAAATTCTTTATTAATAATCATTTGAATCGCCATCGCCCTGCGAACAGATTCCTCTGTAGGTGTTGTGATTGCTTCATCATAGGCATTCGTATGCAGGGAATTTGTATTATCCTGTATGGCCAGCAATGCCTGCAATGTCGTTCGGATATCATTAAAATCGATTTCCTGTGCGTGCAGGGATCGTCCAGATGTCTGAATATGATATTTTAATTTTTGGCTACGCTCATTTGCACCATATTTGTCCCGCATCACAATTGACCAGATTCTACGAGCAACTCTCCCAATTACGGTATACTCCGGATCCAGGCCATTGGAGAAGAAGAAGGATAGATTTGGTGCAAATTTATTAATATCCATTCCTCTGCTTAAATAATATTCAACATACGTAAAGCCATTTGCCAATGTAAATGCAAGCTGAGTTATCGGATTTGCCCCTGCTTCTGCAATGTGGTAACCGGAGATTGACACCGAATAGTAATTCCGGACATGATGATCGATGAAATACTGCTGAATATCTCCCATCATTCTTAATGCAAACTCGGTGGAAAAGATACACGTATTCTGTCCCTGATCTTCTTTTAAAATATCCGCCTGTACCGTGCCGCGAACGACCGATAATGTATCCGCTTTAATTTTCTCGTACTCATCCCTGCTTGGCTCACGGCCTTGCTCTTCCTTAAATTTTTCCACTTGCTGTTCGATTGCCGTATTGAAAAACATTGTCAAAATAATTGGTGCCGGGCCATTAATCGTCATGGAAACCGATGTTAATGGATTCGTTAAATCAAAACCATCATACAGCTTTTTCATGTCCTCCAAGGTACATATGTTAACACCACTTTCGCCAATTTTCCCATAAATATCCGGGCGATATGCAGGATCTTCTCCATACAAAGTGACCGAATCGAATGCGGTAGAAAGGCGTTTTGCCTCATCGTTTCTGGATAAATAGTGGAAACGGCGATTAGTCCGCTCTGGTGTACCCTCTCCAGCGAATTGCCTTGTTGGGTCCTCTCCTTTTCGCTTGAACGGAAATACGCCAGCTGTAAACGGAAAAGCGCCAGGTACATTTTCTTTGAGCAGCCACATTAACCGCTCTCCCCAGTCCTGATATTTCGGAAAAGCAACTTTAGGAATCTTTAACCCTGCTAAAGACTCTGTGATAATGTCCATTTCTATCTCTTTATCGCGAATTTGGAAGGACATTTTATCCTGGCTGTATTTTTCCTGTTGTGAATCCCATGCATCCAAAAGTTTTTTAGACGTTGGATTCAGTCGTTCTTGATAACGTTCAGCCGCTTGTTTTAATTTATTAACAACATTCCCTTGATCAAACGTTTGTTTGACTTCTGTGGCTGCAGCCATTTCCTCGGAATTTTCTTGTTCAAACGTTTGTTTTACATTTTCTATTTCCTCTTCGTCCTCCATCGTGTGTATCGCACCGTTCAATTGATATAGCTTGCGGGCTATGTCGCTTTGCCCTTTTGCTTCCTCATGATACTTTCGCACATAATCCGCGATTTCCCGTAAATAATGACGGCGCTCATTCGTAATGATCAGGTTTTGTTTTTCCACGATGGTGCGTCGGTCAAAGTCTACCGATACATCCCAACTGTATTGCTCGTTTAACATATCAATTAACGAGGCAAAAAGTGCATTCGTACCCGCATCATTAAACTGACTAGCTATCGTGCCAAACACCGGAAACGCTTCCTTATCCTCATGAAACAGCATTCTGCTTCGCTCATACTGTTTGCGTACTTGATTCAAAGCATCCTCAGAGCCCTTTTGCTCGAATTTGTTAATGACAATAAAATCGGCAAAATCAATCATGTCGATCTTTTCCAATTGTGTTGGTGCACCGTATTCCGATGTCATCACATACATCGATAAATCCGTAATATCTGTGATTGCCGCATCCCCTTGGCCAATCCCACTCGTTTCGACAATAATAAAGTCATATCCGGATGCCCGAACGACATCAATAACATCCTGAATGGCTTTGGAGAGTTCTGTTCTCGAATCCCTTGTTGCCAGTGAACGCATATACACACGGTCGGTAAAAATTGCATTCATCCGAATCCGGTCCCCCAGGAGTGCTCCACCGGTTTTCTTTTTCGTCGGATCAATCGAGATAATTGCTACTTTTTTGTCCGGGACTTCATTCATAAAGCGGCGAATCAGTTCATCCGTTAACGAGCTTTTCCCTGCTCCACCTGTACCTGTTATACCGAGAACTGGTGTATGGGGATTGGCTTTTTCCTGAAGCATGCTAAGTACTCGCTGTTTTTCTTCCGGACTTGTTTCCGTTGACTCGACAAATGTAATAAATTTCGCAATCGCATGACGGTCCCCTTGCAATAGCTTTTCAAAATCTGTATCCATATTCATTGGCGGGATAAAGTCACACATCTCCATCATTTTATTAATCATGCCCTGAAGCCCGTATTTCCGGCCATCTTCCGGGGAAAAAATCCATGATACCCCATAATGATGCAATTCTTTAATTTCCTTTGGGATGATTACCCCACCACCACCGCCAAACACTTTAATGTGACCCGCGCCTAATTCATTTAATAAATCAATCATATATTTAAAATATTCCACATGTCCGCCTTGATAAGATGAAATGGCAATCCCCTGGACATCCTCCTGAATCGCAGCATAAACGACCTCTTCCACGGACCGGTTATGCCCTAAATGAATGACCTCTGCCCCACTCGATTGTAAAATTCTCCTCATAATGTTAATCGATGCATCATGCCCATCAAACAGGCTGGACGCTGTCACGAAACGAACCGGATTTGTTGGCCGGTAAACCTCTACTTGTTCCATCCTTTTTCCCCCTTTGAACTGAAAATTAATTTTCCACAGGCAATCCTTTAAGCAGCGTATGAATCTGCAATTGGATATACTCATCCAATGAAAATTGCTTTTGCAAAATCCATCTTCTAAATCCCCACATATGTCCCTGAATAAAAATATTATTAGCAATAAGGGTCGCTTCCTGCTCCGTTATCTTTTCAGGAATACAGTTTACAATGACTTTTTCCAGCATCCCAACCATATCCCGCTCTTTTTGCAGAACATACTCCCTTGTTTCCTTTTTTAGTGATTTTACTTCCTGATACAAAATGAGTATTTCTTCCTGCAAATCATCCATTAAATAAAAATAAGACTCGATTACTTTTATCAAACTTTCCCGCGAAGGCTGCTGCAGTTCAAATGCCGGTTCCAGCCGTTCACGAACCCGGTCATAGATTGCATCACAAGTAAGAAATAGGACATCTTCTTTTGTACGGATATATTCATAAAGCGTCCCAATACTAAATCCCGATGCTTTGGCAATCTCCCTTGTCGTCGTTCGGTGAAATCCCTTTTCTTTAAAAAGTGATATCGCTCCTTTAATCATCTGATCCCGTCGCTTTTGGATAAGCTCCTCGTCCTTCACATTGGAAACCACCTTATTTTTCACCATGTCTTTTAAGCCTCCTTCCATATTTCCAGCCAATCCTTAGCAAATGAATTGGCATAAGAATCCTTCACTGGAAGGTCATCGATGCCTTCATTTTGTTTGATTGTCACTTTACATTTGCAATCACACGTTCTTCTATCCGTGTCTCCACGACCAGTGTCTCTCTCCCAACTTCTGCTAGCCATCTATTTCGTCAGCATCCGCCCGATGACTAACCGCTGAATTTCATTTGTTCCCTCATAAATTTGTGTTATCTTGGCATCGCGCATATAACGTTCGACCGGATAATCCTTCGTGTACCCATAACCGCCAAATACTTGAACCGCTTCCACCGTTACCTTCATGGACGTGTCCCCTGCAAACAGTTTGGACATCGCAGAGGCTTTACCGTACGGCAGACCTTGAGACTCCAGCCATGCTGCTTGATAGGTTAATAGACGGGAAGCTTCTATTTCCGTTGCCATATCCGCCAGTTTAAAAGATATCCCCTGGTTTGAGGCAATTGGTTTTCCAAATTGCTCCCGGTCTTTCGCATAATCAACAGCTGCATCCAGTGCGCCCTGGGCAATCCCGACAGCTTGAGCGGCTATTCCATTTCTTCCGCCATCCAATGTAGACATCGCAATTTTAAAGCCTTCTCCTTCCGCACCTAGTCGATTTTCCTTAGGTACACGGCAGTTTTCAAAAATGAGCTCTGTCGTTGGCGATGAGCGAATTCCCAGTTTTTTCTCCTTTTTGCCAAAGGTGAATCCTCCCGTTCCCTTTTCCACAATAAATGCACTAACCCCTTTATGTTTTGCATCTGGATCTGTTTTTGCAAATACGACATAAATATCAGCAACACCACCATTGGTAATCCAAACTTTGCTTCCGTTTAAAACATAATCATCACCATCTTTTCTGGCCGTTGTTTTCATCGATGCCACATCACTGCCTGCTCCTGGTTCTGATAAAGCATATGCCCCTAATGCCTCTCCGGTTGCCAAACGGTACAGAAAGCTCTTCTTTTGTTCCTCATTTCCGTATTTATAAATCGGCCAGCTGGCTAAGGAAAGATGCGCAGATAACGTAACCCCAGTTGAAGCGCATACACGGGATAGCTCCTCCACTGCAATCACATAGCTGACAAAATCGGATCCAATTCCTCCATACTCTTCTGGCCACGGGATTCCAGTCAGGCCAAGCTCCGCCATTTTATCAAAGATATCCCGGTCAAATCGCTCTTCCTCATCCCG
Organism: Oceanobacillus salinisoli; assembly: GCF_009733865.1. GTDB lineage: Bacteria > Bacillota > Bacilli > Bacillales > Amphibacillaceae > Oceanobacillus > Oceanobacillus salinisoli. The sequence continues at coordinate 8,669 of NZ_WOFB01000013.1, read as the reverse complement.
CTCTGCAGCAGTAGGCTCCACCTCATTCACTGCAAAATCCCGTACCATTTTTCTTAACATTTCTTGCTCTTCGGTTAGTTGAAAATTCATTGTTTCTCCCCCTCTATTGATTCTTTAGTAAATGTCTTGCGATGACCGTATGCTGAATTTCATTCGTTCCTTCATAAATTTGGGTTACTTTCGCATCACGGAAAAACCTTTCAACCGGAAAGTCTTCCGTATACCCGTTACCGCCAAATACTTGTATGGCCTCTATCGCTGTTTTCACCGCGGTATTGGAGGCAAACATTTTCGCCATGGACGCTTCTTTTCCACATTCCACGCCACGTTTTACTAGTGATGCGGCTTGGTAGACTAATAGTTTTGCCGCTTCCACTTCGGTTGCCATATCCGCCAATTTAAAAGCAATTCCCTGGTTGGCTGAAATCGGTCTGCCAAACTGCTCCCTTTCCTTCGCATAATCGACTGCATGTTCCAACGCGCCTTCTGCAATGCCTAGTGCTTGTGCGCCAATGCCAATTCTCCCAACATTTAAGTTTGCCATTGCGATTGGAAAGCCATCCCCCAGTTTGCCAAGGAGCTGTTTTTTGGAAACGAAACAATTGTCAAAACTTAATTGCACTGTATTCGATCCATGCAGCCCCATTTTCTTTTCCCTTTTGCCGATAAAAAGTCCTGGTGAATCCTTTTCGACGATGAAGGCACTGATTTGGTCTTCTGCTGTTCGCGCAAAAGTAATATATGTGTCTGCAGCACCTCCGTTGGTGATAAAGATTTTGGAACCGTTTAAAACATAATGTTCGCCTTCCTCCCTTGCAACGGTTCGAATGTTTTTTGCGTCCGACCCGGCACCAGGTTCTGTTAATGCAAATGCTCCCAAATACTCACCCGATGCCAGTTTTGGGATGTAATGTTTCTTCTGTTCTTCCGTACCGAAATATAAAATGGGATTGGTTCCGACTGAAGAGTGAACAGAAAGAATCACACCAACCGTTGCACTGACCTTGGACAGTTCATGAATGGCAATAATATAAGAGGTAAAATCCATTCCACTTCCGCCATATTCCTCAGGGATGGATATTCCCATCAAACCGAGCTCTGCCATTTTTCTGATGATTTCAGAAGGAAACCTGTCTTCTCTCTCCATTCGTTCTACTTCTTTCGCAACTTCATTTTGTGCAAACCCACGGACCATGTTGCGCATCATTTCCTGTTCTTCGGTAAACATGAGGTCCATCCCAACCGCCTCCCTCTTGATGTCATATTCAGCTATATTCATAGAATCCACGGCCTGATTTCTTCCCTAACCATCCCGCTTTCACGTATTTCCTTAGTAATGGACAAGGACGATACTTACTGTCACCAAGTCCTTCATGAAGTACTTCCATAATCGATAAACACGTATCCAGACCAATAAAGTCGGCCAGTTTCAACGGTCCCATCGGGTGATTCATCCCTAATTGCATGACCGTATCCACATCTTCCGGTGATGCCACCCCTTCATATACCGTATAAATTGCCTCATTAATCATTGGTAGCAAAATACGGTTCGAAACAAAACCAGGAAAATCATTTACCTCCACAGATGTTTTATTTAACTGCTCTGAAACTGCCTGAATCACTTCATATGTCTCATCACTTGTCTGCAATCCCCGGATAATTTCCACTAGTTTCATAACTGGAACCGGATTCATAAAATGCATGCCAATGACCTTTTCTGGACGATTCGTTACCGCAGCAATTTCTGTAATGGGAAGAGAGGATGTATTCGTGGCTAAAATAGCATGCTTCGGCGCCACCCGGTCCAGCTCTTTAAATACACTTGTCTTCACGTCCATCTTTTCCACAATTGCTTCCACCACAAGGTCACAGGACGCTGCATCCTCCAAACTGCTGGACAGCGTCATCCGACTTAATGTAACCGCTTTATTTTCTTCTGTGATTTTCCCCTTTGCTACATCTTTACTAAGTATTTTTTCAATATGAGCTTTCCCTTTATTTAAAGCCTCTTTCTTCACATCATTTAATATTACCTCAAAACCGGATTGGGCGAATACTTGGGCAATTCCTGAGCCCATTTGGCCGGCTCCAACGACCATTACTTTTTTGGCAGACATGTTTTTTCCTCCTTTTTTTAATTTAGCACTTGTCTTAGAAATTATTTTGTTGAATGAAAAGTGGAGTTTTGAGCGTTCCGCATTTGCCCGGAACGCTCGAGAAGTATGTTTACTGTTTCGGCACTTCAATCAATACGGCATCACCTTGGCCACCGCCACTGCAGATGGCTGCAATTCCAAGGCCACCACCACTGCGTTTTAACTCATGAATTAATGTTAAAATAATCCGGGAACCACTCGCTCCAATTGGGTGGCCTAATGCTACGGCACCGCCATTGACATTTATTTTTTCCGGATCAATATTTGCGATTTCTCCACTGGCAAGGGAAACCGCCGCAAATGCTTCATTGATTTCAAATAGATCAATATCCTCAATGGTGTGTCCGGTTTTTTCCAAGAGTTTATTAATGACCAGTCCTGGAGTTTTCGGAAAGTCTTTTGCTTCAACGGCAACTTCTGCATGGCCGACAATCGTTGCCATCGGCGTTTTCCCTAATTCATTCGCTTTTTCATCTGACATTAGCACAAATGCCCCCGCGCCATCATTCACACCTGGCGCATTTCCGGCAGTAATCGTACCATCTTTATTAAAAGCTGGACGCAGACGGGAAAGCTTCTCAACGGTTGTATCTTTTCTTGGGGCCTCATCGGTATCCACAACAATCGGTTCACCTTTCCGCTGCGGAATCTCCACTGGTACGATTTCTTCCTTGAATTTCCCTGATTGTATTGCTTCGACTGCCCGTTGTTGACTGCGGTATGCCCATTCATCCTGAGCTTCCCTTGTCAGCCCAAACTCCTCGGCAGTGGAATTGCCATACGTTCCCATATGCACACCTGTAAAGGAGCAGCTTAGTCCATCATGAACCATTAAATCCTTCACAGGACTGTCTCCCATTCTGCTTCCCCAGCGGGCATCCGGCATAAAATAAGGTGCATTACTCATGCTTTCCATCCCACCGGCCACAATCACATCTTCATCACCTAAGCGAATGAGTTGATCAGCTAATGTGACACTGCGAAGTCCTGAAGCGCAAACCTTATTAATGGTTTCTGTTTTCACTTCCCAAGGGATCCCTGCCTGTCTGGCTGCCTGGCGGGAGGGAATTTGCCCCTGTCCACCTTGTAATACGGTTCCGATGATGACCTCATCCACCTCTGTTCCGTCCATACCAGCACGTTCCAGCGCTGCTTTTATCGCTCTTCCACCTAGCTGTGCAGCCGTTAACGGTTTTAATGCCCCTCCAAATTTGCCAAATGGTGTTCTTGCTCCAGATACAATAACCGTCTTCCTCACTAAAAACATCCTTTCCTTATTAGGATTTCATTGATTGAACGCTCGCTCAGTTGCTCATTTAGAAGATAGGGGGATGTGCTCCCCCTTTATCTAAAGTCTCTTTTCGTAATGGTTGTTGCTTATTTAATCTTCACTGTTGATGTAAAATGCAACGTAACATACCGCTGCGGAAATCAACGATGCACTCACTTACGTCGTAGTTTATAGATTAATGACAAAATTCAACTATCTAAATGAATGAGCCATCTAAAAGTTTACAGGCGGCTGATGCCCATTTACGATCTTTAAAATATGGGCTTTTGCCAGTTATCACGTGATAAAACTATGATGCTACTACTTCATTTTCTTCTGTTAACACGGATAAAGCAAGGATTTCGGCGACGTCCATGGTGCTGATATCTTCTTCTACTTCTTTCGCTTTGGTTCCGTCACTAATCATCGTTAAGCAGAATGGGCATGCGGTTGAAATCATCGATGGCTCTACGGCTAGTGCCTGTTCTGTACGGGCTACATTAATGCGGTTTCCTGTCGTATCCTCCGCCCACATCAAGCCACCGCCAGCTCCACAGCACATCCCGTTTTCACGGCTACGGTCCATTTCTACTAATTTCAGCCCAGGAATAGATTGCAAGATTTCCCGTGGAGGATCATATACTCCATTGTATCTTCCAAGATAACAGGAGTCATGATAGGTTAATCGTTCATTAATCGCACGTTTTGGTGCCAGTTTTCCAGATTGAACAAGGTCATACAGTAATTGGGTATGATGATATACTTCTGCTTCAAAACCGAAATCCGGATACTCATTTTTAAAGATATTATATGCATGTGGATCAATCGTTACGATTTTCTTGACGTTATGCTTTTCAAACGTTTTGATATTTTTCTCTGCGATTTCCTGGAATAAAAATTCATTACCGATGCGACGGGCCGTATCCCCGGAATTCGCTTCCTGGTTACCGAGAATCGCAAAGGTGATTCCTGCTTGGTTCATTAATTTCGCAAAAGCAAGGGCAATTTTTTGACTGCGGCTGTCATAAGAACCCATAGAGCTAACCCAGAATAAGTATTCAAATTCTTCGCCTTCCTTTTTCAACTCTTTCACTGTTGGCACATATGCTGATTCATCTTCCTCACGCCACTTTATTCGATCCTTTTTCGATAGTCCCCATGGATTTCCTTGGCGTTCAATATTCATGACCGCACGCTGTACATCGGAATCCATTTTCCCTTCTGTCATAACAAGATATCGGCGCATATCAATAATTGTTCCAACGTGTTCATTGGTTACTGGGCAAGCATCTTCACAGTTACGGCAAGTAGTACATGCCGACAGCTCTGCTTCTGTGATGACATCCCCAATCAGGCTTGCTTCCTGAATCGTTGCCGCTGCTTCCCCACCTGCACTTGCCTGATTGCCTTGTGTGCTTGAGAATGCATATGAAGGTACCCATGCCTGCTTCCCGGTAACTGCTGCTCCTTTTTCGGTTAAATGGTCACGGAGTTTAATCATGATATCCATTGGGGAGAGCATTTTTCCGGTTCCTGCAGCCGGACATACATCTGTACAGCGGCCACATTCCACACAGGCGTAGAAATCAATCATTTGATGCTGTTCGAAATCTTCAATTTTACCAACACCAAAAACAATTTCCTCTTCGCTTTCTTCAGTCTCCTCATCGATGTCAAAATCTAATTTTTTCAGTTTTCCAGGTACTTTCTTGCTTAAGAAAACATTAATCGGTGCAGCAAGTAAGTGTGCATGCTTCGACTGTGGCACATAAACTAGGAAGGTTAAAAGTGTAATCGTATGTACCCACCACGCAACATAGAAAAGAACGACCGCTGCCTCGGCAGATAAGAACCCAAATGCCATTGCTATGAAACTGGCAACTGGTTCGGTCCAAGTCACTTCATGTCCATGCCAAATCATAGACATGCCATTTCCAAATAGTACAGATAGCATTAATGTACCAATAAAAATTAGTACGAGTCCTGATTTCAATCCGCGTTTTAAACGCACCAGTTTTTCAATGTAACGGCGATAAAACGCCCATATGACGGCAACGAGAATCATTAACGTTACTAATTCCTGAAAAAATACAAATCCTGGATAAAACATACCAAAAGGTAAATGATTACCAGGTGACAGCCCTTTCACGAACATGTCAATTGCGCCAAATTGTACAAGGATGAATCCGTAGAACATCATGACGTGGATAGCACCAGACTTCTTATCCTTTAACAGCTTGGACTGACCAAATACAATAGTACCTACCCGCTTCAAACGCATTTTCACTTCCCCATCAAACTCCGACTTTTTCCCGAGTCTGATGTAGGAAACCCTTGTAGCAACTACTTTAGTGAATAGATAAAGTGCATAAAATGTAATTACCAAAAAAGCGATCCAGTTGATGATGAAAAATGTATCCATTCGTCCTCCCCCTTTTGTTTACCTTGCGATGACAACGACTTCATTTATCAGAAAAATCTTGATGCTAGTCTTACTTCTATAGTATATGATGAATGAGCATTCAGTCAATATATCGATTGCTAAAATTTTAAATTTTTTATTTTGTTTGAATATAAAAATACACTATTTTCTCTTCATTGTAAAGAAAATAGTGTATTTGTTATCATTATATGTTCTTGTCTAATGAGAAATTAACTTTACATTTTTTCCGGTACGGAAACACCAATTAATGTCAAACCGTTTGCAAGTGCTGTTCTTACAGCCTTCATTAAAGCTATTCGTGCATTGGTACGTTCCAGATTATCCTGATCCAAAACTTTTTCAGCATTATAAAAGCTGTGCAATAAGGAAGCAAGGTCAAACACGTATTGCGTTACTTTATGTGGCAAATGTTTTTCTGCAGCTTCTGCAACCACCTGCGGGAATTCTGCAAGTTTTTTCAGTAAGTCTACTTCTTTTTCTGCTGTTAATAGCGAAGCATCAAACGCTTCATCCGTCTGAAACTCTTTTGATTTCGCCTGTTCCAGCATCGTGCAAATTCTAGCATGGGCATATTGCACATAATAGATTGGATTTTCATTGGACTCGGAGCGGGCAAGGTCCATATCAAAATCGAGCTGAGAATCATTGGAACGGGTAACAAAGAAATAACGCGCTGCATCCACGCCCACATCTTCTATCAAATCTCGAAGCGCAACTGCTCTACCTGTTCGTTTACTCATGCGAACCTTTTCTCCGCCTTCAAACAGGTTTACCATTTGAATGATTTTTACATGGAATTTTTCTGATGGATAGCCGAGTGCTTGGATTGCTGCTCGCATTCTCGGAACATAACCGTGATGGTCCGCGCCCCATACATTGATAATTTGGTCAAAGCCTCTTTCCAGCTTATCTTTATGGTACGCAATATCTGGTGTCAGGTATGTGTAACTTCCATCACTTTTTACTAAAACACGGTCTTTGTCATCTCCATATTCAGTGGATTTAAACCAGGTTGCATCGTCTTTTTCGTAGATGTAATTTCCTTCCTCCAGTTTCTTCAGAGCGTCAGAGATTTTTTCATCTTGATAAAGGGACCTTTCCGAGAACCAATTGTCAAACTCCACACGAAAAGCTTTTAAATCATTTTTAATATTTTCAAGAGATGACTGCAGGCCAAACTCTTTAAAATAAGCGACACGTTCCTCTTTGTCTTTGTTTACCCATTGATCTCCATCTTCGGCAACGATTTTTTTTGCGATGTCAACGATCGCTTGTCCGTGATATCCGTCTTCGGGCATCTCCACGTCCTGCCCCAGTTCCTGTAAATAGCGGGCTTCTACGGAGTAAGCAAGTTTATCAATCTGGTTCCCCGCATCATTAATATAATATTCCCGCTGGACATCATATCCCGCTGCATCTAACACATTACACAGCACATCCCCATAGGCTGCACCACGGGCATGACCTAAGTGAAGGTCTCCGGTTGGATTCACGGAAACGAACTCTACCTGAACTTTTTCCCCTTTTCCAGTATCGGTTTTTCCGTATGCTGTATCGGCATCCAGGATGGTTGGAATAATATCTCCCAAGAAATCATTTTTCATGAAAAAGTTGATGAACCCTGGACCAGCAACCTCTATTTTTTCGATTGATGCTTTCGTTTGGTCTAAATTCTCAATAATATCATCCGCAATTTGACGAGGCGCCTTTTTCGCAATTCGAGCCAGCTGCATCGCTATATTTGCTGCAAAATCTCCATGTGCTTTATCTTTTGGTTTTTCCAAAACGATATCGGGAAGCTGTTCTTTAGTTGCCAGATTCGCTTTTACGACTGCATCAGCAATTTCCTGTTTTAACGTATCCTCTGTTTGTTCCAAGACGTTCATTCGGAATCCTCCTCTTTAAAAATTAGTGTTAACTCATGTTTCCGTTCATCCTGCTGTCCATTTAATCTCACCGTGTATAAAAGGCTTAACTGACCTTCTGATTCGCTCTTTTGTTTATAGGTGATTCTTCTGGTAAATGTCTCCATATGTATCGTTCCATGTGGATGTTTGTATACATTTTCGGTACGATGATTGATATCAAACCTTTGATTCATGGACACGGGCCCAGTCCGCTTTATGTTTACCGAACCGTTCTGAATGGTGATTAAGTTCTTCACCTTGAAATCTCCGTCCATTGTTTCGTCAAATATGATGACATCCATCTTTCCTCTTTTATAAAACTTACCTGTTTCCACGATCTCATTCTGCTCTTTGACACCTTGGTCATCAATGGTTGTCTGAAGCTTAATTTGTACATTCTTTTGAATCGATTCCATATTATTCGCCCTTTATAGTAAAAATCATATAATGCCTATTATAGCTATAATGCGCTCGATATTTCAATAAAAATCGTAAGTGGGGAGGGAAGGAGATCTTTTTTGTATATCTCTGGAGTATGTTTGGAATTGGTTTGTTGGAGAGGAGCGGTTCTCTTTATGTTTTGGGTGGTTCTACCTTTTTACGAGCGCTCATCCTTCTCTTTTGAGCGGTTCCACCTTTTTATGAGCGCCCCTCCCTCTCTTTTGAGCAGTTCTACCTTTTTATGAGCGCTTCTCCTTCTCTTTTGAGCGGGTTTACTTTTTTATGAGCGCCCCTCCCTCTCTTTTGAGCGGTTCTACCTTTTTATGAGCGCTCTTCCCTCTCTTTTGAGCGGTTCTACCTTTTTATGAGCGCTCACCCTTCTCTTTTGAGCGGTTCTACCTTTTTATGAGCGCTTCTCACATGCTTTTGAGCGGTTCTACTTTTTTATGAGC
>NZ_WOFB01000012.1 GCF_009733865.1 Oceanobacillus salinisoli | reverse complement strand
TCTCACATGCTTTTGAGCGGTTCTACTTTTTTATGAGCCCCCTCCCTCTCTTTTGAGCGGTTCTACCTTTTTATGAGCGCTCTTCCCTCTCTTTTGAGCGGTTCTACCTTTTTATGAGCGCTCCTCCTTCTCTTTTGAGCGCCTACCAGCGCCTACCAGCTCCTACCTACTCCACCCAGCCGAGCAGCATTTCTCTTACAAATTTGCTTGCGGCAATTGCTGTTTTTTCCGAATGGTCGTATGCTGGTGCTACTTCCACTAAATCTGCACCGATAACATGGATATCCGACTTCGATATCAGTTGAATCGCCTCTAATAATTCATTCGATGTGATCCCACCTGCTTCTGCTGTTCCGGTTCCTGGTGCAAAAGCTGGGTCCAGTACATCGATATCAATCGTGACATAAACATTTCTTCCACTTAAAGCAGGCAGCATTTCCCGTAGTGGTTCTGAGACATGGAATTTGGACATGTGCATGCCGCTTTCTTTGGCATACTGGAATTCTTCACGCATGCCGGAACGGATTCCAAATGAATAGACATTTTCCGGTCCAATTAACTCACAAATTTTTCGTACTGGTGTGGAATGGGAAAGTGGCTCCCCTTCATATTCCTCCCTGAGATCGGCATGGGCATCAATATGAATGAGTGCCATATCCGGGTATTTTTTATGGATGGCCTGAATGATGGGCCAGGTTACTAAATGCTCTCCACCAAGTCCAATCGGAAATTTATCCTGTTCCAACAATTTCCCAATGTATTCCTGAATCATTTCCAGGCTGCGGGCAGGATTTCCAAATGGCAACGGAATGTCTCCTGCATCAAAAAAGGCAACTTCCTCCAGATGTTTATCCATGTATGGGCTGTATTCCTCCAGTCCAATAGATGCCTCGCGAATGCGGCCTGGACCAAAACGAGAACCTGGACGGAAGCTAACCGTCCAGTCCATTGGCATCCCATATATGACTGCCTTTGCTTTGTCAAAATCCGAACCTGACATAATAAATACTTTTCCAGAATATGCTTCATCAAATCTCATCGAAACGTCTCCCCTTACTCAGTCAAATCTTTCACAAATTTAGGCAATACGAAGGAAGCAAAATGAAGCTCCGGTGTGTAATATTTTGTAGCCATCGGTGTAAAACGTTCTTGTTTCACTTTTTGCGGATCATGAATTTTGCTTCCGATTGTAAATGTCCAAAGTCCACTTGGATAGGTTGGAATATTCGCCGTATACAGGCGTGTTACTGGAAAAATTTCTTTTACATCCGAATACACTTGTTTAATTAAATCTGCCTTAAACCAAGGATTATCCGTTTGTGCAACAAATACCCCATCATCTTTTAATGCCTTGGAAATTCCTGCGTAAAATCCTTGACTGAAAAGATTTACTGCCGGGCCAACCGGTTCCGTGGAGTCTACCATGATCACATCGAATGCCTTTTCACTATTGGCGATATACATAAAACCGTCATCGACTTTGACTTCCACACGTTCATTATCAAATTCGCTCGCAATCGTTGGAAGATATTTTTTGGAATAGTCGATAACCTTCCCATCAATTTCTACAAGCGTCACTTTTTGTACAGACGGATGCTTTAACACTTCGCGAATCACTCCCCCATCACCGCCACCAACAACTAGGACGTCCTTTGGATTCGGATGGGTGAATAAAGGAACATGTGCAACCATTTCATGATACACAAATTCGTCTTTTTCCGTTGTCATTACCATATCATCCAGGATTAGCATGTTTCCCCATTCTTCGGTTTCCACCATTTGCAGTTCCTGAAAATCTGTTCGCTCGGAAACATAGGTCTGTTTAATTTTTGCCGTTATTCCAAAATTCTCTGTCTGTTTTTCTGTAAACCAAATACTCATTGCTCTAATCCATCTCCTTGTATGTAGCTTTATTCAAAACTTCCTGCCAGCTAGTATTTCCTGCAGCATGAAATTAATGTTTTCATCAATCATGTAAACAAATAAATTATAGAGAAAACCGTGAAAATTACAAGCCTTTTTTTACACGAATTTCAAATTTAACTCTTTTTGGTTATTAGTAACTAAATCCCATTGTCCACTTCCGCATTTTCATGTTAGTCTAGCTCCAGCGACTAGCGGACTTCCCTCACCTCCGTACGTCGCTAAACGGGCGATTCCGCTTTTCTTATGTTTATTTGTTTTTATCTTTTCCCATAATGGTAGTAATACAAACGTATATTATGATTTATGGAGCTAATGCGATGAAGAAGAGGGGATTTAGAAAATATCGAATCATTGGGAAACTGATTACTGGCTTAGCCGGACTTGTACTTATTTCTTTTGCTGGAATTTATTTTTTAAGCTTTTTATTAGGTCCTCCCGTTTTAACAAACGAAGAGAATACCATTTATTACAGTGATTCCAATGAAGTAATTGGAGAAGAGCATGGGGTGGAAAACAGGTATTGGGTAGACTTGGAGGATATGTCTCCACATGTCATCAATGCCACCCTTATTGTTGAGGATCAGCACTTTATGGAGCATAACGGGTTTGATTTTAAACGGATTGCAGGTGCTATCATAGAAAATATTAGATCGATGTCATTGAAAGAAGGGGCAAGTACGCTTACCCAGCAGCTCGCTCGAAATCTTTATTTATCTCATGATAAAACATGGAACAGAAAAATAAAAGAAGCCTTTTATACGGTTCGACTGGAAATGTATTATTCCAAAAAAGAGATTTTGGAAGCCTATTTGAATTCCGTTTATTACGGACATGGTGCATATGGCATTGAAGCTGCCAGCAGATATTTTTTTGATCAATCCGCGAAAGATTTGGATGTGGCAGAAGCTTCGATGTTAGCAGGAATTCCAAAGGGGCCAACCTATTATTCTCCATTAAATAATAAGGAGAATGCAGATAACCGTCAGCAGCAGATTCTGAACTTAATGTTTAAAAACGACATGATTACTGCAGAAGAGTTTGACAAAGCCACAGAGAAAGAGCTTATCTATGCTGAAAAAGTGGCAGAAAACAAAAATACAATTGGCCCTTATTTTCAGGATACGGTTTTGGAAGAGGCATCCGAAGTTTTGGAACTGGATATGGAACTGATTCGCTCTGGTGGATTTCAAATTTACACAACCCTAAATGCAGAAATGCAAACACAACTGGAAGAATCCGTGGATGCCACGATTAGCGAGGAGAGCGAGATGCAAATTGGTGCTTTAGCGATGGAGCCAAATACTGGTGCGATAAAAGCAATGGTAGGTGGAAGGGATTATCAGGAGAGTCCGTATAATCGGGCTGTAGACGCAAGGCGCATGGCCGGTTCTACCTTTAAGCCATTCTTGTACTATGCCGCATTGGAAAACGGGTATTCCGCAAACACGATGTTAACCAGTAAGCCAACCGTGTTTGAACTGGAAAATGGGGAGGTATATCGCCCTAGTAATTTTAATGACTATTATGCCTACGAGCCGATTTCCCTCGCCCAAGCTTTGGCCGTATCTGACAATATTTATGCGGTAAAAACGAATGTGTTTCTAACACCTGAAAGAGTCATAGAAACTGCAAGAAGATTCGGGTTGGAAGGAGAATTGCCGGAAGTTCCGTCCCTTGCATTAGGAACTGCTTCCGTCACCGTGGAAGAGATGGTAACCGGATACGGAATCATTGCCAATGGGGGACGTGAAATCGAAGGCTATACGATAGAAAAAATTGTCGATCGAAATGGAAAAACGGTTTATGAAAGGGAAGAGAAAGCTGGTGACATCATCCTTGATCCGGACCAGGCTTTTATTTTAACCGATTTAATGACAGGTATGTTCGACCGGAAGCTTAATGGGTATGCATCGGTTACAGGTGCTCCGATTACAGATCAATTAACCCGTGTGTATGCCGGAAAATCTGGTTCAACCCAATCAGACAGCTGGATGATTGGGTATAGTCCTCATCTTGTTACAGGCGTCTGGGGCGGGTATGATGATAATCGTACGATGGAAATCGTTGCGGAATCCGGGTATCCTAAGCAAATCTGGGCAGCTTTTATGGAAAAGGCTCATGAGGAGCTGCCAGAACAAGGATTTGCAGCACCAGAAGGGGTTGTCGGAGTTCCGATTGATCCAGCAACTGGGCACATCGCCACTCCATACTGTGAAGTAAGCCGTGTAATGTATTTTGAAGAGGAAAATGTGCCTACCACTTATTGTACAGAGCATTTTCATATGGATGAACCAGAGGAGGAACCGGAAGAAGAAGATTCCAGCAAGGGACTGGTTGAACGGATTTTTGATTCGTTTATAGGGAGATAACAATCTACCAGTTCCGGATCAAAGCCAAGTGTGTTTTAGTAGTAAAAGGGAATTACTTCTAATTGTAATTCCATGAAAATGCACCTTGCAAATTGGTATTTTGGTTGTTTGAGCTTTCCATTTTACCATATTTTGCTAAAGGTGCATTTTTATTTTTGATGGAAAATACTTTATAGTTATTTCTGTCCTACTAAAAAATTATATGTTATTCAAATCGCTCTAAATATATTTTCTCGTTTATTTGTCAAAAATCAATGGATTCACCAATCTTTATCAGTTGCTCCTCAGATAGATGATAGGTGGATAACGTGAAACCGTACCCGTTTGTAATAATGTTTAATGTCTTCAATCCACTATTGTCATTTTCATTATAAAAGGCTTCATTACCATTAATTTCAGTTTTATAGTCTGCGTTTTCTTTCATATGATTTATCCCATTGTTATTGTTGTTTTCATTTATCTCTGAAATATCTTCTTGAAGAAATGTAAATATTTGCTTACCCTCGCCATCATAGTAATTAGCTGTTACGTTGGTTGTTTTCCCTGCAGACCTTTGTATAAGGTTCTTTATCTCCGTATTACTAGTTGGGGAATACTGCGGAAGTCGCAGGTCAAAGCCCGCTTCATTAATTTCCTCTATATTTGATTCGACCTCTTCATCCATTCCAATACTGGAAACTTGATCTGTGTTATTCCCTGACATATTTTCATTTTGTACCAAAGAATTATTTTGCTGCTGTACACTATGTTCACTAACAAAAAGAGTAGTAGTAGTTCCCAAAAACAAAATAGAAGCTACTATAGGGACAGCACTTCTCCTTATCCAGGATTTACGTTTGGATGATCTAACTTGTTCAAGTTTTGAAAGAAATAGTCTTCGGGAATGCTGCTGTTTCTCATTATCCCACGAAATATTTTCATTCAAGCTTTTGAGTGACTGATCAAGTTGTGTCTCCTCTTGGCCTTTCATACGCAGTACCTCCTTTTTTTAATTGTTCCTCCAATGTCCGTAGTGCGCGGAATAGTGTCGATTTCACTTTACTTTCGGACCATTTTAAAATTTGGGCTGTTTCCTGAATAGAGAATCCTTCTATCTTACGTAAGATAATGACCTGCCGGTAAGAGGTTTTTAGGCGATGTAAGGTCTTATACAAATCCTTTAATTCTTCACGCCCCTCAACAATGGATTCTATTGAGTCTTCTCATCTTTCTCACTTGGAATAAAATTCTTCACTAAAAGAATAGGAGCTTGTTTTCGTATAAAATCAACTGTAATACTGTGTGCTGTACGATAAAGGAATGTTTTGGGGTATTCTATTTCTTTATTCCCAAGATATTTGTATGCCTTTATAAATGTGTCCTGTGTAAGGTCTTCTGCTTGGTGAGTATCATTTATCATTTTTACAATATACTTATAGATACTGATACTATACTGATCATACCATTCCATGATTAATTTACGTTCAAGATCTCCTTCCGGCAATAGTATCCCCCCTTTTTTAATTAATTGTTTTCGCTATAAGGACGTATGAATCATAAATAAGTTGCAGTTTTTTGGTTTTATAATTTTTCAATATCCTATTTAATTCCAATGATACTTCTTTCAAACTACTGGAATCATAGATTTTGAACAAGCACTTTTAATAGAATTCACGTTATAGACGTTTGGAATTTGGTAAAGTTGCAAAAATACCCCCTCCATATTTTGGAAATGCTCATAAACTAAATATCATTTTATTGATGGGAAATTTGAGTAATATATAATACAAATTTTGTATATTCGGGACGTAAAATTAAAAATTCAGGTACATTGATCCCATTTCTAATGGAAGGAACCAAAATAAAAAGCCGGGACGAAAGATGATATTTCTTTCGCCCCAGCTTCTATTTACCTATTGTTTCCCTTTAAATCAACTCCAATTGCCGCTCCGTTTCTTCTATGATCCGCTACACCTTTTAATAATCCTGTTTCATGATCTAGTAAAATACTTTGAACATTCCCTATCGTTGTTGGTGAAGTTCCGAATTGGTGTCCCATGGAATTTAACTGCTCAATAACTTCCCTAGGGATACCTTCCTCATAACGATAGGAGTTCAGGTTGTTGGAATAAATCCGTGGTTCTATAACGGCATCTTCCGGTTCCATACCATATTCAACGACATTGATAATGGTTTGCAGGACGGACGTAATAATCGTCGGACCACCTGGAGAACCAACTGTTAATACCGGATCATCATTTTCAAACACAATGGTTGGCGTCATACTGCTTAATGGACGTTTATTTGGCTGCACCTCATTCGCACCACCAGGGATAGCATCAAAGTCTGTTAACTCGTTATTCAGCATGAACCCATATCCTGGTACCATGATTCCTGAACCAAATACCTGTTCAATGGTTGTCGTATAGGAAACTACATTTCCATCTTTGTCAGCTACTGTGAAGTGGGTTGTTTCCCCATATTGCCGATCATCCGGCTGTTCGGTCATTTCATAATTAGGTGAAGTATTTTCATATTGCCAAGGATCACCCGCTGTTGGATTTTCATTGACAGATTCTAAATCTATCAACGCCCTGCGTTCGGCAAGATAATCTGGGTCAATCAAACCGTTAACAGGTACATCGACAAACTCAGGGTCCCCAGCATATGCTGCACGGTCGGCGTATGCCAAATGCATCGTTTCAGCTAATAGATGATATTTTTCCCAGGATTTTGCATCATACTGGGATAAATCAAAACCATCTAAAATTCCAAGCATTTGAAGGAGGAATACCCCGCCAGAACTTGGAGGTGGCATGCTGGCAATGTCATATCCTTGGAACTCACCCCATACTGGTTCGTCTATCGTCACATCATAACGAGCTAAATCATCAACCGTCATGGAACCTCCAAAGTCCTGTACCACACCAGAAAGCGCTTCCCCGATTTCGCCATTGTAAAAAACATCAGAACCTTTCGCACGAATAAGTTTTAATGTTTTTGCCAAATCTTCTTGAACAAGGATATCTCCCTCTTCTATTACTTCTCCATTTGAAAAGAATACTTCTTCGGCTGCCGTGCTTCGTAGCTTACTCTTATTACTCGAGATGGATTGCGCAAGATAATCATCAACAGGAAATCCATTTTGAGCCAGTTGAATAGCAGGTCCAATCAATTGCTGAAATGGACGAGTTCCCCATGTTTCATGAGCTGTTTCCAAACCTTTCAACGTTCCTGGAACACCAACTGCTGTCCCTTGTCTTACACGCTCACTGAATGGAATGGGATTCCCGTTTTCGTCTAAAAACATATCTGGTGTCGCACCGGCTGGGGCACGTTCACGGCTATTCACAATGGTCGTTTCTCCTGTTTCTCCGTCATATACCATCATAAATCCACCGCCACCAATTCCGGACATCATCGGCTCCACCACATTTAATGCAAACTGAATGGCCACAGCAGCGTCCACCGCATTTCCACCCTGTTCCAAAACGTCAGCACCAACTTGGGTTGCTATTCCGTGAGATGTGGATACCATCCCACCATTCGAGGTATCAACTAAATCAAAATTGTCGTAATCCGTATCATATTTTGCTGCTAGTGCTGCTGTTGGATATGTTCCTGCTGTCATGACTAAAATCATACTCAAAACTACGATTCGATTCCACCATTTTTTCATCAAAATCTCTCCTCCCTAAGATATGAATCACCATTATCAAGCCTTGAAAGAAATGTCCCTCCTTCTCCCATCCAATTAACATTACATTTCGTGTTTTTATTTACCTTTTCCTTCCATAAATGGAAAAACAGTACTTTTGTCTTAATTTAGGATGTTTTCTAAAGAGTCAGCACTAAGTCTGCCGGCAATTTTGCTTTCAACTCAAAGGATTTGTTGCTATTGAAGAATGTTTTCATTTGTATTTGCTCACGGGGCGCCCACGAAAAGCGGAGTGTATTTCCGTAGCGATGCGTTAGCAGTATCCTACAGTCAGGAATTTATATCTAATATCAACTAATGTAGTGCTATAGCATACTTTATATCAAATTGATAGCAACAAAATACGAAAATGGCCTAATTTTCGAACAACCTGGTAACCCCTTCCTATCCCCAGCATTCGGATTCCCTATGAGCCAAAAGGCAAAGAAAAAGTCTACTATCTTAAGAAATCTTCCTCCTCCCACTTCCAAAAAAACTGTAGTAAAAAAAAGCAACCGACAATCCAGGGAAGATTGTCGGTTGCTTTTTGTCCTAGTAATACATGTTTGTCCATGTATCCATATTTTACAAATTTCTGACTAAAAGTACAATATGAATTAAAATTGTTCAAGATTCGTTCACAAAGTGTTCATTTTTTAAAATATTTTACTCCGGCAATGCGTCTTTAAGCTCATCGGATGAATTATTCCACATATCTTCATCAAAATCTACGAGAAAATCTTTAAGGAGTTTTTTCGAGTGGTCATCCATGTGATCGACAATGATTTTTCCTTTTAGGGATTTTTCCATATGTTTAATATGTTCCGGCATGTATTTATATGCTCGTTTGTTTTCTCTATCAACGCGGATTTCACTGCCTGCTACACCACTGTAAAACTTTCCACTTTCGTTTCGTTCCACATTGACCCATACAATCCAATATAATTTTCCATTTAGAACCTGATCTCTCTCATGGGTCCATTTTACTCTGCGCTCCACTTTACTTCGCGCGTGCATTGCATCCATGTCCACATATGCCTCATTCTCGTTGGGATCCACAATGACTGGGGACATGTTTTCCAGGCTGATGACACCACCACCTCCACCGTAGCCACCATGACCATCTGTAGGATCGTCCTTAATAATCGTAAAAGCATTCTTTTTCTTTTTATCCGAACTCATACAAGATTTCCTCCCTTTCTTCACCAACCACTAAGAATATGTGTGCATACTACCCATTTTTACTAATCTTACCAAAATAAATACGTTATTTCACACATTCCTTATTGCGTAACCGGATCTTTTAGTTCGTTAATAAATTGTATGGCATCCTGTATTTCTTCATCACTATATTTTTGCTTCGCTTTCACTGTACGAACTTTTTCAATTGTTTCTTCCATTGGCAAGTCATCGAAGTAAAACATGGTTGCAACCAATTCGAGAAAACGGGAGCTTCTTGATTTTAATTTATCCACTTTAATCTGGTAATCCGGCATGTCCAGTCCAAATTGCTGCAGAAAATCTTTCCCGTCTGAAGTAATCCTATAATTATATTGATAATAATTGCTTTTATCTTCTTTTACTTCATTAAGAAATCCAAGATTACAGAGCTCCTCAATTCGTAATGTCAGTTCTTCCGAGTAAGGACCGTAAAAATGAAAATTGTATTTTTCCTCAAATGGAATGTTACACTTTTGTAAGATATAAATCATCTTCTGCAACTTCTTGCGTCCAGTCACACTTTCGGCCACTGAAAAAAACTGCACTAACTTCGCATGATTATCTAACATCTTTTACCTCTCCTTGGCCATATAAAATTTCTATAATACGATGTTTAAGCTGTTCATCTTCCACTGCATCTAAGCGGTCTTTCGGAAAATATAACTTATGATCCGTCCGTTTTTTTCCGGATATCGCTTCTACTATATCGGAATGTCTGGACAATTCCTTTAATGAATTATCCGGCATAACTAAATGAATCGGCAATCTTTCTTCTTCCTCACCTGGTCGATAAAAGTCATATGGTAGATCAGATGAAGAATCAACAACTAAATAATATTCCGGATGAATACCGGCGTCCTGAAACAGCTGGTAAAGTTCCATCCACTGCTTCATTTGCAGATTAGGATTAAATTCCACATATTTAAACAGTCTCCGATTCATAAACCGTTCACACAAATCTCGTAAAATATCATCCTGCTCTTCCTGCCAAAGCTGAAAATAATAGTGCACAATCGATTCATCCAGTTTTAAATACTCTTCCAGCTTCACTTTCCCTTCAAAAAAGGAAATAAAGTGGGTTGGCTTCAATTTAAATATAAAATCATCGGATTCATATAACTCTTTGGCACGATGCAATATTTTCGATAGAATCACTTCTGCACTTCTTGTTACCGGATGAAAATAAACTTGCCAGTACATTTGATATCTGCTCATGATGTAATCTTCCACGGCATGCATCCCTGTGGATTTAATCACGACCTGATCTTCCATCGGCCGCATCACTCTT
Organism: Oceanobacillus salinisoli; assembly: GCF_009733865.1. GTDB lineage: Bacteria > Bacillota > Bacilli > Bacillales > Amphibacillaceae > Oceanobacillus > Oceanobacillus salinisoli. The sequence continues at coordinate 208,168 of NZ_WOFB01000012.1, read as the reverse complement.
AAAATCCGTTCCATATCAAAATGACCATAGCTAACCCCAGTATAATAGGCATCCCGCTGGAGGTAATCCATTCGGTCGGCATCGATTTGACTGGAGATTAAACTGACTACCAGCTTGTCCTTATACGTTTTTGCAATGACATCCGCAACCTTTTGGGAAAATCCGGGACTGACTTTTTCCAGTATGTTGTTGATTTTTGTGTCTCCGATGATAATTTGTTGGGTAAAATATTCATGATCGAGCTTAAAGACCTTTTCAAAGGAATGGGAAAATGGTCCATGTCCCAAATCATGAAGCAGTGCTGCACATAAACATAGCAGTCGCTCCTCATTATTCCAATGTGGACGATTCTCAAAGTTACTGATAATCCTTCTTACAATCTCATACACGCCGAGTGAATGATTAAAGCGACTATGTTCTGCCCCATGGAATGTCAAATTTGTCGTACCAAGCTGCTTAATTCGACGCAGCCGCTGAAATTCCGGTGCTGCAATCAGATCCCATATCACCCGATCTCTTACGTGGACATAACGGTGTACAGGGTCTTTAAATACCTTTTCCTCCGATAATTTCTGATCTTTATATGCCATTTTCTCCATCCGTTTCTTTCGACAATTTTACTTTATATTATATAATACATACTGACTCGAAAAAAGGGTAAGGTGCGAAAAATGAAAAATTGGAAAGAAATTATTCGTCAGACGACGTTTCGTTATGTAGATCATTCGAATAAACATACATTTTATGATAAACCGTATACAGCTTTGACATCTTTTGCGGTGGATGACGCTTTGGCCATGTCTGTTAGTAATGGGGATTCCCCTCCCGTGATGCGCTTATGGGTTCATCCGCGTACTATTGTGCTCGGCATTCCGGATGCGAAACTTCCCTATATTGAGGAAGGTATCCTCTTCCTGTCAGATCAAGGCTATCATGTCGTAGTCCGTAATTCTGGTGGGCTTGCGGTTGCCTTAGATAACGGCGTGTTAAATCTTTCACTAGTCATACCAGGAATTCACGAGCTTTCTATTCATGACTGCTATGAGGCGATGGTTAGCTTTGTCCAGTACATGCTGCGCGATTTGACAAGTGAGATTGAAGCCTATGAAATCGTTCATTCCTATTGCCCCGGTGATTACGACCTTAGCATAAATGGAAAAAAATTTGCCGGCATTTCCCAGCGAAGAGTAAAAGATGGTGCCGCAGTACAAATCTATTTGGATGTTGAAGGAAACAGCTATGAGCGCGCATCAGTCATTCGCAATTTTTATCAAATCAGCAAAAAAGACGAAGAAACCAAATTTACGTTTCCCGAGGTGCACCCGGAAGTCATGGGATCGTTATCGGAATTGCTTGGAGTTGATTTGACGGTAGAGGATATGAAGGAACGCGTGCTTGCTTCATTAACTGACTTTAGTGAAGAAATAGTGGTGACCGACTTTTCTGAGGCTGAACAAATTGGATTTGAAAAAAGATATGGGCAAATGGTGAAACGGAACGAAAATGTTGCCCGGGTGCTGGAGGAAGCGTTCATAAAAAATAGCGACCGCTCAAATGTGGGAGAGAACCGCTCATAAAAAGCGTGGACCGCTCATATGTGTGGGAGAAATGGATTATGTGCTCTGGCAGATAAAGTAAATTTTCAATCAGTGGAGGGGTTTTTTCAACCTTCACTGCATGTTAGATGAACATCAGAGGTTTACCCACCACAGCTTTTGTCATTTATGGGCTTCTCATTGTGTCCTGTAGTCCCTCCCCAAAAGCGGTTTTCACATTTAAAAAAAAGCTTAAAGCAGATCATTCATCACTGCATTAAGCCTTTTTTAGAATTACTCTCCTACCGCCTGTGCTGCTGTAATTAGAGCTAATTTATATACATCTTCTGAACTGCATCCTCGTGACAGGTCATTGACTGGTTTGTTCAACCCTTGAAGGATCGGCCCTACCGCTTCAAAGTTACCTAGACGCTGTGCAATTTTGTATCCAATGTTTCCTGCTTCCAGACTTGGAAAAATAAATACATTCGCATCCCCTTTGATGACAGAATCCGGAGCTTTTTTCTGTGCAACACTTGGAACAAATGCTGCATCGAATTGGAATTCTCCGTCAATGACAAGAGAAGGATCATTTTCTTTTGCAATTTTCAGTGCTTCTTCCACTTTTTCCGTTTCTGGAGATTTCGCTGAACCCTTCGTTGAAAAGCTTAACATCGCAATTCGTGGGTCTACGTCAAATAGTTTTGCCGTAACCGCACTTTCTGCTGCAATTTCTGCTAAATCCTGGCTGTTTGGTGAAATGTTGATGGCACAGTCTGCAAATACATATTTTTCCTCGTCACGAACCATGATGAAGACACCAGAAGTTTTCTTTACTCTGCCGTTAGTTTTAATAATTTGTAATGCAGGACGTACGGTGTCAGCTGTAGAATGTGCCGCTCCACTAACGAGGCCGTCCGCTTTATTCATGTATACAAGCATGGTTCCGAAATAGTTTTCATCAAGCAGGATTTTGCGTGCATCCTCCTCTGTCGCTTTCCCTTTACGACGTTCCACAAACGCCTGAACCATCGCATCGAAATCCGGATAGTTGTTTGGATCTAAAATTTCACAAGATGTGACATCCACGCCAACTTCTTTCGCCTTTTGTGCAATACTTTCTTTATTTCCAATTAAGATTGGCAGTACTACACCATCTTGGCTCAGTTTGCTTGCTGCCGTTAAAATACGTTCGTCCAACCCTTCAGGAAATACAATCTTTTTATCTTTTCCTGATATTTTATTTGTAAGCTGATCAAATAAGTTACTCAATTCACAAACCTCCAATTTTCATTTCCAATACTATCATAAATGAATCCATACCCAATTTAAAGAAATTGTCTATGTTATCTTACAAATTTTGACAAAGAATTGACAATCCATTAAAATTACATTGATTGACAACCCTTCCATGTGAATAGGTTACCCCAATTATGCTATAGTAAAAATATAATGTTATAGTGCGTGTTCAAATGTTAGGTTAGAAAGGGCCGTTCGAGGTGATCACTTCTACGTTGCAAAAGGACAGGGAATATTCGGGCAATGACCAACTCCACGAAATTTTTTTAAGGGGGATGGCAAGTTTAGCAGAAGTTCCTGACCATACCGGGCAATGGATAAGTGAGCCAACAGAAATGTGATGTACCTTTTTCACCGGACTTTTTGAACAACCTCTTATAGTAAATATTTTCGAATGATAAAGGAGAGAATAAATAAATGGCAGCAGAAGCAGTAGTAACAATGGATGGCTGGTGTATGCTACATGATTCACGCGTGTTTGACTGGGCTTCCTGGAAAGTGGCAAATGAGAAAGAAAGAACCGAAGCTGTGGCAGAATTTAAAGAATTAATCTCCAAATGGGAAGCTGTGGAAGAACAAAAGAACGGAAGCCAATCCATTTATAAAGTAGTTGGAAATAAGGCAGATTTAATCTTTATTTTTCTAAGACCGACAATGGACGTGCTGGAAGAGATTCAAAGAGAATTGAATAAGTCCAAAATTGGTGACTATTTGATTCCTGGCTACTCCTATGTGTCTATTGTGGAAAAGACGATGCACAACCCGATGGATGAAGGAAGAGACCGTGAATTGAATTCTAAGGTAGAGGCACTCCTTAAACCAATTCTTCCTAAATGGGAACATGCTTGCTTCTATCCAATGGCACGCCGCCGCTGGAAAGATGCAAACTGGTTTGCCATTGATAAGGCGGAACGAACTAGACTGCTTTATGAACATGGCATGACCGGTCGTAAATATGCAGGAAAAGTGAAAGAAATCATTTCCGGTTCTATTGGTTTAGATGAATGGGAATGGGGCGTAACCCTATTTGCTCACGATCCATTACAATTTAAAAAAATTGTTTACGAAATGCGCTTTGATGAAGTAACTTCCAAATACGCGGAATTCGGTGACTTCCTGGTCGGAAATTACCTACCAAAAGACGACGTGGATACTTATTTTTCATTGTAATATGCGGAAATTAAAGAACAGATGAAACTCTGTTCGCGATTTTCTATAGTAGACTCATTTATGACAAAAGACTTTCTGTTTATAACGGAAAGTCTTTTTTTAGTCATCTTTTTCTGGGTATTTACATACATATAAATATTGAGTCTAGCATCCTAGATTTTGGGCAGAAAGAGGAGTTATTTTTGGGTGAAAGTACGATGAATCTCCATGGAAAAGCATCCCTTTTTAAACTGAGGTGATATTTTATTAGATAGGAATTAATAGCATAAAGGCGGTCTTTTGACAGGGATACAGGGAAACGTAGACGACCTTAGTATGTTTGATGAATCCAAAATGAATGAAAAACCAGAGATTCTTAAACCATTTTTTCGAACACTGCTTGATTGACTGCCCAGCAGTCTAAAGATAAAAGAATAGGAATAAGAAACCTTTCCGAAACTAAGACACCAATCGACAAATTTCGGGAAGTGACAGGCACCAAAAAGCATCAAAAAAGGGGAGGAATTTTAATGTCTGAGAATAATGTTTATCAACCGTATGGGAGCTTCTATCCGACTCCAGCTTATCCGTATTATTTTTATCCAGCTTATGGGATGAGACAATATCCTGCAGGAGCTTATGCTGGATACCCATATCAACAAGGTCAAAACCAACCAGCCCAACCAACTCAGCCAGTCCAGCAACAGCCACAGCCGACACAAACCCAACAGCAGCAACCAGTTTCCGAAGTGCCTGGGATGCTGCCACTTCAGCAATCCTATATTGAAAACATTCTACGCTTAAACAAAGGTAAGCTTGTTACGGTATACATGACTTTTGAAAACAATACCGAGTGGAATGCCATGACATTTACTGGCATTATTGAAGCAGCAGGCAGAGACCATATTATCCTTAGTGACCCGGACACTGGAAGACGTTACTTATTACTTATGGTTTATCTCGATTATGTTGTGTTTGATGAGGAAATTAACTATGAATACCCATTTGCAGGGGGACAGCTAAGCACTTACCAGCCTAGATAAAGGCAGATAAACACAAAAGGATGACACCTTTATCCTGTGTCATCCTTTTCTTTACACGTTTAACGGACGAGACGAATGACGTGTAATCATCCTATTTCTCACGTGATTCATTCGTCCATCTAACAATCAATGGGGGATAACCCTCCACTGATTCATTTATTCCAAAGAGGGGGATTCGATGAGAAGTCCAACAGAAAAAATAACGCTGATTGAAATCCTATCTATTGCGATTGCTGGTTTTTTTGGCTTGCTTGCCATGGTGCAAGGATATCTTACCCTAATGCTCTTAACCTTCTACCTTGTATGTGTAAGTTTAATATGTGATGCACTTATTTATTGGCAGAAAGGCCATACAGCACATACCGGAAAACAAGTACTGCGCGCAGCAGTCATCTTTATTTTCACAACGTATATCCTGATTCGTTTATAAACCTTTATAGATAACGGATGACACTAATTCCAAGCAATACCCACCCAATTAAAAATGCTACCCCGCCAATCGGAGTAATCATCGCAAACGTCTTTACCGCCGTTGTCGAATAGATATATAGACTGCCAGAAAATATTACGATACCTATAAAGAACATCCAGCCAGCCCATGTTAAGGAACCACTTTGAAATTTTGCCAGTAAAAGGCCAACTGCAATTAATCCCATCGTATGAAACATTTGATACTGTACCGCAGTATTCCACGTCCCCAATTGCTTCTCCGTAAGTCTGGCCTCTAAGCCATGTGCTCCAAAAGCTCCGAGCGCTACAGCTAAAAAGCCATTCACCGCTCCTAATACTAAAAATAGTTTCATCCTCTTTTCACCTTTCTATTTAAAAGTCAAAAATAGAAGACCCATTTGCTTCTTCGTGATTAATGGTCTGAAGCTTTTTCGATTGTTCCTTCTGAATTTTTTTAACTGCTTCCTGCTCCCCAATCATAGCTTTCAATTCCGCTTGGGAGAATTGCTCCTTATTTTGAACAGGCTTGACCATAGCTTCTTTATCATCTTCCTCCAGAAATAAATCACAGAGCAGTTTTACATTCGCTATGTGCTTTACCAATTTATCATGATTATGCTGATTTCCCTTGGCTTCGTTCAGTTCATTAAACATCTTTTTTATAATCGTTTCATTTGCCACCGCCATTACGGACCGCTCCTTAACTCACTTAATTTTCACCGGTTTCATTATAACATGATTTATTTGGAAAGAATAAGAATTGGTAAAGTGAAGATAATGGTGAAATAAACATAGTTGTAGTTATGTTTTTACAGTTAATTAATAAGTGTTCTTAAACGAAAAATGGTTCCTATCATCAAAAATCGGTGATTGAACCATTTCAAGTAATATTAGGCTAGTTATTTCAAGCCTCTCCTTTTCATATCTACCCAGTCACAATTCTTTCTTGAGAGGCTTTATCTAACTTTGCTATGAATTTAACTCCGGACTTATGGCAAATCAATTTGTAGTCCAAATTCACGCTTTGTACCATCCCCTAAAATATATCCTTCTTTACTTCCTAATTGCTCTATTTCTTCTTCGGACAACGGTTTATTATCACTTTCTGATTCATCAATGTCCTGCCAGGATTTGGCTTTTATTCTTTGAGCGTTCTACCAAAAACTCCACTTTCTTTATAACAAGTGCCCTCCAATAGTGGAATATTAAGCTCTTTATTGCCAAGATTCATCTTATTACAGAAAAAGACGATCGTTTTGTTGATCGCCTTGTTTAACGCTTGCTCCAGTTATTTCAAGATAATTATCAAACCTTTTATTTCAAACCTGAGTGAAGTTAGATTTTTATATGCCAAATAATACAAAATTGACACCCTGAGATACCTCCTCAAGGTAAATTTTTTGTAAAACGCTTACATATTTATGTACTATTTTACATAAATATGTACTTTTATTTTATGCCTTTGAATATGCTTCTTTTGAATTCTTTACACATCCGCTTTGTTGTTCTTCTGAATAGCGATTGTACATCCATTGCAAAAAATTAACTTCCTCTTCCCGCAACTGTCTCCCTAGCTGCTTTCTCGCATCATCATATAAATGCAAAATGTTCTCCATACCGCTATAACCCCTCCATATTGAACAACTCGTCTTATTTTACTCCATTATACTATAGTTTTTCCAGAAATCAACAGATATTTTTAAATTGTTAGATTTTATTGAAAATAATCAATATGGATACTTCTATGCCTTACGTGTTAGAGAACTTGGTGTCATCAAGTATTTAGCAAATGTGTAGTTATCTTATGAGTATTAGAAAGTAGGACAAAAGCATTTTAATCAAAAAGAAACAAGCACTATATTATTCTACTATAAAATTCGAATTAGTTCGGACTTTTAATGGGGTCTATTACATTTTGCAAAAAAATTTATTTCGAATTTGATATAAACGCGAACTAAGTTCAGATGCTAAGTTGGTGTTGTACCTACCGCTCCGGTAATAAACTACTCTCATTTAGTTCGAAGTTTATATCAATTCATAACAACAAAACCTCTCCAAAAAGAGGCTTTAATCATTTCTTAACATGTAAACATTCGTTTTTAAAATCGGGTGTTTTTGTAATATCTTAGCTATTACTAATGTAAAAAAAAGAGTGAAACATGCTGCTCACTCTTCTTCTATTGGGTTATTTTCATCTGAAAGCTTTTCTTCCAGGGCACTTACTCGTTTTTTTAGTTCATCCACTTCTTCTTTCGTGGCAAGGCCAATTTCTCTGGCCCATTTCTGTGTTTGTTCTTTTTGTTTGGAAGTCCATTCCTGTTTTTTGGTGTCGCCTTTTTCAATAAAATTATCCATCACTGATTTTGCTTGTTCCTGGGTAATCTCGTTTTTTTCAACAAGTTCTTTTAATTTCTGCTCCAGCTTTTCTTTTCCACTGACAGCAGCACCAATACCTAGTAAAAATCCTTTTTTCAAATAGTCGCTCATTGCCGAAACCTCCTTTACCGTTTATGACGTATCAACCGATAATGAAACATTATAATGATACCAACTAATACAGTAAAAATGCCTGTGACAATTAAACCAATTATTCCTGTCATTTCCATTCCCATGCTCAAACCATAAAGGCAAATAAATATTCCTGTTACTACCATGATAAAGGATATGATCTCTAAAAGTAAATAAAATTGATGCTTTAAATCCATATAATGTTTTTCCTTGTCCCACTTCCTATCCCTTTCCCCACTTTCCAGGAAGGTAAGTAATGCTCTTGGATAAGATAAAAGTGGTTCTGCAGCATTTTTGGCATACTGTTTTGTCACTGATTCCACAATGCTTTTTCTGCCAAACCAGTCCTTGATTTTTGGCTTAGCCCATTTAATGATGTCCAATTGCGGATTAATGGCAAAAATGACTCCCGCAATAATAGAGACGGCTCTTAGTAAATACGCGTAATTTGCTGGTAGCTGAATTGCCTCATCTTTAATAATCATATTAATTTCTTCATTAATGTGCTTCATTACTTTTGCGTCCAAGTTTTTTAACGACCCATTGGAATATATTTCTATCGTTTCTTCAATGACCCTTTTCAGTTTCCGCTTATCCGCATTAGGCAATATAAAATTCATTTTATAGAGGGCATCCACGACCATATCATAATTTTCGATAATGAAACCTTGTACAAATAACTTAAAATGCTCAATATCTTTTTGTTTGATCTCGCCAACCATGCCAAAATCAAGGATTGCCACTCGTCCATTTTCTTGTATCATAATATTTCCTGCATGGGGATCAGCATGGAATTTCCCAGCACGCAAAAACTGATCCATATAAAAATCAAAGATAACTTTTGTGGCGTACTCCACATCGATCTGATGTCGTTTTATAAAGACTGTATCCGTTATTTTGGCACCTTCTATCCATTCCATAACAAGTACTTTCTTTGTACTTAGCCTTTCATAATACTTAGGTATGTGGATGTCCATCTTCTCCTGGTAACGTTCCTTAAAATACTGGGCAAATTGCAGCTCCTGTTCAAAATCCAATTCCCGGTCCATGACCATCACAAGTTCCCGGTAAATTGCCTTTAAATCTGCCCGCTTTCCAAAACCGGTAAACACTTTTAAAATCCAAAATACCATTCTTAATGCAATAAAATCTTTATGAAAAATTTCATCTATCCGGTAACGCTGCACTTTAATGGCCACAACTGTTCCATCCTTCAGCATCGCACGATATACTTCTCCAATGGATGCCGATGCAATCGATGATTTTTTGATGGCTTTTACATGCGTATCAAGGCTCGTCCCCCATTCTTCCTCCAGCAAATCTTTGGCATACTTATATGGCATCGGAGACACGTGATCCACTAATTCTGTCAGTTCTTTAATAAATACGTCCGGCATAAAATCCGTTCTCGTACTTAAAAACTGGCCACCTTTAATTAAAATTCCGCCAAGCCTCTCTGCTTTTACTCGGTATTCCTTAGCCATTTTCACTAAAAGTGCATTCCATTTTGTTTTAGCTTTCTCATCCCAAATGGTGTTTCTGAAATGAAAAAAATAAATCTGAACAATAAACCTGATAACCATCCATACAATCACCGTAAAACGATAGATGAAATTATATTTCAATCTATTCATTAAAAGACTCCCCATCGTTATGTGTTTGGTGCGGGACAATTAATTTAATAATAAACATAACTGTTATGTCATATCGTATTACATATAGTTTTTACAATTTGGGTGGTGTTATAAGTTATTGAATATTTTTTCACCCTAATGTATAATCATTCGATGTGCCTTATTGAATTCAGTACATTATAATCCGTATTAAACCAGCACTTTAAGTTGCGTGTTTTTTATAGTTGGATGTCACATATTGGAAAAGCAGCTTTTTAAAGAAGAATTTATTATATAGAAAGGATTTATCATCATGAAACCATTTCAGCGAATAGATCACCTTAAGTTTATAATGCCTTCCATCATAGGAATCTTTTTATTTATAACCCCCATTCCAACTGATAATGGATTTACGATTCCCATCGCTCTTTTGGCAAATGAAGTTCAGGCTCTGCTGGCCGATCAATTGTCGGCGATTATGATGATGATTATCGTCATTACAGCGGCATTAACCGTTATAGCAAAAATACGTCCCGAAACATTTGCGAAGACACCCTTTTTTCAAAGGCTGTTTACGGTTAATCGCTTCTGGGCAGCAACGAGAGTTCTAGCGGCCATTTTTGCAGTGATGGTATTTTTCCAGGTGGGGACAGAGGCTGTATATGGTCCTGATACAGGTCAGCTGTTACTGGATGACCTGTTGCATGTATTATTTGCAGTCTTTTTATTTGCAGGATTATTTTTGCCGCTGCTGATGAATTTCGGTTTATTGGAATTTGTTGGCACGATGATGACAAAAATTATGCGCCCCTTATTTAAACTTCCTGGACGCTCATCGATTGACGCTTTGGCATCATGGATTGGTGATGGTACCATCGGGGTGCTTTTAACGAGTAAACAGTATGAAGAAGGATTCTATACGAAACGGGAAGCAACGGTAATCGGAACGACGTTTTCTGTTGTATCCATCACTTTCTCATTAGTTGTACTGGCAGAAGTGGACCTGGCTCACATGTTCTTACCGTTTTATGTAACGATTCTCATTGCAGGATTTGCTGCAGCCTTAATTATGCCGCGTATCCCGCCTTTATCCAGAAAGCCGGATACGTATATCAATGACCAAGAAAAAGTGGAAGAGGAATGGATTCCTGAGGGTGAAACAGTTTTATCATTTGGATATAAAAGTGCATTAAACCGGGCAAAGAAACAAAACAGTGTCTATCAATTTTTCAAAGAGGGCGGACAAAATATATTAGATATGTGGATGGGGGTTGCCCCTGTTGTAATGGCATTCGGCTTGGTCGCATTGATTATTGCCGAGTATACACCAATCTTCCAATGGCTCGGCGCACCATTTATTCCATTACTTGAGCTAATGCAAGTACCTTATGCACAAGAGGCATCGGAGACAATCCTAATAGGGTTTGCGGATATGTTCCTTCCAGCCATCATTGGATCTGGAATTGAAGCTGAAATAACGAGATTTATCATTGCAGCACTCTCTGTAACCCAATTAATTTACATGTCCGAAGTCGGTGGATTGCTGCTCGGCTCAAAGATCCCGGTGTCATTTTGGAATTTAGTTGTCATTTTTGTGCTGCGTACGCTAATTACACTGCCGATTATTACGTTGATTGCCCATATTATTTTTTAAATAACTTTTCCAAAAAGTCGTTTAGGATTTCCTTTTCCTGGACGACTTTTTTTGGTTGGGGGCGGCGCTTGATTTGGAGTCGGGGTGGCGCGTTTTAGTTTCGCTGTCGCTCGATTTAAAGCTTGGGCCGCTCGGTTTACCTTAATGTGCTTAGAAAAAATTAAGCCCCATTCATCATGGGGCAGTTTATATATAAGAGCACTATAATAAACAAATAGAACAACAACCTATAAGTTTCATTATTAGCAGTCTCTTTCCAAGTCCTGTTTTACGGATTAGACTGGCTTCGATTATGTTGACTTAATGCCTGCTTCATAAGCGTTATTTTCCCTTCGATTAAAGGCTGAGATACTCTCAATACTGGTCTGCTGGAAAGCAGGATGACAATTAATGCTGACAGAACGGCTAAACCTAATAAATCGATGATGGAATTTACCGCAAACATTTCATACTGACGGAAGAATTGAATGAAAAATCCGTGTAGCAGATATACATAAATCGTTCTCGTTCCCAGTTTCGTAACCCAACCAAAATCACGTTTTGGCACCCATGCTAACACACTGACTGTCATAAGTGCAGCTGTAATATAAACCAGCAATCTTGCTAATCCACCATATTCTACCATTCCTAAATCAATATAGGATTTTGATGCAAGCAGCCACCCTGAATTTATTTCAGGTGCATAATAGAGTGATATCGCCAGCGTTACCATTACAGCAATGGATACAATTTTCAAAGCCGGGCGCTTGACTAGCATCACTTGTTTCTCTGTCAGCCAATAACCAGCCAGAAAGAACGGGAAGAAAACAAAGGTACGGGACAGGCTGAAGGTATGTCCAATGTCACCTATATACCCAACGAATAACCCAATAATGACAGCCAATGAGATTCCATATTTTGCAGGAATCTTTTTAAAGAAGATCAATAAAATATGCCAGCTGAACAGGCTAAATAAAAACCACAGTGACCAGTGCGGATAAAAGATTCCCGCTTGCCAACTGTCATTACCAATAAGGAAAAAATACACAGTAAATAAGCTTTGAAAAATAAGATATGGTAGCAGCAGTTTCTTTGCAAGCTTCATTATATAATCCTTACTTCCCGAACCTTTAGCGAAGAAACCGGACAGCAGGATAAATGCCTGCATATGAAAAGTATAAATCCATAAATAAAGTGTATTTACTTCTTTTGAGTCAAAGGTAAACGGCTGAATAACATGCCCAAATACTACTAAAAAAATGAAAAGCAGTTTTGCGTTATCATAGAATGGATTTCTCTTCATTTTTTCTCCCCTCTTGTCACTAAAATTCCATGTATTACACACTTTACTCTTTTTTTGGTAAAAATTCACCTCTAATAACGTCATTTTATCGGATTGTAAATAGACTGTAATAATTGCAAAAAATGAGACTAACTTGTAATTCTAATGGGACAACTTTTCTTCATTTCGCTGTTCGGTACTTTCTTTTAAAAGCAGACTTAAATTTAGGTCGGGTAGCCTAGCCTCATGTCATGGGGGATAATTTATTGTCGCGTGTACTGAATTATTCCGGGGATGCTGATTTATTCGTGTGAAGGCTGAATATTTTGCATGAAAGCTGATTTATTCGCGCGAAGACTGAATTATTCGTATGAAAGCTGATTTATTCTGAGGAAGGCTGAATTATTATTGCGAATGCTGAATTATTCGCGCGAAGGCTGAATCCCCCACCCTATTCACCCACAAACAAAAAATGTCCCCGGTTAGGAGACATTAGGAGGTTGCTTTTTTCTTCTTGGCAACTGTTTTCGTTTTTCGTTTCGGCTGTCTTGGTTTTGGCTTGTCCTTTTTTGCTCGGTCGAGTGATGCTTGAAGTGCATCCATCAGGTTGGTTACATTATCAGGCACTGGCTTGTCTGCTGGTGCTGGGGTTGTTGTTTCTTCATTATTTTTCTTATCTTCAATCAGATCCAGTAGCGCTGTTCGATATTCGTCCTTGTATTTTTCAGGATCAAATTCTGCAGTTAGCTGCTCAATAAGCATTTTGGCTGTTTCGAGTTCTTTTTCACCAATTTTGGCTTCTTCCGGAACATTGGGGACGTCCTGCACATTTCGGACTTCATCAGGGAAATGAATGGTTTCTGCAACTAACACATTTTCATATACCCGAATGACGGCAAGCTGTTCTTTGGAGCGAATCATCATTTTTGCCACACCGATCTTCCCCGTATCCTTTAGTGCGCTGCGCAATAAACTATACGCTTTCCCACCACCTTCATTTGGAGATAAATAATAGCTTTTCTCAAAATAAATCGGGTCAATTTCATCTAATTTCACAAAATCAACAATTTCGACGGCGCGGTCCTCCTGTTCTTTTTTTAACGCCTCTAAATCTTCCTCATCTAAAACAACAAATTTATTTTTCGCATACTCATATGCTTTCACGATTTCATCATTTTCAATTTCCCGTTCACAGACTGGGCATACCTTTTCATATTTCACAGGGGACTTGCATTCTTTATGCAGCTGCCTTAACTTTACATCTTTATTTTCCGTAGCCGCATGCATTTTTACAGGAATATTGACAAGACCGAAACTGATTGTGCCCTTCCACATCGTATGCATGAGTGAAACCTCCTTTGGTAAACTAGGCTTTTTTCTAGTTTGCGTTATCCTTATATTTTTATCCGATTGATTAATTTTTCACTTTTAAGCCAGTTTATAAATGGAAGGAGAAATGGATATGGAAATCATGAAGCCTATCGCAAGCACTGACATTCCCCGTGGTGATGACTGGTTATATGAGGTGAAATATGACGGATACCGCTGCGTATTAACCTGGGATAGGAACGGGGAAGTTCGTTTAACAAGTAAAAATAATAAAGATTTAACAGCTCATTTTCCGGAAATAGTTGCTTTTTGCGAGAAACAACACGAGAACATCATAGATTGGCTTCCATTAAAACTTGATGGAGAATTGGTCGTATTGAATAATGCGTTTCAGGCAAATTTCTCATGGATGCAAAAACGTGGCAGGCTAAAAAACAGCGAACCGATTAAAAAAGCTGCAGAACAGCGACCGGCTGCTTTTATGGCCTTCGATATTCTGCAGATAAAAGGAGCCTCCCTTCTAATTGAAAAATTTACAGAACGAAAGCAAAGCCTAAAAGAATTATTCGAAAAGCTGCCAAGGAATCACCGAATAAATATGGTCTCATCCTACGAAAAGCCGGATGAGCTGTGGAAGATCATATTTGATTATAAGGGAGAAGGGATGATTGCTAAAAAAAGAAATAGTAAATACATAGCAGGTAGGAGCCATCGTGACTGGTTTAAAATCAAAAACTGGCGAACGATTCGAGGATTCCTCACTCACTATGATCATCAAAATGGGTATTATTCCTTTAATGTGTTTCATAATGGGGAAATACATGAAGTCGGAAAATGTAAACATGGACTGGATGATGAATCATCGGGAACGCTGAAGCAATTATTTTTAACGAAAGGAGAAAAAACAAGTCAAGGCTATACCTTACCACCAGCTATTTGTGCACAGGTTCATACCCTTGATTTATATAAAGAAGAGCTTCGTGAGCCTGAATTTGTCTCTTTACTGCCAAAGATTTCAGCTGATACTTGTTCTATGGCAAACTTACAAATCGATTTAGCCATGATACCAGAACGTGTTGGCGTTTCAAAAACCGACAAACTGTTTTGGCCTGACCCGCACTTTACAAAAGGAGATTTGCTCACATATATTCGAGAAATCAGTCCATATATGCTCCCCACTTTTAAAAAGCGTGCTTTAACATTAATTCGATGCCCGGATGGTGTGGAGGATGAGCATTTTTATCAGAAGCATCTCCCAGACTATGCCCCAGATTTTATTGACAGCAAAAATGTCGGAAGTGAAAAAATAATGATTTGCAATCACATGGATTCTCTTGTTTGGTTTGCCAATCATGGGGCATTGGAATACCATGTTCCTTTTCAAACGGTTGATAACGCTAATCCAGTGGAAATTGTCTTTGATCTGGACCCGCCAAGCAGAAAGGAGTTTCCATTAGCAATACAAGCAGCGAATGTAATCAAGCCGATTTTGGATGATTTAGGGCTTCTATCCTTTGTTAAAACGTCCGGCAACAAAGGGATTCAAATTCATATTCCTATCCCTGAAAACAGTTTAACCTATGATGATACCGCTATTTTTACCCAGGCGATTGCCTATACGGTAGAAAGTGCCTATCCCGATTTATTTACTACGGAAAGAATGAAGAAAAAGCGGAATGGTAGGCTGTATATCGATTATATACAGCATGGAAAAGATAAAACAATCATTGCACCATATTCACCACGAATGACGAAAGAAGGAACCGTTGCAACGCCCTTATTTTGGAAAGAAGTAAACGAACACTTACGACCAGAGCAGTTTCATATAAAAAATACATTAGCCCGGGTCCAGGAATTAGGCTGTCCATTCTCATCGTATACAGAGGCTGGAGAGAACCAGGACTTAAGTAAGGTGATTAAGCTGATAAAGGGATAAAGCATGTTGGAGGTTCTTTTGGTTCAAAGTGAGAAAAAGATGTGTAAGAGATTTAAATTTTTATAAAGCACACTCGTTCGCACCTTTTAGCGGATTCCTAAGTTCGTTCGGGTACGTAGATCCTTTCTACGTTACCTTATTGTGGTTTCCTATGCTCGCTCAGGCACGTAGATCCTTTCTACGTTACCTTTTAGTAGATTCTGAAGCCTGTTCGGGCACGTAGCCCCTTTCTACGTTACCTTTTAGCAGTTTCTGAAGTTCGCTCGGGCACGTAGATCCTTTCTACGTTACCTTTTAGTGGATTCTGAAGCTCATTCGGGCACGTAGAATCTTCCTAGGTGACCTGTTAGCGGATTCCTAAGCTCACTCGGGTACGTAGATTCTTTCTACGTTACCTCTTGTATCGATTCAACAAATCCCCCAGCCCAAGTAAACAAAAATAATAAGCATTGCCCCTCCATGATGAAATAAGTGAGGACACCACGCTTATTATTTCTATAATATTTTAATAAGTTGGTGTAACCTCACGATAACTTTTTGAGGCTGCCTTATGTTTATCGATTATACATGAACCAACTCGTTTTACCGCAAGATCTAGAAATTTATATCCTCCACCTTAAAATTAACTCAGATCATGAAAAATTTGACGTGCTTACCACCTATGAATGATGATGAAAATTGCTTTATGCATTTTACACGCATTCTGTTTTTACTGGCAGAAGGATTGATGCAATTAAAAAGCATTCTTAGAATCAAGCACTAGAAAATTACTCCACAAAAAAATGGTTCCAATCATCAAAAACGATGTTCGGAACCATTTTATAGGCTAGGGTAATTTCCCAGCCTCTCCATATTAAATCGCAATTTTTTCCGTCTGTGCATTTTTATCATTGAATGTATCTGTGTCCAGGTTACCTAAGACACGTGAAGTAACTGTTCCGGAAACCATGGCACCATTAACATTTAATGCGGTTCTTCCCATGTCGATTAGCGCTTCAACCGAGATTAATAGACCCGCTAATCCAACTGGAAGACCCATGGACGAAAGGACGATAATCGCGGCAAATGTTGCTCCACCACCAACACCAGCTACACCAAATGAGCTAATACCAACGATAAGCACGAGCTGCAGAAGGAATCCAGGAGAAAGTGGATCAATACCTACAGTTGGTGCAATCATTACCGCAAGCATGGCAGGGTAAATTCCCGCACAGCCATTTTGACCCATCGTTGCACCAAATGGAGCAGACATATTCGCTACCCCTTCATTGACACCAAGAGAATCTCTTTGTGCTTGCACATTTAATGGAATCGTTCCTGCACTGGAGCGGGATGTAAAGGCAAACCCTAATACCGGAATAACTTTTTTCAAGTATGTTAACGGGTTTAAGCCAAAGCCTCCAACAATAGCTAAATGAATGAAAAACATGACAATCAATGCAACATAAGATGCTAATACGAATTTACCAAGCTCAATGATTCCGGCAAAGTTGGTACTTGCAACCATATTCGTCATTAAAGCTAATACCCCAAAAGGAGTTAGTCTTAATATAAGTGTTACAATTCGCATAACTACTGCATAAAGTGAATTAACAATTTTAATGAACAAATCTGCCTGTTCCGGGTTTTTTCTTCGTACCCCTAAAACCGCGATCCCAACAATAATTGAGAAAATAACAACGGCGATCGTTGATGTTGGACGATCTCCTGTCATATCTAAAAAGATATTATTTGGAATGAAGTTTAAAATTCTCTGTGGCGTTGTTTGATTTTCCATTTCCGCATACGTTGCTTCCATGGATTCCGCACGTTCGTTTTCCGCTTGGCCTGCCTCAATTTGCTCTGCATTTAAGTCAAATAGAAAGGCAGAACCAATTCCTACTAATGCTGCCACCATTGCTGTTGACACAAGAATACCAATAATCCATCCTGCCATTTTTCCAAGCTCTTTTGTTTTTTCCAGATTAATAATTGCTCGAATAATAGATACCATCACTAACGGTACGACGATGACCATTAGCAATCGGACATACCCGCTTCCAACAATAGAATACCAGTCAGTTGTAATCGAGATAATTTCTGACCCATTCCCATATGCAGCCTGTAAAATGATACCTAGCAGGATTCCCAGGCCCATACCAGTGAATACGCGCTTTGCAAAGGAAACATGTTTCTTTTGCATATACATCAATAATCCTATAATTGCTAGTAAAACAGCGATATTCACTATAATAAATAGTGCTTCCATCTTGAATAACCTCCTTATGATTTCATATTTAAAATAATAATGTATTAATCCAATGAAATTAGTATGTTTTAAATATACAACTTTTTAGCTGCATTTTCAATACATATTTTATAAGATAAACTATTCATATAATAAGAAAAATCCGTATTCTCTTGTCCTTAAACGAATACGGTTTTTTCTACTATTTGAGACTTTAAAGATTTATACTTTCACAGTATGAAAAAAGGACTGAAAACCTGGATTATCAGGATAGTTCAGCCTCTAGTTCCAATTCCACATTTCCTTGTATAACACGGGATATCATACAGCTTTTTTCGGCTTTTTCCACGAGCTTTTTCAATTTCTTATGCTCTGCTTCCGTTGCATTCGCCATTAAAGATACGGCTGGACGATGAATAATTTTCTTGTATGTAAAAACTCCTTTAGTAACATCGACAATACCTTCCGATTCCAGTGACATTTTGTCCAACGGCAGTTTTGCCCGTTCAATCATAGCAGCCAGTGTAATAATATAACAGGTTGCAGCTGCCCCTAATAACATTTCATCCGGGTTCGTCCCAATTCCGGGACCATCCATTTCCGGTGGGATTGATATTTTCGTTTTTAAATTTCCCGCTTCTATATATCCTTCACTGTTTCTTCCACCAGGCCAATCTGCTTTTAAATGAAAATGATGTTCTGCCATGTAAATCACCTCATCCCCATTGTAGCCCAATAACATATGAAACGGAAACAAAATACATTCATCCACATTCCATCTTTGGAAAACGGAAAAAAGTCCAATTTACCCAAGTTCGGATTCGATTAATTCCTTTAATACTACAGCCTGATTATATATCTCATTTTTCGCAGCATAAAGCAGTGTAATGTCCGGATGTTCGTTAATTATTTCCTTTAGTTTCGCTAGCTGTTCCTGTTGCTCTCCCTCCTGCAATTCCTCCCAATATTTTTGTTTAAACATCGGGAAATGCTTTGGGTCATGATTAAATTCTTTTCGCAAAGCTGTTGATGGTGCAATACCTTTTAGCCAATAATCCAGCTTTGCCTTGTTTTTGGAAATCCCCCTGGGCCAAATCCGATCCACTAATATTCGTATTCCATCCTTGTCTTCTGCCGGCTCATAGATACGTTTGATATTAATTGACATACAAACCTCCTCCTAATCGAAAATATACGTTGAAAATGAAGGGGCAGATTATGCTGGTACGGAAAAGTCTGTGATGTGAATAAGCATCTGTCACTTTTATTTTTAATCCTACACAATGTAAACTCAATCTTCCAGACAATTAAATAGTCTGTTTTTTAAATTATTAAGACTGCAATTACTCGTCGAATTAATCAAAGGGGCACTTAGGATAGGGCTACGTGACTGAATGAACTCGGGGATTCAGTTAAAAGAGCACGTAGATTGGTTCTACATGACCGAATGAACTCAAGAATCAGTGATAAGGGCACTTAGACTGGTCTACGTGACCGAATGAACTCCGAATCCAGACAAAAGGGCACTTAGACAGCTTCTACGCGACCGAATGAACCCGCAATTCAGCCAAATGGTTACGTAGACAGCTTCTACACGACCGAGTGAACCCGCAATTCAGCCAAAAGGTTACGTAGACAGCTTCTACGCGACCGAATGAACCCGCAATTCAGCCAAATGGTTACGTAGACAGCTTCTACACGACCGAGTGAACCCGCAATTCAGCCAAAAGGTTACGTAGACAGCTTCTACACGACCGAATTAACTCAAGAATCCAGCCAAAAGGGCACGTAGATTGCTTCTACGCGACCGAGTGAACCCGCAATTCAGCCAAAAGGTTACGTAGACAGCTTCTACGCGACCGAATGAACCCGCAATTCAGTCAAAAGGTAACATAGAAAGCTTCTACGCGACCGAATTAACTCAAGAATCCAGCCAAAAGGGCAATAGAATGGTTCTACTTTACCAAATGAGCTCTGGAATTCATCCATAAAAAGAGCAACCACCTCAAAATGAGATCGTTGCTCTTTGCAAAAGGTTACACTTAAGTGTGCTCCCCTTCCTTTTCTTGTTCTTTTTTCGGCCCCGATGCAAACCAGCCAATTAATGCTACTAATACTAGTACACCATAGAAAATAACTTTCCATAATGTGGAATGCGGAAATTCATGTGGAAGCCAACCAATTGCATCATGTGCAAATACCATCACCGCTAATTTTACACCTACCCAGCCAACGATAACAAAGGCTGCTATTTCTAAACCAGGGCGATCATGGAGCAGGCCGACAAATATGTTTGCAGCAAAACGCATAATGATCAGACCAATCATTCCCCCGGCGAAGATAACGGCAAACTGGCCTGCATCCAGACTTCCTACCGTTCCCAGTCCACTTGGTGGGAGCGCAACTGCTAGAGCGACCGCAGCTAAAATCGAATCGACCGCAAAGGCAAGGTCAGCAAATTCCACTTTTACCACTGTCCACCAAAATTCCTTCGGTGATGCTTCCTGTTCTTCCCCATCTTCTCCAAGTTTTCCCAGAGCTTCTTCCTCAGTCTCCGGTTTCTTCGGTTTAAATCGATCATATAGATTCTTAAAGGATATAAATAATAAATAAATGGCTCCAAGTGCTTGAACCTGCCATACATCCACAAGGAATGATATGACAAAGAGTGATCCAAATCGAAGGACGAACGCACCAGCTAAACCATAAAATAATGCTCTCTTACGTTGTTTTTCAGGTAAATGTCTAACCATGATGGCTAGAACTAAGGCATTATCTGCTGCAAGCAAACCTTCCAGAGCCACCAGCACTGCCAATACCCATAAATACTCAATGATTAATTCTGCTCCCATGTTCTCTCTCCTTAAACAAATAAAATGGTCTTACCAACAGGTAAAGACCATAAAGAGACCTTTACCTGTTCGTGGTAAAGGTCTCGCTAACAACGTTCGTTCGTTGCCAAATAAAGCCGGAGATATGGGATATCTCGTAATGACGACTTTAAATGTACAGCTACTCCCCTTTTAGGAATTATATATTCTTATATTAAACACTTTATGAGTACTGAAGTCAATCAGGATATTCTACCATTTTCTATTTTTTTCAGTAAACCGACTAAATTAAACCTTTACCGATAAAATTTCTTCCATCATTCTATCCAGTACATCTTTTAATGATTCCAGTTTCTGTTCACTTTCCTCTTTACTATTCCCACAAACCCCATAATAATACTTAATCTTAGGTTCTGTGCCAGAAGGCCGTAAAGAAACCCATGCATTGTCTTCCAAATAAAATTTTATCATGTTTTCTGTTGGCAATGGAATCGATTCGATATGACCATCTGCTATATATTGACGTTCCCCTGTTACATAGTTTTCCATCTTTTCCACTTTAAATCCTGCAATCTCCGTTAATGGATCATTTCTGAAAGCATCCATAATTTTAGTGATTTGGGTTGTTCCTTCTTTTCCTTTTAACGTACAAGAATTCAGCCCTTCCATATAATAACCATATGTCTCATAAAGCTCATTTAATGCATCTAACAGACTTCTCCCCTGTTCTTTCCAGTAGTAAGCCATTTCTGCAGTCATGACAGCGGCCTGAATCGCATCTTTGTCACGCACAAAGCCACTTATCAAATAGCCATAACTTTCTTCAAACCCAAACATAAACGTTTCTCCACTGGCATCAAACGAGTGAATTTTTTCCCCAATGTATTTAAAACCTGTGAGGGTATCAATCGTTTCCACATCATAGGAATCAGCAATCGCTCTTCCCAATTCGGTCGTCACTACCGTTTTAATCATACGAGCATTTTGATATACGGTTGGGTTACTGTGCCGTAAAATATAATCCAATAGCAATGAGCCCAGCTGATTCCCAGTCAATACCTGGTAGTTTCCATCCGTTTTTTTAACAGCCGCTCCTAATCTGTCTGCATCCGGGTCTGTTCCAAGCAAAATATCCGCATCAACCTGTTTCCCAAGATCGATAGCCATCGTAAACGCCTGATGCTCTTCAGGATTTGGAGATTCAACAGTGCGGAACTCTGGATCCGGTTTTGCCTGTTCTTCTACTACATGAACATTGGGAAAATGAAGCTGTTCCAAGCCTTTCCTTACTAAATGATTAGCCGTCCCATGCAGAGGTGTGAAAACAATTTTAATATCCTTTTCCATATTTTGGGTTTGCGAATCCATTCTAGTTATATATTGTAAGCGCTCTAAATAGGCATGCTCAATTTCATTACCGACCCAGTTTAATAGCCCTTTTTCCTCTATTTCCCTTTGGCCCACGTAAGGAACTGATAATGCATCTTCTGTTTGGTTAATAAAGGAAATCACTTCATCTACTTCTTTCGGTGTAATTTGGCCACCATCTTCATTATATATTTTCAACCCGTTATATTCTGGTGGGTTATGACTTGCTGTAATCATTATTCCTGCTACTGCACCTAAATACCTTACTGCAAAGGAAAGCAATGGTGTCGGTCGAAGCGACTTAAAAACATGTGCTGTTATTCCATAATGTCCCAGAACTTTAGCTGCCTCCAATGCAAATTCCGCTGACATATATCTGGAATCATAAGCAATCACTACCCCACGGTCTTTCACATTCACTCGATTCTCGAACAAATAGTTTGCTAAACCATTCACTGCTTTTCTTACCGTGTATATATTCATTCGATTGGTCCCCGGTCCTAAAATACCGCGCATACCACCCGTTCCAAATGATAACTCTTTATAAAACGCATCCTCTAACGCTGCCTGATCTTTTTTTAATCTATCTAACTCTCGTTTTAGAGATGTATCTAAACCCGGAAAAGAATCCCAGTATTTAAAAACTTGTTCCCCAGTATTCATTCAATTGTCCTCCAATGTATATATGTTCAAATTTTAACATATTTTAAATTTAGATTCTATATACTGAAGTGATTTGTCTGTTAGGGAAAATCAGACTATAGAAAAGCTATTTTCGCGAAACAATGATAGGATAACAAACTGCACTCACTTAATATAGCGGTATGAATAGGAAGGTTATTGGTTAAGATATTATTAAATTATGTTTTCATACTTTCTATTATTTCCTTTTATGGTTAAAATAGGAATAGTTATATGAGGGTGAAAGTGGTGAATCTATTGTTTCAAAAGCGTTGGTTTCATGTATTGAGTTTTTTTATTCTATTTTTTCTATTAATCTTGTTATTAAATTATACGAAATTTATCTTCATTCCGATTCTCCAGTATATCGGTGCCCTTGCGTTTCCACTGATTGGTGCCGGAATACTTTACTATTTAACAAGACCATTGATGCATTTCTTTGAACACAGATTAAAACTAGGCCGCATATGGTCTATTATTCTTGTATTTCTTGTTATCATTTTGCTCGTGACCTTATTTATCATGTATATTTGGCCAATTGCACAAAGACAGATTACTAACTTAATGTACGGAATCCCCGGTATGATTGCTGTAATTGATGAATTTATCTTTTACTGGCAAGCCAATTATACAAGTATTCCGCCACAGATTATTAACGCAATTGATGACTTTATCGGAAACATTCCAAGTCATGTCCAAAATATACTTGACCATCTTTTTGGCTTTTTAGGTGGATTAATTGGCCAGGTTATCAGCTTGGTGGCTGGGCTGATTATCATGCCATTCTTCCTGTTCTTTATGCTGAAAGACGGGGAAAAATTGCTCCCTTTTATTCTACAAATCTTTAAAAAGGAAAAAGCCGATAACATTCGCAATTTATTAGGAAAAATTGATAATGTATTATCCTCCTTTATACAAGGGCAATTAATTGTCAGTTTTTGTGTAGGCGTCCTGTTACTAATCGGCTATATGATTATTAGTCTGGATTATGCATTGATCCTTGCATTATTCGGTATGATGACCAATGTCATTCCATATATAGGGCCTTTTATCTCCGTTATTCCTGCACTTATTGTCGGAACCTTACAGGACCCCATGAACTTAATCTGGGTCTCCATTATTATGATTGTTGCCCAGCAAATTGAAAGTAATCTCATATCGCCGAACGTAATGGGGCAAGCATTAAGTCTCCATCCCCTAACAATCATGACAGTAATTATCGCAGCTGGCAGCATCGCTGGATTCCTGGGCATTTTATTTGCGGTTCCAGTCTATGCAGTCGTTCGAACGATTATCGTCCATTGCTACCAGACGTATGTGAATTCAAAGGAAAACAAAGAGGATGCTTTAATATAGTAATTCTTGTGTTTAGGGAGAGAGGACCCAGTATAAATCACAATAAGTGGGCTTAGAGAAATAAAATCTCAGAGCCCTATTTTTTTATAATTATTACTTCTTGAGATAATGCCACCCAATAATTGGAAAAGGTTATACTTTTTTCTATCTTCACTCTGCCTCTACTTTATCATGCCAATCCCGCTGTCTTTTTTTCCGTAAAAGTTCCTGGTAAAATGACAATCGAACCACTTCATATAAGACTAAAGTAAAAATGGCTCCAACGATAAATAATAACATGCCTATGATTAAACAATATCCGTTGTGATATATGGCTAAAGAAATACTTAAACAGCAGGAACGACAATGATCCAGCTATATTTGTTACAGAACGTTCTCCGCATAGAATGAGTATTGCTCAAATGAGATACATTATTAAACGTATTTCCAATAGTGCAGGGATTAATAAAACTATTCATCCTCACCAGTTAAGACATAGCTATGCAACACATCTATTAAATAATGGTGCTCCACTTGAAGTTATACAAAGCCTTTTAGGTCACGAAAAAAGTGAAACAACTCGAATCTATGCTCAATTAAGGTGGAAGACTTCGCCAAGAGTTTTACAGAAAGTATTTTTAAAATAAGAAGAAGAGCAACGATGAAAAAGTCTCGTTGCTCTCTTGTATTATCTATCGCACCCGTTAGCGAAATATTCTATCGAGGGTTAGTTAGATAATAATTGTTGTTCTTGTTTGCTTCTTTTCCTGTCTAATACCATCAAGATAAAACTAATTAAATAACAAACACAAGTAATTCCAAAAAGAGCAAAATAGCTTGGTGTAAGCACCATATATAAGCTAATTGGCAATGACCATACGAATGCAATTAACATTAAGAAGCTATAATTAGTTAAAGAAGCTATAATTGCTAAAACCGCTGGAAGTGCTAATGAAAAAAATGTGTTCAGCATTGGCTCATATTCAGTTGGTTTAAGCACAAACCATATAATGATACTAGCAACACCCGCAATTATTCCTAATAACTTTGAGGTTTTTCTAATTTTAATCACTCCTCTCTTCGTTATTAAACTCTTTGCACCTTTAATCAACAGTAGACCTTAGCAATAACTGCTTCTTAAAAGAAAGCACCCGTTAGTTTAAGTACATTCTTACACAAACTAATAGTTGAAATAAGAAGAAAGCGACCTTCATCTTGAAAAATCGCAATTGCTAAAAGAGGGAGATTATTTATATTAAAAACCATTCGCCCTGAGCTATTTTTTCTACTTTTCCTCCAACATTTACTATGATTTCACCGTTTTCATCACTAGCCTCTAAAAATAATAAAGACGGTCTTTTAATTTCATATCCTTGTTCTACACGAATATTAATTTCACTTTTATCAAAATACCGATATTTAACTAAGTAAGAAGCTAAACATCCATTAGAACTTCCAGTAGCTGCATCTTCTGGAATACCAAAATAATCTGCAAAGTCTCGAACGTTTAAATTATTATCAACACTATATGTTTCAGGAGAGAAGACCAAAATTGCTTTTGCATCAGTATGCTCAATTAACTCAAAGTATTTTTCTTTATTTATTCTTACTTTTTTAGTTGCTTCTAAAGATTTTAAAGGGACAATAATCACTGGAAGTCCTGTTGAAACCTCTTGGATAGGATATCGATTATCTATGTACGCTTTATCTAAATTTAAAACATCAGAAACCTTATTTGTATCTAAAATACGACCAAATGTGGGTCTATTTTGTTCCATCCAAAGAATCTGTTCTTGTCTATCGAACGTTACAGGAATCTGTCCAGCTTTAAAATTTAAAAGTAGTTTATCTATCGGTTCCCCTATTAATTCATTTTGGATGATATATGCAGTTCCTAAAGTAGGGTGTCCAGCAAAAGGAATCTCTTCATTGGGTGTAAAAATCCGAACATCATAGCCATTATTTTTTTTGGTATCTGACAATATAAAGGTAGTTTCTGAATAATTGATCTCCTTGGCTATTTGTTGCATTTTATTATCTGAAAGGTTTTCTGCATTCTTAAAAACAGCAAGTTGATTCCCTGTATATTTTCCTTGTGAAAAAACATCCACAATTGAATAATTAATTTTCCCCATTCTTTCTTTCCTCCACCTGTGACTGTGATATCTATAACATACGGTTTATTTGTTTTTAAGTTAAGTAGTAACATATCACTCTTATTCAGCAATCCATCCCTGTTAACTCAACATCTCTACACTTCAATAATAACATAATATTGCAACAGTTATATCGGGTTTTCCAGAAGAAAAAGGCGTTCAAATTTAATGATCACCTTGTTTAACTATTGCATCCAATAGTTGAATAGGAATATGTTTATAAATAACCCAATGTAATTTCACCTTCATGATAAATTTCAATTACATATTTATGTGGAACATACAAAAAGGTATCTGAACTTACAGCTGTTAAATCATGCAATGCTCTTAAAATGTTATCAAATTCAGTTTTCAACACTGGGAAATTCCCATTGCTCCAATACATTTCAATATTATCTTGATAAATAAGGTCTGAAGCTTCATTCAAGTCATTTATCACAATACATTTTTTTATTTTTCTCCTATCTATTCGTGACCATCGTGTAAATGGTATTTGGAAAAAATAGGATGTTGAGGGTATGAAAAGTGATTAAAGAAAGAAAAGGTTAGAACTACTATTGAAACGTCAAAAGAATAAAGAAAAAAAGAATTATGGTGTTTTGTTTGATGAGTGTATAGAGGCTCTTGGTGATGGTGTAACTGTTTATTCATATGCAAAGAGCAAAGAATTGTATAAATTATTTCTATTGTGTTTAAGCCACCGTTAGCAATACATCATTGTTTATTAACTTTAAGTAAAATAGCGAACAACAATCCGATTACTAAACTACTATTTATTTGATTTGCAATGATTGGGGCATCTTCAAAAAAGTAAATCATCCCTACAGTATAGGCAATTATCCCAATCAAAAGATATGCAATCCAATTATTTTCACTCAAAAAATCACCCTTTCATTACCTTACATTGTTTACCACAGAAAACTTTTACCTTATTGAACATTACTGCTACGTTAGTACAATATCTTTATACTACAATGCTAACATAATATTCCAGACATATTATTTGATTTTATCAGATGAACAAGGCAATCAAATTCTTTGATCACCTTGTTCAACTCTTGCACCCTTTAGTTGAAGAAAGACGATGAACGGTTTACTGAACAGTATCCTTGTACTGTGCAATAAAATAAAATGTTGGTTTTTCGTCGTTCTTATTCAACATTTACGCAGAAAACAAAATATGTAAGTGAGTTATTTGCAGCGATTTCTTCTATTATATTATCTACTAAGACAATTCATCTTTAGAGCTTTTTAAAATCCTGTAATACCATATTTAAAGCTAATCCTACTGTTAGTCTATGTATATTTACCTTAGTTTCCCTTTTATCACCTGTATCCACTGTAAAATGGACTTGTTCTGCATCAGTAATATCAGTTTCTAAGGTTGTTAAGTTACGCTCCACATAAGACTCAAATGATACCTTTTCTTCTTCATTCTCAAAATATAGAACAACTTCATCAAGATTCCTTTTTGCATACACTTCTTCCATATCCTCATCATCAAAGAAGAACTCCTGCAGTGCATAAGCTATGCTATCTTTCAAATAATACTTGTACGAGTATTTGTGATTGATACCCCATTGATCACGGCCGACATACCCCCACTGAGGTATTGGTGTTTTAAACCTTCCGCTGTCTAAAATTACTAATTGAAAATCATCTAAAACCGTTTCATTACACATGATTTTTAAATTTTTATACATGAACTTAAAGTTTGTCTGGGAGTATACATAAAACTCCCCTGATCTTCTATCGTATTCATCATCGTCATATTCTTCTACAAGCTTAAACTCTGGTTTATAAATATTATAGTGTGCTCCGTTGTTTTCAACCCATTCAGATTTGTTCTTTAATCTATTTACTATCTGTTTCAATGGTGGTTGGGTTAAGCCAAGTCGTTTCTTCCATAGCATTTCAATCTGCTGCATATTAGCATTTTGACTAATCGGGGTATTCTTATCTCCAATTCTTGTGTGTATGTACCCCTCTTTTATATTGCTGTACCTTTTGCTTTTTTTCTTTAAGTAAAAAGGCACACTATAAGAGTTAAATACTGTAAGAATATCAATTTCCTTATCCTCAATTTTAATTGTCTCAATCTTTACTTCCGGAGTATTATCACCTGCAAAAACTGTGTTGGAAAGTAAATCTAGTATTGCTACTTGCTTAACTCGGTTTTCATCATTAAGCCAATAATCTCACCATCATCCGAAACTCCTATAATTATTTAGCAATCCCTGTCGTGGACAGTATTTGCAAAACAAAGAATGTCATGTAGCAGCCTTTCATTATCCTTATGCCACTCTTGTTTAAAATCCCAATAATCACCTTCAGTCTTTTTACTAATTAACTTATAAATTTTCTCCTCAATGTTACCTCTCATCACTAACCCATTTATTAAACAGTGTATTAAAAAAGTTGTTTCCAATCATCATCGTAACGATCCATAGACATTGGCATTATTATTTCGTCAGAATACTTGTCTTCTCTTTTACGTAGTTCTTCCAGATGAACCGCCATTGACAACAAAATGATCCCTTCTCGTACATAAGTAAGTAGCCTCATAGCTGCATCTTTAAATTCATCAACGGTTATCGAATAAGCCAAAGGATCATCTCTATTCTCCCAAGATTCTTTTGTTATGGGATACAAAACACTGTCGTGAACTTTTAAATAACGATGCTCTAGATGGTGGCGAATCTTCGATATATGTTCAATTGCAGGTTCTATATAGTGGTGCTCTATCTTTTGCTTCCCTATATCTTTACATAACCAGTAAAGACCGATTAATGGAAGGTTAAACGTTTCCTCATCTGTCATCCTCGACTTTAAATTCACTTTTAAGTTATATGAATTTTTTCCTTTTCTAATTTTATCCTGCCATATCGAACGGTAGGATACATCCCTTTCCTTAATCCCAATTTCAAAATACTCATTCACAAAAAATGCAATCCGATCAATTAAGGAATATAAACTTCTATAGGAATATTTCATTTTCTCTATTGAAATACCGTAAGCTGGGTAATCTAATGTATTAACAAGGTGAACATCTTTATCTGAAAAATGGGCTCCTTCAAAAGACAAGGCATCATATACCATATATCTAGCAGACACAAATTCCTGTTTTATCTGATTATATAAACCATGAAACCTTGGTCCTTCATCAATTTTAGTAACGATATTAGGTAAATGAAGAATATCAGTTGCAGAGACGGAATATGGAAAAGCATCATTTAACGTATTAAGAAAAAAGGTATTTTCAAGACACCACTTCCGATATCCTACTTCTGCATCAGAGTCCCCCAATGAATACTCATCAAATTCATACGGTTCCTCTAAAAATTCGATCGGGTAAAACTGTTCTAATTTAGCAACTAAGCCCTCATAGTGTTTATAAGCATACTCTTCTATATTATCGAATTCCAACACTTCTTTTAATAATTGATAAGATTCATTAGCAAAAACAGATTGATGTCCTTTGTCATAATCGAATGTAGCATAGTCCATTAAAAAACCAGCAAAGTTCCCAATGGCAATCGGAAAGTCCCTTCCTACACCAAATTTCAAATAAGAAAGAGCCTTCATAAGCCTGCCACATTTTTGTAGCAAGTTAGCATAGTTAGTGTATGCCATTAATAGATATGTAGTAAAATACTGACTTTCTTCTGATCCATCCTTCAAATCTGCTTCCTCTTGATACGAACTTAAATTTTCAATAGATAATCGAAACAATAATAAACACATCTCAAAATCTTGTTCGTTATTCATATCATCAGAATAACGCAAAGCACCCTTGAATTTCAGATGTATATAGTTGCTGTATGATGTCGCACCATGATAAGCAAGAATCCCTTTCTCAAGAAGGTTGTACTCTCCAGATTCGACCCATCCCAAACAATCCTGAGCTATTCTTTGTAAGGTGTCTGTATCTTTTTCATCAAAAGCTCTATCAGCAAAAATTCCAACAGTATGCACATTTTCATTAACCATGGATTTTCCTCCTCATCATCTATATCTAATATTTTACAATATTAATAAACAACTCTGATGTTCTTAGTCAACTTTTTTGTTGCGCAGTAATTGTCAACTAAGAAAGACGACCACCCAAAAAGTGATCGTCTTCTAGATGTTTATATTATTACCAGTATTGTTGTACTGTGCAATAGATAAGCTGTTTTGTCTTACTTATATAACATTAGAGTTGCGATTATGTTATGGAAGAATAGAATTATTAATAAACTACTTGTAATATATAATTCACCGTTATGTGTCTATATTAGTTTTTTAGACTCTCTGTCAATTGTATACTAAGACCTTCGACTCGTCTGTAAGCTAAGTTCCCCATGTCTAGATTATAATCAAGGTTTTGCCTTAATTCTGATTCAAGATGAACAGTGTTTCGATATTTATATAGTTTTATAAGATCACCTTTTAGTTCAAAATCAATTAAGTTTAATTTATAACAAGCCTCAACTTTTTGATCATACCTTATTTTTGTTTTGTCAACTTCTTTTTTTTCTGTGAAAAAAGTTAAAATTTCTTTACCCTCATGAATTAATTCTCTTTCCAACTTTTCTTTTTTATGACGTGGAATCATAATTTGTGTAGTCCTTTCTTGAAACAAGAGGTCTTGCACAGGATCTTTATCTTCTAATAAATCAAAAAGAACATAATTAACTACAGCTTCTTGTATAGAAACATACATAATAACTTGTGTTTTTATTTGCGCTAATAATAATTCATCTTTTGCTTGAAGACCCTCAAAAATTTTATAAATAACACGACTATTTTTGTACTCAACAATTAATCTTTCCCTCAAAGTTTCATCCGCTATAAATGTGTAAAAATTTTCTTCATACCACTCTTCTCTAGGTAAATGTCCATAAACATATTCTAATATTTTTTCTTGTAAATCATCTGAAAACGGCATTTCTTACCTCCTACTATTAATCTTTAATAAATTTGTTTTCTAGCTGTATTATTCCAATTAACTCATTTCCACTCTAATGTGATTCTAACTTAATAGATATAAGAGCTTTTTTGCTGATTTCCCACTTGCAACCCACCTTTTATAAATACTTATTATGGGATATATATTTTCTGCAATTCTACCATATTTCTCCATTGTATTTATAAATAATTTAAATTTGCGCAGCGCAATATTTAGTCAAATATGAAGAGACGAACTTGCCATCTTGCGCGCAAAAAGACTGCGCTTACTAAAAATCAAATTTTATGATTCATTTCAATTAAAATCACATATCGTAATACTCAGATACACTAGCAAGAAAATAAGATGCTAACTAAGGTCAAACTAGTTGTTAATGATATACCTATTAAGATGATGTATTTGGCAAGTAGAAAATGTATGAAATGGCATTTAAAAATGCATGCCACTTGCCACCTCATATTACTGTTGTAATAAAGACGCTTTATAGCGGTGACTTTCGCCGCTAAAAACGAGTAAATGTGAATGATGAATAAGTCTATCAATGACCGCCTCCGTTAGTATTGGGTCTCCGAAAACATGATTCCATTGACCGAACTGAAGATTGGTTGTGATGACCAAACTTTTATTTTCATAACACATGGAAATCACCTGAAATAATAACTCCGCACCCTCTTTATGAAGGGGGATATAACCTAATTCGTCTAATACAAGTAAATCCAATTTTTCTATTTGTTTAATTAACCTAGAGAGGGAACCTTTTTGGTTCGCCTCAATTAATTTATTTGCTAAAGATGCCAAGGTAAAGAACTTCACTTTACTGCCAAACCTATGTATGGCATTTAAGCTAATCAATGTTGCCAAATAGGTCTTTCCTGTTCCAACATTGCCATATAAAATTAGGTTTTCTTTTTCATGAATAAATTCCCCTTGAAGAATAGTATCTCGATTAATCCCTTGAGGGATCTGTATATTCTCCCATTGAAATGGTTGATTACCAGTTTTGGGGAGTTGGGCTTGATTTAGTAATAAATTCACTTTCCTCTCTTCTCTATTTTGTACTTCTCTTTCAAACAGTTTAAGAAGATAATCGTGGTTATTATCAGCTTCTATTTCATGATAGTGTTCTCTAATCCAGCTTAATTTCAAACGTTTGGCATATAGTTCAATTTTCTCTCTCATCATGAAACACCTCCATTTTGAAGTAAAGAATCATAATGAGAAAGTCCTCTTGTTGCTTCAGGCATGTTTGGTAAGGCAATATTAGGTGTAATAGTTTCATAGGTATTGCCTTGATGAAGTACAGAATAAAAGCATTGCTTAATCTGATCAGTACTCGGGTGCCCATGAGAGGATGCAAGAGTTAGAGCTTGATTTAATAAAGAAAAATCATTATTTTTTAGTAGCTCTCCAAGTAAACGTAAGGCACTCTTCTGCTGTTCCTCGGTACAGTTCATCAAATATTCAGTCCAAATAGACGGAAATTGATTATATAGACTGGAATACTTAATAGCTCTTGGTCGTTTCGATAATAAATCAAGATAAGGCTGCCAAATCATCGATTTTCGCTTTATACCATAAAGCCTTGTATGTTTAACAATAATTTCGTTATATTCGTTTAAAATAGTAACCTCGTTATAGGTTATACTTACTCTTACTTTTTGTTTCGCAAATCTAGGAGTAGTAGAATATTGCTTTTTATCTATAGATACCATCCCATATTTGTCTGCTTTCACTTCTTGATATCGAGCACACTCAAACTCTTTTTCAGGCAACATGAGCCAATTATCTCTATCTTCTTCAAATAAATCAGATTGAAGAATATTTTTATTATAATGTAGACGATCACGATCTTTTTCTGCAAGAGACCATAATGTTTCATTGAAATGATCTAGATTCAATACAGTATTTTCCGGTAGTAGGAAGTTATTTCTCACATACTTAACCATTGCTTCTACATGGCCTTTTTCGTTGCCTTTTCCTGGGTTACAAAATTCATACTGAAACCCATAATGTAAAACAAATCTTTCAAAGGTATCTGTTAATTCACGCTCACCTTTAGAAAATATCTTCTTAACTGCAGGCGATAAATTATCAAATCGTATTATCCTTGGAACCCCTCCCATATAACGAAACATTCGTTGTAAACCTTCAAGTAGACATTCTGTGTTTTCCGAAGGAAAGACTTGAAAATAAAAGCAATTACTATTTGGAAATGACATAACTAAATATGGCAAATCAATAACCTCTGAATGATACTTAAACGGTCCTGTTCCAAAGTCAACTTGTGCAGTGCCTGGAATAGATTCAAGAGGTAAGGCTGCATCCCCCATAGACTCTTTTAGCTCTTTTTTCCTCCTAGAAACGTAATCGCGTACGGTTCGATCAGAACCTGTGAAACTATGAAACTCTTTTAATTGCTCGTACATTTTCTTAGCTGTTCTTTGATATTTCTTTTTCTTCTTTAAATCTTCTTTGATCCACTTATCTAGAATTGGTTTAATAGGGTCCATTACTGGTGATTTTCGTTTTTGTTTTTCCTTTTTCTTAAACTCTTCTTGGTTTGCGTATTTACTCACTGTACGTGGATCAATCCCCATTTTTCTTCCTACGCTGGCATAAGTTTCTCCTGTTTGATTTACTTCATGTCTGATATAATCTATTTGTGCCACTGCTAACATCTCCTAATATCCTCCTGTCGAACGTTGTTGGTCCAACGAGGAGTTTAAAGTTATTTGGAGAGGTTGGCTTTGTGTAGGGCCCTCCGGGCCCTACACAAATTAAATGCCAATCCTTACATTATTATTTTGCCATAAACAAAGATGATGAAATTAAACCATTGTAAGTCTATACTATAGTAAAGAATATATTAAAAAATAGTGAAGGGGTAAGTTTATGCTAATTTATGATAAAAACAATCCAGCAACCATTCACTCTGCAGTTTGCTTCGTGGATATTTTAGGTTTTACACACTTAGTTCAAGAATCTTTTAATAAAGGAACTGGGAATTACCTTCTCAAACGCCTCCATAAAACTCTTACTCATGGAATTAATTCACTGAGACCTCGTGAAGAATATGTTGGTGTTCTTAAAACATTTACTGACAACATCGTAATTGGTCATCCGATTTATGAAGATGGCGAGAGTCAACTGGGTGGGATATTTCTAGATTTTGCAGCCTACCAATTGTCCTTGACACTTGAAGGATTCTTTATAAGGGGAGCTGTTAGCATAGGGGAATATTATGCAGATAATGAATTTGCTTTTGGTCCTGCTCTATTGGAAGCACATCACCTAGAAAGTAATGAGGCTATTACTCCCCGAATTATCCTAAGTAACGAAACGAGAAAAATGGTTCACAAGCATATAGGTTATTATGCTGAGCCTGAATGGGCACCTCAATCAAGAGATATACTTAAGGACAATGTTGACGGAAATTATTTCATTAACTATCTAGAAACAGTTATGGGAGATAGAGAACTTCATGACCATCAATTCGCATTTAGCATTTTACAAAGGCACAAAGCAATCATCGAAGAAAATTTAACACGTTTTCAAGGTAACCCAAGGGTCTTTTCTAAGTATGAATGGGCTGCACAGTACCACAACTTTTTTAGTGATTTAAATTTTACTAGTACTTACAGCAGCCAACTGCAAATCTTAAATGTTCCTAATGGAAACTTTTCTTTAATTATATAAATATATCAAGGCCGTTATCTGGTAGATATCGGCTTGATTAATTTGATTGCGTTAGAACGAACTATATATATTATTTTTACTTTGAAAGGAAAGTGGTGGCATAATAAATTGGTTAAACTATTAATTTTCCCTTAAGTACAAATATCACATCTTAAACCTAAAATTACCTTTAGTTTACGTATATTCCTTCTCAAAGTTACTTATACATTAAAACTTCTGTTGCGTAGTAATTGTCTACTATGCATTAAGCAAATGGCGATTTTCTTGTCCACATAACTGTCTCTGGAATCAAAGAGAGCGAATGCCCTTGTTAAGCATTCGCACCCGTTAATTTAAGTACAATACTTCACAATCTTTTCCTTATCCTGATTAATATCTAATCTCTTAAATGTGCTGAGGCATTACCAAAAGACGCAGACGCTCTCTTATTAAAGAAAAGCGCTCGATTACAGAACTAATCATCAATGTATTTCCCATCTTTTTTATTTGTTATTTCTTCACCTTTTTTATTATTATACCTTATTACATAAACATTGTCCGAATCAGTAAGTCCAATTATAATTACTCTTATGAGAACATTCTCAAGTTTTTATACTAATACCAACATCTTACCTCTTCAACTAGATAATCATTTTATAATAATTTATTATGTTAATCCTAAATGTTCACGGAAGGTATGACCTTCATATTTCTTTCTGAAAATACCTCTTTTTTGCATTTCAGGAACAATTAGTTCAACAAAGTCTTCTAAACTACCGGGTAATGTAGGAGGCATAAGATTAAATCCGTCAGCCACACCAGCTTCAAACCAGACTTCCATCTGATCCACAATTTCGTCGGGGGTACCGATCAGCGTGTGATGTCCACCGCCTGCATTAAGATATCCTAATAATTCTCTTACTGTAGGTTGTGTATCATTAATAATTTCTAGTATCGTTTCGTAACGTCCAACTGGACCAGTAAATTCTTCTACTGGGGGTAATTGAGGTACTTCTTTATCAATTTCCCAATTAGAACAGTCTTGTTGAATAAAGAAACTCAACCGTTTTAAAGCTGTTTCAAGAGGTAATTGCTCATCTAATGCTGCTTTTTTGGCTAAAGCTTCTTCATGAGTATGACCTACATAGGTTACTAAGCCTGGAAATACTTTAATATGTCTATTGCTGCCTTCGCTTCGTTTAACTTGATCATCTAATTTTTCACGGAATTTTTTTGCTTGCTTTAAGTTCCACGACACTGAATAGACTGCATCGGCATATTTTGCTGCTAATGCAATGCCTTGTTTAGATGCCCCTGCTTGCATTGATACTGGTTTGCCTTGCGGACTTTGTGGCGTAGTGGACGGGCCATACACTTTAAAATAGGTACCTTCGTGATTAAAAGGCTGAATGTTTGAAGGATTTATCAATTTTCTTTCTTCACGATGATGTAGAAACTCATTACTGTCCCAAGAAAGAAATAACTTATTCATTAAAGCAGCGAATTCATCTGCCTTCTCATAGCGTTTGTCATGAGAAGGTAGTTCTTCCATGCTATGATTTAACGCCTCTAAATCAGTCATTGACGTAACGAGGTTCCAACCAACACGTCCTTTTGTAATGTGGTCTAAACTTAATAGTTGTCGTGAAGCTGTGAAAGGATTAGAAAAAGTACTTGAAATTGTTGGAACTAATCCCACATGATTTGTCACTTGAGAAATAGCAGTTAAATTGACTACTGGATCAAACCAAAATGCTGGCATATCACTAGAATCTTTACCTTGAAATGATTGATTATCAGCAAAGAATACTGCGTCAAAGTAACCTTTTTCTGCTAACCGCGCTAAAGATTGGTAATAAGAAATGTCTCCAATACGTTCAACGCTTGAGTCAGGCATTAACCAAGCAGCTTGATGGTGTCCACAACCATACAGCAAAACACCTAAGTGTAGTTGTTTTTCTTTAGTTTTTGTCATTTGTTTACACCTCAAAATACATCATTATTAATTGTCTTGTATACTCCTTTTTTTTGAAGGATTATCTATGGTAATTTAAGCTATTAGTTCATTGTCAAACCGCCATCTACTGTGAAATTTTGACCTGTAATACCGTTCGCATTTTCCGAAGATAAATAAGCGACCATATTGGCTACATCTTGAGGTGTGGTCACCTTCTTCAATGGCGTTGATTGAGCAATTAAATCGAATACTTCTGGTGTTGTAACAGCACTGGCGTCAGTCGTTTTTAATAATCCACCTGAAACTACATTCGCTTTTATACCATATAGTCCTAATTCAGAAGCGATATTACGTGTAAAACCTATTAATCCAGCTTTAGCTGTTGTATATTCGTGGTAGGGTACAACAGGATTTTGATATAAATTAGTACCTATACTTATAATACTTCCATTTTGTCGTTCAATAAATTGAGGTATGACGCTTTGAACTACATTAAATGCTGCTTTTAAAGTACCATCCAGTTGTTTTTGATAATCATCCCAAGTGAGTTCTGTAAAGGTTTTCTGTTTGTTTGGATCAAATTTGAAGTCTACTAATGCATTGTTGACTACAACATCTATTTGACCAAAATATTCCGTTGCTTTTTTTATCAATTTATCTACTTCTTTACGATTTGTTACATCAGCCTGAATTGCAATAGCATTCTCTTCACCAATCTCAGAAGCGAGCTTCTCAGCAGCATCTTTGCTTTTAAAGTAATTTATAACCACTTGAAATCCTTGTTGTGCCAATGTCTTTACAATAGTTGCCCCTAAACCTCTACTACTACCTGTTACTAATACTGTTCTAGTCATCATAACAACTCCTATATTTTTAATTTTGATGAAACTTAAATAATAAAATGATAGATAAAATAAAAAATACGCAACCTTCCCATAGGAAAATTGCGTAAAAACAAATAACTACATATTAAGAATAAGGCACAATCACTCTTTAAGTATGTATTAGAGTTACACTTTCCTACGCTAGTTTCAGCTAGTTCAGGTTCAAAGGGTTTGAGGTAATACTCATCTCAGTTAAATAACACCCCTAGTGCATATATTTAAGTTATATTCAATGTTATGGTTTTAAGAGATTTATGTCAAGGAAATATGGCTAGTCAAAGTATTTCTATAACTTTGTTATTCTAAAAATAACATGTTATATCTGCTTTTATAACTAATCTATTGAATCTGCTTCCCCATCGGCTGTTAAGGAATGGTTTCATATTGCCTAACCATTACCTTTTTCTTAATCTGATAGATCTCACGCATTTCTTTCACATATGTTCTGACAGTACTTTCCCCAATCACCAAGTCAGGATAACGCTCCAGGAGTCAATCTCTGATTTGTGCTTCACTAAGGTGCGGATACTCTTCCAGTCAGGCAATAATCCAGTCTCGATAAGGTGCTAACCTTCTAGGTTTTCGATGAGGGCCTTCTAAAAGTTTTTTTAGCCTATTCTAGAAAATGCCCGTTTATTAAATAAGAGCTAAAGAAGATTCTTCAACTAAACTGCCTTTTTAACACAATAGGTTCTGACCGCCATCGACAACTCCTTGTTGAGCAATCGCACCCGTTTGTTGAATAATAAGTTTAATATTCGACTGTTTTTATATCGAATTTCATATTGTCTAAATCCCAGATATCAGCATCAGTATTAGAAAAGACAGTTATTTCAAGTTTCTGCCCAATGCTATATTTCTCCACATCATCAACAGGTATTTCATATACATTTCCGTCTTTTCTACCTTCATCAACCCCACCATATTCTTTAATAACTAACATTTCTTCTTCAACAAGTATCTCCTTTACTACTCCTGTGAAAGTAAATTGTTCCTGATAATCAGAACAGCCCGCAAATAAAAGAATCAATAACAAAAAACTTATTGTAATCTTATTTTTCAACAGAAACACCCCCTTGAAAAATTTGAAGCATAAACGGCTTAAAGTATCCAATTGATTTTCAACTAACCTGCCCCTTTAGTACAATAATTTTGACGTAAAATAGCGTTTATCCTTCTAGAATTAATGCACCCGTTAGTGAAAAATCACCTTTTAACTACTCTCCAAATTTGTTTAGCGATTGGCAAACACTCTTCTTTTGTGAAATTCCAATCCAAAGCCTTTGTAAAAATCATTCCAATACCATCTGAAAGTGCTTCAACTGTATCTACCTTATTAAGTAAAGCAACAATTTTAGCTATCTCAAACTCATATTCATCATCAGGGGCATAAGGCAAAACACCGATAGGGTCCCATTCATTTACTACTTTTTTAACCACATTAAATATTTCATTGTATTTATCTTTAGACAATGAAAGTCACCCCTTTTTCATTCCGTTGTTCAACTCTTGCACCCTTTAGTTTAAGAAAAAACATCTTTGTTATTTCAGTCATGCTGCCATCCTACAAATAAAAAATTTTAATTTGTAATTTTCAAAGCTAATAATTTGAGAGTTTTTCCAAATAATAAACATAAAGGCAAATTTAAAAGGAGATATACTATGAAACAAGAAGAAAAATTGAAAACGGCTGCTATCTCAATGGCGAGCGATATAAAAGTACAAACCTTTGGCGGTGCTGAAAAAACAACTGAAACTGTTGCGGATATGGAAATGGTTCAAACGATTATTAATAATTGGAATGCGATGTCCAAGAAATCGGCAGAGCTTACAATTGAACAATATGGCCCCCCAAACGAAGCGATTCCAAGCAGATTAATCTGGTACAACAATGGACCATGGAAGCGAACCATTGTTTATCGTGATGAAATCCCACACGATTTTCCACAACCCCACACGGATGTAATTGAGCAGGTTATTGATTATAGGGTTCCTCCAGAGATGTTCAATGAGCTTGCGAAGTTTGACGGAAGTTTAATTGTTGAGAAGACAAGGGGTGAGGTATCTTCCCGCTGTGATATGGAAGCTGCTAACTTTACAGCCATTAATGTAATGAATGATATTTGCACAGGAAAGTTAACCGCCGAAAAAGGGCGCAATCTCCTCTGTGAAGTGATGTCTGCTTATATGATGAATAGACCAGCACCATATGCAGAAACGTTCCAATTCAAAGTATCAACAGGAGAAACATTCGATACTGACAAAGTAATCATTGCCGATGAAATGTTACATCAAGCAACCGAAAAAGTTGAGGATATTATCGAAAGTGATTCGAGTAATCGTACTATATAATTAGGTTCATCCTTCTAAGCTGTCGAACCCCTCGGCAGTTTTTTTGTTAAATTACATATTTTATTGTTTCTTATTCAACTATACTGCCCATTAGTTTAAGTGCATTTCTTCACAAATTCTATATTTATTCTAACACCTGTAAGATTTCAAAAAATCCATTGTAAACGTTACGATTATGCTGTTATTTTGTATGCGAAAAGGAGTGCTATTTGCCCCCCTTATAACGATGTTTATTTACCTTTTGCACTCCAAAACCGAACCCGTTAGAATCACTCTGAACTTTTTTTGCTATAAGTATTTCACTGTTGTTCAGCTAAACTCATAAACAACCGAAGATCCTACAACATGATAGCCAATTTTTTGATAAATGTTATTGGACGTAGTATTGTCACGATCCGTATATAGACTGCAAAATTGATAGCCTTCATCGAGCAGTTTTTGGCTCAATGCAGCAACTGCACTCGTTGCATATCCATTTCTTTTAAACTCATTTGGTGTAAACACCGCATTAATCGTTGCACCATGTTTTGTTTTCCTCGATTGATTGACCATAGAAACCGGTTTGCCGTTTACTTTCCATAAATAGATCGTACTATTTTCAATATATTTTGTCGCCATTTGGCTTGCTTTTATTTCGGAAATAGCCTCCCTCGCCTCTTTACCGAATTGAATTAACCAGCCTTTAATTAACGAGTGGTCCTTCTTCAAACCTTTGACCAACTCACCTTCAGCCTCTGGTTTAATTTTGACTTCATCCAATTGATAGATTAATTGATTCATATGTATAGAGGCATTCGTTTTCTTAAGTTTCTTCCACTCGTTCACAAAGGCTTCTACATAGGAAATCGGACCCAACACCCCTGGAACTTTCAATGCTTTTTTATAAAGAAAATTTGCAACACTCGTAATCACCTGTTCATCTATACCATCAACGTCTGCCAGAATCCAATTGTTAGGAGGCGTTTGCATAAAGGCAAATATAATTTCTCCGTTATCTTCCAAATACCCAAAATGAACATCTTTCGTAATGGTCGTTTTAAAATGATCCAATAGTCCAAGCATGAGGTTATTGGAAGCCTCTTTTCTTAATAACAATGCTTCCACCTTTTCCATATAATCTGTTATGGAAGAGGAAAATGCGATTTTCATTGGTAAACCTCCATTAATAATCATTGTTGTCCTGCCATTATTATAACGGATTTTCTTGTTTTATAGGATAGAAAAGGATAAAATTTTAACAAGGAAGGATTTGACGTACTAAAATTTTAACATACCGAAATTACGAGTGGCTCTTTTCGTAGTTCTGGAGTTTTATCTACCGCTACGGAAATACACTTCGTTAGTTTTGTGCTTGTGCTTTTATTCCCTACATTTAATTTAGCTAAAGAAATTCTTAGATTATCGAACCACTATTAAGGTGGTTGATTGGAGCGGAGGGAAGGCGACTACTACTAAGGGATCACACGTGTCTAAAGACCTTACAACGAGGTTTTTTCTTGATTAAGCACCTTTGTTTCCTTGCACCGAGAAATTATTACTCCATAACGAAATCGGGTATCAATATTTTATGTCGGAGTTTATGAGTATTGAGGGAAAACAACATTTTTTAGAAAACAGCCTTACCATTCCATGAAAGAGATTTTAAGCTAGACTATATATAAAGGAGGATGTAAAACATGTCGAAAAAAGAATTGGAAGCAAAATTAACTGAATTAAAATCCGATTATGTCCGCATTCAGAGTGACTTAGATAAACTGGAGTATGTGAAAGGTCGAGTATCTTCCGCACAGGAGCAATTAGTACGCCTGGAAAAAGAAATTGCTGAAGTGAACAGGCAGCTTGATGAGTTGGAAGAATAATCCTATTTCGATCATACTGTATTTCCGGAGCGGTAGAACCTGGTCCAACAGTAATTTTTCCAGCCCCTATCTGTTTAGAAAACCTCGCATACGCTAGTTTTTTGTACTTAGAAGAAAAAGAGTGAAATCGATTTGATTTCACTCTTAATTCATGGATTTTACACGTTCCTTGTCCAATCTAGCTTGAATTTTTTCCTTTTCTTTAAGTGGAGGGGTTAAACTGACAATTACATCCCCTGTTGCCGGAATCGTCCGCATCTCCTCTGAGAAAAATTTTAAAACACCATTTGGTTTAATTAAATAGAGGAATACAGTCGATTCATCCTTATCATCCAGGTATTGTTTCAGTCCAAATTGTTCCGTCAGTGTCGTCTTTCGGAAAACATAACCACTTTCAATTTTTTCATTTAAGTCATCCCATGAGAATTTCCTGTCAAACAGGATTCTTCCTCCGACCTTTGAAACAACTCCACTGGAATAGCCATCCTCAAAATGGGTATACGGACTAATCTTAAAGACATTGGTTCTTCCGTATTCAGGCAGAAAGGTTGTACATGTTAATGCATTATAGGAATGGTCATCCGTAACCGCGAGCAAATAATCGTACGGAATCGTGTCCAGCATATGCTCGGTTTGTTCGGAGAGCATGTCTCCAAGGTAAAACGGTACACCTGCTTTACGTGCAAGACTTAGATTTCCCCAAGATGAGTCTACAATAATCACAGGGATATTCGAATTCTTTAATGATTCTGCCAGCCGGACCGTAAATGGATTGCTTCCAATAATCAATGCACCAGGATGTCCTCTCTGTGACAGGTTCAGCTTTTTTGCTAACCAGCCAATGGTAAACCCATGGGCAAGTACCGTTGAAAAAACGAGAGCAAAAGTTAAAGTAGTTAGAATTCGTGCATCCTCATAACCTTGCGAAAGTAAAACAGAAGCAAAGTAACTGGAGACCGTTAAAGCAACAATTCCCCTTGGTGCAATCCAGCCAAGCAGTAATTTCTCATTTAATGATAAACCAGTTCCAATCGTAGACAAAAAGATGGACAATGGTCGTACTATAAACATCATTAACAAAACATAG
Organism: Oceanobacillus salinisoli; assembly: GCF_009733865.1. Taxonomy (GTDB): domain Bacteria; phylum Bacillota; class Bacilli; order Bacillales; family Amphibacillaceae; genus Oceanobacillus; species Oceanobacillus salinisoli. The sequence continues at coordinate 165,028 of NZ_WOFB01000012.1, read as the reverse complement.
CCAATAATGTTCGGACTAAAGATATGAAGCAGTGTTTCTATCTCTAGAGAAGCGGTTAACATAATAAAAATTGTAGAAATAAGGAGCACGGAGATATTTTCTTTAAAATGCCTCATATCGGAAATGGAGCTTATCCCCATATTAGCTAACGTAATCCCCATTGCTGTTACGGATAACAATCCTGTTTCATGCATGACTAAATCAGCCGCTGTAAAGCAGAAAATGACCACAACAACTACAGCAGGTGATTTTAGGAATTCCGGGATATGACCAGTTTCAAACATCCAACCTAGTCCTTTTCCTAACGCCCAGCCTAAGATGACAGCAAAAATCGAAGCCACAAAGAACATAATAAGCTGATCACCATTTGGATTTTCTGCTGTAAGTACGGCAATGATTTCAAAAGCAAAAACTGCGACTAAAGCACCAATAGGGTCAACGATAATCCCTTCCCATTTTAATACCTTAGCTGGTCTTGGGTTTAATTTTGCCTGTCGAAGTAATGGCATAATAACGGTTGGTCCAGTTACAATGAATAGCCCCCCAATGACAAAGGCAACTGCCCATGATAATCCAGCTATGTAATGAGCCGTCAATGATCCTAAAATCCAGGCAATAAATGCCCCTAACGTGGAAATTCGAAAAACAGGTTTTCCTATACCCTTTAATTCCTTAAAACTTAAATTTAAACTACCTTCAAATAGGATAATGGCAACCGCAGCTGAAATAACCGGGCTGAACAAATCGCCAAAATCTCTTTCCGGATTGATTATTCCCAAGATTGGTCCTACTAATAAACCGGTAATCGACATAATGACAATCGCCGGCATACGATAGCGCCAGGCAATCCATTGCGATCCGATACCTAACATACCAATAAGAGCAATCTCAAATAGTAATGAAGGAACCATCTCATCCCTCCTTAGTTAAAAGTGTATAGGGTTATTTTATAGATGTAGACGAGGTATGTAAATGAATTAGGCTCTGTTGTAATAAGAAGTAAAGATACTTGTAGTTCTAGTTCCATTACAGTATGGCTCTATTAGTTTATACCTATTAGTGTGTCCTATTATCAAAATTCTAAATTTCGATATAAGGGGCCAATTTATATAAATTTATGGTAGGATTAATCTATTGTAAGTTATAAAATGGGCTCCAAAAATAATACAAAGGAGGATTGTATTCATGATTACAAAAGAGGAGAAAATTCTGCAAACCTATTTTGGTTATGAGTCTTTTCGTCCAGGCCAGAAAGATACGATTGAGCAGATTTTGCATTTGAACAATACACTTGCTGTCATGCCTACAGGTGGCGGGAAGTCCCTATGCTACCAAATCCCCGGTTTATCCATGGATGGAACAGCGATCATTATTTCCCCATTAATCTCATTAATGAAGGACCAGGTGGATGCACTGAATTCTTATGGTATCCCTGCTACATATATTAATAGCTCCCTCAGCCCATCGGAACAGCAAACGAGATTAAATGACGTTTCATCTGGCCGTTATAAGTTTGTCTACGTAGCTCCAGAACGATTTGAATCAGGGATTTTTGTGAATGTAATAAAACGTATTCAAATTGCCCTGGTTGCTTTTGATGAAGCACATTGTATTTCTCAATGGGGACATGACTTTCGGCCAAGCTATCGTTCCATTGTTACGAATTTAAAAGGATTTCAAAACATCCCTGTCTTTGTAGCCTTAACCGCTACGGCAACAGAAGAGGTCATTTCCGATATCCAGCAACTACTGAACATCCACCATGTAGTGAACACCGGGTTCGAACGGGAAAACTTAGCTTTTCATGTCGTCAAAGGGAAGGATAAGGCAAGTTATATCCGCTCCTTTTTAAACGAACATACGGATGAGTCAGGAATTATATATACGGCAACCCGGAAACAGGCAGACACCCTTCACGACCAATTGACCCGACGTGGTGTATCCGTTGCAAAGTACCATGCTGGAATGTCCGAAGTGGATCGGAAACAAGCACAAAGTTCTTTTATTCATGATGAAACAACAATCATGATAGCGACCAATGCATTTGGTATGGGTATTGACAAATCCAATGTGCGATATGTCATTCATTATGCGATGCCAATGAATATTGAATCCTATTATCAGGAAGCTGGGAGGGCCGGCCGTGACGGGGAGCCAAGTGATTGTATCCTATTGTTCTCCGCACAGGATGTCCAACTGCAAAAGTTTCTCATTGAACAATCGATGATGGACGAGTCTTCTAAGCAAGATGAATACCGAAAACTTCAGGAAATGATCAATTACTGTCACACCCACAGTTGTCTGCAGGCTTTTATTTTGGATTATTTTGATGATACGAAGCCAGTAAATGGATGCGGACGCTGCAGCAATTGTGTCGAGCGACAGGAGAAAAGCGATATTACGGAAGAGGCGCAAAAAATCCTATCATGCGTAAAAAGGATGGGAGAACGATTCGGCGTTACGATGACTGCCAAAGTTTTAAAGGGGTCAAGGGACAAGAAAGTGAAGGAATTTGGGCTAAATAAACTGACCACATACGGCATCATGTCCGCCTACACCGAAAAGGAACTTACCGAACAGATTCAATTTCTCATAGCCGAAAGACTGCTTGCAACCGAAGAAGGTAAATATCCAACATTAAAGCTGAATCAAAAATCTGTGGATGTTTTAAAGGGAAATCAGCGGGTTGAAATGTTTACCACCACCATTCCGGCCAGTGAGGAAGCAGATTATTTTGAAGACCTGTTCTCCGATCTTCGTGCATTACGTAAAGAAATTGCTGATGAGAAAGGCGTTCCACCATACGTCTTATTTTCCGATGCCACATTAAAGGAACTAAGCCGCTACTTCCCTACTGAAAAAGAGGACATGCTTGAGATTAAAGGTGTCGGAGAGAAGAAGTACGAACAATATGGGGAAGCCTTTTTAGATGTTATTCGAAAGTGGCGGTCTGACCATCCGGATGTAAAGAAGCGGGTTCGTATCACCGATTCTTCCACCCCTAAACCTAAGCCAGGGAATCCCGATGATGATCGGCCCAGCCATTTGATTAGTTATCAAATGTTTCGGTCCGGCAAATCGTTAAAAGAGATTGCAGCTGTCCGCGATATGTCGAAGCAAACAATTGAGAGTCATATATTCAAAGCTTACAAGGATGGACACCCCCTCGCATGGGAAATCTTTTTTAATAAAGAAGAGGAAGCAGCCGTTTTAGCAGCCAGAGAGGAAATAACCGAACAAAGGCTGAAACCTTTGAAAGAAGCTTTGCCGGAAGAATATGATTATACAAAAATAAAAGCTGTACTAATTAAAAATGAATTCATGTAGGGTTTTATCCGCTCCTTGGGATGGAGCGGATTTTTTGTTTTTAAGAGATTGGATAGGGCCATTGTTTCACAGCCAAAATTCGACAAAAACCGGGAAGTGACAGGCACCTCTTAGGTCCAGGTTCCGTTGCGGAAGACTGGTTCGGTTGTGCCGTCCTGTTTAATGCCGTCGATATCCAGTTTTTCTGAGCCAATCATGAAGTCAACGTGGATAAGGCTATCATTGACACCATGCTGGTCCAGTTCCTCATCTGACATTGCTGAACCATCCTTCACGTTAGTTGGATACGCTTTCCCGAGAGCGATATGGCATGAAGCATTTTCGTCAAATAACGTGTTGTAAAAAATGAGACCAGATTGTGAAACCGGTGATTCATGCGGAACAAGGGCAACTTCTCCCAATCTACGTGCACCTTCGTCAGAATCAAGCAGATGTTTTAACACTTCTTCTCCCTTTTCCGCTTTGAAATCAACCACTTTCCCATCTTTAAACGTTAGGCTGAAGTTATCTATGACACTTCCCCCATAGTTCAGTGGCTTCGTACTGGAAACCGTTCCATTGACACCATATTTATGCGGCATGGAGAATACTTCTTCTGTTGGCATATTCGGATTAAATACAACTCCCGATTCCGCTACTGCAGAACCACCTTTCCAAACATGACCCTCAGGAAGCTCCAATTCCAAATCGGTACCCGGCGCTTTAAAAATTAATTTCTTATAATTCTTCTCGTTTAATTCTTCACGCTTGGATTTTAATGTGGCATTATGCTCATCCCAAGCAGCAACAGGATCATCCTTATCCACACGGACAATTTTCAGAATGGCCTCCCAAAGACTTTGCACCGCCTCTTCCTTTGATTGATCCGGAAAGATTTTCTGTGCCCAGTCCCCAGAAGGAATGGAAATAATCGACCAAGGGATTTTGTCGTTCATCGTATATTTGCGGAAGTTCTTCATTGCTTCCGCTGATGCTTTGTTTGCCATCGCTACCCGTTTAGGATCAATATCCTGCAGTAAATCCGGGTTAGTAGAACGAATGCTCAACACAGCTGCTCCATCCTCTGCATACATGTCATAAAGCTTGACTCTCCAATCCGGGAACGAACCAATCACTTCATCTGGTGCATTCTCATATTTCAACAATGTCAATTCATCATCTGACCAGTTGATATGTACGTCTTTTGCACCTAATTCATATGCTTTTCTTGCAACAATTCTTGTGAAATCAGCACCCTCTATCGGCGCATTAATCATTAAAGCCTGATTCGGTTGCAAACTAACCCCCGTTTTTAAGGCTAATTCTGCATATTTTTCAAGGGTTTTCTCATCTACCATCCTATTTACCTCCAACCATTTATTTCGTATACCGTTATTATTCCACAAATATATATAAATTACCAAACATACTCACACAACTTGAAGTACCGGAAAATACTGGTAACCCCGGTAAGATTCACCTTTTACTTTGGATTTCAGCATCGATAACGCGCTGTTATAAGAGAGTCCTATCTAGGGCAAATTTCTATTACTATTTACTCAAAGAAAAGAATTTGATAATATAATATTAAGTTACTTTTTGTAATTAGCATGAATTTAGTATAGATGAACCTAGTAGAGTGAGGTGATCAGAATGGAGAATTTATGTCCACGATTTGAAAAAGCAATGGGACTTCTAAGCACACGCTGGGTTGGACTCATTTTATTTGACTTATTGGAAGGAACGAAGCGCTTTTCTGAGATGGAAGCAGATTTGCCAATTAGTGGGAGATTACTCTCTGATCGTTTAAAAATGCTAGAAAAAGAAGGTATTGTTGAACGGAATATTTATTCAGAATTTCCTGTACGGATTGAGTATTCTTTATCAGAAAAAGGCAAAGCGTTAGAACCCGTCATAAAAGAAATTCAAAACTGGGCCACTGACCATGTTACACATGAAGAAGTAGAAAAATCACATGAATCATAAAGGACTGTGAACTCCCGCAGTCCTCTTTCTTGTTCTTCATTGTAAAAATAATTCGAAATCATTAAATAAAAGCGGCTATTATGAGAGCAATAATTGCCATTAAAACAGCAAACACTATTTTTAAAATCGACATAACCGCTTTATACCCTTTTTTATCTGCTAACCGATTGAATGTATCCTTTAGGTTTTTGAACATCATCCATATACTCCTTCCCCTTTAAGTATACCGATAAATGCCCTTCCACTTCTACAAAATCCAGCAAATTTCTTCACTTACTTTTTTCACTCCATTCCAAATTCCTCTGCAAATTCTTTGGAACGCTGTCTTCTTTCTTTTCGTTGCTGTGCCCGTTTTGGTCCGCTTTCATGAAGTCTTTTTTCATGTTCTGTTTCTGGATAAACCGGTGGTACTGGTACAGGTCTGCCACTTTCATCAATAGACACAAACGTTAAGAAAGCTGTATTGCATACTTTCTCCTCTCCGGTCAATAAATTCTCGGTTACAACTCTGACAAAAACTTCCATGGATGTACGATGTGTCCATGTTACAAATGCTTCAATGTTAATGGTTTGTCCTACTGTAACTGGGGACAGAAAATCAACGGAATCTGTAGATGCTGTAACAACAGGCTGTCTCGCATGTTTGATGGCCGCAATCGATGCAACATCATCAATATGAGCCAACAGCTTACCACCAAAAAGGGTACCATGATTATTTGTATCAGGTGGGAAAATGAGTGTTGTTTTTACTGCTTTTGATTCAGAACAAGCTTTTGCTTTCATATTGCATAAATCCTCCTATGTTATAGCACTGGCGAAATTAATCGTGATATCGATTCTTTAAAACGAATTCCAATGGTACGTCTATCATATAATTTTTTCGTCATTTGTGTGGAGAGCTTAATATCGTCATTAAACGCTGCAACGAGTTTTTTTGAAATCCCCATATCATACAAAAAGGCATTTACTTCAAAGTTCAGCCGGAAACTGCGCACATCAATATTGGCGGTCCCTACTGAAGCTATCTTTCCATCTACGACAATCGTCTTCGCATGCAGAAATCCGTTTTGATAAATATAAACTTCTGCCCCCGCATCCAATAAATCCCCACAATAGGAAAGGGTTGCCCAGTAGACAAAGGGGTGATCCGGTTTGTTCGGAATCATCAGCCTCACCTGAACACCAGAAAAAGATGCAATACGCAAAGCATCAAGAAGGCTTTCATCCGGAATAAAATACGGTGTTTGAATACAAATAAATTCTTTAGCTGACAGGATCATTTTAATATATCCGTTTTTGATTTGCTCCCATTGTGAATCTGGGCCACTGGATACAATTTGCATCCCAACATTTCCACTCGGCAAAGGATTATAATACCGTTCCTCATATAGAATATCTCTTCTGGAAGCATGGTTCCAGTCCAATACAAACCTCGTTTGCATACTTTGGACGGCATGGCCCCGGACTCGCAAATGCGTGTCGCGCCAATAACCGAATCTTTTCTTCTTTCCTAGATACTCATCACCAATATTAAATCCGCCAATATAGCCGATTTCCCCATCAATAATTGCTAATTTGCGGTGGTTGCGGTAGTTAATCTCCAAATTAATATGAAGAAACCGCGAAGGAAAAAATGCTTCAATTTGTATACCTTCTCTACGCAGTCTTTTTAAAAATTTACTGTTTATCGATCGGGATCCCATATCATCGTATAGAACCCGAACTTCTACCCCTTCTTTTGCTTTTTTTATTAATGTCTCAGAAATTCGCTTGCCCAGTTCATCGTTTCTTAAAATATAGTATTGCAAATGGATATGATTTTTTGCATGTTCCATATCATTCAGCAGTGCATCGAATTTTTCCAGGCCATCTGTAAAAATTTGGACGTCATTATCCTGAGTAAATACCGCTTCATCATTTCGAAGGTGTAAATAAGCGATACTTGCATAGTCCTCCATTTCCTTATTAAAAAAATCTAAACGTTTTTCCTTTATAGCCTGAAGCTGCTGCTGAACCACTTTCTTTACCTCTGACCGGCTTTTATTATCCCATGTAAAAATACGCTTTTTATTTAGCGTTCTTCCAAAGATCAAGTAAAGAACGAAGCCTAATACCGGAATAAATAAAAGAACCATTAACCACGCCCAAGTAGCGGTGGCGTTTTTCCTTTCAAGAAAAACAATAGAAATACCCAATAAAATATTAAATACAATAATGAATCCTAATAAGAATGTCAGTATTCCCATTGTTGAACTCCCTTCATATCTATAAGGAATAATATACCAATATTATACTACCTCTAGCATAGCATAAGTATTAATTTATCGTGAAAAATCAATTAGTTATTATATAATTAGGAATGAGGAGGAGAACATTGATGAAAAAGAAATGTGCATTGGTTATTGGCGGTACTGGAATGTTAAAGAATGTAAGTCTTTGGTTAGCAAATAATCAGTATGAAGTCCTAATCGTTTCACGGCAAAGAAAAAAATTTGAAAGCGTGAAGGAAAATGCCTTATATCCTGAAAATCTCCATCCCATATTAGTCGATTATCACGATGATCAGCAGCTAACCAAAAAGTTAACATCTGCTTTCCATACGTATGGCTACCCGGAAATCGTCGTCAGTTGGATACATTCCACGGCCCCAAATGCATTACCTACCATCATCCACTTGATTGAATCTAGAGGTTTTAGTATTCCATGGTACCTGTTCCATATACAGGGCAGTGCCACGTACCTAAAAAAAGAAAAAGCGCCTGTTCCAGATACATGCCGGTACAGACGGATATATTTAGGATTTGTGATTGAAAATGGCCACTCACGCTGGCTTAGCCATGATGAAATTTCCCAAGGAACGATTACTGCGATAAAGTCCGATCAAAAGGAAACCGTTATCGGAACATTGGAGCCTTGGGAAATGCGTCCATAACTTGTTGGAGGGGCGGGCAATTCGGGCAATTCTGTGTAGTCCCTCACCTATTGCCTATAACTGGTCCAATGCCTGCTCCAAATCTTCCCATATGTCTTCCCATGCTTCCAAACCGACAGATAAACGAATTAGCTGATCCGTAATCCCCATCTTCTTGCGGGATTCATCAGGAACAACAGCATGAGTCATCGTTGCAGGATGTTCAATCAATGTTTGTGCATCTCCAAGGCTAACGCCAATTTTAATAAAATAGAGATGGTTTAAAAACTGCTGTGCGTCACGTTTCGTTCCATTTATCTCAAAAGAAATCATTCCCCCGCCTTTTTTCATCTGTTTTTTACCAATCGAATAGTGTAGATTAGACGCATCATGAGGGTAATAGACTTCCCCTACCTTTGGGTGAGCTTTTAGCTGTTCGAGCAGTTTCTCCGCATTTTCGCAATGCCTATCCATTCGAACGGGAAGTGTTTTTAAGCCTCTGATTAAAAGCCAGGCATCAAATGGAGACATCACCCCACCTACATCCTTTTGTGTTGTTGCGGCAACTTCATTCATAAATTCCTTCCTCCCAATAGCCAGACCGCCAATGACATCACCATGGCCACCAATATATTTTGTAGCACTATGAATGACGACATCACAGCCTAATTCAAGGGGCTGCTGAAGATATGGGGAAGAGAATGTGTTATCAACAACAACGGGAATATCATACTCCTTGGCAATTTTGGCAACCATTTGCAAATCAATTAACTGCATCGTAGGATTAATCGGTGTCTCCACATAAATTACTGCGGTTTCCGGCTTAATCCTTGATCGAACATCCTCCTCAGTATTCATGTCAGAAAAATCAAGGGAAATATGATATTTCTCCTCCATCATCGCAAGCAGACCGAATGTACAGCCATATAAACCTGAGGAACACAATATATGGTCGTTTGCTTTCGTCAAGGCAATGAGAACAGCTGAAACAGCAGCCATCCCTGAGCTGAAGGCTAACCCGCGTTCACCATTTTCCAGAGCGGCCATTTTCTCTTCCAAAACCGATACCGTTGGATTTCCTAGCCTGGAATACATATACCCCTCTTCTTCTCCTGAAAAACGCCGCTCCCCCTGCTCAGCTGAATCGAATGTATAGGTTGACGTTTGGAAAATTGGCGGTGTTAAACTTCCCAACATGGTTTTATCATCGTATCCATCATGAATGACTGCAGTCTCAAAATGCTTATATTTCTTTTTCATGCTTTTCATCCTCCCACTTTTAGATAAACTCGCATTCGCTCGTCCTTTAGCGAATGTGCTAGTTTTTCTTATAATTAGTACATTAAAATTTTTACTACGTCCCTTCCTGCTAAAATTTTATACTTTCCTAACGTGTGAAAATATAACGCCTTAACCCCATTATATGCGTTACCTCCACATAATTGGAAGCGTTTTCCGCTAATATTAGATATTGCTTAATTTCCCGGCTGGCTCTAAAATAGGATTAATTTCATTTGCTTTTACGTTAGACTAAGATTGGAGGAGGTGCTGAATGGAGCATCAGGAAAAACTGGCCATAATATATACAGTAGGGGCCTATCTGTTATGGGGTTTCCTACCCATTTATTGGAAGATCATTAATCATGTCCCTTCTGGCGAAATACTTGCTCACCGGATTGTTTGGTCTTTCGTATTCATGCTTGTTATTATTTTAGTTGTACAAAAGTGGCGGTCTTTTGTAGACGAGTGTAAAGATATCCTGCGACACCCGAAAAAATGTCTCAGTATTGCACTGGCCTCTTTTTTAATCAGCCTTAATTGGCTTATTTTTATTTGGGCAGTGAATAGTGATCATGTCATCCAGGCAAGCCTTGGCTATTACATTAATCCGCTGATAAGTATTTTATTTGGCATTATCGTATTAAAAGAAAAATCCACCAGAAGTCAAAATATCGCCTTTCTTCTTGCTGGAATCGGTGTAATTTACTTAACCTTTAGCTTTGGCGTATTCCCTTGGGTCTCTTTATTATTAGCTTTTACATTTGGATTTTACGGGTTACTGAAAAAGACGGTTAACATTAGTTCGATGTTTGGATTGACAATCGAGACAATGATGGTCACACCAATTGCACTTATCTATTTTATTCTCTTACCTGAAAATACGTTTGCGTTTGGTGAAATGTTCTCGATGACGAATGTCTTATTAATTGGGGCTGGTGCTGTTACAGCCGTACCATTGCTTTTATTCGGAAGTGGTACAAAGCATATTCCACTGGCAATGGTCGGTTTCCTGCAGTACATTGCACCGACCCTTATGCTGGTGATTGGAGTATTTCTGTATAACGAAGTGTTTACAAATGCACATTTGATTGCTTTTCTATTTATTTGGGCTGCGCTTATCATCTACATGGCTTCTCACTATAAACGTCCTGTCAGGGAGCATAAGGCGAAAAAGCGAGGGGCATAGAGAGGGCTCATAGTCGTTGGACATGATTTTAGCTCCTTTATAACTTTAGTGCGCCTTTTAGCCCTCGGCGTACATATGAAGTGGATTCTCCAATCAGTAGGTAGGGGGCTTACAGTAAGTTAATCACATCATAAATTGCAGCATAACTTAGGATGATAATTGGTATCTTATCTACCGCGGATATACACTATACGCACCTTTGTGCAGCTGGTGAGTATCCGTAGCGCTGCCATAAAAGCCACAGAAAAAGAGACTGGAACAAAATTGTTCTCGTTAAAGAAAATTCCGAACGATGATTCAAAATTCTTTAGCTAGAATACTAATTCGTTCGGATTTTTTTCCGAGGCTGTTTTCTAATGGCGTATGACGTAAATAAGGCACACTGTCAGATTCCGCCCCGGGCACTCGTTTTCCGCTGGTACCGCTTCACCCTCCTCTGCTGAAAACCACTCCTGCTCAAGTCTAGACACATGCTTTTCCAGCAGGAATCGACTACCCTCCACTATAAACAACCATCATGAGAAATCGTAACTGTATCTGTATCATGAAATCAATCGCCTTTAAAAATGGTGTTTTAGTAATGCCCCCAGCCTTTTTTCAGTAGTATCGTGAAGGTAACTTGTTCCATCATGTCACCTAGAACCTTTCTACGTTTCCTTTTGATTGTTTCCTGAATTCATTCGGGCACCTAGAACCTTTCTACGTAACCTTTTGTTTGTTTCCTAAATTCTTTCGGGCACCTAGAACCTTTCTACGTGACCTTCTGCTTGTTTTCTGAGTTCTTTCGGGCACGTAGAACCTTTCTACGTGCCATTTTGATTGGTTCCTGAATTCATTCGGGTGCGTAGAGTAGATCCATTCCAAGGAAGATCCAACGTTGCCCTAAGGTGTGCGACTGCCGGAGCGGAATCAGACGGTGTACTCTCTTATATCGCAATCTATCAGCAAGATTCATAATCTCATAAAACAGCCTGAAATTATTTTAATTAAAATATTTCCTTAAATCTGTTGACAAACAAAATTCTGACGATTATACTAGGCATTAATCAATTGAATTAGCTCTTATCAAGAGTGGCGGAGGGAATAGGCCCTGTGAAGCCCGGCAACCTCAAAGCAAGGACAACCTAGCTTTTGACGGTGCTAAATCCTACAGGTCATCACGATCTGGAAGATAAGAGGAGGACCGGCTATTACATAAATAGAGCCCTCTTCTTAGGAAGAGGGCTTTTCTTATCTCCTCTCTTCCACCAGATTTGTTAAGCAGAAGCTATACAGTATATATAAACCCAAGGAGGAATTTTTCATGTCTAATTTTCATTTACAAAACCCGGAAACACTATTACTTCACGCAGGTCAGGAGCCTGATCCTAGTACAGGATCCCGCGCGGTACCAATCTATCAAACTACTTCCTACGTTTTTCGCGATACCGAGCATGCTCAAAATCTATTCGGATTAGCTGAATCAGGAAATATCTATTCACGAATTATGAATCCTACTTTAGATGCATTTGAACAGCGTATTGCCACATTAGAAGATGGAGTTGGTGCACTAGCTACTTCATCCGGAATGGCTGCTATTACATTAACTATCTTAAATATTGCTGGCACAGGCGACGAAATTGTAGCAGACAGCAATTTATATGGTGGAACGTATAATCTCTTTGCCAACACGCTTCCTCGCTATGGAATCACAGTCAAATTCGTTGATGGAACGAATCCAGAGGCAGTGAGGGCAGCAATCAATAAGAAAACAAAAGCTGTTTTTGGTGAGATTATTACTAATCCAAGCTTAAACGTATTTGATGTAGAGACCATCGCTGATATTGCTCATGAAAATGGAATTCCATTAATTATTGACAATACGTTTGCAACGCCTTATGGAGCCAAACCATTGACATGGGGTGCGGACATTGTCGTTCACTCTGCAACGAAATGGATTGGTGGCCACGGTACTACCATTGGCGGTGTCGTTGTCGACGGCGGACGTTTTGATTGGGGTAACGGCAGGTTCCCAGGATTCACAGAGCCTGATGAAAGCTATCACGGGCTAAAATATGTTGATCTCGGTCCTGCTGCTTTTATCACAAAATTACGTGTTCAATTATTACGTGACATTGGTGCATGCCTAAGCCCGCAAAATGCTTTCCTATTCTTACAAGGCTTAGAAACACTGCACTTACGTATTAAACGTCATACGGAAAATGCACTGGAAGTTGCTCAATTCCTGAAAAATCATCCAGCTGTGGAATGGGTGAATTACCCAGGACTAGAAGAGCATCCTTCCCATGAAACAGCGAAAAAATACTTTAAAGAAGGACTTGGCTCGATTATTACATTTGGTATTAAAGGTGGACGTGATGCGGGAAGAAAACTGATTGATCATGTTACATTATGGTCTCATGTGGCGAATGTTGGTGATGCGAAATCACTAATTATTCATCCGGCTTCCACTACCCATCAGCAGTTAGGTGCAGAAGACTTGAAGAAGAGCGGCGTTACCGAAGAGCTTGTTCGTCTATCAATTGGATTGGAATCAACCGATGATATTCTAGCAGATCTTGACCAAGCCATTGCAAAGGCTACAGGTGAAGCTCCTGTTATCCAGGAAACAGAGGAAGATGCTATTAAGTGGTTGCTTTCATCCCCATTTGACCGTGCAGGAGGAGCTATTCGAAAAAAAGTAATTGCAAGCACTGGTTCAACTTGCGAAATTGCAGCTAAACTAGAAAAATTAGGATACCAATTGATTCCTTTTGGAGACGGTCAGGAGTATAAAGCATTGGCAGATATTCCAGATAACATTGATGCGGTTTGGATTAAAGGTGAATCGCTACCTTCATCAACAATTGAGGAGTTTATCAATAAACAAGGTAAACTACTTTGGGTAGAAAATAGTGCCCAGGCTGACGAAACCGTAGAAAATGCAAAGGCTGCCGGAATTACGGTAATTACGAATAAAAATCCATTTGAAGAAGCAGATCGCTTAAGAGGAAATACAGAGAGTGCAGCAGCTCTTGTATAAAGGTAATAGATTGGGTGCAGGCAGAAGCCTTGCACCTTTTCCTTTTGTTTTTCGTTTAGAGAAATGAGTTTTCATTTCGGGATTTCAGCTTTCATTCTGGGAATTCAGCTTTCGTTCCGAGAATTCAGCCTTCGTTCCGGGAATTCAGCCTTCGTTCCGAGATTTCAGCCTTCGTTCCGGGAATTCAGCTTTCGTTCCGGGAATTCAGCCTTCGTTCGGCTCCGACATAAATAGTAAGCATTCATTTGATGCAATCCTTCCAGTAAGTGGTGATCTGAATGGATTGTTTTTGCACCCCCATTTTTTTCTTATATGAATTCGAAAGTTTTAATACAACATGTATGATTTAAAACTCGCATTGGGAAAGAAGGAGTATATGCGAGTTTTTTATCATTACTTTTTTGCTAGGTGTTTAACTTTGTATGTTATTGATTAAAATATTAGGGTATACATAAAATAGATAAACAGCTTCAATAGTAATATAAATTCGAGGAATTTTTTAGTGGACAATTGACTCATATAGCCATAATATATAGTAAATCAACATAGGTGTGATACACATGAGACGCAAGTATTTTTATATAACCGGATCAATTTTATTATGTATAGCCATTATCCTAATCATCTATTCAGTTGGATCCGATGAATTTGTAAGCCAGCAAACATTTTCTGAAGAAACAGAAATAGAAGAGGAAAATGACATAGAAATAACCGAGGAACACGGGGAAGCTGAACCTCCAAAAGAAGAAATACATGAAGAAGAACCAAAAGCTCTTCCCGAAATCATATCGGAAGCTGTTCAGAGCACGATTAACTATTTTCAAAACAACCCTACCAATATTGTGGCAATCGGTGATTCCTTGACACAGGGTGTTGGTGACAGTACGAACCAAAACGGTTATATTGGCATACTCGAACGGACGATTAATGCCAATGGTGAAGTGGCTCAATTTGAGAATTTTGGAAAACGTGGTCTGCGTTCTGTTCAGTTATTAAACCGTCTGGATGATGAGGAAGTTAGCTCTGCGATTCAAGAAGCAAATATCATTTTAATTACGATTGGCGCCAATGATATTATGCAGGTTGCGAAAGAAAATATTATGAATTTATCGCTTCACGATTTTATTGAAGAACGGGTAAACTTCGAAAATAACTTACGGGAGGTTATAGCTAAATTAAAAGATTTAAACAAAGAAGCAAATATTTATCTAGTCGGATTTTATAATCCATTTGAAAAATACTTTCAGGACATAGAAGAATTGAATATGATTGTGGAAACATACAACAGCACATCCGAATCCATTGCCGATGAAAACGAAAAGGTTACCTTTATTCCTACGGTGGATTTATTCAAAGACGAAGATATTAATTTGTTTGCTGATGATAATTTCCACCCAAATTATCAAGGATATCATCGAATCGCTGAGCGTGTGCTGAACTATATTACGAATGAAGAGAGTTGAGTGATGTGACCGCTCGTAAAGAATTGAAGAAACATAATAAGTGGAAAAGATTATTTTATAGTTTGCTAGGTTTCAATATTTTCATCTTTGCCATTCTTGCTGCCCTCATTTTTTGGCCTGTATCTGAAAATAAGATTTCACCTGTTCCAGAACCAAATACGCAGGATAGTTCGGAATTTGTTGTACGGACAACGAAGCAAAATTTAAACGAATTGATTAATGCGTATATTGACCAGTTGCTCGTTGATTCCAAACATCGCTATTACATTTTTCTTGAAGATGATGTGCACTTGATGGGAGAACTTCCTGTATTTAGTACAACTGTTCCGCTTTCTGTTCACTTGGAACCCCTTGTCCAGGATAATGGAGATATCATTCTGAAGCAGCGTTCCATTTCCATTGGTTTATTGGAACTACCCAACCAAAAGATTATGGAATACATGGATAAATACTTAAATATGCCTGAATGGGTTACGATTAATCCGTTAGAAGAGGAAATCTATGTTGCTGTAACTGAAATGGAAATGAAAAGTAATTTTACCGTTTCTGTCGAGCATATCGACCTTGAAGCAAATAATCTAGCATTTCGAATCAAAATTCCATATCAGTCATTAGGTATTGATACACTTGACCTTGACTGAGTGTAATTGCAAAATTTAAATAAACTCCGGACTAATTCAGATGATATTGGAGCTTAATCTACCGCTATGGATATACACTACGCTTTCCGCGGGTGACCATAAAGAAGAAGATATCAACACAACGGGTGCACATATCAACCAGTGTATGCGGGATATCAACCATTAGAAGGCATTTTTATTCGTACCTAGACTTTAGCAGTGCGGTTACTACTGGTAATCTTCTTTGTTCCCTTACGCCGAGTAAGCCTGCTACGGAGCGTTAATAGAAGGCTAGAGGCGCACTTATGGTTTTCCTGAGGCTTTAGGTCGTGCCCACGAACGACCCCCGTAAGTATTCTGCCGGAGAGACTGCATGCACGCTGTAATCATTAGAACAAGCGAGAGCATCACAAAAGAATTGTTTTACTACGTCGGACTTTACACCAATTTTACAATAACTAATTATAAATACGCTGTTATATAATATGTGATGTTTTACCATTTGACGTTTAGAGCTAAATAACGTAAGCTAGCTTTGATTACTTATTATATTTAATGGAGGAAACTCATTTCATGATTAATGTTACGAATGTAAGTTTACGATATGGTGATAAAAAGTTATTTGAAGATGTAAATTTAAAATTTACTCCTGGGAATTGTTACGGGGTGATTGGTGCAAATGGTGCTGGGAAATCAACCTTTTTAAAGATTTTATCCGGTGAAATTGAACCCCAATCTGGAAATGTATCCTTATCCCCAGGTGAACGCCTCGCTGTACTAAAACAGGATCACTTCGCATATGAAGAACATCAAGTTATGGACACGGTACTAATGGGACATGAACGTTTATATCAAGTAAAACAGGAAAAAGACGCAATCTATATGAAAGGTGACTTTTCCGAAGAAGATGGAATGCGTGCAGCGGAACTGGAAGGTGAGTTTGCTGAATTAAATGGCTGGGAAGCTGAATCTGATGCGGCAGTCTTATTAAAAGGACTTGGAATTGATGAATCGCTTCATTCAATGAAAATGGCAGACCTTGCTCAAGATGATAGAGTAAAGGTATTACTTGCCCAGGCATTATTCGGAAATCCTGACATCCTCTTATTGGATGAGCCGACAAACGGCCTTGACATTCAAGCGATTCAATGGCTGGAAGAGTTTCTCATTAACTTTGAAAATACGGTTATCGTCGTTTCCCATGACCGTCACTTTTTAAATAAAGTATGTACGCATATTGCAGATGTAGACTACGGGAAAATCCAAATCTACATCGGAAACTATGATTTCTGGTATGAATCCAGTCAGTTAGCTACGAAAATGGCACAGGAAGCAAATAAGAAGAAGGAAGAAAAAGTCAAAGAACTGCAAGCCTTTATCGCCCGATTTAGCGCAAACGCATCTAAATCAAAACAGGCGACATCGCGTAAAAAACTATTGGAGAACATTACTCTGGATGATATTAAACCATCCTCCCGTAAATATCCGTACATTGCCTTTACTCCTGAAAGAGAGATCGGTAATGACCTGTTACGTGTAGAAGGGTTAACGAAAACAATTGGTGGTAAGAAAGTGCTGGATAATATCAGCTTTACTTTAAATAA
Organism: Oceanobacillus salinisoli; assembly: GCF_009733865.1. Classification (GTDB taxonomy): domain Bacteria; phylum Bacillota; class Bacilli; order Bacillales; family Amphibacillaceae; genus Oceanobacillus; species Oceanobacillus salinisoli. Next base: position 147,649 of record NZ_WOFB01000012.1, on the reverse strand, counting down.
GGATGATAAAGTTGCCTTTGTTGGTCCAGATGATATTGCCAAAACCACTTTATTCAAAATTTTAATGGGAGAAATCGAGCCGGATGCCGGTAGCTTCAAATGGGGCGTAACGACATCACAATCTTATTTTCCAAAAGATAACTCCAAGTACTTTGAAAATAGTGATCTCACTTTAGTCGACTGGCTTCGTCAATTTTCACCAGAAGATGAAACAGAAACATTCCTGCGCGGATTTTTAGGAAGAATGCTATTTTCCGGTGAACAAGCACTGAAAAAGGCAAATGTTCTATCCGGTGGTGAAAAGGTTCGCTGCATGCTTTCCAAAATGATGCTTTCCCATGCGAATGTATTATTGCTGGATGAACCGACAAACCACTTAGATTTAGAATCCATTACAGCACTAAATAATGGATTAATCAAATTCAAAGGTTCGATTCTGTTTACATCCCATGACCATCAATTTGTTAACAGTATCGCGAACCGCTTAATTGAAATTACACCAAGCGGATTAATAGATAAAGAGATGAGCTATGATGAATACGTTCAGGATAAACAGCTGCAAGGTCAAATTAAAGAAATGTACGCCAGTTAATGGTTAGATAGCTAGGCACTCCCTGTGCGGAGTGCCTTTTTATGCGTTTAGAAAAGTATTCAAGGAGTTACTTTTCTGATAGACGAGCGTATTCTAAATCTCTATCCATTTTTACGGTTACTCCATTTAAGGGATTTTCTCCTTCATTATTGGATTCCCTCACCATTTATGAGCTTTTTCCCTTCATTTCGGAATTCTTGTTCACCATATTCTCTTCCACTTTTCGTAGCATATCTTCTGTCGTTTTATCCAAATCATATTTAGCTTGAAAACCCCATTCTTCCTTGGCGGCTGTGCAATCCAAACTGTCTGGCCAGCTTTCTGCTATGTTTTGGCGAACTAGGTCAATCTGATAATCCAATTTAAACTCAGGAATATATTTACGGATTGCTTTAGCAAAATCCTCCGGCGCTACAGAGAATGCTGATATATTATAGGAATTGCGATTCACCAACTTCTTAGAATCTGCCTCCATCAGTTGAATAATGGCATCCAGTGCATCAGGCATATACATCATGTCCATACGTGTCCCTTCTGCAATACATGATATATACGCCTTCTTTATGACAGCGTGATAGTACATATCTACCGCATAATCTGACGTTCCCCCGCCCGGTGTGGTAGCGTGAGAAATTAATCCCGGGAACCGGATTCCTCTTGTATCGATTCCATAACGATTAAAATAATAATCACAAAGCAATTCTGCTGTTACTTTATTAATTCCATACATGGTAATTGGTCGCTGAACGGTAACTTGTGGTGTATCTTCTTTTGGGGTAGAAGGGCCAAACGCACCAATAGAGCTAGGGGTGAAAAATTGAAGGTTCATTTCTTTGGCTACTTCCAACGCATTAATCAATCCTACCATATTTACGTGCCAGGCCTTTAATGGCATGGTTTCCGCCTTTGCTGATAGAATGGCAGCTAAATGGATGATGGTGTCTACATTATGCCTTTTCGCTGTAACAGACAGCTTCATTCCATCTGTAACATCCAACCGTTCAAAAGGCCCATTCTCTCTCGCTTCCTTCAATTCACGAATATCTGCAGCAATAACATTGGAAATGCCATAAATCTTTCGCATCCTGTATACAAGTTCTGAGCAATCTGTCCAAGTGAACCAGTAATCAATATTCTTTTCATATTGAGACTCTCCTTGTTTTTAATAAAATTCGCATTCATAGTGACGATTAGAAAGCAACAAAAACCTATGAAAATAGCATGTTTTTACCCGTAATACTGTTTGGTTAAGTTAAATTAAGCCCATTTCCTTTCCGACCTTCTCATATGCGATAAGTGTTTGGTTGATCATTTCTTTCGTATGGGCTGCAGTTGGCATGTTGCGTACACGACCGGTTCCTTTGGGGACGGTGGGAAAAACGATGGATTTAGCGTAGATTCCTTCCTCGTATAGACGTTTACTGAATTCTTGTGAGGCCTTCTCCTCACCAATAATACATGGTGTAATCGGTGTTTCACTGTTTCCAATATGAAATCCCAGCTTCTTTAAGCCCTGTTTTAAATCATTTCCATTTTTCCAAAGCTTCTTGTTTAAATCCCCAGAATCCATTAGCAATTCGATTGCTTTTGTACTTGCGGCCGCATCTACAGGTGTTACCGCTGTTGAAAAAAGAAATGGACGGGACCTTACTTTCAACCAATCTATGACATTCGCTTTTCCGGCAACATACCCACCGACCACACCGATTGCTTTCGATAAGGTGCCAATTTGAAAATCGACTTTCTCCTGCAGTTCGAATTGTTTCACGGTTCCATAACCATCTCCTGTAACCCCGGTTCCATGGGCATCATCCACGTACGTTATTAAGTCCAATTCTTCTGCGATTTCCACAATCTCCGGAAGTTTAGCAATATCCCCATCCATAGAAAAGACACCATCTGTAATCACCATAATTTTGTTATAGTTACCAGATGATACCGCCTCTTTCGCTTTCTTCCTTAAATCATCAATATCCGAATGCTCATATCGGATAATCGTTGCTTTCGATAACCGGCATCCATCAATGATAGATGCATGGTTTAAAGCATCTGATAAGATTACATCGTTTTGATTCATCACGGCTGAAATGGCAGCCATATTACAATTAAAACCAGATTGATACGCAATGGCAGCTTCTGTACCTTTAAATTCTGCCAGCTTCTTTTCTAACTCTACATGCAGACTAAATGTTCCGTTAATTGTCCGTACTGCTCCGGAACCAACTCCATATTTCTCAATTGCATCCATAGCAACCTTTTTAAGCCTTAAATCTGTTGCTAATCCTAAGTAATTATTAGATGATAAATTTATGAAGCTTTTCCCATTGATATTTATAACCGGACCATTTTCACTCTCAACCGTATCCACCTCATTGTATAGTCCCTGCTGCTTTAAAACCTGCAAGTTTTTATTTAAAAAATCATGTAATGCCGCACTTGTCATTTTTACTTCCCCCTTATATTTTAATATATTAATAAAGCGCTTACATTTATCATAATTTGAATAATTTTTTTCTTCAAGAATATACATAAACAAAATAGATACATTTTCATAATATGCAAGATTTCCCTGTGGTTAATTTGCATTATTTTTATTATAATGACAGTAGAAACAATTGATGGAGGGCATCAGGAATGCGGAAGGTTTTATTCGGTCTGTTTGTAATGGTCATTTTAGCAGTTGGAACCGTTGGAGTCATAAAATCTACAGATGAACCGGTTGAAGTCATTGAAGAAAACGGTGTCTCAACAGAAGTTCATTTTTAATGTTTTATACATGTTAAAAGAAGGAATACATCCTACAAGGGTGCATTCCTTCTTTTTTATTCTACAATTGTTATATCAACTTTACGGTTGCCCCAAGCTTTAGCTTCATTTAAGCTTGGAATAAATACATCAATCTTATTGCCTTTAATAGCACTGCCGATATCTGCAGCAGTTGCATAACCATAACCTTCTATATATACCTCGGATCCTAGTGGGATGACATTCGGATCAACGGCGATCACTTTTGCATTTGGATTTTCATTCAAGTCAACACCTGTATATGTTACACCAGAACATCCTTCACAGCTGGCAGTATACGCTGTTGCTGTTACAGTCATTGTTTTCCCTTCAGGCGTATTATCAGAGGTATTTACTTCCACTGATTTAGTTTCTTCTTTCTTCTCTGTTGATTGCTCGGATACTACCTTTTCACTTTCTTCTGCTTGCTCGACAGTTACACCTTTAATATCTAATTCCTGTCCAATAATAATTATATTGGATTCGAGATTATTCCACTTCATTAAGTCATCTACAGATACATCGTATTGCTCGGCAATGCTGATTAACGAATCACCACGTTTTACTATGTATCTCTCATTAAGCAGTAAAACTTGTTTTGGATGGATAACCGTTGTTTTTAAATCATTTATATCTATTAACTCCTCGACAGATGTATTCGTTTCTTTTGCAATCCCCCAGAGGCTATCTCCTACTTGGACTTCATATTCTTCTGCTGAAACTGTAGTTACAGCTGTAGTTGCCATAATGATTGCAGCAACAACAATTGTTACTATTTTCCTCATATGGATTCCTCCTTTAAATTCTATGAACAATCCTATCACAGGTTGATAGAGAAAACAGTAACAGCATCATTAAGAGTCTATTACAACCATTACTAAATTCTATTAAATTGTTTCAAATGTAATAGATTTGATACATTCGAACTACATACAGTGAAAATTATTACAAAAGTAACATCTTACATGAAAATGTAATACTCGACTCTTTAAGTTCATATACTTTTTTTTACACTATCCTTCCATCATTGCTTTGCCATTACAAATTAATGAAAGTTGAGCAGGGTTCTTTAAAAATCCCTTCGAATAGGGTAATATTTAGAGTATCGAAATAAAATTTACTGAAGGAAGGGAAATACCATCGTTGATTCATCAGACATAACGGTCAAACGAAATTTAGCAATCATGTGGTTTGCTAACTTTTTTATTGCCGGAAGCATGACAATGGTCATTCCGTTTATCTCCCTTTACATTGACTCCATGGGGAATTATTCTGATGCCTATGTCCAAACATGGTCAGGGCTGACATTTGGAGTCACTTTTGTTACAGCATTTATTTTTTCTCCAATTTGGGGAAGAATTGGGGATAAGTATGGCAGAAGATATATTCTCATCATATCTGCTGTAGGTGTTGGGTTATCCGTTTTCTTAATGGGATTTGCTACAACGGTTTGGCAGCTTTTTTTATTGCGTTTATTTATGGGAGTGGTTACTGGATTCATTCCGATGTCCCAAGCATTCATTTCTACCCAAACTCCAAAGGAAACTGCCGGAAAAGTTCTCGGGACATTACAAACCGGAAATATTACGGGTTCACTCATGGGACCGATGCTGGGTGGTGTACTTGCTGATACATTTGGCTATTCCAGTACATTTAAATGGATTTCCCTTACGATTTTTATCTCAGCACTACTGGTAATGCTTGGCATTAAGGAAGTGAAAGTAAAACTCTCCGACGATGCAAAGGACTATCAATCATACTCAAGTAAAGAAGTGATTATACACATTTTGCGCAGTCCTATACTGCTTGTTGTTTTACTTTTATCCACACTTGTACAGGTAGCTCATTTCAGCATTCAACCTATACTATCCTTGTTTGTGGAAGAAATTCATGGACCTGTAAACATTGCATTTTTTGCGGGATTAGCATTTTCAGCAGCCGGTCTCGGAAACTTACTCATGTCCAGAAGCTGGGGCAAACTTGGGGATCAATTTGGCCATATTAAAATATTAATTATCCTTTTATTTGTAGCAGGAATTGTTTACCTTCCTGGTGTATTCGTAACAAATATTTGGCAGCTGGTTATATTAAGATTTTTATTAGGGGTATCCATAGGTGGAATTATTCCTGTTCGAATGGCTTACATTAGAACAGCTGCACCACTTTCCATGCAGGGGGAAGTTATTGGCTATAATACGAGTTTACGATTTTTAGGGAATGTTATTGGGCCCGCGCTCGGTGGATTATTAGCTGCACTATTCGGATTTTCAACCGTATTTTTCGTAACTAGTTTATTGCTCATTATAAGTGGTTTTCTCATGCTTGTTACGTGGTATAAATTTGAATATGCACCACAGCATAAGCATGGAAAGTCTATTTCTACTCGATCGACGCATTCGCATTAAGTAACCTTTATAGGCCGAAATGCTTCGGTCTTTTCTTTTATTAGGGGCTTTTTGCAAGCTCTGTATCTTTTAACTAAGCTTTTGATATTGGACGTAATTTGTGCACTGTTGATTTCCGGGGCGATTGATTGGGTCCAGCCATCACCCTTAATCGCTTCAAATTACGTAGGACTTTCTTTCTTTTGCTCAAAAATATCTGGTGTAACAATAAACGCAGTTCCAAGTTTTAGAATGTAGCGTTTATTTACAAATTATTTTCAGGGAAATGACGTTTAATAACATATTAGCTGGACCATTCCGTAAGCTTTGCTGGTTTTCCCTCGCAGTAATTATAAAGTTCGACATAAGTGAGTACACTGTTAAGTTATAGTTCATTGCGTGCAGCAGGTGATGTGATATTCCCTGTCTACACTGACACTCACTCTATGTGGGGAATTTAGTGTTGCATTTGCCTGGTTCTTCGGTATTTTTTAGGCCTGGGGTTAATTGGCATTTGGATTGCGTTTATTGCTGATGAATGGCTGCGTGGCATTTTCATGCTCCAGCGCTGGAGAAGTTGCGGCTGAATGTCCATGAATGTTGTTCACAAGGAAAATGTATAAAAAAGAACCAGCCTTCCTTTCTTGAAGGTGCTGGTTCTTGTTTTTCTGCCATCATTCGAATATTTCCCCGGAAATATTGTCGAATGATGTATTTTTATATTACAAACTGGCTTTGTAAATTTCTATGGAATCCTGTTTCGTTAGTTTTTTAAATCTCCCAAACTCTGGTCGGGCAGTAACCGTCTTTTCTGCCATCACTTCTACAGTAGACTCGTCAATATCATAATCCGCTAGCCTTGATGGGGCACCAATACTCATCCAGAATTCACTTAGTTTATCGATGCCTTCAAGGGCCACTTCTTTATCGGACTTTCCAGAAGGATCCACATCGAATACACGAACGGCTAACTGTTTGAAACGGGCAACATTTTGTTCATCCAATACATGTCTCATCCAATGAGGGAATAAAATAGCTAATCCACCACCATGTGGAATATCGTGAACAGCAGATACAGCATGCTCTAAATTATGGGTTGCCCAGTCACCTGCATAACCCATGTTCAGCATATTATTTAATGCTAAAGTACCGGCTAGCATAACCGTTTCCCGATGTTCATAGCTTTCCAGGTTGTCCAACAATTTTGGTGCAGTTTCTATAACTGTATTTAAAATCCCTTCACAGAAACGATCCTGAATAGGTGTATTCGTCGTTTGATGGAAATAATGCTCTAATACGTGTGACATCATATCAACCATCCCATAGATTGTTTGATCACGAGGAACCGTCATCGTATGCTCTGGGTCAAGAATTGAAAATTGCGGGAATGTGTATGGCGCTGCTCCCCATCCATGCTTTTCATTGATTTCCCAATTCGTAATAACAGAACCAGCGTTCATCTCTGAACCTGTAGCAGCTAATGTCAATACTGTGCCAAATGGTAATGCATCTGTAGCTTTTTCCTTTTTCGTTACGACATCCCACATATCCACATCTGTTTTGGCGCCAACCGCTATGGCTTTTGTACAATCAATCGTACTTCCGCCACCTACAGCTAATATAAAGTCAATTCCCTCGCTTTTACAGATCTCTACCCCTTTTCGAACTGTAGAAATGCGAGGATTCGGTTCCACTCCAGGAAGCTCAAAAACCTCTGCATCGATCTCGGCTAGTTTTTTCAATACATTGTCATAGATGCCATTCCGTTTTATACTTCCGCCACCATATACCATTAGCACTTTTTTCCCGTGCGCTTGTACTTCTTTTGGCAATGCATCTAACTGACCTTTACCGAAAATCAATTTTGTTGGATTATGGTATGTGAAATTTTCCATACAAACATTCCTCCTAATTATTTGGTGTATGCCACGACATCCATTTCCACCAGCACATCTTTAGGCAATCTACTAACTTCCACCGTTGCCCGTGCAGGATATGGCTTCTCTAAATACTTCCCATAAATTTCATTAACGGTAGAAAAATGATCCATATTTGCGACAAAAATCGTAAACTTAACTACTTGATTGAAGTCTGTTCCTGCTTCCTTTAAAATTGCCTGCAGGTTTTTTAATACTTGCTCCGTTTGGTTCTCAATACCTTCCACAATCTCTCCATTAGCTGGATTAATCGGAATTTGCCCCGAAACATAAACCAAGTCTCCTGCCTGAATCGCTTGTGAATATGGTCCAATTGCTTCTGGTGCGTTTTTCGTATGTATTTCTTTAATCATTTTTAATTCCTCCCTATAAAATGTACTTACCCTTATATTACCAGTTTCCTTTGGTTATTCCAAAGCTAATACATCCCTGTATTCCATGACGGATTTCACATAATAAATATCTCCATAACAGGCATTATATTGTTTGGCCTCTTCCCTTAAACATGTATAGATTGACTTATTTGGTGCTTTTTCATACATCTCCTGTGAAAAGTCAATGGCAATATCCTGTGTATATCTTCCTGATTCCTCTAAGACATAATCAATAAAACCTCTGCCAAAATTATATGACTGAATAGCTAATTCCAAGTCCCCCTCAGCATCTTTTAAAACCTCGGAAAAATAATAGATTCCTTGTTTAATAGATAGTTCTGGGTCATTAATACAGCCAACTTCTCCACAATAACTTTCTGAGGATTGCATCGGATCATCCCCTCTTCCACCTGATTCCTGCATCATCATCGCCAGAAGCACATCCACATACTCCGTTACGTCGTATTCCGCTGCATACTTTTCCACAAGTGGACGGTATTGTCGGACTTCTTCTGAAATTTGTGGATAAGTCCTGGATTCTTCTGATTTATACTCTTCCATTGATAGAAGGGAAATCATGCAAATTGCCGTAAAGAGCAGAATTCCAATGAATAACACTTGATAGATTGCTTGTTTTGTTCTCTTCCTCATTTTCATAGCCTATCCATTCCTTTATGACTTTCCTTATGTAATTGGCCTAACAGTACTCCTACAATAACTCCATATATAATATGGCCGGAAACCCAGTAACTAAAAGCTACAACCTCAACCAATTCGGGAGTTCGCACAGAAAAAACCGTTGTTGGATAGAGAATGATACCAATAAGACTACAGATTGTTACACACCATGTGAATATCCTGTGGATATTTTTGTTATTTATCCACAGGAATAATAAGATTATTAATAAAGTAGAAACGATTAGATGAAGGAAAAATTCCATTCCCTCCGTCCGCGGTAAATCTTGTAAAACCGGTATATAATCCACATTTAAAAGTAAAGTATACACTCCTTTACCAGTCACATGCTGAATAAACTTAAAGAATTCACCTAATATAAAACCTGAAATCACACCAATTACTATTAGTTTTATCCACAATTTCATCAACTTATCCCCAATGATAGAAATTTATCCATAAGTTATGAACAGTTTACACACAACTTAACTACTTTCCTCAAATAATTCCTTTTTCCTCCATTTCCCATAACGGAAATATAAAAAGGCAAATACACTGCTAATTAGAAAACTTGAACCCATACCAATCGCGATACCTACATCCCCAAAAATGTTGGAAAACAGTGCAGTTAAAGGGTAACGCAGTATCCAAAACGAGATAATATTTAAAACGAGAACTTGATACATAGCACCAGCCGCACGAACAATACCATTTAAAACAAAATTAATTCCCAGAAATGGATAACATAAGGCGATAATCTGCAAATACATCGTACCAAATTGAACGGCTTCTTCCTCGCGAATGAACAGTTTAACCCCATATTCAGCTAAAAATACGACCAGGATTCCTACTAGTGCCATTACAGTAAGATTGTATAAGACACCATACTTTGCTATTTGATTGACCCGATTCCAATTCTTTACTCCAATATTCTGCCCCGCCATACTTCCAACTGCTGTACTTAAAGCATGTGCAGGGAGTAATAGTAAGCTATCAAGCCTTTGCGCCGCACTGAATCCCGCGACCACACCTGCTCCAAAGCTCGTCACTACACTCATAATAGCTGCAGAGCCAGCAGATATGACCGACATTTGCAGTCCTGAAGGGATCCCTAAATGTAAAATCAAATGAACTTCCTTCCATGATGGCAACTTTGGTAAAGTAAATGGGGCAAGTTTTCGATATAGAACATGAATTATTCCATAAAGAAAAGCAGTTCCTTGGGATACAACGGTAGCGAATGCAGCACCTTCTACTCCCCAACTAAAAACGGATATGAAAAGTGGGTCCAGCATAACGTTCAGAATCACTGCAATCATTACAAAATGCATCGGTGTTTTACTGTCACCAAGTGCACGAAGCACCGTACTGATAAAGTTATAACCAAACAAAAATAAAATACCAAGGAAGTTAATACGCAGATAACTTTTAGCTTCCTCCATCATCACTTCAGGCGTACCTAAAATCGTTAAAAATCCCTCAGCAAATATAAATCCGACCATACCTAGGAAAATTGCTATAAAAGTTAAAATGACAACAAACGCGTTTAAATACCTTTTTAACCCATCATCATGATCTCGGCCCTTTTGCTGGGATAGAATCGTCAATGCAGCATTATTTAGACCAATAACAAAGGAAAGCACCGTAAATATGATGGTACTCGATACTGCAACAGCCCCTAATGCATTTGCTCCTAGCAAATTACCAATCCATAAACTATCAATAAATTGATAGGAAGTCTGCAATAGATTAGCAAACATGATAGGTCCAGAAAAAACAATCAGCTGTTTTAAAATATTCCCTTCCGTAAAATCATGCTGCTTTTTCATAATAAATGCCTCTTTCTATTAAAAGATAGTTATAGGATGAACGTCAGAGAAACATGTTTAAAGACATTTTTTTATGTTTGTTGCTCTTGAATCATCCTTGTAATTGAAAAATATAACATAACTTACACACTGTTCTTCTACTCCTTCAAAAACTCACTTCGTATTGCACTTTGCACCATGTACATATAGATAGAATAAACAGAGTTATAGCACTATAATTATTCTAGCACATCGAAAATCAATAGACATTATTTCAGGCTGATTCGTAAGCAATGTAAATCAATGTCTGTGTTACAGAAAATCGGGACTTCAATATGCTTTGGCTACTCACTTATAACCCATCCTATTAAGCAACAAACTAAAGAATAAAACCAAATTAAAAAATGACCAGAAATAAATCTGATCATTTTTTCTAGTTGTCTTAGCTGATTCTTTAGCCATGTGCTTGTTGTTTCTTGTCTTCTGCTTTTCCTTTTGTCATAAACTGTATGACAAGTAGCACAACAAAGATAACAAAGCCAAACAGGTCGGTATTTCCTTCTGGGTAGATGAGCATTAATCCTGTCACAACCGTGATGATTCTTTCTATCCAGTGAAGTTTTCGATACCAGAAACCTATCAGTCCGGCTCCAATCGCGATCATTCCAACTATGGCCGTAATTAGTGAAAACGTAATTTCTCCTGCTGTTGCATCAATCATCAATAATTGTGGATTTAATACAAACATGTATGGAATGATGTAAGCTGCAATCGCAAGTTTCGATGCGTTAAATCCTGTTCGAATTGGTTCCCCGCCAGAGATACCGGTTGCAGCAAAGGCTGCCAGTGCTACCGGAGGCGTAATATCTGCTACTATACCAAAGTAGAACACAAACATATGTGCTGCCAGGATAGGAATAGCAATTGGCAACTGATCATTTAATGCTAGAATAGCAGGTAAAGCAATGGTCGAAGTAATAATATAGTTTGCAGTTGTTGGTGAACCCATTCCTAAAATGATGGAAGTTATCATCGTAAAGAATAAGGTTAACAGCAATTGCATCTCTATGGAGTTTGCAATTGCACCAGCAATATCCACTAATCCATTTCCCAATTTCAAACCTAGGCCTGTTTTCGTTACGACCCCAACGATAATACCAGCACAGGCCGTTGCTGCTGCAACACCTAATGCAGTACGAGCACCAGAAGTTAATGCATCGATAATTTTACGAATTGTAAATTTGCCTTCATGTAAGAACATATTGGTTTCTTTACTAAACATGCTGACTAAAATTGTAATACCAATCCCGTAAAGCGCTGTTCTTTCAATACTATATCCTTCAAATAGCAAATAAACAATGGCAACGATTGGTAATAGTAAGTAAATCTTCTTAAACACAGCTTTTCGGTTAGGCATTTCCTCTTTGGATAGTCCTATCAAACCCAATCGTTTTGCTTCCAAGTGGGTCATAATCCAAATGCCGGAAAAATATAGAATAGCTGGAATCAATGCAGCTTTAGCGATGTCCCAATAGCCCACACCAGCAAATTCAATCATCAGGAAGGCTGCAGCACCCATAATCGGTGGCATAATCTGCCCACCAGTCGATGAGGCTGCCTCTACTGCACCGGCAAAATTAGGTCTGTACCCTAACCTTTTCATCATCGGAATCGTGTAGGAACCGGTTGTTACGGTGTTGGCAACCGAACTTCCGGAGATCGTTCCGTTTAATGCACTGGAGAAGATCGCCACTTTAGCTGGTCCACCTACACGTCTCCCGGCAATAGCAAGCGCCAAGTCATTAAAATACAGCCCGACCCCACTTTGCACTAGAAATGCACCAAATAATAGAAACAGGAAAATATAGGTAGATGATACTTGTAATGGCGTACCTAAAATACCTTCTGTTGTAAAGAACATAGAATTAATTAACTGACTAAGACTTAATCCCCTATGAGCAAGCATTCCCGGCATATATGGTCCGAAATAGGCATAGATCAAAAAGAGCATGGCAATAATTGTTATCGGAAGACCTACTGCACGTCTTGTAGCTTCTAATACTAGTAAAATAGCTAATCCACCAATCACCATCTGTGCTTCATCGATTCCGCCAATTTGCTGAACTAACGTATCATAAAATACTGGCCAGTAACCTGCAACAATGATCGATAAAATGACAAGAATCCAATCATACCAAGCAACATAATTCTTACTTATTCCCCTCTTAGCCGGGAATAATAAGAATATTAGTGATAATGCAAAACCTAAGTGAATCGTTCGTTGAATATAAGCAGTATAGGCACCAAATGCCCCTGTATAAAGCTGGAATAATGAAAATGCAATTAATCCCAGGAAGACCAGCCAGCCAGCAAAACCTGTAAGTTTACGTGTATTTGCTTCTGCGTCATACTTTTCTAGCAGTTTCTGTTGTTCTTCTTCGGTTAATTGCTCTTTTTCCTTATTTTGACTCATGAATCTTCACTCCTTTCATGTATTCCCAAAGTGAAATTCTATCCACTTTCACAGTAAACCATGCACCTGGTTCAAAATATTCATTAAACCAGACCAAATGCTGTTCTTCGTTATCTTCCGTACCCCAAATCAAGCGATGTTCTGAAACGGTCTTCCCATTTCGGACATTAATCGAGGGAAAAACATTATCCATATTTCTTATATGATATTTTCCATCTTCATATACAAATGTTTCTCCTTCTTCTGCATTAGAAGGCATTCCAATTCCAAATTCCTCATAAACAAACTCATACTGCTCTATTTCGAGATTATTGGTTACTCTATATTTTTCAACAACATCGGTTAAATGAATGGAATGCTTAAAGATAATTTGGAAAGTGTCTCCCGTATTAATAGGCAAAAAAGCTTCTATGTTCGTTGTGTTTTCGTCATAAAAGACTAATGCGGTACGATAGGGAACGAATAAGACGGTGAGTGTGCTGAGCAGAGCGATAAAGGAAAGTAATAACTTATTTAATTTCATAAAACAGTCCACCTATTCAATACCTTATAAATAGTTATGTAGTGAGGGCCATTTATTATTATAGCATAAAATGACCGGCAGCAAACACCTATACAGGATAGGATTGACAGCCGGCCTTTTATGTTTATTTTCTATTGCTTTTTTAGAGGATGTTCAAAAATCTTTATTGACTTATTCCTTCTTCATCAAAGTATTTTTGTGCCCCAGGGTGCAAGTCAATACCAACACCATCTAAAGCAGATTCTTTTGTAATAAATTCACCCTTAGCATGGGAAATAGTGTCTGCATTATCAAAAATAGCTTTTGTAATGTCATAAACAACATCTTCAGAAAGCGTATCTGTAACAGCTAGCATGGCAAGTACAGCTACTGTATTGACATCCTCATCAATTCCACCATACGTACCTGCTGAAATAGTGTCCGCAGCATAGTACGGATATTGTTCAACTAACTCATCTACTTTATCTTGAGAAATTGGAATGATGCTTACGTCTGTAGTCGCTCCTAAACCTTCCACTGCACCAGTTGGAGTACCAGCTGTAATGAATGCTGCATCAATATTTCCATCTTGAATCCCACCAGTAGATTCACCGAAGTCCAAGTTCTGTGCATCAATGTCATCCATTGTTAAGCCATGTACTTCAAGAATTTGCTCTGCATTAATATATGTTCCAGATCCCGGTGCACCGACAGAAACTTTTTTCCCTTCCAAGTCTTCTACCGATTCAATTCCGGAATTCGCAGTTGTAACGATTTGTATGGTTTCTGGATATAAAGATGCGATTGCTAAAACATTATCGACTGGATTACCGTCAAATGCATTAATTCCTTCTACCGCATTTGCCACAACGTCAGTTTGAACAAATGCCAGCTCCGTTTCCCCATCTTGTAAGGCAATCACGTTATCCGCTGATGCATTGGAAGAAACTGCATCGGTTTGAATACCCGTTTCATCCGAAATAATGTTAGCCATTTCTCCACCAAGCGGGTAATATGTACCACTTGTTCCACCAGTATACATACTCAAGAATTGTGGAGTGTCTCCACCTTCATCCCCACCTGCACCAGTATCGCCTTCATTATCGCCGCCACCGCAAGCTACTAATACCATAGATAGAATGAGTAGCATAGCAAATGATAAAATTGTTCTCTTTTTCATATAAAATCCCCCTTTTTTTCTCATAGTTACCTGTCAACATTCTATTACACTTATACATCTATTGTCAAACAATTCTTCATTTAGAAAGTATTGCTAAAAACGACATGTCCCAGAACAACTACATATATTGGAACAGAACATAATAACTCAACAAATAAATTATTTGTAAAATAACCCTGCTACTATACATCATAAACCGCATTCAGCCTTCACTGTTTGGAAGATGAATAGAGCCGGTATTTACTGGCTGGTCCCCACTTACAACTCCTTTTGAAGCAGTAGATACACAGCCAGTTAATTGGAAACTTAGTAACAGACCCATCCATTATTTAAGTTCTTTTTTATACTGTTCAAATTCCTTCGATGTACAGCGTACCCAGTGTCGAGGGCTGATTTCTCGAAACTCAGGCTCTTCACTCGTATCATGTACGGTTGGGTCATATGGTACTCGTATGCGATTACGCTCATATTCCGGGTCAGGTAATGGTATAGCAGTAAGCAATGATTTCGTATAAGGGTGAATCGGATTGTTGTAAAGCTCATCACTATCCGCAAGTTCCACCAGGTTACCTAAATACATCACACCGATACGATCACTAATGTATTTCACCATCGATAAGTCGTGGGCGATAAATAAATAGGTTAAGCCACGGTCTTTTTGCAGCTTCTTAAGCAAATTAACAACCTGCGCCTGAATGGACACGTCCAGTGCGGAAATTGGTTCGTCAGCAATGATAAGGTCCGGCTCTACCGCTAAAGCACGAGCAATACCGATACGCTGACGCTGCCCGCCACTGAACTCATGCGGGAACCTGTTTGCATGTTCTTTATTTAAACCAACGACCTGTAATAATTCTTCAACGCGCGCTTTTCGTTCTTTTTCATTTTTAACTAACTTATGAATATCCAAGCCTTCTGCAATAATGTCCATTACGGTCATACGTGGATTTAGAGATGATGAGGGATCCTGGAAGATCATTTGCATTTTACGATTAAATTTTAATAATTCTTCCTTTGATTTTTTCCCATGTACATCTTCCCCATTAAATTTCACTTCTCCGCCTGTCGCTTCATACAAACGAATAATCGTTCTTCCTGTTGTGGATTTCCCACTACCGGATTCCCCAACTAAGCCGAACGTTTCCCCTCTATAGATATCAAAGGTTACACCATCTACAGCCTTAACCGTTTTATGACGACCTGCATGAAAGTGTTTCTGCAGATTCTTTACTTCTAAAATCTTATCTTCTGCCATTATTGGTCACCTCCACTGTTTGCGAAGCCTTGCATTCGTTTTTTCACCGATTCAGGAGGTTCGATCTTTGGAGCATCTTCATGCAGAAGCCATGTCGCCGCATAGTGCGTGTCGGTAACTTTAAACATAGGCGGCTCCATCACAGCATCAATTTCCAGCGCAAATTTATTTCTAGGTGCAAATGCATCTCCCTTTGGCGGATTGAGCATATCAGGCGGACTCCCGGGAATGGCGTATAATTCCTCATCAGCATTGTCCAGGGTAGGCATCGAACCAAGTAGTCCCCATGTGTATGGATGTTTTGGATTATAAAAAATATCATCCACTGTTCCATATTCTACAACCTTACCTGCATACATTACCGCTACACGGTCGGCGACATTCGCTACAACACCGAGATCATGGGTAATAAAGATAATCGCACTATCGGTTTCCTTTTGAATATTCTTCATCAATTCCAAAATTTGCGCCTGAATTGTTACATCAAGTGCTGTTGTCGGTTCATCGGCTATAAGCACTTTAGGATTACACGCCAAGGCAATTGCAATGACCACACGTTGACGCATCCCACCGGAAAACTGGTGCGGATACTGGTTTATACGAATTTCAGGATTGGGAATTCCTACTTGATCTAACAGCTCAATCGCTTTTTTCCTCGCATCACTGCGATTCATATTTTGATGCTTTATCAAGCCTTCCATAATCTGATTCCCAACTTTCATCGTCGGGTTTAACGATGACATCGGATCCTGAAACACCATGGACATGTCTTTACCACGGATTTTCTGCATCTCTTTATTTGATTTTTTAACTAAGTCCTCTCCTTCAAAAAGGATCTCACCAGACTTAATCACACCTTGAGGCTTAGGCAAAAGTCCCATTAGCGCACTTGTTGTCACCGATTTACCGGAACCGGACTCCCCAACAATTGCTAATGTTTCCCCTTTATTTAAATCAAAGCTAACACCACGAACAGCTTGTACCTCACCATTGTAGGTGTTAAATGATACAGCTAAATCTTTGACTTCTAATAATTTACTCATTTAAGGACACCTACCTTTATTATTTATGCATTTTCGGATCAAATGCATCACGTAATCCATCACCAATTAAGTTAAATGCAATCATAATGACCGAAATTAAAATAGCCGGAAATACGAGCATGTACTGATATAGCATAATATTGTCAAAACCTGTATTTATAAGCGTACCTAATGATGCTTCTGGCGGAGTGATACCTAATCCGATAAAGCTAAGAAATGCTTCAAAGAAGATCGCATCTGGAATATTAAACATCGTGTTAATAATGATGATTCCACTTATGTTTGGCAATAGATGCCTCATAATGACGTTTCGGTTGGTTTGACCTAAGGTTCTTGCGGCAAGCACATATTCCTGATTTTTCTGCTTCATGATTTCCCCACGGACGATACGTGCCATACCTGTCCAGCCTGTAATCGTAAGTGCAACAACAATTGAGGTAATACCTGGATCGAGGACTAGCATCATCAATAGGATAATAACAAGATTCGGAATTCCTACAAGAACCTCTAAAATCCGCATTAATACGTCGTCCACTTTGCCACCATAGTAACCAGCAATACCACCATAGGCAACACCGATCAACAAACTAATAATGGCAGCGACAAATGCGATAAGCAGGGAAACTGTTGTCCCTTCCCAAAGTCTTGTCCACTGGTCACGTCCTAATGTGTCTGTACCTAACCAGAAGTACGTATCTTCCATATCCTTTGCTTCATAGATATGATACGTCGCTTTTACTTCCGCAGAATTTTTCGTTCCGTCCCCTTCGTCAAGGACTTTAATGTCAATAAATTCCTCGTCACTCTTGTATCTGGAAAACGCATTCTGTGTCGCGTGATCTGCTGTGTCCCCTTTAAATGTATCACTAAGAACACCACTAAAACCCAACCACGATATATCTTCCAGCACAGGTACACGTGCTGGCATTTTTGCAACAGATAAATCCTGGTCGTCTATTCCATGTTCATTCATTCCTGGACCAGTAAAACTCATTAGAATAATAATAACTAGGACAATCATGCTTGCTACTGCTAGTTTATTTTTAAAGAAGGTACGTCTTGCATCCTGCATGAACGTTCTGCTTGGAGCAGATATTTTTTCACTTGTATCCTCTTTTTGCTTCATAAGGACAAGTAGTTCTTTTGGTATATTGTTATCTTTTCTATCCATAATCAACTATCCCCTCCGCTAATTCTAATTCTAGGATCAATTAGTCCATACAGAAGGTCGATTATCAAAATAATGGTAATGAACAATGCCGCAAATAGCAGCGTTGTACCCATTATGGTTGGGTAATCATTTACCATAACCGAGTTTACAAACTGCTCCCCAATTCCAGGGATAGCAAATATTTGTTCGATAACCATGGATCCAGTCATTAAACTAACTGCCATCGGACCAATAACGGTTACTAATGGTATTAAAGCATTACGTAAACCGTGTTTAAATACGATCCCCGGTTCACTTACACCTTTTGCACGAGCAGTTGTAATAAAGTTTGAACCTAATACCTCCACCATTTCTGTTCGCACAAAACGAGCAGCCGTTGCCATCGGGAAGATCATTAAGGCAATGGTTGGCAGTATCGTATGTTTAAAATCGCCCCATAACGCAACCGGGAACCATTCCAATTGCGCAGCAAACACAAACTGGAGGAGACCTGCAAACACGAAGTTGGGGATAGATGTACCTAATACAGCGATAACAGTTGAGGTATAATCGAGAAAACCATTATGAGATATAGCTGCAATCAGACCTAGGAGAACTCCTAAAATGGTCCCTACCACCAGTGCTTGTGCACCTAATTGTGCGGATGGTCCTATTCGGTCCATTAATATGTCTGTTACTGGTGTATTACTAAACGCAAAGGAAATACCTAAATCCCCTTGCAATAGACCACCAATATATTTAACATATTGGACAGGAACCGGGTCATTTAATCCGTATTTTTCCAGGACAATTGCCTGTTGCTGTTCACTTAATTTATCTTCAGCATTAAGCGGGCTTCCTGGCAGCATCTTCATTAGAAAGAAAGATAATGTTGCAATTATAAATAATGTAACTAACATATACATTACCCGTCGTAAAATATAACGAACCATTCTCGCACCTCCCAATTATATAGTCAAACCAAAAAATAAGAATGTTCATTATTATGAGATACTTTACCCATAATGGAACAAGAGAGCATGTTTCACGACATACTCTCCTGTTTTATTTTGCATGGTATATGCTTTTTTTAAACGAATTTATTTATTCTGCAGAATTAACACTAGCCCATTTGTATTCATAGTCTGCTCCGAATGGATTTCTAATTACACCTTCTACTTTAGGAGAAATCAATTGTGCTTGAGCACGTTGGTAGATTGGTGCAATTGCTGCGTCTTCAAATAAGATTTTTTCTGCTTCTAGGAAGTTTTCATAACGAGCAACGTTGTCTGCTGCAAGTTCCTTCCCGGCTTCATCAATTAACGCATCATATTCTGAGTTGGAGTAACCCATTTTATTATTTCCACCGTCTGTGACAAATAGGTTTAAGAATGTGTTCGGATCAAGATAGTCCGGCCCCCATCCCGATACTTGCAAATCATAGTCCATATCTGTATCTAAGTCTAAACGTTGTTCAAATGGAACTTGTTTAATTTTAACAGATAATCCTGGTAAATTAGTAGATAATTGGTTTGCAAGGAACTCAGACATCAATTTAGCTGTTTCACTATCGTCACCAAGTAGTTCAATTTCTACTGTGTCTGTTCCAAGTTCTTCTAAACCATTTTCCCAGTATTCTTGAGCTGCTTCTATGTCGTATGTTACAAGGTCCCCATTGACATCACGGAAATCTTCATTCGTTTCTGGTAACGTAACAAAGTCTTTCGGAACAAGTCCGTTTGCCACGATAGAACCGTTATTTAGAATTTGATTTACAATACCTTCTTTATCAAAAGCTCTACTTATCGCTTTACGAATGTTATCGTTTGCTAAAGCTTCATTACTAGTTTGATTCATTTTGAGGTAAAACACTGTAGCTTCTGGTGTTACATTATAATCATCGTGTGTTGAATATTGATCTACAAGGTCAGAGCTTAGACCAGCACGATCTACTGAACCTTCTTCATATAGTCTTACCTGTGTTGTAGCATCTTTAACTACAACATGGTTAATGCGATCTAATTGTACCGTTTCTGCATCCCAGTAGTCCTCGTTCTTCACAAGATCCCATTCATTTGCAGTACTTGTCCAATTTTCTAGAGTAAATGGACCATTAAAAAGTAATGTATCTGTGCTTGTTGCAAAGTCGTCACCTTGTTCTTCAACAAACTCTTGATTTAGTGGTAAAAAAGTACCGAATGTTGTAAGTGATTCGAAGTATGGAACAGGCTGTTCTAGTTCAACAACTAGCGTGTAATCGCCTTCAGCTCTAACACCTAATTCTTCCACTTCTACCTCACCAGTATTTACTTCCTTAGCATTTTTAATAACATCTTCCATCATGTATGGACCATATTCAGATCCTGTATCTGGATCTACAGCACGTTGCCATGCATAAACAAAGTCATGAGCTGTTACAGGGTCACCATTAGACCAGGTAGCACCTTCACGCAGGTGGAATGTCCATGTAGTAGCATCATCACTTACCTCGTGATCAGTTGCGATACCTTCTACAGGTTGTGCATTTTCATCTAAGCGATATAAACCTTCCATAGTTGATCCTAAAAACTGAAACGCATATTGGTCCGTTGCCAAGGATGGATCCATAGTAGGAATAGTATCTCCATTAACGAAATTAAGTACTTGTTCCCCTTCTTCAGCCGGCTTAGACTCTTCTGTATCGCCACCACATGCCGCTAATACAGTTAATAATAAACCTAGCGCTAATAATAACGCCCAATTTTTCAGCTTCATTCTGCATCCTCCCTATAGTTGTTTTTTTCTGAATTTTCCATAAATAGAAGCCATACAATAAATGTTACAAGAAAAATTATACGCCCCATACTTTAATTTTGTAAAGGTTTTTTTAAGAAGAATTACATAAAATTTTACAAGATACGACAAAATCTGACATTTTACGACATGACTTACTCAGAACGTTTTCGAATATTATTAAGTTTGTCATAAATAAATAAAAGTAGATTTAACTGCAATTTGCGAAGAATTTCGTCTTTAATTTTAACACTACTTCTATAAAATTGAAATTACGATGAAGTTCTAAGAATTGGAAATTACAAATTAAAACTGTATTATACACAACACAAATGGTAAAAAAAGCCCGACGTAACTGAAATGATATTCTTGTACGTTTCACTGCTCCGGAAAACACTGCGCACCCCTAAGGATGCAACTTGAAGACCACGGGATGACGTTTTTCCTCGAGGAGGCTAAAAGCGCGGGCGTGCCCCTAACGTGCGCTACTGCCCGTAGCGGAAATCTACGCTACACTACACTTATCTTAATGTGAAGGAAAAAAACAAAATTTAAAATAAAAACGGGGAAATGCACTTTTTTATCATGCAAATCCCCGTTTTTTTATCCTTCTTTATTCAGAGCCAACACTAGCCCATTTATACTCGTAAGTCGCTCCAAATGGATTTACAAATACCCCTTCTACTTTAGGAGAAACGAGCTGTGCCATGGCACTTTGGTAAATTGGTGCTATTGCCGCATCTTCAAACAAGATTCTTTCGGCTTCCAGGAAGTTTTCATAGCGAGCCTCATTATCCGTAGCAAGTTCTGTTGCTGCTTCTTCAATTAAAGCATCATATTCAGAATTGGAATAACCCATCTTGTTGTTTCCGCCATCAGTTACCCATAAGTTTAAGAAAGTATTTGGATCAAGATAGTCAGGTCCCCATCCTGCTACTTGGATATCATAATCCATGGCAGTGTCTAAATCCAAACGCTGTTCAAATGGGACATTTTTCAATGTCACGTTTAGCCCTGGTAAGTTGGTTGATAATTGATTTGCAATATATTCATTCATTACTTTAGAAGTTTCCGTATCGCCACCCAATAATTTCAGTTCGACTGTATCTGTTCCAAGCTCTTCCAGTCCTTTTTCCCAGTATTCCTGAGCAGCTTCCACATCGTAAGTTACCAGGTCCCCACTTGCTTCACGGAAGTCCTCACCAGATTCAGGCATTGGAGTAAAATTAGCTGGAACAATACCGTTTGCAACGATTGATCCATTGTTTAAAATTTCATCTACTAATGCTTCTTTGTTAAACGCTCTGCTTATCGCTGCACGAATATTTTTATTAGCTAACGCTTCATTTCGAGTTTGATTTAATTTGAGATAGAACACTGACGTTTCCGGAGTCACTTGATAGTCCTCATGGGTTGAGTATTGATCAACTAAATCGGACGAAATGCCAGCCCGGTCTACCGTTCCTTCTTCATATAGCCTTACTTGTGTTGTCGAATCTTTTACAACAGTATGATGAATTCGATCCAACTGTACTGTTTCTGCATCCCAATAATCTTCATTCTTCACAAGATCCCATTCACTTGCCGTACTTGTCCAATTCTCTAGTGTGAACGGTCCATTGAATAAAAGAGTATCGGTACTTGTTGCAAAGTTATCTCCTTGCTCCTCAACAAACTCCTCATTTAGTGGTAAAAATGTTCCAAAAGTAGTTAATGACTCAAAATAAGGGACAGGCTGCTCCAGTTCTACCACTAACGTGTAATCATCCTCCGCTCTTACACCCAGTTCTTCCAACTCTGCTTCCCCTGCATTTACTGCATCGGCATTTTTAATAACGCCACCCATCATGTATGGACCATACTCTGATCCCGTTTCTGGGTTAACTGCACGCTGCCAAGCATAGACAAAGTCATGTGCTGTTACAGGATCACCATTGGACCATGTAGCGTCTTCACGTAAATTAAAAGTCCATGTTAATCCGTCATCACTTACTTCATGACCTTCCGCAATCCCTTCTACAGGTTCTGCATTTTCATTTAAGCGGTACAATCCTTCCATCGTCGCTCCTAAAAACTGAAATCCATATTCGTCTGTTGCCATGGATGGATCCATCGAAGGAATGGTATCGCCATTAATGAAATTAAGTACTTGATCCCCTTCTTTAGCCGCCTGGTTTTCTGTCGCATCTTCATTGTTTTCTTCTGCAGGTGTTTCCTCTGTATCTCCACCCCCACCACAAGCAGCTAAAACTAATACTAATAAGCATAGTAAAAATAGTATTTTGCCTTTTACATCCATAAATCGGATGACCTCCTCTTCAAAGTTATTATTTATTAGAGCATGTTCATTTGTACATATAACACTTGCTCTATTTTTAGCATCGGTTTATATTGTCTCCTGTTCAGGGGAAAATAATGTATCCGTTTAAGAGGATGTTCAAAAAGTTCGGTGAAAATGACACATCGAAATTCTTCGTTGGCTCGAACTTCTCGGTCCTTTTCATCCTCCTTTTTGAACACGCAATTTAAAGGTTCTTTCTACATTTCGGCAAAGTCCCTGTTATGGTATAATGACTACCGTTATAGGATTGTAAAAGACGATTAAAGGTGACTAAACATGAAAAAAAATAAAGGCTTCTACCTAATAATTAACTTGATTGTTATTATTCTCATTTATGTTATTTTTTCAACCGGGTATAACATTGTAAATCTCATCAATACGTTTTTTTATATCAGCTTCTTTTATCTAATTATTACGCTGTTCCTTTACACGAAACGAGGCGGCTTTTATGACGGAATAACATTTAGTTTTCGGAGATTTGCCAGTATCATGTCAAGAAACAAGGATTATTTGGAGGAATGGAAGGAAAAGCCACTCCCTTCCGAGAAGCGAAATGATACGTTTTATCATATTGTCAAATTTCAGGCTATTGTTTTTCTAATTATCTTCGTTCTGTTATTACTTCTGTATTATATGTAATAAAAGGCTGTTTTCAAAAAGGTGGGGACTGTAACTTATTATTTATGAGCGCTTTAAATGGCTCCGGAAATACACTTCGCTTTCCGCGGGGCGGCTGGTGAGCCTCCTCGTGCTGTCTTCTTTAGGGGTCTCACCGATGCCTTTCTTCCCGCAGGAGTCTCCGTGTATTTCCTCCGCTGGTTTTGTGTTAATCACCTTTCTATCTGAGGGCTGCTAATCGATGTTTAATCTGCTTATAGAACAGTTTTTTCTCTAAAACAAAAATAACTTCTTTTTGATGTAACACTACTCTGTTGGAAAATAAGTAATTAGAATTCTTACGATCAAAGGTGCACGACTGCTCGTAGCGGAAATCAACAGAGCACTATACTAAGTCGGAATTTATATCAATTACAAGGTTTCAACAACAAAATCTACAAAAGAGTCAATAAAAAGAGAGTAAGAATTGCCAATATGGCATTCTTACTCTCTTTTAAATAAAAGTTATTCCGTACCAACGCCCATTTATATTCATAGGTTGCTCCAAATGGGTTAACAAACACACCGTCTACTCTTTGAGAAACTAATTGTGCTCTGGATGCTTGATAAACTGGTGCGATGGCCGCATCCTCAAATAGTACTTTTTCTGCTTCAAGGAGATTGTTATAGCGTGCCACCTTGTCTGTAGCAAGTGTAGTTGCTGTATATTAAACTAAGTATTTTTAATAAACCCTTTTTCTGCATACTAACTTTCTTCACTTATTGTTTGTTATTTTAGAATATTTTATTTATTATAAATAAACAAACTATGATACAATTGATAATAGGAATTTCTATATTTCAAACAACTGCAAGAAAGGGTGAAGATAATGAGTGATCCTGTACAGATGATGAATAAGAGCAATTCTGTCATCAAACCTTCTAACCCCAAAACTAAAAAATGGATAGACATATTTGACAAGCTTAGAAAAAATAAGTCAGCTATGGTTGGTGCAGCTTTAATTATTTTTTTATTACTTGTCGCTATCTTTGGCCCCTTTTTTTCACCATATTCACCAAACACCCAAGACATGTTAAACAAACTCCAGCCCCCTTCCAGTGACCATTGGTTTGGAACGGATAACTTCGGGAGAGATATTTTTAGTCGGATTATTCATGGAACATGGATAACTCTGTTTGTGGGCTTTTCCTCTGTTGCTCTAGGTGCAACGGTTGGCACATTGCTCGGAATTATTTCAGGGTATTATGGTGGGAGGTTGGATAGTATTATCATGCGCTGTATGGATGTTCTGTTAGCTTTTCCTGGTATTTTATTAGCACTTGCTATCGTAAGTATTCTGGGCGGAAGTTTAGTAAACGTTATCATCGCGATTGCTATTTCATCCATTCCCATATTTGCCAGAATTACACGGGGATCTACCTTATCAGTTAAAAAACTGGAATATATTGATGCAATGAAGGCACTAGGTGCAAGTGACCGTCGTATTATTTTTAAGCATATTTTTCCGAATATTACATCCCCAATTATCGTTCAAGCAACATTATATATTGCTACAGCTGTTTTATCGGCAAGCGGACTATCCTTCCTCGGTTTGGGTGCACAGCCCCCAACACCTGAATGGGGAGCCATGTTAAGTGATGGTCGAAACTTCTTATACAATGCACCACATGTTGCCTTTTTTCCTGGAATTGCAATTGTCGTGGCAGTTCTTGCTTTCAATATGTTTGGTGACGGATTACGAGATGCCTTTGATCCGAAGTCAAAAGAATAAAGAGAGGTGATTTTAGTTGTTCAAATTTATCGTAAGAAGAATCATCCAAACAATTCCCGTGATTATCGGGGTAACTATCATCGTATTCAGCATGATGCACCTGGTTCCTGGTGACCCGGCACAAATTATGGCAGGAGAAAGCGCACCAGCACAACAGGTTGAAAATATTAGAGAAAGACTAGGCTTAAATGAGCCATTACCTAAGCAGTATTTAAGCTATCTCGGAAATGCCCTTCTAGGAGACCTGGGTAATTCCATGCGTAGTGGGCGTGCTGTTACAGATGAAATTAGTGCACGCTTTTGGGTAACAATTGAGCTGGCGATTTACAGCACCATACTTGCCGTATTTATTGGGTTAATAGCAGGAGTTATATCTGCAACCAAAAAATACTCACCTCAGGATACGATTATTATGCTTATCGCCCTTTTCGGCTTGTCCATGCCTAACTTCTGGCTGGGCCTTATGTTAATTCAATGGTTTTCCATCGGGATAGATTTACCGAACTGGTTTCCATTTATTAATGACACAAGCTGGTTTAAACCATCTGGATGGGGAAGCTTCCAGCAAATTGTTTTACCAGTTATTACATTAGGTACCGGCAGTGCAGCAATTATCGCTCGGATGACTCGTTCCAGCATGCTTGAGGTGATTGGACAGGATTATATACGTACAGCCAGAGCAAAGGGAATCAAGGAAAGAATCGTCATTTACCGACACGCACTTAAAAATGCATTAATACCTGTTGTAACAGTTGTTGGACTACAGTTTGGCGGTCTACTTGGAGGGGCTGTTCTTACCGAAACCGTTTTCGCCATAAATGGGATGGGGAAACTTGTCATTGATTCCATTGCAGCAAGGGACTTTCCTGTTGTTCAGGGCACCATTTTAGTTATTGCTCTCTTATTTGTTCTTGTCAATTTATTCGTGGACATTACATACCGGCTATTAAACAAACGAATTGATTTGGATTAATTTTTTAGAAAGGAGATTCAAATGAAAAACAACACATCGAAAGAATATGAAAATATATTAGAAATTAATCATCTCCAAACATCTTTTTTTACTAAAAATGCGGAAATTAAAGCGGTAGATGGATTATCTTTTACAATTCCTAAGAAAAAAACACTCGGTGTCGTAGGGGAATCCGGCTCCGGAAAAAGTATTACCTCCTTATCAATTATGCGCTTAATCGATAATCCCGGAAAGATTGTTGGTGGAGAGATTTACTTCAAGGGCGAAGATTTGCTTCAAAAAAGTGAATCAGAAATGCGAAAGATACGTGGAAACGAAATTTCGATGATTTTCCAGGAACCGATGACTTCATTAAACCCAACGTTAACAGTTGGACAGCAAATAAGTGAATCATATATTACCCATCAGGAATTAAGCAAAAAAGAGGCGAAACAGAAGTCGCTTGAAATGTTAAAGCTTGTTGGGATTCCATCTCCTAAAAAAAGGCTGAAGCAATACCCACATGAATTATCAGGAGGAATGCGGCAGCGAATTATGATTGCAATGGCACTTGCATGTGATCCTGATTTACTCATCGCTGACGAACCAACGACTGCTCTTGATGTTACGATTCAAGCACAAATACTGGATTTAATTAATGAACTGCAGGACCGCCTCGGAATGGGTGTCCTATTAATCACTCACGACCTTGGTATTGTTGCAGAAACATGTGATTATGTCGCAGTCATGTATGGTGGCCAGGTCATGGAGTTTGCTGATGTGAAATCATTGTTTACTCATCCTAAACATCCATATACAGTTGGATTAATGAAATCCATCCCTCCTCATGATCGTGATGTGGAAGGAGACTTAGATGTCATTAAAGGATCGGTACCGAGTCCTGTTGAAATGCCTAATGGCTGCCGATTTGCTCCCCGATGTCCATTCGCAACAGACCTCTGTCATCAAAAATTGCCAAATATTGAAACCGATTCATATGGTAATCAGATTCGCTGCTGGATTTACTCGGACGAATGGGATGGAGACCCGGAGGTGAATGTTCATGCAAAAACAACAGAAGGAACTACTTAAAGTAACAGAATTAAAGCAATACTTCCCAATCAAGGGCGGCATACTTGGGAAAACAATAAATTATGTAAAAGCGGTGGACGGGATAAGCTTTACCATCTATGAAGGAGAGACATTAAGTATAGTTGGAGAATCCGGCTGTGGCAAATCAACAACAGGTAGAGCGATACTGCGCCTGGATGAACCAACATCAGGAAAAGTAGAATTTAAAGGGGAAGATTTACTGTCGTACAGCAAAAAGAAAATGAACCAGGAACGAAAAAATATGCAGATTATTTTCCAGGACCCCTATGCATCGATTAATCCAAGACAAACCGTTCGGCAAATATTAAACGAAGCACTGGAAATACAAAATGTTGTACCAAAAAAAGAAAGAAATCAGCGAGTGATTGAACTATTAGAAACGGTTGGCTTGGGAGAACATCAGTTGGATCGCTACCCCCATGAATTTAGCGGCGGACAACGACAGCGAATCGGAATTGCCCGCGCTCTATCGGTTAATCCGGAATTAATCGTTGCAGATGAAGCCGTCTCAGCACTCGATGTTTCCATTCAGGCACAGGTTATTAATCTATTGAAAAAATTACAAAGAGAATTTCAATTAACCTACTTATTTATCTCCCATGACCTTGGTGTAGTACGCCACATTTCTGACCGAATCATTGTCATGTACTTAGGAAAAATAGTTGAAATTGCAGATAAAAAGTCTCTATTTAAAAATCCGAAACATCCTTATACTAAAGCATTGCTTTCCGCAATTCCGAGTACCGATGTCGAGAAGGAAAAACAGCGTATTATCTTAGGGGGGGATGTCCCTTCTCCTATTAATCCTCCAAGTGGATGCAGGTTTCACACGCGCTGTCCTTTCGCTACAGAACTATGTAAAACAGAAGAGCCAAAACTCAGAAGGATGGATATGATGAAAGAAGGACATCAAGCAGCCTGTCACTTCATCGAAACAGTAGAAGCAAATGAAAAACAGCCAATATTGTAGGATACATCTTACTGATTTTAATATATTACTCATAAGTGATGGTTTTGCGCTCAAAAACCAGGGATGAACGCTCAAAAGTGATAAATATGCGCTCATAACCTGGGGCTACACGCTCATAAGTAAAGTTATGTAGTACTTTTCATCAATTATCAGAATTAAAAAGCAGTAAAACCTAAGAAAGGATTTTTTAATATCATTTCCATTCTACGTCAAGTGGCATAGTCATAAAAATATCAAAATACCCTAGGATATAAGAATCCTAGGGTATTTTGATTACTCTTCAATTGTTACATCTTGCAGTTGCAGGATTTGCGTTGGCAGCTGAGTTAAACCCTTAACCGAATCATTCACACCTAATAAGTAGTCTTGGTGGTGTATATAAAGCATCGGTGCGATATCTACAAGTAATTCTTGAATTTCACTATAAATTTCTAAACGGGTATCTGGATCTGGTTCCTGTCGGGCTTGATCTAGAAGCTCATCCAGCTCAGGGTCTTTCGTAAATGTACGATTACCAGGTTCCCCAACATTATTGGAATGGAACAATGCATATAATCCATAATCGGCATCCCCAGTAACTGTAGACCACCCTAAGATGAACATATCATGCTCTCCATTTGCAGTTTGTTCTAAATACGCTCCCCACTCCACTACTTCAATTTCTACGTCGATACCAAACTCAGCAAGCTGCGCCTGGATATTTGTTGCTGTATCCATACGTTCTTGGTTATCATTTGTCCAAAGTGTTGTAGAGAATCCATCCTCATACCCAGCTTCAGCTAGTAATTCCCTTGCACGAACCGGGTCATGTTCCAATCCAGAAGCATTTGGATCATAACCGAAGACATCTGGAGCAAGTGGCCCAATCGCCGGTGTTCCAACTCCTTCATAAATACCGGTAATAATTTGCTCCTTATCAATTGCCATATTAATCGCTTGACGTACTAAGGGATCATCGAATGGTTCTTTCTCCATATTAAAACCAATATAAGAAAGACTTACACTTCCTTGCTGTGCTACATGAATTCCATCCGTTGCTTCCACTTGTGCCCTGTTATTCGGACTGATTGGATTGGCAATATGAGATTCACCGGTTTCCAGTTCAGCAACCCGTGTCAATGGCTCACTGACTACCTTAAACGTGACAGAATCTAATTTCGCATGCTCCCCCCAATAATCATCGTTTCTTACTAATCGAATATACGAACCGGGCTCCCATTCATCAAACACGAAGAATCCAGTACCAGTTGGGTTTTCATTAATCACACTTCCTGGCTCAGCCCCATCTTCCATTGCAGCATAATCCGCTTCAATTTGTTCCAAGGAAACCATCGCACCTCCACTATGCGCTAAATGGGCTGGAAGTGCAGAAAATGGATATTCTGTTGTAAACCGAACAGTATAATCATCCACTACTTCAATATCTGTAATCATTTCGTACAAAAACGATCTGGGTGACGCTACATCCGGGTCAAGCACACGCTCAATATTTGCTTTCACTACTTCCGCATTAAAATCAGAACCATCATGAAACTTAACTCCTTCACGAAGTTTAAATTCCCACACATTATCTTCCACTGCTTCCCAGGTTTCCGCTAAACTTGGCTGAACTTCCATATTTTCATCCTGCTTAGTAAGCGACTCATAAATGTTTGCTTGCACATCACTTGACGGAACATCATTGGAACCAGCTGGATCTAATGAAACGGCATCCGAATTATTAGCAATGACCAAATCCCCGCCTCCAGTTGTTCCACTCTCTTCATTTGAGGATTCTCCACTTTCATCTGTAGTTTCCTCTGCAATATCTTCCGTTTCTTCCAGGGAAACGCTGTCATCAGGCTCACTTGCACAGGCAGCCAATAACAGACTTAAAGAAATCGTTAAAGTGAAAAATAAAAACAGCTTTTTCATCTTCACAATCTAACCCCCCATTTTTTTTACTACAATTTTATACTACAAATAGATACTAAAAATATAACCCAAAATCAGAAATAATTCAATATAAATTATTTTCTAAATAGTTAGTTATAAGAAAAAAGCGCATAGAGTTAGCAAGACTTCTTGACAATATTATGAAAATTCAATATGATAGTAGTAATTACTATTGACTTTAAAGGAGGGTGAAAATGCCATTTTTTAGCAGCTAGAATCTTCTTCCCCATGATTTGATGTTTCATTTAGGAGCAAACTTTACCATTTTTATTAGGCCTGGACGGAGATATAACGATAAATGCTACAGAAGTTCAAATACTTGGTGAATGCTGTAGCTGCACTATCCATATATCTTTTGATAAATTTGTTTAATAATCTTATGAAAAGGAGTAGTGTCATTTATGCAAGTAAAGATTGCCGTGTTTGGGAGAGAAGATTCCATTGCCAAATTTAATCATTTAGCTGATAAGCAGAACGATGTAGAAGTAGTATCCTTTACATATGAAAAGGAAGAGGAAACGGTAGAATTAATTGAAAAGGCTTTCATGTGTGATGTTTATATTTTTACAGAAGCTATTTCCTTTTTATATGTAAAGCAAAAGGTTGAGAAAAAGCGATTACCAACGATACAAATTCCTCATGATGAACACATGGTTCTTACTAATTTATATCAGCTGAAAAACTCCGTTGGTCAAAATGTAAAACGCCTGTCTGTGGATATAGACAATAAGGATGTAGTCCATCGAGTCATTGATGAATTAAAGTTGAATAGCCAGGATATATATATCTATGATTATGGCCTGGATTTACAACCCTCCATTGAAAAAATTGTTAATCATCATGCTGGATTATGGCAGGATGGAAAAATTGATTATGTTCTTACTTCTGTTAAAAGCGTAGAGCGTCAACTCAAAGAGAGGAATATTCCTGTTAACTCCATGATTATTCCGGATATTAATTCAGAAGAAGCTATCAAACAGGCTAAATCCACGGTGAGACTGGATTTAAGCAAGAGCGCACAAATTGTTACCGGTTACATCCAAATCAAAGAACCTGATAAAACCAGAAACGAATACGGTGAACAAGGTCTAAAGGACATCATGTCAAAGCTAAGTGATATTTTAACTAAATTCAGTAAAAAGACAGACATCTCCATCTTTCCAGTCAGTGATTACAAAATAGTTTTAATTGGTACAAAAGCTTTAATTAACCATTTAACGAATCATTATCGTGATTTTCCATTGTTGAGAGAAATTCAATCAGAAGTAAACGTTCCCATTGATTTCGGCTATGGATTAGGGCTAACTGCAAAACAGTCTAATATCAACGCCGAAATCGCTCTCGAAATATGCAATAAAACGGATGAAAGCAAATGCTATATTGTCAATGAAAGACAGGAAACGATTGGGCCTATCGGTGTCAAAAAAGAATTTGATGCGTCTAAGCTCTATCACGCGCTCATTCACAAAGCCCGCTTAAACAATGAATTATCTTATAATTTCATTGATTTCATTCGAATCCGGAATAACGAACCTTTCTCATCCAATGATGTCGCAAAATATTATAATGTGACAAAGCGAAGTGCAGAACGAACCGTTAACAAGCTATTAAACGGTGATGTCATTAAAGTTTCAGGAGAAGAAAGACCCTATCAAAAAGGGAGACCAAGAAAACTATTTACGTTAAATCAGTGATTTTGTTTAAGGTAATTGGATATGGAGGATTGTAATCTGATAGCTTGAATTCAGGGGGAGGCCTGAATTCTGGCTTTTTGTTTTTTTGGTTTGGGTGGGTGAGACGCGGGACTTTTACTTGGTTAGTGGTCGTTTTTGGGAGCGGGTCGCGCGACTTTACTTGGTTGGCGTTCGATTTGAAGGAGTGCTCACGCGGGTTAACTTGGTTGGCGTTCGATTTCGGGGAGCGCTCGCGCGAGTTAACCTGGCTGGCGTTCGATTTCGGGGAGCACTCGCGCGAGTTAACTTGGCTGGCGTTCGATTTCAATGGGCGCTCGCGCGATTTGCTTCACTTTTCCAAACTAAGAAAAAAGCCAGACACTCGCTCCACGCAAGCATCTGACTTTTATTTATATACTCAATAATTCACGAACATCATCTTCACTGAGGCTGGACAGCATCGTCTCGCCTGGCTGGATGACTTGATCGATTAACTCACGCTTTTTCTGTTGTAAGTCATAGATTTTTTCCTCTATTGTCCCTTCTGTCACAAGACGAATGACCTGAACCACATTTTTTTGCCCGAACCGGTGAGCACGGCCTGTTGCTTGATCTTCTACAGCGGGATTCCACCATAAATCATATAAAATAACCGTATCTGCACCAGTTAGATTTAATCCAGTTCCACCGGCTTTTAAAGAGATAAGAAAAATACTCTTTTCGCCATTATTGAAGCGTTCACTCATTTCTACACGTTCTTGGGACTGTGTTTGCCCACTTAGGTAGAAATAATCAAGTCCCTCTTTTTCCAGACGCTCTATAATAATTTCATGCATACTAGTAAACTGTGAAAAGATTAGCATCCGTTTTCCGTTTTCAATCGTACTTCTTACCGTTTCCATCAGCTGCTCCAGTTTTCCGGATTGCCCTTCATAGTTTTCAATAAACATGGAAGGGTGGCAGCAAATTTGCCGTAATCTGGTTAAGCCAGCTAAAATTTTCATTCGGTTTTGATTAAATCCACTTTCTTTCATGGATTGAGCTGCTTCCTGTTGTACCTGTCTTAAATAGCCGACATATAAATCTTTCTGGTCCTTTGTTAACTCCGAAACATGGACGGATTCGATTTTTTCCGGCAATTCCTTTAATACATCTTTCTTTAAGCGGCGAAGTATAAATGGTTTCGTAATCATTGATATTTTTTCGTTCGATAATTGCTTAAAGGTTCGCTGGTTTGGCATTAGTCCTGGCAGAATAACCTGGAAAATCGCCCATAATTCATCAATGGAATTTTCAATTGGCGTGCCGCTTAGCGCAAACTTTCTTGTTGCTTTCACTTCCCGCATTGCCCGTGATGTTTTCGTTGCATAATTTTTAATATATTGCGCTTCATCTAAAATTAAGCTTTGGAATGTTCTTTCGCGATAGAGCTCTATGTCCTGCCGTAATGTGGCATAGGAAGTAATCCAAACATCCATATCTGTCATTTCTTCCATTTTATGATGGCGCTCTGATGGGGCTCCTGTCATAATGGCAACCTTTAAATCAGGAACAAATTTCTCAAACTCGTTCTTCCAATTGTAGACAACTGATGACGGGGCAACAATTAAGTGTGGCCCGTGAACTACTGGTTCAGAGGCAATATAGGCAATGCTTTGCAAAGTCTTTCCTAAACCCATGTCATCGGCCAATATCCCTCCGAGATGATAATGACTTAATGACTTAAACCATTGGTACCCAGTCATTTGATAACTCCTGAGTGTTGCTTGGAGGTTGTCTGGTAAATCATAAACCTGCTCTTCAGGGGACTTGAGATGATGCAGTAATTTTCGAAATGATGGATCATAGCTTTTATCCGTTTGAATCATTTCATCCAGCTGTGCTCCCCGATACACAGGCATCTGTACATTCCCCTGCTGAATATCCTGTTTTCCGATGTCCATGTCTTTAAATAATTGCTGCATAGACGTGAATTCTTCCCCTTCCAAGGAAAGAAGTGCCCCATCCGGCATTCGGTAATAGCGTTTCTTCTCGATGACCGCATCTAATATTTTATTTATCTCAGAATCATCCACACCATCTATATCAAAGCCAATTTCCAGTAAATTAGCAGATGTCTCCAAGCGAACATTCGTGCTCGGAATCGGATCTGTTTCCACAATGAAACTACGAATTTCTGATGTCAAAAATAATTCGACATGCTGATCGAGAATCGGTATGACGTGATAGAGGAAATCGTACATTTCCTCTTCATCCGCTTCAATATAAAGTTCCTTTCCATTGTAATGGAAGTTGGCATGTTCAATCAGCTGCATGATGTACTGTTCCTTCTCAATATCACGAATGATAATAACATCACCATGCTTACGGCCATTAAACGGATCAATCAAGTGTTCCCCATAATGATATTCCAGCTTCCCGACAATCCAATCTTCCTTAACGTCCAGAAATAGCTTAGCCCGTAAAGGAACCTGAATAATTTCCGATTTCACATGTTCCGACGCCTCTACATTTCCGATTTTCCGTAATGATGGTAGCACCTCGGAGACAAACGCATCAGCTTGCTGTTTCGTAATTGGCAGTTTGAAATCTTCCATCCCAAATCCGACCATCTCCTCGATAATAGGAATCTGGTCCTTTGTAGGATAATAGAACGTACCTTGCGCAAATAGAATCTCATATGGTTTAAAGTAAATGGCCCCTGTGACATCCTCCATCGTTAGCATCAAATCATCACGTTCATTTTTCGTTAGTGCGAATTCAAATGGCAATGTTTCTTTTTCAATGGTTATATCTTTGTATGTCCCTTCCTTTGAATCCACAACAAAATCCCGTTCTGTCAGCTTTTCTAAAAGCTCTTTGGCAAGAAAAGGCGGAATGACAACGGAACGTCTATCATTCACATCTCCCTGATAATGATAGAATCGGTACCCATTGTAGACTTCCTCATTCCTTCGTATGGAATAAAGCATCTCAAATATTTCCAAATCCTGTTTATGAAAATAATGACTGTCCGTGCTATAGGTGAATTTTTTCGTGAAATAGTAATCTCTGCCCAGAAGCACATCACGAATAAAGTCGAATGCATCTTTTACGACATAACGATGTGATTCTCCAGCTTTTAATTCTATAACTATATTTCTGTCATATGACCACTTACAGTAATATTCGACATGCATCGGTCTTTTATCAGGCAAAATTTCAGCACGCTGACTTGCCTGAGTAACAGATCCTAACCTATCGATGAATCGGCTTGTTAATTGATAGTTATAGTTTTCCGTCCCCTTCACATCATTTTGTTCTTTATTTGCAATAGTGATTAAGGCAGCAACTATATGTTTACATGAACCAAATGTGTCAAATGCAGGACAGTCACAATACGTATCAATCGAACCTTTGTCCATATCGCGCATATTAATCTCGACAAAATAATCCTCTGAACCATGAACCGTCGCAGACCACACTTGATAATTGATATCATATAATAGATCACTTACTCTATTCTGTTTATAGTACTCCAATCCACGCCGGTAAATAACAGACGGAAATAAACGTTGGAGATGAAAATCGCTAAGTCTTTTCACAACACCATTAACCTACCTTCTGCCAATCTCTCTATATTTTTAACAAATTATTATATTCTATTGTAAACGAGTCACTTCTGTTTTTAAACCCTTCCAACTTAAAAGGTTAGCTTTCGTTTTCTTTCACTTAATTACTAGGTTAGGAAATTCGACAGTAGTTTATACCCGTAAATCTTAGAAAAACTCGCATTCGCTCGTATTTTAGTGCATTGTATTAGTTTTCCTGTAACTGATTATGCCATTTCCTTGTTTGTTCTACATCTTTACTATTAATAATAATATAGGTTCCATCCAGCTCGATAAATAAATAAGGTTTACTTTCCCTATGGACGAACAATTTCCCACTTCCATATTCCTCTACACTAAAATTTCCCATTAATCGCTCGCCAAATGCATATCCATTTGTACGGACATTTATTTCCGGCAATTCATCCAGTAATTCCACTTCCCGAATTTCCTGTAAGGAGACTTCCACCCCATAAGGACCAGTAATTTCTATTTGCTCATCTGATATCACTAACTCATTTCCTAAAAATCCCCGGCTTAATATATAGCCAACAATACCAATCGTTATAAATCCAGTTATTACGCTGGAAAGATATGCCGTTTGGCGTCTTTCCTTTAGTTCGTACTTTTGAATATATATATAGCCAACAACAAACAAAAGAACAAATATACCGACCGCAATTTCAAAAGCATAGGAAATCCCAAGCATCGTTAATAGCAGGCCTATTGTTAATTCGATGGCAATAATTAAATATAATCTTCCTGTTGCTTTCATATATCCTGACTTTTGCAGCTTTTTTATTTCTTCATTTGTGCGGTTTCTCATTCCGGTTATAAAGGAATATTTCTGTTTTTTTAAAATAAAATATGCGGCTGCATATGCAAAGGTCATAGCTATCGTTAAAAGGAAAATTCCTATCGCATTCATTGGTTGTACTCTCCTTGTTATACTAAAACTAGGCTATTTTCTATAAGATTGGGACTGCGATTACTAGTCCCATCGAAAAGATTTGTTGCTTTGTAATAAGAAAAGCGCAAGCGCCCGTATAGCGACGTACGGACTGCGCCTGGCCATGCCAGGTGGTTCGGTGTTACCGCGGAAAGCGGCGGTTTTAACGAACAGTCCCCGCAGGAGATAAAGGAAACACGACGAACGGAGTGAGTCGATGTTGACTTTCACCGCAAGGGTATAAGTGCGACTAAGCCTCTGGTTTCACCAATCGGCAAGTCTTCTTTATCGTACGGAGGTGAGGGAATTCTCGCTAGTCGCTGGGCGCTGGAGCTAGACATCGAAGCAAAAAAATTTATACTTTCTTATCTTTAGAAAAAAATTATTTCACACTTGATATAAATTTAGAACTAAGTGAGTGCACTGCCCGATTCCGCTCCAATCAACCATCACAATAGTAGATAACTATTTCTAATTTAATATAACTATAAGTTACACAGTACTATACTTAACGAGGAAATACACGGAGACTCCTGCGGGAAAAGTGGCATCGGTAAGACCCCTAAAGTCGCGACAAAGGATCAAAGGCTAAGAACGCCACGTCCTGGGGCTACGATTACTCGCCCCACCGAAGACCTTTTGTGGCAACGCCTTCGTGACCAACGTCCTATTAGCCCGATCACCTGCCGCCCGCGGAAAGCGAAGTATATAGTATATTTCCGTAGCGGTAGTATTATCTCAAATTAAACTAATTCGCATTCTATATAAATGGTAAAGGACTAAAAATCAACAAAACTTATGAAACAACTACTTTCTAGTTTACCATTCTCTTTGCCCGTATATAAAGATAAATGTATAACACCATGGATAATAGCACAGAAACTGCTGCTGTAAGGTAAATCATTCCATATCCAAATACAGCAATTAACCCGAAGAGAATCGCTCCACATCCAATGCCCAGGTCAAAAAAGGAGAAAAACGTTGCATTGGCCATCCCTTTTCGTTTGGTGTTTGCATTTTCCACAGCCCATGCCTGCAGAGCGGGCTGAACCCCACCAAAGCCCAGCCCATAAAGGGAGGCAGCAATGAAAAGTACCATCGTGTTTGGAAGCCAGGCTAATAACAGCATGGCAAGGAAAATAAGAATGGTACCAGGCAAAAATACATAAAGATGACCTTTTCGATCATAAAGTTTTCCGGCGAAGGCTCTCGATATCATTAAGAAAATAGCAAAGAAAAGAAAATACAGCTGAATTCCCTCTATGCCTTTTTCCAATGTATGTAAGGGCAAAAACGTAGCAATCCCCCCAAATGTTACTGTAATAAAAAATAATAGAATGGAAGGCTCTAATGCCGTTTTTTCAAATATATCCAGCTTAAGCGCAGTCGTTTTTTGTTCTGACTGGTCCACTTTTTTATAGTGAATTTTCGAGGCAAGCAGAAGAGAAACAAATCCAAGTGCTGCACAAAGTAAAAACAGCTGAGTGAATGATATGATCCCTACAAGTGCTAAACCTAGAGATGGTCCAAATGCAAGGGCAATACTACCGGATAACCCAAAATAACCTAACCCTTCCCCGCGGCGTTTCGGTGGGATGATATCCGTTGCAATCGTACCACCCGCTGTTGTCGAAAACCCCCAGCCAATTCCCTGTACGATTCGAAGTAAAAATAATAGGACAATGCCTACAACAAAAGCGTAGGATCCTACCGATAAAACAAAAATAGACAATCCGATAAGATAAACAAATCCCCTGCCTTTGGATTCAAGGGCATGCCCGGCATACGGACGGAATAACAAGGCAGAAAACGTAAATATCCCGACAACAGCGCCAACCAGCTGGTCCCCACCACCCAGCTCCTTTACAAACAGCGGAATGGTTGGTAATGTCATTTGAAAACCTAAAAATACGAAAAAATTGGCCATACAAACTAAGAGGAAATCCTTTGTCCAGATTCTATCCTCTTTTGATTCAGGATGTACGCTTGATATAGTTTCCATCTTCGTCTCCCTTTCTTTCCTTCGAGTTTCGAAATATTCGACGTATGAACGGGCAGCCACCTTCCTAAAAGGAAAATTAACTGCCCTTTCAATTTGCATCATTTTTCACGGTACCAGGGAAATATAAATTTTAGCCAAACAGTAGATTAACCCAGCTAAAATTTTAACGTCCCAAGTATAAGAGGATGTTCAAGCATGACGAACGCCGAATTTATAAATGTTCAATATGGTTTGCTATTTATTATACATGATACCCCGCCATTTTGGTAGTCGAATTTACGATTATTCAGAATTATATAATCAATAAAAAGCAATGCTCATTAGAAGAGCATTGCTTTTTAATTTACGAATAAGCTATTCAATTACTCCACAGGCAATTCGTTCTCCAGCATTACCTGAAGGCTGTGATTTATAATCATCTGCCTCGGCATGAATAACTAGTGACGTGCCATCTTCATTAAGCAGAGAATTTTCTTTTCCTTTTTCCAGTGTTACCATATCCGCTCTTACTTCAGTATAGATTTTGCCGTTTTCTGCTACTTTTAAATTTTCCAAGTCTCCAGCATGTCTACCATCTGGGTCATCAAAACCGTGATTATCTCCTGTTGGATTAAAGTGTCCTCCAGCAGACTCAAAATCCGGTGCTTCACATGAACCATTTTCGTGAATATGGAAACCATGGGCACCAGGGGGTAAATTTT
This sequence comes from Oceanobacillus salinisoli, assembly GCF_009733865.1. Lineage (GTDB taxonomy): Bacteria > Bacillota > Bacilli > Bacillales > Amphibacillaceae > Oceanobacillus > Oceanobacillus salinisoli. The sequence continues at coordinate 108,104 of NZ_WOFB01000012.1, read as the reverse complement.
CTCCTTTTATAGCAATGTTAACTCCTGTGTCCTCCGTCTCCACTAGGGATGCAGTAGCAACAACTTGTCCGTCTGCGTTTTTCAAGTCAACTAGGACATCCGATTCTATCATAGCATTCACTTCCTGATGCTCTTCATCATGGGATTCTGCACTTTGCTCATCCTGTTTATTTTCTAGTGTGTCCTGATTACTACATGCCATCAAAATCACGGGGGCAATAAACATCATAACAAATAGTCTTTTCATACATATTCCCTCCATAATATTTGTTTTTAACATTTTTCACCATTTCTAACAGGTTTAAACATAATAAAGAAGGATAGAGCCTTTTTACGTGACCTTTTGATTGATTCCTAGGCTCATTCGAAAACCTAGATCCTTTCTACGTGACTTTTTGATTGATTCCTGAGCTCATTCGGGCATCTAAAACTTCTAATCTATCATCGCTGGCTTTAGGCTATGGGGGGTGTATTAAACTACAAGGAGGTCGTCGTGAAGCGAAAACGTATCCCTCTTATTTAGTGTTTTACTATTTAGTCAGTAAAAGGAAGGTAAACTTAAGGTAGTGCACCGCCATGAATGCAATTCAGACAATAGATAATAACAACGATTCACGAAAAATGGTTCCAATCATCTAAAGCGATGTTCGGAACCATTTTCATATTATAATAAGTCTGTTAAGTCGGCCTTCTTTGTATAAATTTATACTGCTACTGCTTCTTTTTCCCCTTTATCTTTGACAATTGGTGTATGGTTTATCAAGAATGGGATGACCCATCTGTCTAATCCGTAACGTCCTGCGTTATATCCTGCTACAAGGATGAATACGGTCATTAATACCATTTGGGCGTTTGTGCTTACTGTTCCACTGAATAGAAATGCGAAATTCATCGTGATTCCCATCAGTGCTGCAAAGTTAGTGAAGATACCTAAAATAAGTGCTAAACCTACTAATACTTCGCCCCACATAACCAGGAAGCTGAAAACCTGGGCATTTGGTAATGCGAAAGTCTCTAAAAAAGCTGCCCACCAGCCTTGTACGGTAGGATGATCCCCGCCTGCACCTGCAATAGCTCCTTGAATAAATCCACTTGCATCAAATGTTCCACCTGTTACTTTGCCCAGGCCACCCATTAACCAGGTATACCCTAAATACACTCTTATTACTGTTAATATTCCTGCCACTACTTTATTGTTCCGAATAAATTCCATCATCATAAAAACCAACTCCTTTTATTTGATAATATTTATTTCATGTTCACTATTTCACAATATTGTGTTTGGTGTTCCTTAGTACATTTTTATAATAACATGTTTTTTCCTTTTTAAAATACATTTGCTCATTAGTTCACAATTAGTTAACAAATATTTGAACAAAATGTGAACTTAAGCAAGATGAGTACTAAAAATTTTATATGAATTTATTTTTTACCGGGAAGTAATTATGTGCATAAATACACAATTAGTGCTGATTTTCTAAACTTATATTATTTTAAATGAACTCGATTGTATCCTCTGAACACATTCGATATAATTTTAAATTATATATGGACAGGGGGGAAGACAGTTGAACAGTGGGGGAACTTCTAAATCGATTAGCTTACCATTAATTATTTCGATCATCGCCATTTCTTTTTCAGCGATATTTGTGAAATGGTCGGAATCCCCAGCGACGATTTCCAGCATGTATCGTATGTGGATTGCAGCCTTATTGATGCTGCCAATTGTCTGGAGATATCGAGGGGATTTCAAAAAAATCACAAAAAGGGACTGGAACCTGTTACTTTTTTCAGGGGCCTTTTTAGGATTGCATTTTGCCCTATGGTTTGGTTCATTAAAACTAACTACTGTAGCCAGTTCCACCATTATTCTTGCATTACAGCCGGTGATAGCTGTAATTGGTGGATTCTTACTGTATAAAGAAAGAACGAACACTTCAGCCCTGTTAACGATGGGAATTGCAGTAGTTGGAGTAGTCTTGATTGGATGGGGCGATTTTGCATTAAGTACGATGGCCATTATTGGTGATATTCTTTCCTTCTTAAGCGTCATTGCCGTTGTTGGGTATTTATTAATTGGTCAAAGTGTCGTAAAGAAAGTATCACACTGGATTTACAGTTTTCTAGTATTTACGATTGCCGCTATTTTCCTGACAATATTTAATGTTGGAACTGGTGTTGCATTCGGTGGATATGATGCAAAGGAATGGGGGATTTTCCTGCTGCTCGCTGTCGTGCCAACCATTTCTCACGTCATCAACAATTGGCTATTAAACTACGTTAATGCAACGACGATTTCCATGAGCATCCTTGGAGAACCAGTTGGTGCAAGTGCATTAGCTTTCTTATTACTTGGGGAAAAATTAACAAGCATGCAAATCGTTGGTGGGTTAATCGTATTAATTAGCGTCTTTTTCTTTTTGTTTAACCAGCAAAAGCGAACGGAGCAAAATGAAGCAGCAGTGGATAGTGCATACTGAACCTCTCATGACTAAAGCCACGAGTGTTCTCAGCTATATCACTCGGCTATTTTCATAAAAACAACAGTCTTTTAGAAAACAGCCTTTAATAATTTACATGTTTTTGGTTCCTCTTCATATATATTTAATATCTGCCATCATTACACGATTGGATTTTCTTTAAATCAACTTAAATTCCTGCAGAGAATATGGTTTATTTTCAGGGTTCTCTGTTATTTTCTTTATCATTACATTCAGGGAGGATATTAAATGAAAGTAGCGGTTATTCATGGGTCAACAAGAGTGAACGGAAATACGGAATACTTAACCTACCAGGCTGTTCCTAAGGAGAAAGGAACACATATTTATTTAAGGGATTACTTCATCCAGCCGATTATTGATGAACGTCACACGGAAAATGGGTTTCGTGAAGTTCACGACGATCACAAGAAATTGATTAATAAAATGATGGAGCATGATACTATCGTATTCTCCACCCCCATTTATTGGTATAGCATGTCGGGACCGATGAAAATTTTTATTGATCGGTGGTCACAAATTTTACGCGACGAGGAATATCCACATTTCAGAGAAGAATTAAAGAAAAAGAAAGTATACGTCATTGCAGTTGGCGGAGATAATCCAACGATTAAAGGTCTACCACTCATTGAGCAGTTTAATTATATATGTCAGTTTTACGGAATGTCCTTTGAGGGTTATGTCATTGGAAAAGCAAGCAAACCGGGACAAATTATTAATGACCATAAAGCGCTAAAGGCAGCTTCCGTCTTATTGGAGCAATAATACAAGATTACTAGATTAATTAAAATAGATATCCTATTTAATAAGCCTCCGAAAACATGAGAAAACTAATACCTCGCACGTTCTTTGGCAAAGGTGTTAGTTTTCTATTAAATTTTTACTTGTCTATTAGCTCATTACATAATAAGATTAATAGTAAATATATTCCATACAACAAAGGAGGCTACCATGAAGTCTATACGTAGCTTAATCACACTAGGATTCTCACTCTTACTTTTACTCGTCCCTGTAACAGGACACGCAGAAAATGGACAAACCTATGAAGTTAGTACAACCGTTCTTAATGTTAGAAGTGGTCCTTCAGCAAATGCTGATATATTAGGAATATTAACGAAAGGAAATCAATTAAAGACATTCCAGGAAAAATATGGATGGGTTCAAACGTATTATGGCGGAAAAGAGGCCTGGGTTGCGAAACACTACCTCATTCCACTACATAAACAAACCAATACGACTGTATTATCCTCGGAAACGATTACCGTGACAGCAGAGGGAGTAAATATCCGCTCTGGCCCTGGGGAAAGCTACTCCATTATCGGATCAGTAACAACAGGGGAAACATATAATCTTGTTCAAACAGAGGAAGATTGGCATCAAATCTCTTTTTCAAATGGTAACACAGGATGGATTGCTTCCTGGTTAACAAGTAAAGATACAACGAACAATAATGCAGAGGATAGTACTAATAAAACCGGAGAAGAGACAGAAGGAAATACTCCAACGTCTACCAATAGTTCATTAGCGGGTTATCATATCGTGATTGACCCCGGACACGGCGGAAATGATCCAGGAGCAATCGGATTTAGTGGAGTCTATGAAAAAGACTTAATTACTTCCACTGCGGATAAAGTTGCACAGCAGCTAAGCAACGCAGGAGCAACCGTTACGATGACCAGAACAGGAGATTATTATGTGTCCCTGGAGGAACGTTCACGTATTAGTAATGGACAACAAACGGACGCATTTATAAGTTTACATTATAATTCATTTCCTATTCTATCCGCTCAAGGTATTAACACGTATTATTACGGTACTGCTGGGAGAGAATTAGCCCAAGATGTTCATAATACGCTCTTATCCACGGTAACCTTGCGAAATCGCGGCATCGAACAGGAAAACTTTCACGTGCTTCGAAATACAGCAGCTCCTGCTATTTTAATAGAACTTGGATTTATTACGAATCCATATGATACAAGTATTGTAAAGACCGCTGATTATCAAAATAAGGTAGCCCAGTCTATTACAAATGGTTTAGTTAATTATTTTCAATAGAAAAGCTGTCCCTTTGAGGATAAGTAGTTTCACTTACCATGGAGAAACATTTAAAGCACGTGGTTTTACAGTATCTTTAACAACCATTTTAAGACTTGTTTTAACACGTAAAGCGCTTGGAAATCCAAGCGTTTTTTGCTTTGAATGATATCGTTTGTTGAACTAAAGATCCCATCACTTAATAAAAATAATATGATGCTATTTTTCCTTTATCTTAGTATATAGCCAAGGGATTCCAGAAAAGATTATAATTCCTGATAGAAATGAAAGAAAGATGAATTGACTTATAACGTTCATCAACAAAAGTACTACTAACGCTACTATGAAAAATATCCTCCAATATAGAATAAAGTTATTCATAAAAGTTCCCTTATTATATTGAATTAAACCCTTTTTAAATTAAAAAATTGTCACTTCTCCTTTTGATTATCTTACCATTCTGGTCATCAATATGTTCCATCCCACTCTCACAGTTATCATAGTTTTCCCATTCAACGATATACTTACCCCATTTGTGATTCACTGAGATTATTTTAACTTCTCCTATATCTCCAGAGTGTTGTTCAATAACAATTGATTCTGCTTCTGCTTCGGTTATTTTTGGACTTACACTTTTACAGCCATTAGAGATAAACAAAATAAAAACAAATAAAACAGGAAAGCCAATTTTTCCCACTTTTCTCCCCCCTTTAATTTATTGACGTTATTTTAATATTTAAAGTTTCAAGTACTTCCTTGTTTGACAAACCTTTAGTTAAATATCCATTATCTAAATAAAAACACAATAAATTTATAACAAAACCTAAACAATAGGTATTAAAATTTTCATTTAACCCCACAAAAGATTTTTTGTTTTACAACCTTTACTTTAATAAGTTATTTAATAGCTGAGGGTCTTTTAAAACCTCCTATATATATCACTAATTGTTTAAATACACAGTATCATTAAATGTCATTCCAAAATGACTGTATTCTATATGAACATTATTTATTGCTTCATGATGAATGACACTAACCCCATAAATTTCATCATCTTCTGAAGCAGTTTCATCATCTGATCTAGTGCTTGTTTTTATAGCTATCTCAGCTATTTTAGTAAAACCATATTCTTTCGCTTCTTCACTGTTATAATCATCCGTTATGATAAAACCTTGTAACGCATTACTAACTTGTAATCTTGTTTCTAAAGGCTTTTCATTTATATTTTCCGAAACATCTAATAATTTTATTTCACGAAAGCCATTGTTACCAATACCAATAACCACTGATTTATTATTTTCACTTGAAGCAATAGTACCAATCTCCAATGGTGGATTAAATTTCAATAAAAAATAAATACCGCCAATAATTATTACGAGAATAAGTATTCCAGTGCCTTTCCAACCTAAACTGCCCACTAAATCCGCAAGATTGCTCCCATGAATACTACTAGAAGGTTTTTTTAATTCTTCTTGTCTGATTTTTTCTCTTCTTATTTCAGGAGTTTCTTTATCATTACCCATTTTAATCCCCCTTTTAGGCTATATTGTTCATTCATTAAATTGATACCTCCTATACAAACCTGCTATTTTGCACAAGAAGCGATTCCTCTTAATGAAGAATTGCCTCGTTACTTTAAGTAGAAACCTTAAACATGTATTCAAAAATTCCACATATATAAAAAAGGACTGTTATCCAGCCCTCTTACATAAGTTATTTTATTAGATTATTAACTTTTGTCCGAACACTGTCCAAGACTTCGATGTTAACTTGTCCAAATTTTTTCCTGATAATCTCTTTAGAAAGTGTGTATATTTTATCTGCTCTGATTTCTGATCTAACTTTAAGTTCACCCTCTGTTAAATCTTTGGAATCAATGATTACTGAATAATCCAGATTTCTTAATTTTGATGTGATGGCTGCAACAACGATATCTTCTGTCATTTTGTTGTAACAATCTCTTGAAATTACTAGGACAGGACGTTGTTTTGAATTTGTTAAATCACTAAATGGAATTGGTATTAATACAATGTCACCTTGCTTATACATTATTCCAAACCTCATCATCGATATCATTATCCCAAAAATCCAAACTGCTTTCACTTGCCTTTGTTAAATCATCAGATAATCTCTTTTCTTGTTTAGTCTTTAAGTACTCAGCAAAATCTAAAATTTTATCCACTTCTTGCTCAGGTATTTCATCGATAATTTTAAGTAAACGTTCCTTGGCTGTATTCATGTTATCGGTCACCTCTTCCATGAATAGTTTATTTTATTATATCATCCAACGTTACTTTAAACATATATCAAAAAGCGATTTAATATTTCAAATCTGCCAGTTAGTCTAAGTGCATAACTTCACAACCGTTTAACTATATTTAGGCTTATCCTAAAATCCCAAAAATCCCTAATTAGAGTTTTAATTAGCAATGTAAATTACATATCAACTATAGCCCCACTAACATCTGTTAATTGTTGTGGTAATTACAAACCTAAAATTGATGCTCTCTTACATCACCAGTACTATATCAACGATAAATAGCATACCAATCCCAGCGATATGGTATGCTACTTAACTTATTCATTCCGTTTTTTTTCACCTAAATATATGGACTACAATAAAGTGAGGACAGATTTCTTATTTAATGGAACCATTTCCCCAGTTCCATTTTTATCGAATTCTTACTTGTGCTATTTTCATTTAATTCCCTTACACCCTGTTGAAACTTTATGTAAATATATAACTCTCGCATCATTTCTTCCAATGATACGTCATCCGGTAAATCTTTGATTAATTTCAATACTTCTTCTTTCTCTGACATAACAACCTCCCCCTTTTCTTCAGTATAGCACTAAGAAATTATTATTGCTGCTACTATGCTATGAAAAAGAATGGCGGGGTATGAGCAAAACCGGTAGGATCCTTTTCTCGGGGAGGTTCTCTCTGCTCATTCCCGCAACATACTTGACATTCACTTCTTACAAATCATCAAACCCATTCAGATCACTTGTTTTCGTATATTGTCTTGATTTCTGTTCAAAAAAGTCGGTCTTCGTTCCGTCAAAATTATCTGCATAGGCACGAATCCATTTCATTGGGTTATCTGTATGCTCTGGGTACAATTCGCTTAGTCCCATCATTCGAAGCATCTTATTTGCCCGGTATTTAATATATCCGGCCATCTCGTCTAAATCAAGACCTTCCACATCTTTTAATACATAGTTAGACCATTCGATTTCCAGTTCAGCCGATTCCTGAAAATGAGTATAAACCCAATTGGTAAAATCTTCATTATTGTATTCCGGATTTTCTGCTAATGCTGCTCGAAATAATTCCGCAATAAATCGGCCATGCTCTAGCTCATCCCGATTAATATAGCTTATCATTGTCGACGTGCCGACCATTTTATTATCTCTTGCCAAATGATAAAAGAAAGCAAAACCGGAATAGAAAAACATTCCTTCAAGCAATGATGTATAAACGAGTGTTTTTAAAATGTTCTCGATGGTTGGCTCTTCCACAAAAGCATTATACTGTGCCATCAAACTCTCATTTCGCTTTAGCAGGACCGGATCCTTTCTTCCGAGCTCAAATGCCCGTTTTTGGTCTTCCAGGGATACGACAGATGATAATACATAGGAATAACTTTCATTATGAACGGCCTCCTGCTGGGCAATGACGGCCATAATCGATTGAACAGCAGGGTCTGTCGCATATAAGGAAAGGAGCAATGCTGTTCTTGTTTGTGGTGCATCTAATGTAGATAGTAAACCGATTATCTTTAAATAGGCTTCCTGCTCCTCTTCCGTTAGTTGCGGAAATCCTTTGACATCGTTCGACATATTCACTTCATCTGCCTGCCAATAATTGCCGACAAGACGCTTATACATTTTATACCAATGCGGATAAGCAATATCATTCCAATTTAATATTCCACTCGATTGACCACCGAATAATGCAGTAGACTTATTCGGGTTTAATGGTTCTAATGTTTTCGCTTTTTTAAGCATAACTTTTTGCATCCTGCAGCACTCCTTCCACCCATTTTCCAATCATTGCTTCCTGACTCCCTCGTGGGGATTGTTCCACTTTTAACCCCGGCCATTGGCTATTGTAAAAATGGACAAGTTTATCAACGGCTCTGCAAAACAACTCATCCCCGCCAAACTGTGTATCTCCTGTTCCAAACACAGCCATATTATCCGGTTTATAGCCAATTTCCAGAACGAAATCCTTCACCTCATCTGGTGTACTTCCCCTATCCCATGTGAACGTTCCTAGAAAAACATAGTCATATTCCTCGGGATGGATTGGCATATCAATACCAATGCGATGTATATCGACTTTTACACCTTCATATATTAATTTTTCTTCTATGAACTCTGCCACTTCTTTCGTATTGCCGCTATATGATAAATACGCAATAACTGATTTCAACTTTGACACCACTCACATTCTTCCACATCGTTAGAAGTAGAACGAACATAATAAGTTGTTTTCAAACCTTCACGCCATGCTTGCAGATGTAAATCTAACAATACAGACGCACGAATCGTATTTGGTACGTAAAAATTAAATGATATGCTTTGGTCAATATGTTTCTGCCTTGCAGCATTTTGCCTAACCGACCAGCGCTGATCAACAATATATGCGGAACGACGATAAATATCATACGTATGGTGGTCTATATTTGGTGCAGTTACTGGAATTTTAAAATCCTTTTTTTCCTCATAGTAAAACGGCTTGAAAATTGGATCAATACTCGCGGTCGATCCTGCAATCATAGCTGTAGTCGAATTCGGTGCCACCGCCATAAGGTAAGCATTGCGCATGCCTTTTTCCTTTACCTCTTCCTTTAAAGCAGTCCACTTTTCATCGGTATATTCCTTTTCTTCAAAATACATTCCCGTACTCCATTTACTACCGTTAAACATCGGATAATGCCCTTTTTCTTCACTTAATTCCATACTGCTTTTAATCGTTAAATAGGCGATTTTTTCATATAATTGATCTGCATATTGAACGGCTTCTTCTGTTTCCCATTTCATTCCTTTTACCGCCAGTAAATGATGCCAGCCAAACGTTCCAAGACCGATTGCACGATATTTTTTATTTGTCAGCTCCGCCTGTTTAATTGGCAGGGTATTAATGTCAATCACATTATCCAGCATGCGAACCTGTATAGGAATAAGACGTGAGAGCACACCATCCACAACAGCCTTTCCAAGATTAATGGAGCTCAGATTACAAACGACATAATCTCCTGCCTTGTATTTTTTCACAATCGTCTGCTCCGCTTCCACAAATTCTTCTATTAATTCGGTTGGCGACTGATTTTGTGTAATTTCCGTACATAAATTAGAGCAGTAAATAATACCTGCATGCTGATTCGTATTTGTTCGGTTTACCTCATCCCGGTAAAACATAAACGGAGTTCCGGATTCGAGCTGTGATTTCATAATCCGTTTCATGATTTCAATGGCCGGCACTCTCTTTGTTGATGTAAGATTCGCTTCTATACATTCCTGGTATTTTTCCCTGAAGCTGCCACTGCCCTTTTCTTCATCAAAATAATCCTCCAACGAATACCCCATCACCTGGCGAACTTCATGCGGGTCAAACAAATACCAGTCACCGCGTTTTTCTACCTGCTCCATAAAATAATCTGGAAGGCATACACCTGTGAAAATATCATGGGCACGCATTCGATCATCACCATTATTTAATTTCAAGTCCAGAAACGCCTCAATATCCCGGTGCCATACATCCAAATAAACAGCAATGGCACCTTTTCTCGTACCTAATTGATCAACACTGACTGCCGTATTATTTAACTGTTTAATCCACGGAACAACACCACTGGACATCCCTTTAAATCCTTTAATATCACTGCCTCTTGCACGCACTTTCCCCATGTAGACACCAATACCGCCACCGTTTTTTGATAGATTGGCAATATCTGTATTACTGTCATAAATCGACTGCAGGCTATCATCCACGGTATCAATAAAGCAGCTGGAGAGCTGGCCATGGGTTTTCCCGGCGTTTGCCAACGTCGGTGTGGCAACGGTCATGTACAGGTTGCTTAATGCCCAATATGCTTCTTCCACTAATTTCGTACGCTGTTTCTCATTTTCATTTTGCATCAAATACATGGCAATGACCATCCAGCGCTCCTGTGGCAGTTCATACGTGTTTTTCTCAAAATCGGTTGCCAAATATCGGGTCGCTAAAGTATGTATGCCTAAATACGTAAATTGCAAATCCCTTTCCGGCTGTATTATTGTTCCAAAATAGCTAATTTCCTCTTCTGTATATTTGTTTAAAAGATGGGACGAATAGATCCCTTTTTCTGTTAACTCTTGGATCAACCTATAAAATGAACCATAATGCTGCACTTCAAAGTCATATCCCCGATTCTCAGCAGCCTGACGATACAGTTTTTGTAAATACATTCTCGCAGCTGCATATGTCCAATCTGGGCCTGCTTCATCAATATGGTCCAATGCAACCTTAATTAAATAATCGAGCTTTTTATCGATATCCATATCGTCATTGATATAGGTTGATGCTTTGTCTATGTATGAATCGATGTTGATGGATAATCCTTTGGACACCTCTTCTATCATTTCCGTTAATTCCGTTTGGGTTATGGCAACACTGGTCATTACGTAATTCCTCCTTATTCTTTCTAACGCTTTTTCATTATTTAATCCGCAACCTGCATACCTTCTCTTTTCGTAGGTAAATCGTGGCAGGGTCTCATTCTGTCCACTGCCACCATGGGTGACTAAGTGTATACAGGCTGTTCGGTTTTAAAGATTATTTTCCTGTTTATCTAAAAGACACTTTCTTTTAGATACGTAACAGGCTTTTATAGGCATGAAAAAACACTCATCCCAATTTAACAGGGTGAGCGGTTCAAAACGACAGAAAGTATATGTCAATCTATCGTTTCACCTTCTCTCACCCCGGAGAAATGAAACTTAAACAAATGGCAGGTATCCTGACTTATGCTTCTAACCTACTAGAGACCTTCCCATATCAGCACCGTGAAGTTCCTGATACAGTGGATTCCTCGTTCGTACACATTTACAGTTGCGGGGGCAGCTCCAGATTTTCACTGGATTCCCTTTTTAAGACTTGTGCTGTCACCATTACTAAAACACTATATGTAGTATTTAATTTTAAATTGCATTCAATATATTGATAGATTTAAGATTATCATATCATATAATAGATTGCAATGACTATCATGGATAATTAATTTTTCTTATATTTGATGTTAAAATTTTGGCTGCGACAATCGACTTCCTAGCTACACTTTTATACTTTCCCAGTGTAAAAATACAGGAGTTTAATCATGGATTAAACTCCTGTACTCTGTTCTATTTTTAAGTTAATACAGCACGGTCATCTCCAAATTGTTCTCCACGGATACGTTGGAATTCATGCAATAAATCTTCTATGGAAAGTTTCTGCTTTTCCTCCCCACTGACATCAAAGATAATTTGCCCTTTATCCATCATAATCAACCGATTTCCCAGGTCCAGCGCCTGCTGCATATTATGGGTGACCATTAACGTCGTTAGTCCCGATTCTTTTACAACTTTATCGGTTAGACTTGTAATCAATTGTGCACGGGAAGGATCGAGCGCTGCCGTATGTTCATCTAATAATAGAATATCAGGTTCCGTAAAGGTAGACATCAACAGTGATAATGCCTGCCTTTCCCCACCGGACAGCAAACCTACTTTTGCTGTCAGCCGCTCTTCCAAACCAAGATTAAGAGTTTTTAAATATTCCTTAAACATTTCCTTACGATGTTTCGTAACGCCTAATTTAAGTTTTCGTTTCTTATTACGGGAGTAAGCCATCGCCAGATTTTCCTCAATGGTCATCGATGGCGCCGTACCTGCCATCGGGTCCTGAAACACACGCCCAATAAACTGTGAACGCTTGTATTCCGGTAAATGGACAACTTGTTTTTCATTAATAAATACATCCCCAGTATCCGGAATCAGTGCCCCGGAAATAATATTCATTAATGTGGACTTACCAGCACCATTACTACCAATAACCGTTACGAAGTCTCCTTGGTTTAGTTCCAGTTGAATATTCCTTAATGCTTTCTTCTCGTCGGGAGTACCTTCATTAAAGGTAACAGAAATATCATTTAGTTTAAGCATGGCCATCTCCTCCCACTTTCAACTGCTGACGTTTAATCAAACGGCGTTTCTGTTCTCTTCTTGACTGAATAATTTTAGGTGTAACAAGTGCAGCCACAACAATCACCGCGGTAATCAGCTTCATGTCTCCTGTTTCCAAGAAGTCAACACGAAGCGCCAATGTAACAATAATACGGTAAATAACAGCCCCAAGGATCACAGCAAGTGTTGCCCGAACAACAGTTTTCGTACCAAATAATGCTTCCCCGATTATAATGGAGGCCAAACCAATGACAATCATTCCTAATCCCATATTTACATCGGCAAATCCGCCCAATTGAGCAATTAACCCACCGGAAAGCGCAACTAACGCATTCGAAATACCAACTCCGACAATAATAAGTGAATCTGTATTGGCAGACAAGCTGCGAATCATCTTTTTATTATCACCAATTGCCCGTAATGCTAAGCCAACTTCTGTTTTCAAATAGTAATCCGTTAAATATTTAATACCAAATGTTACAATAATCATCACAATTACAATTGCCCATGTTTTAGGTAACCTTTCCATTCCGACGGCAGTAAGTATTCCATTAAACACGGAATCAAGCGCAATGATATTCCAAATTGTTTGCAATTGATTAAACAAGGTTATTTCATTTAATAAAGACAATGTCGGCTGTCCCATAATTCGTAGATTAATAGAATAAAGTGCGGTCATCATTAAAATCCCAGCCAGCAAAGAATTTATTTTACCTTTTGTATGCAATATCCCTGTTAAACAGCCGGCAAGAAAACCTGCAGCTGCTGCTAATAATGTTGCAACAATCGGCGGGATACCATTAACAATGGAAAATGCAGCAACTGCTGCCCCTGTCACAAAACTACCTTCTACCGTTAAATCAGGAAAATCCAGAACACGAAAGGTTAAATAAACGCCTAAAGCCATGATTGCATAGATAATTCCTGATTCGACAGCACCAAATAATGATATAAACATGATTTCCTTCCTCTCGTGTAATATTCATGAAGTAAATAGCGCAAGTATAAAGTACGATAGAGCCAGTTATCAAACTGGCTCTATCGGCATATCCATTACTCTTCTTTATCAACAAATTGAGCAGTATCGTCCCACTCTGTATTCCACTCAATTCCTTGTTCCTCTGCAGCCTCTTTATTAAGGAATAGTTGAATTTCCGGTGGATATTCCGGAGCGATTTCTCTTACTGCTTTTTCACCAGTTAAAATATCTGCTGCCATTTCACCTGCACGATATCCTAATGTGTAGTAGTCTATTCCAAATGTCGCGAATCCACCTTTAGCTAAGGAATCCGGTTCCCCAACGATAAGTGGAATGTCCTGGTCGTTTGCAACCCCAACTACACTATCTAATGCAGATACAACTGTATTATCCGTAATGATGTAAATCACGTCTGCTTCTCCCACTAATGTCATTGTTGATTGTTGTACCTCAGAAGCATTAGCTACAGTACGCTCAACAATCGTAAGTGACGTACCCTCTGCTGCTTCTTTTACTGCATCCACTTGGGATACAGAGTTCTGTTCCCCGGCATTATATACCATTCCAACCGCAGAATCCGGGAAATACTCTTCAATGAATGCTACCGTTTCCTGAATTGCATCCGGATGCAAATCCACATTACCTGTAATGTTTTCTCCAGCTTCATCCATGGATGGTACTAAGCCTGATCCAACTGCATCAGATACCGATGTAAAGATAATCGGAATGTCACTTGTAGCTTGTAATGCCCCAAGCGCACTAGGTGTAGAATTAGCAAAAATTAAATCTACCCCATCTGCAACAAAACCATCCGAAATTGGTTTTACATTGTTTTGATCATTTTGTGCACTTTGAAAATCGTATTCTACATCTAATCCTAAATCTTCCAACGCATCCTGGAATCCTTTATAAGCATTATCCAAAGATGGATGTTCTACAATTTGTGTGGCACCGACAGTATACGTTTGCCCATCATCAGATCCGCTTTCTCCCTCAGATTCACCGCTGTCAGTGCTATCATCGTTTGACCCAGATCCACAAGCCGCTAATAATACAACAAAACTAATGATTGCAAGTAACTGCAATAGCTTTTTCATCTTTTTCATCTCTCTACTTCCCCCATTTACAGTGTTAAAGTATGATAAATATTTAAACGTGATTATATCATACTATCTGCCTAATCGCGAGAACTTTTTAAACATTTCCAGTAAACTTGCTATTCTTTCATCAATAAACAGAAAATAGTACAATTTTAACACCAATTTAACACCACATTCGACAAATTTCGGGAAGTGACAGGCACCATTAGTCTACGTAGCGTCCGTGCTCTGGGATGGCTCTTTCTTGAAAGGTGGTTGCCAGTTCGGTCAAGCCATCTTTCAGCTCTTCGCCAAACATAGGAACCCCATGTCCAGTGATTGCCCGCTCCGGCTTCAAATCCGAAAGCTTCTTCACTGAAGCCTCTGCTAAATCCCAATCCGGTGTGTAATACACAGGTGGGCCATTAATTTCCTCTTCCTGTGTCAAGACATCGAATAATTCATCCTGTTTCACCGTAGTAAAGGCATCCCCAGCAATAAGAGTTCTGTCCTCTTCACGAAATAGCGATACATGGCCAGGGGTATGACCTGGCGTATGAATCCACTGCCAGCCAGGCATCTCCGGTACGGTTCCGTCATCAGGGAGTTGATGCACCGCCGTTTGCAGATTAATTGGCTCACTTGGAAAGAACCTGGACATTTTAGCAACTAAGCCACCCGCAACAGTTGGGTCTGGTTCCGGATAACTTTGTCCACCGGTTAAAAATGGTAATTCCAATTCATGTGCATAAACAGGGACATCCCATTTATCCACTAACTCTTCCACTGCACCTACATGATCAAAATGGCCGTGAGTTAGGATAATAGCTTTTGGCTTAGCACCTTCACCAAACAATTCTTCCGTTACATCTAAAATTTTCTCAGCAGATTTGGGCATGCCAGCATCAACTAGTACCCATCCATCTTCCTCGCCTACGAAACATAGATTGACAATTTGATTTGTGTAAACATGGACATGACTCGCAATCATGGACACATTGCCATCTCCAACCGATGTCATAGGCATTAATTTATCTGGTTTTGATTTATCATTCATTCTTCACCCCTCCAATTCATTTCTTATTTTCCCCAAACTAAATATGATTTATGTTTAGAAGGCTGTATTCTAAGGTGGTTGTTTTCACACATAAGATACTGCAACTCCAGCCGCTTTTCGAACTAACTATCATTTCAAATTGTGTCCCATAAAAAAAGCAAGCATTAAAAAATTTACAAAGATTTAATATTCAATAAATTATTTATTTTTAGGTTTTTGTATGTTATACTTTATTCGTAAAGATGCTTACCCCCAACCGCCATTACAAATGGGTTTTGGCGGTTTTCTTTATGCTTTGAAAAAGTTGACGTTCTCCTGTTCTTTTAATTTTGGTTTTTATTTTCCCTTCCCTGATTTCATTCAAGTCCAACGACTCGCTACCTACTATCTACTTCCAACAATAAAAATACCCACCAATTAATCCATGCGACTTGGCGGGTTACTTTTATGTGTATTCCTCCGAACTTCAGCAAACATCGTTTCCTGCTGTTCTGGAGGAACGAATGACTTATTAGCTTGATTATTATTTTGATTCGGGACATTAAGCTGTGTTAGAGTTTGTTCCAACATACTTTTTAATTGATTAAATTCTCTCTTTGTAACAGGCTGTAAATCTTCCTTTAAAACCATTGCAACCCGTCCATTTGGTTCAATTGTTGCCCATTGGACATCTTCTATTCGCTGGACATTCTGCTGGCGTAAATTCATCTCCAGCTGGTCCACGGTCAACCTAAACTGTTTCAAATTTTGTTCCTTCAGTTGGCCATTTTCTATTAATACTTTAGACTTTCCAGTGATGATATTTTCAAAAGTATCCCCTTTAACTTGTAAGAGCTCCATAACAATTAAAGTTAAAACGAGGATTAGCCCGACTAGGAGAGTACTCCAAATATTTTTACCAGCTATCGGCTGAATAAGTAATGATCCAATCCCAATCATGATAACCGTCTGAGCAAGTGTCATTTGAGAAATTGATTTTCTCCCTGCAAAGCGTAATAAAAGTGTCCCTCCAACAACAATAATTACTGCTTTCCATAATAGATCCCATTCCATGACCATCGCCCCCTTTCATTTTTTTATAGTTTTGCTAGTAGCTTGATTTTTATACAAACTATTACAATAAGGAAGGCGATACATTTCAACCTTTAGCCAATACTTGATTGATACTGGTAAACCAGGTTTTTCCGATGCAGGACATGGTCTGGTACAATTTCATATTCCGCTTTTCTTAAAATGGATTTCGTCGTTCCACCTGTAATTTTATGATCTACCGGAATGCTCCGTGCAATCTTAAACACCTCTTTATCTAAAATAGGACACGAAGTTCTAAAGAATGGGACATCGTCACCTTGGTGCTGGTTTCCTTTCTTTATCTTTTTAATGAGTTTTATAGTCTTTCTCTCCTGCAACGGCATCAACCCCCTTCTTCTGCAGCTCTCACTATATATGCCTTTTAGGAAAAAGTTTTAAAAAAGGATAATTATTTTAAAAAATTTTAGCAAAGAACAAAATCGCAAGCGCCCGTTTAGCGACGTACGAGACAGCGCCTGGCCATGCCAGGTGGTTCGGTGTTGCCGCGCAAAGCGGCGGTTTTAACCGAACAGTCCCCGCAGGAGATAAAGGAAACATACCCCTTCATAGGGGTATGCCGACGCCTGAGCGCTAGAGCCCGCTTTTAGTCGGCCTTCCTTAAAACCTGAGTCGATGTTGACTTTCACCGTAAGGGTATAAGTGCGACTAAGCCTCTGGTTTCACCAATCAGCAAGTCTTCTTTATCGTACGGAATCGAAGGAAGTCTCGGTAGTCGCTGGGCGCTGGAGCTGGATGTGACTACTTATAGTAATAATAATTATCCACAGGTTTTACATTTTATAATTTCCTGGTAAGCAATAAAAAAACTGCCAAATAAAGCATTAGCCTTACTTGACAGTTTTACTATTTATTCATACTAGAGAAAAAGTCATCTAATGGATTCGATTCTTCTTGTTCCTCTTCTTGCTCATCCCCATGATGCACATCCAGCATATCCATATCCACTTCATCCAACAGCCCATCGTCCAATATCGGTTCTGACTCCGATTGCGGTTGCGGCTCCGTCCCTTTTTCCTTTTCTCTTTCCTGAAAAGACAGTGCTTCGTCGATGTCCGTTGTATTGCTGTTCAATGAAGATAATAAGGTGGTAGCACGCATTGGATCATTCAGCAATTGATACAAAATCGTTCCAATCATTGCCTCGGAGTGTTCATGCTTTAACCAGCTTTTTTGTTCTTTTGTCAGTTTTTTGGGAAGGGGAACGGTGATTACTTCCCGTTCCTTTGCAAATGATTCATTGACTCCCTTTAACACATAGCTGGCAATCGTACTGGAAAAATTCCTTCGCTCTGTTTCTTTCAGTTTGGATAGTTGTTTTAAAAGATAATCTGGTGTATCAGACGGGACGCGAAACGTGATAGACTGTCCCCGTTCTATACCTTTCTTCACCATGTTATCCCCCTACTAAGCTTCCGCAGCTGGTTTTACTTCTTTTTTCTCTTTGCTTACTGAATGAATATATTGACTAATGAGTTTATAATAGGCATTTGCCATCATCCAAATGCTCTCCTGCTCATCCTCAAAAAATTCGATATTAAATCCATCTAATTTATTGTTCAACGCTTTAATATAATCTTTTAATACGGCTGATCCTCCACCGACAAAGTAACAGATTTCCGATTGTGAATTTTTCGCCCACACATTTCTTAAAAAGCGATATTCCTTTTTAGCCAATTCCAATAAGATGTGGTCGGTAATATCATGGACATTCGTTCTGCTCCCTTTGACCATGATGTGATGACGATCATTTTTACGTGTAATGATATCTACTACATCACGGCGGCTATCCAATTCCACCCCATGCCGGGAGAGAATTTCCTCGCGAATTTGTTCCAGGGATTCGGATACACCTAAATTATAGCCCTGTGCTTTGTCATCATCTACATTACGATTTCGAATGACCGCGATATCTGTTGATAATCCGCCAATATCCTGGATAAGAATTTGCTTGTCCAATAATTCTTTGTTAATGACTTTCAAATCATTATCCATTACCAGGTTCACATATGCTGCAAACCCCTCTGGATAAACTTTGACATCATCAAATTTAATGTTCACTTTTTTCCCTTGGTATTTCGGTGTGACAAGAAATTCCACCTGGTGTACAGATCCCAGTAACTGAGAACGATAACCTACGTCTTTCCCTTCTTTTACTTCACGTAAAGGGAGTCCTGTTCCTAGCGTGTAGTTCGCTTCCACTACATCGCTTTTCTCTTTAAAATCCGTTGCCTGCACTGCATCCAATGCCAAGGAAGCAAATAACATGACTAATGTCTGATCTTCTTCCGATTTGCTGCTTCCCGGATCAAGTTCTTGGGAGTTCGTTGTTTTCGTAGCCAAGTTCCCAACCCGGTAAATTACATTATTTTCTTCCAATGCTGGAGAATGAACACGAATATGTATATTGTCTAGCACATCCTTTTGATCCAGCTCTTCTATCCCTATTACAGGACGATCCTCCAAATCTGGTGCAATAATATTTGGTATATATAATTCATGATCCAGCTTTCCGAATATTCCTTTTAGTGCGTCATTACCGACATCCACTGCAGCAACTCTCGTCTTTGCCATCTTATCTAACTCCTTTTTCAATACTAGTTACTATACTAGAATAATAGTTTTCATAGAATAACACAATCAGACTTTTTGCGTATTCTTTTTTGTTTACAAGTTTTCTTTTTCATAAACGTTGTAACGACAATATGTAAACGTAATTGTTTGCATGTATACTTTATTGATTTCTTCACCGCTTTATTTGAATACTTGTACACATTATTGTAAACAAATAATTGTTACTCCCCTCCCCCACTGATTGTTAGTACCAAAAGGGTATGTCCTAAAGGCTTCTGTAAGAATCAAGAGTTTACTGACTGCCGGTCCCCCACTTATCACTCTTGAATCATAGGAAAGATTCGGACTATAAGAACTACGGAACCCAACCACAGTAGAAAAACGAGTAAAAACAGGTGTCTTCTTCCCTGCTTCTGATAAGAACTTCGCTTTCGTATACTGCTTCATGGATTTATACCCTTCAAATTCACCATGTGCAGCAAAGCCCCTCGCATGAACAACACGCTCCGGAATTCGCTCATGATCGAAGTGGGTTATTTTTCACGGAAATGAAAGTCTTCCATTAATGTCGGTCCACGCTCACCGGCAGTTAGGGATAGATCGTCCTCCAAAACTTTAAGTCCCTGATTCGTTGTCATATCCTTTTTGCATCATCCACTTTAAAGTTTTCCAATTGTGCCTGTTTACTTTTCGTTTACCTTATCTTCTTCATGCATAAACATTTCCCCTCCTTCCATGTATTACTAATTATTTTTTCCTAATATAAACCTTCTATTCCCCACTAAATCTGAAAAGTATTAAAAGCAATATAGAAAAGGAATTTATTTCCTGTATCCCAGTAATATTTAGTTTGATATAGTAATAGATTATATATATATCAAACTGATACCAATTAAAATAAAGACAATTTCAAGAAAATTATTTTTAATTACTTTCTTCTATTAATTTGTGTTATTATTAACAATAACTTGGGCATTTATGCCTATAAAGTGAGTTATCAATTAGGGGATATTTTTCATCAAGTTAGCACGTGATAAATATAGAATCCAATATACTTTTGGGAATTTTATACAGAAAGCGAACAGGATAGAGGTCCCAGGGTTTGACATTTGCTAAAAAGATATAAATCATAATGAAAGAAAGGAAACTTATGTATAATGGGGCGACTTCAAATTTTTGTTATTGGCCTATTCCTCATCTCACTTCTGGTTGCAATCATGTCAGGGCCAATTAAAGTAGATTTCAACATATACTTACAAATATTAGCCATATACCTCGTTTTCACATTTCTTTATTCCCACTTGAGTACTATTTTTAAAAAGGGAAATGTAACTTTGGAATATGGGAGCTCTTATGGGATTTCCATTGCATTGTTTACCGGCCCACTAGGTGTATTCACCTATGAAATGATTATCCGTTTTTATTCCTATTTTCAACGAAGGTATAGCAATACTGCAGATGATGATGAGTTTTTGCATATTTTTTATAATACGGGAGCTTTTGCACTAAATTATTCTATCGCATTCTATTTGTTTCACTATTGGAGCCCCTACTTTGAAAATAGTTTAATTGTTAATTGGGCCCTAATACTCATACTGGTCATCTTCACCAACTTTCTATCTGATATCTATATCAGTATCGTGCTAGGCTTAACCGGTGAAATAAGTACAGTGAATGACGTTTTTGATTTTATAAAGCAAAGAAATATTTATGACACGTTAAA
Organism: Oceanobacillus salinisoli; assembly: GCF_009733865.1. Taxonomy (GTDB): domain Bacteria; phylum Bacillota; class Bacilli; order Bacillales; family Amphibacillaceae; genus Oceanobacillus; species Oceanobacillus salinisoli. The sequence goes on along the minus strand of NZ_WOFB01000012.1, from coordinate 86,860 downwards.
AACAGCCGTTTCTAATGGCTTATTATACGTATCTCTAATTGAGCAGCGTTGGGATTTATTGGTGGCATTATTCGTATTAAATTACCTTGTCAGTCGTTCCTATATTGTGAAATCACAAATTATAAGGCATAAACTAGAACGTGACCGTTATGAGCAGATGGCATATACAGACTTCCTTTCCAAAGCACATAACCGTGCATATATGAACAAGGTAATGGAAGAACTGGAGGGGTCCGGAGAATACCTTAGCATTGTTGTTACGGACATCGATTCCTTTAAACAGATCAATGACACTTATAATCATACGGTTGGGGATCATGTTATACAAAGCTTTGCCGATATACTGCGAGGCTATATTCATAAGGAAGATTATTTATTCCGGAGTGGTGGAGAGGAATTCACCATGATACTGAGAAATAGAACGTACGAAGATTGTATGGATTTAGTAAATAAAATGAACCAAGGAATAGAAAAGGAAAATGTAAAAGCAGAATACCAATCAAAGGAAATTTCAATTCACTTTACCGCATCCTTTGGTTTATACTTTTTCAAAGCCAGTAATTCCATGGATATGAAAAAAGCTTATACCATAGCAGATGATTTACTTATCCAGGCAAAGGATTATGGAAAAAATAAGGTTTTTGTAAAAAATGGAATGGCAAACGTCCCCTTATCAGAAAGGTATGAAGAGTAGGCATCATATATTTTTAGGATAAATTGTTGTAATCAGCACATTACCTCAGATACTTACTTCCATTTTAATTCAGGGGAGAGTCTGAAATAATGTGCTCTTATCAAATTCTCATGGAGTTAGTATGTCTGATAAAGATATTTGTAAATCAAAATACAAGATTGATTTTAGAGTATCTTCAGGGCCAAATACTCTTCTTTGCTGATACTTTCCATTTTCAAAACCCAGTACTTCAATTGTTCGATTACTTGGATCTACTAACCAATACTCTTTTACACCGTATTCCTCATAAACATTGTATTTTTGATTGCGGTCTTTTAAACCAGTACTCGGAGACAACACTTCAATAATTAGGTCTGGTGTCCCCTTAACTCTATTTTTAGTAATTTTCTTCTCATCACAAACAACCAATAAAGTGAATCTTCAATCAGTGGGGGTCTTACAGCCAGTTAATCACGTGATAAATCCGGTTGAACCGTGATTTCTGAATTATCTTCTGTTTGTTCTGTGTCAAATTGAACATCAAATGGAGCCAATATTAGCTTACAACCTTTGTTTTAAAACAAAGGAGCTAAATATAGGTATAACTCTCCAACAATAGATTGATGTTTATAAGAAGGAGAGGCTGTTAAATAAGGAACTCCATAAATAGCTTCCCAACGTTCACCCTGATCTTTTACATCTTTATAGGAATACCCCTTTTTTGGTTCTTCTTTCATGTGTTCCCACACCCTTTTATTATCCTTTCCTTTTAATATACTCACTATTATGTTGTAAAAAAGCAAAAAAATTACGCTTCTTTGAATACACTTAAATGACAATTCCAACTATGCGTTTCCCCTATTTAAAAAAACGCTCAGGGCATTTTGGCCTTGAGCGCTACCTTCTTATTGTAATTTTGTCATTCTAAAATGAACCCATTTCGTATACCTTAGCACGGGCTTCTTACTAAACTGCCTTTGTCTTTTTCATTTGTTTACTTCTTAATTGTCCACATGCTGCATCAATATCTGCCCCATTTTCCCAGCGCACTCCACAGTTAATACCATGCTCTTTTAACGTTTCAAAGAACAATTGAATAGAGTTGGAATCACTTCTCTGATATTGAATATGTTCGTCGACTGTGTTGTATGGAATTAAGTTTACATAAGCCAAATGACGATGATCCTTCAGTAAGTTAGCTAGCTGAATTGCTTCCTCTTTATGATCATTGACATCCCTTAGCATAATGTACTCATACGTAATCCGGCGATTTTTCTTTTGTAGATAATATTTGATTGAAGGCATCAGCTTTTCTAAAGGAAAGGCCTTATTAATCTTCATAATACTCGTACGTAGCTCATTATTTGGAGCATGAAGGGAAACTGCAAGGTTCACTTGAATATCCGTATCCGCAAAGTCATAAATTTTATGAGCAAGACCGCTTGTTGATACCGTAATATGTCTAGCACCAATATTAAGGCCTCTGTCGTCATTCATAACATATAAGAAGTTCATTAAATTATTATAGTTATCCAATGGCTCCCCAATACCCATGACAACAATATGGCTGACACGTTCATCTTTCCCTTGCTTATCTAAATGCTTTTGCACATTCATAATTTGTTCCACAATTTCTGCACTGTTTAAATCGCGGCTTTTTCTCAAAAGTCCACTGGCACAAAAGGAACAGCCTATGTTACAGCCAACCTGTGTCGTCACACATACAGATAAACCATAACTAAAACGCATTAGTACCGTTTCAATCAGGTTACCATCAGATAGTTTAAATAAAAACTTAATCGTACCATCTTTGGATTCCTGTTTTATATCCTCTTCCAGCGTATGCAATACAAAGTTTTCTTCCAGCAATGCAATCGTTTCTTTGTTGACATTTTTCATTTCATCAAAGCTGTTCACACGCTTTTTATACAGCCAATCCCAAACTTGGTTTGCTCTAAAGCGCTTTTCTCCATGCTCCATAAGCCAATCCTGTAACTCATCAAAGGTTAGCCCATAAATGGAAGTTTTACTCATTATAAACCCTCATTTCGCTTCATTTCATTCTATTTTACATCATACTCTATGTGGAGGTTGGAATCAAATTGAAAATAGTGGATAATTTTCAGCAAGGCTGTATTCGTAAGCTTTGTTGCTATTCATCCTCGTAGTTGATGAAAAATGCGACATAGTGAAAAATTCCCTATCGTGTTGCTCTCGCTTGTTATAGTGATGATAGTGCTTTGCACTCCTCCGGCAGAATAGTGACCAGAGTTAGGCTCCTAAAGACGCGACAGCACGAGGAGGCTCACAGGTCGCCCCAAGGTGCGCGTAGTGTATTTCCGGAGCGGTAGTATTATCTCAAATTAAACTAATTCCTATATATAATATGAATCAAAACACCAAACTTTTAGCAAGCAGCTCGTAACTCTAGGATTTCTAGTTAAAAAAATACAGAGCTCCTCACTATAAGGACAGCTCTGTATTTAAAATTATTTTATGGTAACAACGTTTCACCCATTAAATATCGATCGCATTCACGGGCAACTGCTCTTCCTTCATTGATTGCCCATACTATTAGACTTTGACCTCGTCGCATATCTCCGGCAGCAAATACGCCTTCTACATTTGTTTGGAAGTCTCCGTATTCGGCTTTAACCGTTGAACGTTGTGTAGTTTCCACACCAAGTTTTTCGATTAAGCTTTGGTCTGGACCTTTGAAGCCGATTGCTATTAATACTAGATCGGCGGGCCACACTTTTTCAGTTCCAGGGATTTCTTCGCGAATCTTCTTCCCTTTTTCATAACGAGTTTTCACGTTAATGGTGTGGACTTCTTTAATATGGCCATTTTCATCACCAACGAACTTCGTAGTCGAAACAGCATAGGCACGAGGATCATCTCCTTGCACAGCTTGTGCTTCTGCATGTCCATATTCTACACGGTGAATAATTGGATATTGTGGCCATGGATTTGTTTCCTCATCGCGTAATAGGTTTCGTTTTTCATAGATATCAAATTGTGTAAGACTCTTACAACCATGTCGTATGGAGGTAGACAGACAATCCGTTCCCGTGTCACCACCACCAATGACGATAACATCCTTGCCCTCGGCAGAAATATAGTTTCCATCTTCCAGATTGGAATCTAGTAAACTTTCCACATTGGAATGTAAAAAGTCCATCGCATGGTGAACTCCTTTTAGGTTACTTCCCTCTACTTCAATATCACGATGAACATCTGCACCTCCGCACAGAATAACCGCATCAAACTCATTATTCAGTTCATCAACTGTTACATCTTTACCAACCTCGGTATTGGTAACGAACATAATGCCTTCCTGTTCCAATACATCGACACGTCGTTTTACTACATCGTAAGACAATTTCATTTCTGGAATTCCATAGGTTAGTAATCCACCAACACGAGCGTCCCGTTCAAAAACGGTCACTAAGTGTCCAGCTTTATTTAACTGAGCTGCAGCGGCAAGACCAGCTGGGCCAGAACCAACAACAGCTATTCGTTTACCTGTTCTTGTTTCTGGAGGGTTGGGAACCACCCAGCCTTCTTCAAAGCCTTTTTCAATAACGGCACGCTCCACTGTACGAATAGCAACAGGCTCTTCATTAATTCCCAATACACAGGCCCCTTCACATGGTGCTGGACAGGCAATGCCTGTAAATTCAGGGAAATTATTCATAACATGGGCACGATCTAATGCCTCTTTCCATTTCCCTTCATATACCAATTGATTCCATTCCGGGATTAAGTGGTAAACTGGACATCCACTAGTTTGTCCATTAATGACCGTACCAGAATGACAGGTCGGTACACCACAATCCATACATCGAGCTCCTTGGACTTGAATGGCATCCTCAGATAATGGAGCCGTATAATCCTTCCAATCTTTTACCCGTTCTTTGGGATCTCTTCCTGGACGTGCCACGCGTTCATATTTCATAAATCCAGTAATTTTACCCATCGAATGCCCCCTATCTTTTCTGTGTTATTTCATGCTGCAAACCGAGATAGTGAAATCGGCCAAACAGCCGATTTCGTCATGCTTATCTCTAATTTACTGCTCCATTTTTAGATTACTTCCACTTTTTCCGGTTCCTTCTCTTCTACTACAACCGGATTCTTGCTTTCTTCAAATGCTGTCATTTCCGCATCAAATTTGCTCATACCAGTCTTTCTTAATTCTGCAATACGTTCACGCATTTGCGTATATGCTTTCGGTATCACACGCACGAAATGGCTGGAGTACGTCTCCCAGTATGTTAAAATTCGCTCCGCATGAGAGCTTCCTGTATATGCGGCATGACTTTGAACCAGTTCATATACTTGATTCATCTCATCTGGATCTTCAATTGCCCCAACTTGAACCAAGTCTTTGTTAACTTTTTCGTCGAATTTGCCGTCTGTATCAAAAATGTAGGCTACCCCACCTGACATACCGGCCGCAAAGTTACGTCCAGTTGATCCTAAAACAACAACTGTTCCACCAGTCATGTATTCACAGCCGTGATCACCAATTCCTTCCACAACAATGGTAGCTCCGCTATTTCTTACGGCAAAGCGTTCCCCGGCAGTTCCACGAATATATGCTTCCCCATCAGATGCTCCGTAGAAACAAACATTTCCCGCGATAACATTTCTTTCAGGTCGGAAGGTGACGACTGGATCTGGCTTGACGATAATTTTACCGCCAGAAAGTCCTTTTCCTAAAAAGTCATTTGTGTCACCAGTAAGGTTTAATGTCACACCTTTTGGTACAAATGCCCCGAAACTTTGTCCAGCTGACCCATTAAAGTTTAGCTTAATCGTATCCTCTGGAAGTCCTTCCTCACCATAACGCTTGGAAATTTCACTTCCAAGAAGCGTACCTGTTGCCCGGTTAATATTCCGTATAGCTGTTGTAAACTCAACAGGCTGTTTGTTTTCCAGTGCTGGTTTTGCAACAGGAATCAACTCCTGATAATCCAATGTTTTTTCAATGCCGTGATCCTGTTGTTTTGTAGCATGTTGGTCCATCTTATATGGTAGGCCAGGCTGGTGAAGCAAATCAGATAAATCGACATCTTTTGCTTTCCAGTGATCGATCTCTTTTGTTTCCAGAACATCGGTGCGGCCAATCATTTCGTCAATGGTTCTAAAGCCCAGCTCCGCCATGATTTCACGTGCTTCCTGTGCAATAAACTTCATAAAGTTGACGACATGCTCAGGGTCACCTGTAAATTTCTTCCTCAACTCTGGATTCTGTGTTGCAATACCTACTGGACATGTATCCAAATGACAAACACGCATCATCACACAGCCTAAGGCAACTAATGGCGCAGTCGAGAATCCATATTCTTCAGCACCAAGCAGTGACGCAACAATGACATCTCTACCTGTCATCATCTTCCCGTCTGTTTCCACCACAATACGGTCGCGTAATCCATTTAACAGTAAAGTTTGATGGGTATCTGCCAAGCCAATTTCCCATGGCAATCCAGTATGTTTCAAGCTTGTTCTAGGTGCAGCACCTGTACCACCATCATAACCACTAATTGTTACAACGTCTGCACGTCCCTTTGCAACACCTGCAGCAATCGTACCTACACCAACAGCTGAAACGAGTTTGACACTGATTCTCGCGTTAGGATTCGCATTTTTTAAGTTATAGATTAATTCAGCTAAATCCTCAATCGAATAAATATCGTGATGTGGCGGCGGAGAAATTAATTCCACACCTGGTGTCGACCCACGAACTTCTGCAACCCATGGATAGACTTTCTTCCCAGGCAATTGTCCACCTTCTCCAGGTTTAGCCCCTTGTGCAACCTTGATTTGAATCTCATCGGCATTGACTAAGTAATGACTTTTCACACCAAATCGTCCAGATGCAACTTGTTTAATTGCACTGCGTCGTAAATCACCATTATTATCTGATGTAAAACGGTCAGGCGATTCCCCACCTTCTCCAGAGTTACTTCGACCACCAAGACGATTCATTGCAATGGCAAGTGCCTCATGTGATTCCTTACTGATGGAACCAAATGACATCGCACCCGTCTTAAACCTGCGAACGATGGAAGAAACCGGCTCTACCTCGTCAATCGAAATGGACTTGCGTTTTTTAAACCCTAACAGATTACGTAGGGAATAAAGGTGTTGTTTCTCATCATTCAGCATGGAAGAGTATTCTTTAAATAACTCATAGTCACCAGAACGTACTGCATGCTGCAAGGTTTGAATCGTTCCAGGATTATACTGATGATCTTCACCGTTGACACGATACTGATACTCATCACCTGGATCTAATGTACGTTTTGCGCCACGTTTCGGCAAGAAAGCATTACGATGACGCATAAGCGCTTCTTTCTCCATCATTTCCAAATCAATGCCGCCGAGTCTTGCAGATGTCCCTGTGAAGTATTTATCTATCACTTCTTGCTTAATTCCTATTGCTTCAAAAATTTGTGCGCCACGATAGCTTTGTATCGTAGAAATACCCATTTTCGAAAGGATTTTGATAATACCATCCGTTACAGACTTCACATACGTTTGGATTGCCTGTTGTTCCACTATCGCTTCGATTTCGCCATTTTCAACTAGATTTGTAATCGTATTTAAGGCGAGATACGGATTGATTCCTTCTGCGCCATAACCGATTAGCGTCGCAAAATGATGGACTTCTCTTGGTTCACCAGACTCTAGTAAAATACTAATCTTTGTACGAATTCCTTTGCGAATAAGGTGGTGGTGGAGTCCGGAAACCGCCAATAATGCAGGAATTGCCGTATTATCTTTACTTACACCCCGGTCGGAAAGAATTAATAAGGTCACACCCTCATCAATAGCCGCATCCGCTTCTTCAAACAGTTTGTTTAGGGCTGATTCCATATTTCCCTTTCCTTCTTCAGCATGAAACAAAGTAGATAGCGTTTTGGCACGGAATCCTTCCAGATTCTGCTCACGTAGTTTTTCCAGCTCCGCATTGGTTAAAATTGGTGTTTTTAACCGGATATGTCTGCAGCTCTCTGGTGTTGGCTGTACTAGATTTCCCTCTGCTCCTATCGTTGTTTCCACCATCGTAATTACCTTTTCACGAATTGCATCAATCGGTGGATTCGTAACTTGCGCAAACAATTGCTTGAAATAGTTATAGAGAAGCTGAGTTTTTTTGGATAATACCGCTAGCGGTGAATCATATCCCATGGAACCAACTGGATCTTTCCCATCAACGACAAGTGGTTTAATGATCTTATTAATCTCTTCCTGTGTATATCCAAATGCGAGTTGCTGATCAATAAGCTCGTCTCCACGATATACTGGTTTTTCATTCATCACTTCTGGTACATCTTCTAATTCAATTTTATTTTCCAGCCATTGTTTATACGGCTTTTCAGAAGAAATCTCCAGCTTGATCGTTTCATCCGGCACAATAATGCCCTTCTCTAAATCAACAAGCAGCATTTTACCTGGACTGATACGGTCTTTATATAAAATATCGTCGGCAAATATATCCAAAGCTCCTACTTCAGAACCTAAAACGATCATGCCATCTTTTGTGACATAGTATCGCGCAGGCCTTAGCCCGTTACGGTCCAAGCAGGCACCAATCTGTTTTCCATCTGTATAAACGATTGCTGCTGGTCCATCCCATGGCTCCATTAACGTGCTGTGATATTCATAAAAATCGCGTTTTTCCGCTTTAATTCGATCATCGTTTGCCCATGATTCCGGGATCATCATCATCGCCGTATGAGCTAATGATCTTCCAGACATATGAAGAAATTCAAAGGCGTTATCAAATATAGAGGAATCACTTCCATCTACATCCAACACAGGTAAAATCTTCTCTAATTCTTCTTCATCAAAATAGTCTGAAGCACATAATTGTTCCCTTGCCTGCATCCAATTGACATTACCTCTTAAGGTATTAAACTCACCATTATGGATGGTATAGCGATTTGGGTGTGCGCGTTTCCAGCTCGGAAATGTATTCGTACTAAAACGTGAATGCACTAGAGCTAGTGCTGATTTGAAATCAGGATGGTTTAAGTCAATATAAAAGGAGTCTATTTGCTCAGGAACTAACATTCCCTTATAAACAATCGTTCGACTCGATAAACTGCAAACATACAGATCATCATATTCTGGATAATCAGACATCATGTTTTCGATTCGCTTTCGTATGACGAAGAGTTTTCTTTCAAACGCATCTTGATCTTGCAATTCCTCCGACTTTTTGATGAAAACTTGTCTGATAGCCGGTTTACTTTTTGCAGCTACAACGCCAATGAAAGATTCATTTATTGGAACAGGACGCCAGCCTAAAAATTCCTGGCCTTCTTCCTCAATGATTGTTTCAATGACTCTTCTTGCTTCCATACGTAATTCTCTATCTTTAGGGAGAAAAATCATTCCTACACCATATTCGCCTTCGCGTGGTAATGTAATATTTTCCTTCCTTCCCTGCTTTTCGAAAAATCGATGAGGAATTTGTGTTAAAATCCCTGCTCCATCCCCTGTACTTGTATCTGCTGATTGCCCACCACGATGCTCCAGATTGCATAGGATGTTAATCGCATTTTGCACAATATTATGTGTTTTTTCGCCATTTATATTTGCGATCATCCCAATCCCGCAAGCTTCGTGTTCAAAGTCCGGGTTGTATAAGCCCTGGCTTTCAGGGTATCCTTTTCTTGTCATCACAACAGCTCCTCTCTCGTATTCATGTCTAAGGAGTATAAACCTACCGAAAGAAGGGATACTCTCTCATGTTTGGTTATTATACCATAAATTTAGCAAATGATAAAAATTCAATTAACTATCTATATACAATTTTGCGAAAAATCATAAAATGAAAACGTTGCCAAATGTTTGGTTTTTAATCGTGAAATACTGGGTCAATCCTTGATATATAAAGGGATAAAGGGATATTTATTTTTTTTATGAATTTTTTTTGACAAAAATTAGATTTTTTTTAAAAAGGGGCGTTTTTAATAGGTTGGGGACTGCGTTTACTCGTTCATCGGAGAAGATTTATTGTTTTTTTTACGCATACAACTCACACTTGTGTTTTTCTTTTTCTAAGGAAGGGCTTTTCTTTTCAGGAAGGCTGAAGCGTTGTCTTAAGGTGCGTGACTGCTCGGAGCGGAATCAGGCGTGCACTGGACTATGTCTTATTTTATATCAACTACTATTAAGAGGGAACCATACTGAGTAAAAGAGCCAAAAATAAGAATAACCAGCTACTTCACGTTTTTTATTATGTAAATTTTGTGTCATGGTATTTTAACTTTTGACAAACGAGTGGTCTCAACGCAGATAAAATTTAAACGTCCGGAGTATTAAAAGGGGTTACAAATATGCCCATTGTGTTGCAGAATAATTCGATGAATCAGCACTCTCCTCCATGCTACATAAAAGGAGAAAATAAACCATAGCCTAACGCTGTAGAAGCGATTTTCACTCTTTAGCTTTAATTGGTTTTTCATGTTTCCACTTAGCAAATTCGATTACCGCCTTAAATTGTGGCAGTTCATGCGGCTTAACTCCTGAACTCTTTAATTCATTTACAAATTGCAGCCACTTATTTTCCAGCGGTTGTTCATACATTGAATGCGCAGTAATTAATGTAGATACATCAACTCCCAGTACCAAAGCTAATTTTTCAAGTACTTGTATAGTTGGATTATCGTTTAAATTACGTTCGATATTACTTAAATACGATTTGGATATATTTGCCCGCTCCGCACATTCTGATAACGTTAATCCTTTGCTCTTACGTATTTTTTGGATTTTATTTCCTATCATGATCATACCTCATTTATTATTTTATAAGATAACAACTGTTCTATATAACGAATATAAGTGCAAAAAAATGATGATTTTAGAGAGTTGTATCAATATTTATTAAAGGGCTTTTCGTTGATTTTGTTGTTGTTGTTTAACCTCGAATTTAATATAAAGTGCGACGTAACATTAGATGATGTTGGAGCTACATTTCCCGAACCGGAAAACAACGGTTTAGTTTCTTATGTGGCAGTTTATGTTTTTAGTAACAAAAACAACAAATCTTTTAAAAAACGCCTTATGATCAATTTACGATAGATTATTTGTTCTCAAATAAGAACACAATTCAATAGTACTACACATTACAAAGCTTATCAACTGCATTATACAATTTTCTGAACCATTCGTTTAAAACTAAAAATTGGACTCTATCACACAAAATCTTTATCATTGCTTATTAAGAAAACACTTAAGGAGTGAGTGATTTGACCATACATGATAAAGCAAGAAAATTCAACGATATACCTTTGTCCATCCTTGATCTAGCTCCAATTGTAGAAGGGAGTACTGCGTGTGATTCCTTCAAAGAGAGTGTAGAATTAGCACAGCATGCCGAGAAATGGGGGTATAACCGCTACTGGCTTGCAGAACACCATAACATGCCTGGTATTGCCAGTTCTGCAACCTCTGTACTGATTGGACATATTGCTGAAAAAACAGAATTTATGCGTGTTGGATCAGGTGGGGTTATGCTTCCTAACCATGCAACCATTGTTATCGCTGAACAGTTTGGAACATTGGAATCCCTTTATCCAGGACGTATAGACCTTGGACTAGGCCGTGCACCCGGAACCGATCAGGGAACTGCCTATGCACTGCGTCGCACGTTGAATATGGGACCAGAGGAATTCCCTATGCAAGTGAACGAACTGCAGGATTACTTCTCGGATGAGCCAAAAACACGAGTTCGAGCAATTCCTGGTCAAGGATTGGATATTCCGATTTGGCTGCTCGGTTCCAGTGACTTCAGTGCCAGACTCGCAGCAGAAAAAGGATTATATTTTTCCTTTGCCAGTCACTTTGCTCCTGCTTATTTGCTTCAAGCCTTAAAATTATATCGAGACAATTTCAAGCCATCAGAAACACTTGACAAGCCTTATGCGATGATTGGTATTAATGTTATTGCTGCCGATACAGATGAAAAAGCCCAGTATTTAGCATCGTCCCATCAAATCCAGTTCTTAAATATTCGCAAAGGTATAAATAAAAAGCTGCAGCCACCAGTGGAAAACATGGATGAAATATGGTCGCCAATGGAAAAAGCAGCTGTGGAGGAATCACTCGACCCAAATACAACGATTGTAGGCGGTCCTGAAACGGTGAAAAGGAAATTGGAAAAAATTCAGGAAGTGACTCAGGCGGATGAATTGATTATCAGTTCACAGATTTATCATTTAGAAGACCGTTTGCGTTCTTATGAAATTGTGTCCGAGTTAATGAAATAGTAAAAACCATGGCCAAGTAGAACGGTCATGGTTTTTCTTTTTCTCTATATTTTACCTGGACTTTTTCTCCAAAAGCTCTTTAATTTCCTTCAATTCCTTTTGTACTTCTTCCAATTTGATATCGGTTGGTGTTGGCTGTTCTTCTCTTGCCGCTTCTTCCACGTTATTAACAATAACACCAACAAAGAGATTTATTATCACAAAGGCTCCAATAACGATGAACGTAACAAAATAGATCCATGATGATGGCGCCTGTCCAAGTATTGGACGCATAACTCCACTTGCCCATGATTCCAATGTGATTACTTGAAAAAGAGATAACAGGGAATCATGCAACGTACCAAAATATTCCGGAGCAATTGAGCTGTAAAGCATCGTACCAATTACAGCGTAAATATAGAAGAAAATACTCAAAAGCAACATAATCGTTCCCATCGATGGAATCGTAAGGATTAGGGCATTGACTATTTTCCGAAGTGATGGGATGACAGAAATCGCACGCAACACCCTCAATACCCGCAGCACGCGGAGTACTGTGACATAATGGGCACCGACCAGTAAATGGCCACTGGCAACAATGAGAAAATCAAATATATTCCATGGGTCACGGAAAAATGCTCTAATGGAGCTGCTACCAATAAAACGAATGATAATCTCAATGGTAAATACCCACAGCAGGATAGTATCAGCTATGTATATCCAATCGGAATAATTAACTGCGAAATATGGATAGGTTTCAAGTCCAACGAGGATTGCATTTACAACAATTAATCCAATAATTATTTTAGTAAATAAGTGATTATCAGCAATGTTTGTACATTTTTGTTTTAAACTGCTCAACAGTTAATCCCTCCCCAAAATATAGTTTACTTTACGACATAGATTCTGTCACTTTTCGGAGCAGGGATGTGTCTTTTCATAAGAAAACTGATCAGGATCTCTCCTAATCAGTATTCCATCTAACCGCCGATTATTTTTGAAGCAACTTCTATTGTGCGTTTTGTTTGATGTTTCACAGCATCTTCCACATTTTCTACCATCGATCCATCTTCCTGTGATTGGGTTACACTTGTTCCGTATGGGTTACCGCCAGCACCGAAAAGAACCTGATTCGTGTAACCTGGAGGCACAATAATCGCTCCCCAGTGCATCATTGACGTATATAAGGAAAGAATGGTAGCTTCCTGTCCACCATGGGGGTTAGATGCCGATGACATGGCACTTACCACTTTGTTTACGGTTTTTCCTGAACCCCACAATCCACCTTGCAAGTCCAAGAATTGTTTCATTTGTGAGGAGACATTACCAAAACGGGTTGGTGTACTAAATATAATCGCATCTGCCCACTCAATATCTTCCGATGATGCCTCTTGAATATCCTTCGCCTCATCATAGTGAGCTTGCCAGGCCGGGTTTGAAGCGATTGCTGCTTCAGGTGCTAGTTCTGGAACCTTTCGTAATTTAACTTCTGCACCTGCCTGTTCACCAGCCTCTTTTGCCCAGTTAGCCATTTTAAAATTTGTACCTGTTGAGCTGTAGTAAATAATTGCTAATTTTACTGCCATGTGTTTTCCTCCTTTTTAATGAATGATTGTATTCTAATTACAGGTTTAATGTTTGCATAATACATGAAATTATTTATTAAAATGGAAATAAAAAGGGAGGTTGGGGGAAAACTGTGTTCGTTAAGGAAAAATCCGAACGATGATTCGAAATTCTTCATTTAGAATTCGAATTTAGTTCGGATTTTTCTTTTAATAATGCTCTTTTCTAAAAGATTGGGACTGCCGTTACTCGTCCTTTCGAAAAGATTAGCTTCTTTAACTTATAATCACTCGTTTTAAGGGTTGGGTATTTTAATTGTGTCCCAGCCTCTATCTCTTGTTCTTGCTTAATACATCTCCGGTCTTCTGCTTTTGAATATTGGTACGTCCCTCCTGATTTTAGGAACAGATTCCAATGATAAAGATTCTATGATTGTCTCTTCCCTTGTTTCACTACCAATTTGTAAGACTTCTCCCCATGGATTAACTACCATCGATGTTCCGGCAAAATCTTCACCATTATAGCTGCCCACACGGTTAGAGGAAACAACATAAAACTGATTTTCAATCGCCCTTGCGATTTGGAGTGCTTTCCAATGTTCCTTTCGTGCTGTTGGCCATTCTGCGACAACATACAATATTTGAGCACCTTCAAGTGCAAGACTTCGTGCCAATTCCGGAAAACGTAAATCATAACAAATAATCAGACCCATCTTCACTCCGTCCAGCTCAAAAACTGCCGCCTTATTCGTGCCACCCGCTAAATATTTTGGTTCATTAAGCATTGGAACGAGATGGATTTTGTCATAGGTATAAACCATGTCACCTTTTCTATCTAGTACAATACTGGAATTATAAAACCTGCCATCTTTTTTATTAGCAATAGAGCCACCTATTATATTGATTTGATACGTTTTCGCCAGCTCTCGCAAAAATGATGTCGTTGGCTCCCCATCTATATCTGCCAACCCATCCAATTCTGGCAATGTATAAGCCGTTGTCCACATCTCCGGAAGTACAATAATATCCGGATTTTCCTTTTCTACCGTTTGCTTCACCCAAGCCTCTACTTTGTTCCTATTCTCCCCTGGTTTCCCCGCTACAATATCCATCTGAAAAATCGCATGCCTCATGGTAACAGGCACCTCCCGAAATTTGTTGAAATATGTCGAATGAAAGATTATTTATTTAAACCAGCCTTTTTCCTTAAAACGGGAAATGGCTTCAATTCGATTACTGACATTCAGTTTATCAAATATCACTGAAACATAATTACGCACGGTACCTGTTGTTAGATACAACTGATTGGCAATCTCTTTGGTGTTCTTCCCATCTGCAATCAGCTTAATCACCTGCTCCTCACGCTCTGTCAGTGGATTCTCCTCCTCATAGGCAATATCCACTAATTCAGGAGCATACACTTTCCGACCATCCATAATTACACGTATCGAATTAGCCAGCTCTTCACTAGGACTATCTTTTAACAGATAACCGCTTATTCCGGCTTTTCTTGCTCGCTCGAAATATCCTGCTCGAGCAAAGGTTGTTAAAATAATAACCTTACAAGGGTCGTCTTTCAATTCCTCCGCTGCATCAAGACCACTTTTTACAGGCATCTCTATATCCATGATGCATACGTCTGGCTTCTGCTGTTTAACAAGCGAAATGGCTTCTTCTCCATTTTTCGCCTTTCCTACAACCTCCATACCTTCTTCCAAATCCAAAAGTGCACCGAGGGCTCCAAGTAACATACCTTGATCCTCCGCTATAACAATCCGAATCATGATAATCCCTCCCGTTTGATTTGGTCAGCTAATTTTGGAACTTGGATAGTAATCAAAGTGCCTTCTAATGACTCCACTTTAAGATGTCCATTCACAAATTCCAGCCTTTCTCTCATTCCACGCAATCCATTTCCTTCAAGTAAATTGGGACCATCAGAGATGCCTTTCCCGTTATCACAGATTCGAATTAATACTTCACTAGGTGACTGTACAATGGACACTTTGCAGTTTGTTGCATTACTATGTTTCACTACGTTTGTAACTGCTTCTTTTAAACACATGCTTAATACATTTTCTACTAAAAGGGGAGTATCTGCCAGATCAGGATTTCCTTTCAGTTTAAATTCAATTTGAGCAGCCTTTAACACTTGGCTAATATGCTTCACTTCATCTTTAAGCTTAATGCTTTTCATCGTAGAAACAATTTCACGTACTTCGTTCAATGCGGTTCTTGCAGTTTGGTGAATATCATTTAATTCTTTTTTGGCTTTTTCTGGTTCGATTTCTACCAGTTTTCCTGCTAAATCACTTTTCAGACCAATTAAGGAAAGCTTTTGTCCTAATGTATCATGTAAATCACGTGCAATACGTTGCCTTTCCTCTGTAACCAGTAATTCTGAAATTCTTTCATTGGCAGTTTCTAATTCATTTTCCAATTTCTCACGTTTATTTCTGTTATACATGTTGAATGGTAATAGAATGACACCTATGATCGTTATAACAATAAAAGGCATCTGTGGAAAAAAGAGTGGAGTTTGCAGCACAAACCCAACACTAACTGCCGCAATGGTTGTTACAAGATGTACGACATACAAGGTGATAAACCCTGCCTTATGTTGAATATTACCAATGAAAAAGGCTAGAAAGAGGGCAAAATAGACATACCCAAAATACAAGGTCATTCCGATACTTATCACCATTTGAATGCCAACTGAAACATAAACTGTCCAGCCTTTTTTTATAAAAGCTAAGCGGTAAGTCGTAAAAAACAGGACAATCATTAATATGCCTACCGTAATTTCAAACAGGGACGATAACCGTAAAATAAAATAGAATGGAAGAAGACAAAATATAATCCAAGCATATAAGCTAAGCCCTGTGTTTTTCGAAAAAATATGATACCAATTTTGCATGAACGTTCCTCCATTCCAATTTTCATAACACTTTGAGATAAGTATAACAAATTTTTTAGTAATACTCGCATTTGCTTGTATTTTAGTGAATGTGTTTGTTTTCCTTATGCTTGGAACGCTAAAATTTTGGGTATGTAGAATTTATAAAATGTAACTTATGAAAAGGGTCTAAATAACGATCTACCATATACTTGGGACGTTAAAACTTCAGATAAGTCTAACTCACCCCTTATCTAACATTTTTACTTTCCTAACGCGAAACAGAAAAACCTCCCACTTTTTTAAGAGGAAGGTCTTTTGGTGATTATTCTTCTTGGAATTTAGCTCTGCTCATTTTTATTTTCAGGTTGGTGCTTTTATTCTTTTGCAACGCTTTATATTCTTTAAAACTTACAAAGGAACGACTTGCCTGATCATACAAACGGAATCGAATGGATTCCAAGCTGGATTTCAATGTAATCGTCGTTGCATTTTGAAGTGGTGGGGTTGATTCATGTGCCTTTTCCAATTGATAATTTGGCACTCTTGGACTCAAATGATGAACATGGTGAAATCCAATGTTACCGGTAATCCATTGTAAGATTTTTGGCAGTTTATAATAAGAACTTCCATCCACAGCCGCCTTTACATAATCCCACTCTTCTTCATTTTCAAAATAAGAATCCTCAAATTGGTGCTGGACATAAAATAACCAAATACCTAACGAACCTGCAACGAATAGAACTGGGAGTTGGACCATTAAGAATGCCTGCCATCCAATTGCCCAAATCAAAAGCGCATATATTACAACAATCGAAGTATTAATCAAATACGTGTTCCAGCGCTCCTTCGGTTTAGCTCCTTTTCGATTAAACCGGTTATCGATCAGGAATAAATAAAGTGGTCCTAATCCAAATAGAATAATTGGATTGCGGTAAAGCCGATAAGCTAGTTTACCCCAAATAGAAGCATTGGCATATTCCTCCACGGTCATAATCCAAATATCTCCGGTTCCACGTTTATCGAGATTACCGCTTGTAGCATGGTGAATGGAGTGCGATCTTTTCCACTTTTCAAAAGCGAAATGTGTAATAATCCCGGTTATTGTCCCTAATATTCGGTTGGCTTTACTATTTTTGAAAAATGACATATGTGTGCAGTCATGGAAAATAATAAAGATCCGAACGACAAAACCTGCTGCTGCGATAGAAAATCCGAGGCTTAACAATATGGAGACGGATAAACTTTGATATGCAAGATACCAAAGCAGAAAGAATGGAATAAATGAATTGGCGATTTGTATGATACTTGCCTTTATATCTGCAGTTGCAAAAGAGGCAACACTTTTTCGCAATTGTGCTTGTTTTTGTTTACTCATGATTTCCTCCTAAAATGCAATTTAACTTCTTACCTTTACTATGTAGTTTACGAGCAAATGGAAAACTTTATAAGTCATAAACGTAAGCAAAACGATATGACAACTGTCATATGGTGCCTGTCACTTCCCGGAATTTGTTGGATTTTGTCGAATCGGATTCCAGAAAAAGGAGCTGAAACCTTTATGGCATTCAGCTCCTTTCCCATATTATTTTGTTATGGTAACTGGTGACGGCCCCAATAATAATTTTTCCAATTCTAATGGATGGACATATTCTCCATCTTTATAAGCCCTCATATTGCCACCGGAAATTTCATCAATCAAAATAATCTGATCATTTTCATTTCTGCCAAACTCCAATTTAATATCATAAAGTTCTATTCCCTTTTTAGCTAATTCGTCTTTAATAACTTGGGAAATCACTTTCGTTAGATTTTTTAAAATTCCGTATTCCTCTTTTGTTAGAATTCCAAGCATATGCAATGCATCGCGACCAATTGGTGGATCACCACGTTCATCATCTTTTAAGGTTACTTCCACGAAGGAATCCAAATGCTGGCCTTCTTTTGCGTATCGACCATATCTCCTTAGAAAACTTCCGACCGCACGAAAACGGCAAATTACTTCTAAGCCTTGGCCAAACACTGTTGCAGGTACTACTTTCATCTCTTTTTCTTTAATATTCGCATCCACAAAATGCGTCGGTATATTTTGCTCTTTTAATTTTTCAAAGAAAAACTGGCTTAACTTCAACCCTGCTTTTCCTGCTCCTTCAATGGAAAGTCCCACTGAATTTGCACCTGGATCAAACACACCGTCTTCACCTGTAACATCATCTTTAAATTTCAGCAAATAGTTTCCATCTTCTAATTCATAAACATCTTTTGTTTTACCAGAGTATACATATTTCATTTAGGGCACCTCTTTGGAAGAAATTAGTTAGAAAACTCATAGAGCCATTTCTTAATAAAGAAAACGCTTGAGTTTTACTTGGGACTTTAAAATTTTTACTCTGTTGAATGACTTTTTCGTAAAAATTCAATTTACCCAATCTTTAAGTTATTATTACATATTCCATGCTCACTGTCACGGTTATTTTTGGACTATTTAATTTTTAGGTATGCATTTCCGGGGAAATCGTGCTGGAAAAGGGGTAATCCATTCATTAATCATACTATTCCATCTAAAGTCTGGACACAGTTGGTTCATAGAAATTATAGTTGGTTTATATTAATGTTAACTCCAAGTTTAGATTTGTCTTATCCCTTATCAGGAGGGATTAATTTTTACTGGATTTTCTGTATAATAGACAGTAACTATTTGCTCAATGGAGGTGGCAAAATGGATTCAATCGATATTATAACTAAATTAAAAGGCCGGAAACCTTCTATTTTAGGGGAGAAAAACTATTTTAAATCTGCCGTGCTGCTTCCACTTGTTGAAATCGAAAACGAGACACATGTTTTGTTTGAGGTTCGATCAATGAAGTTACGGACACAACCAGGTGACATTTGTTTTCCAGGCGGGAGAATTGATGAGGAAGACGAGACTCCAAAGCATTGTGCCATAAGAGAAACAACAGAGGAGTTAGGCTTGAAAGAAACCGATATTACAGATGTCATTCCTCTCGACTATGTTGTGGCAGACATGGGCAGGATCATTTATCCTTTCATTGGACACATTAAAAACCCCGATAAGATTATTCCAAACGAGGATGAAGTAGGAGAAATCTTTACCATTCCACTGAACTACTTACTTCAAAATGAGCCGGAAACGTATAAAATTTATTTAGAAATTAAACCAGAAGATGACTTTCCATTTGATTTAATTATCGGCGGAGAGAACTATCAATGGCAAATGCGTCACATCGATGAATTATTCTATAAATACTACGGAAAAGTAGTATGGGGCCTAACCGCCAAAATACTCCACCACTTCCTGCACCTACTCAAATAGGTGCCTGTCACTTCCCGGTTTTTGTCGTAATTTGTCGATAATACCTGAATCAAAAAACGAGCAGCTGGGATTAACGACTGCTCGTTTTGACTTTTACATTATGATTTCCACAGGCAATACATCGGCTATTTCTTGTAAATAGTTCTCTTTTTCTTTCACACTCATCCAAATATGCACCTTACCATAGTCCTCACTTGTCCGAATCAATCGGCCGACACCTTGGCGTAAACGAAGCAGCATGTATGGGAGATCTACTTCCTTTTCAGGCTGGGACGCGTGTTTTCGCTTTGCTTTAAACACGGGGTCATTTGGCGGAAATGGGAGGGATGAAATAATCACTTGTGTTAATGATTCCCCAGGAACATCCAACCCTTCCCAAAGGTGATATGCACACAATACGGTTTCATCATTGATTTGGAATTTCCGTACCGTTTCACTGATTTCCTGATCCCCTTCATAAAGAATGGGGAAAGGAAATTCTTCTTGCTCGGCCGAACTTCGATATTGATCCATTTCTTCTTTGGATGAAAATAATAATAACGAACGGCCCTGATTCTCACGAAGTGCTTCGGCGATTTGCCCCCACTTCCCATTATCATTTGTATGTCCAAATAACTTCATTTGCTTCTCATAATTA
Organism: Oceanobacillus salinisoli; assembly: GCF_009733865.1. Taxonomy (GTDB): domain Bacteria; phylum Bacillota; class Bacilli; order Bacillales; family Amphibacillaceae; genus Oceanobacillus; species Oceanobacillus salinisoli. The sequence goes on along the minus strand of NZ_WOFB01000012.1, from coordinate 66,488 downwards.
AATGGCGAATTTACCGAGAAAGAATCATACTTTTCGATTCCCAAGCTGTTGGCTATATACGTAAAGTCTCCAGCTTGGGAAAGGGTTGCAGATGAGAAAACAAATGGCATGTTCTGTGAAAATACCTCTTTTCTAAGAACATCTTCCACAAGACGCGGCATGATAACCAGACTCGTCGTATCCTGTTTTTCTTCGAGCCAATAGATTCCCTTATTATCTTTTAAAAGAATCTCCAATCCATTTGAGAAAAACTCCAAGAACTCTTCCATAATCTTCATGTAATAATCGTCCATGGTGAATAATTCAGAATCAAAAACAAGTTCCTCCAGCAATTTATTTACTTTGCCAAAAAGTCCTTCTACAGCTTGAATAATTTCATTTGTAAGAGCGACTTCTCTGCGATTGGAACCTGCAACTGCATGGGAAGCATCTGCTAACATATCAAATAAATCATCGTTCCCCATTAAAATGTCTTCCACTAAAATCAGTGATTCTTCACGCACATCCTGTCCCATGTAACCTGTAAGTACTTTCGTAATCGTATCTAAGTTATATCGATAGGTTAGGCCCTTCTGTGCAGCGAACTCCAGTAAATGCCCCTCATCGAAAATGACTGCGCTTGCTTCTGGTAAGAGTGGCATTTGCCCTTCTCGTTTGCGTGACTCCTTTGTCCAAATATGTTCCATATAAAAGTCATGTGAACATACGATAATATCGGTTGCATGTCGGTAATATTCCCGGTTCAGTGTTTGCCCACTACGATGCCGCCATTCACAGGTAGAACATTGCTGCAATGGATCCCAGGCGATGTTTTCCCATACTTCATTTGACACCCACGGATACTCTTTTCGGTCCCCATATCTTTCAAAGGATTTCATCGACTTCCCTGTATCGAAAACAAATTCCGGTATTTCGTCATATACTTTGGAAATCGCCTCATCACTCGTTTTATTTACTATCGCATCGAGTTTACGCACACAAACATATTGCTCACGTGCTTTCGCGAGACGAACATCAATATGAAGTCCTAACGCTTTTTCGAGCTTTTCAATATCTCCGTCTTTTTTTACAAGCTGTTCAATTAATGTTTCATCCGCACAGGAAATAATAGCAGGCTGCCCTTTATATCGAGCATAACAGATTGCATACAGCAAATAGACAAAGGTTTTCCCCGTACCAACTCCTGCCTCTGCAAAAATGGTTCGCTTCTGTTTAAATGCCTGTTCCAGCTGAAATGCCATATAAATTTGTTCATCACGCAGTTCATACCCTTGCTCAGGCAGAATATCGTAGAACACGTCCCCGACATAGTCCCCCAAACGCTCAAAAAAGTTTTCCGTTTTTGAAACGGTAAATGGTAGTGATTGTTTTCTGTTCATTATTTACTCCTTCATCAAAACATATTGTTCATTCCCAATTTACCTATTCTATCGTATCTTTACAAATGATGTTATTTATTTGGTTCACTTTATTTCATTTTACCACGTGACTAACCGGCTGTAAGACCTTCCCTTCAAGAATGATAAGTGGGAGACTTGTAGCCAGTGAACCCTTGACTCGTACATCTAACTCAGTGGGAAAAGGATTCAAGAATCACTTTATCATTTCTAACATGATACAAGAAATGAATGCATATACATATGGCAACCATTATGTTTTATACCGAAAGTAGGGATTTCATGCAATATTTTTATACGGTGCAGCCTACCGATACACTATCTAATATCGCAAGTCGTTGGGAAATACCGATTGCCTCTTTAATTTCTGCAAACAACCTCCGTTCACCAGATCTTATTTTTGTTGGTCAACAGCTTTCCATTCCACCAGGTGTCTTTCGCTATCGTGTTCGACCAGGTGACAGTGTTTATAGCATCTCCCAATTATTCCGCATTCCTCCATCCGTTCTTATTCAAAGTAATCAACTGAGACCCCCATACATTATTTATATTGACCAATTACTTTATGTACCTCCTGGTTTGCCTTATTACATTGTTCAACCTGGTGATACATTATATGAGTTGGCTGGGCGTTTTAACGTGAGTACAGATGGCAGAAGAAATACAGAACTGCTGCAGCAGGTAAATCAGCTACCATCCGATTATATCTTTCCAGGCATGTGGCTGCAGATTCCGTATGCTCCTCCTGGAGGGGAAGGAATGATTGCTTTTAATACGAATCGCGGTGGTGAATATGATATTTGGCTTTATTATTTAAAAGACGGCTCCATCACTCCGCTTACAAGTGGCTTAGCCGATTCCTTTTCCGTTCCTGAATGGTCTCCTAACGGCAGGAAAATTGCCTTTGCAGGGGAAAATAGAATCTTATATTTAGTGAATGTCGCCGAACAATCCTTTGCAAATCTGGATCAATTTGCCGAAAATGATAACTTAAGTCTGGATTGGTCACCAGATAGTACTAGGCTTGCTTATTCCACAAGAAATCAGATTATCCTTTATAATGTTACAGACCATACCTTTTCAACCATAGAACAAGTAGGTGCAACAGATGTTCGCTGGTTTCCGAGCGGGACGGAGATTCTCTTTCAAGCACCTGATGAGAATGGCATAAGCCAAATTTATCGGATGTTTACAAATGGTACAGGAAGAAGGAGAATAACGAATAACACAGACGGTCCACTTCATAATGTTCGATTATCTCCTAACGGCAGCTTTGTCTTATACACTACCCCAGGTGTGAGCATATCGCTTATTCATACCATTGAACTTTCCACTGGAAATATATATGGTTTGGAAGGTGGCCCACTAGCGAAAAACTATTTTCCAAGATGGAATCCAGACTCCAGAACGATTGCTTATAGTGCTACGGCGTATGAAGACAGGGAATATTATAATCAAATTCGAACAGTAGGAAGGCGTGGAGAAAACGAGACCATTCATGCGATTTCCAATTGTTTTGCAAGTCCTGTTACTTGGTCACCTGAAGGCAGGAGAATGGCTTATTTGTCTGGATGCACAGAGCAGGGCTATGCTCGTGAAATGTGGATGATCGACTTAGAGCATCCGGTTCCAATTAAATTGGTTGAAGGAGAATTTGTCATTGCTTCTCTGCAATGGGCTCCCCCTGTAAAAATGCCTCCTGTGATGGAACGTACTTATACAAACCAACAGTATCGGGTTACTTTCCAATATCCAGCCCATTGGCAGCAAGTAACGGAGGAGCGGTTTGAAGGTACGGATGGATTTTTCCAAATTTCAGCGATATCAGGAGAAAGTTTAGATGAAGTTTGCCATGGGGAAGCCTTTCAAACACTTATGCCATATGGTTCCATGCCGGAAATAGTTCAAACTACCATCCAAAGGGAACGAGCATGCTTTATTTTCCCTTCTGAGGATCAGCCCTTGGAAATGAATCAGCAGGCTGCACTCATTGTAACCTACCCCGAACCAGTTGAAATAAATGAAACAACCTATAACTTTTTTATTCTATGGGCGGATGAACCGCATATTCGGAAAATAGCATCTACTTTACGTTTTTTATAACTAAGGGGGGCTTTTGATAAGTTTAGTTGCTTTTTATGGTTGTCGTGTATAAATTCTTGACTAACTTTAGATGCTAAGTTGGTGTTGTACCTACCGCTCGCGGAAATACTACGCGTACCTTAGGGCAACCCGTGAGCCCACACGTGCTATCGCGTTTTTAGGGTGCTTACTGTGGTCACTATTCCCGTAGGTGTCTCCGTTTCCCTCCAGGGTGCCTGTCACTTTCCGAAATTTGTCGTATTTTGTCGTGGGTCTATCATAGGGTATTTAACATGTTTAATTTCCGGCAATTCTTCATAAAATAGTACAGCATGTTTAAAGGCATACGTAACAAACACTTTATTCTTGTCAAGGGCGTGACAGCCATCCCAAACTCTGATAATCTAAATGTGGATAATAACGAAAGGGTTTCAACTTTGGGGGGTAATTACATGAAAAGGCTTGTCATTTTAGGCGGGGGATATGGTGGTATCAAAGTATTAAATGGATTATTGGACTATCAATTACCTGAAGATATACAAATATTTGTTGTGGACCGAAATCCGTTCCGGTCGCTAAAAACTGAGTTTTATGCAATTGCAGCCGGAACCTCAGCAGAAACCGACGTGCGGGTGGAATTCCCTGAAGATCATCGAGTAACATATCTGTTTCGTGAAGTAACAAAAATTGACACCGACAAACAGCAAATTCTATTTGAAGATGGAGAAGATCCTCTTCCATTTGATTATTTAGTGATCGGTTTAGGTTGTGAAGATAATTATCATGGTGTTCCGGGAGCAAAGGAGTTTACCGAAAGTGTTCAAACCTTTGCAAAAGCACGACATGCTGGACTGTCCGTCTCTAACTTAAAGGCTTATGGAAAGGTATCGGTTATTGGTGCCGGGTTAAGTGGAATAGAAGTTGCTTCAGAAATTAGAGAAAGCAGACCAGATTTAAATATAAGACTGTTAGATCGTGGGCCAACTGTTTTAAAAGCCTTTGATTCAAAAATACAGGAATATGTTGAAAAATGGTTTATCGAAAATAATGTAGATGTCATCCACCATTCCAATGTGGAATACGTGGAAAAAGATGGGGTTTGCAATAACGGTGTCTGTTACCTGAACGATGTGACTATTTGGACAGCGGGGGTTCGCCCGAATTATTTAGTTCGAGAACTTCCAGTTGATAAAGATCAGCACGAAAAAATAATAACGAATGAATTTTACCAAGTACCAGCGCAGCCAAATATTTATGTGTTGGGTGATTGTGCTGCCTCCGAACACTCACCAAGTGCACAATTGGCCATGCAGCAGGGAGAGCAAGTCGCCGAGGTATTACTTGCAGTGTTTCATCATAAAGAACCAAAAAAACCGAAAGAGATCAAGCTGAAGGGGACGCTCGGTTCTCTAGGCAAGACAGACGGGTTCGGCAATATGATGAAATACCCAATGATTGGATTTCTGCCCAGACTGGCAAAATCCGGCGTTCTTTGGCTAAGCAAACGCCACTAGTTGACAGTTGGTATAAAAGGATTGTGCTGAAATAAGCACAATCCTTTTATAGTTAGGGTCTCCGTTCGTCTACTCACCATATCCAAATCCTCATCATTCTATACATTTTTTACAAAAAGTTCACATACAGCTTGCAGTGATTTAATAGTTCTTCTGTACCATGAAGTTAAAGGCTGTTAAAAATTGTTTTTTATGACATGTTTTATATAAAGAAACAAGGCAACAAAGCATGCGAAAAGAGCCAAGATAAAAAGGAGAGATGAAACATGCGATTCTTAGCTAAGTTTTGCATCAGTTTTGTTCTTGCAATACTTTGGTTTTTTTAATATCCAGATTTAAAATTCTTCACTTTCCTTATGTATGTGAAAACATAACCAAATCAAACAAAAAGGCACCCAGAACATTCTGAGCACCATTTACTTTATTTTTTCAACTGACCATTGATTAAGTTCCCTTGCGTTTCAATCCAGTCTTCTGTGACTTTTAAAAACACAGATGCCTTTTCCATCTGCTCTTCCACTCTATTTTTTGCTGTACCACCAGCAACATTTCGAGCATTCACCACTGTTTCAGGGGTAAGCGCGTCAAAAATATCATCCTCAATCAAACTGGAATATTTCTGGAACTCTTCTACAGTCAGATCCAACAAATATTTGTTATTTTGAATACAATACAACACCACTTGCCCAACCACTGCATGGGATTCTCTAAATGGCATACCCTTTCCAACAAGGTAATCCGCTAAATCCGTTGCATTAGAGAAGTCTTCTCTCACTGCATTGTACATGTTTTCCTTTTTCACTTGCATCGTTTCAACCATTGGAGCAAACAAAGCCAACGCACCTTTTAAGGTTTCCACCGTGTCAAACATGCCTTCTTTATCTTCCTGCATGTCTTTGTTATACGCTAATGGCAATCCTTTTAACGTCGTAAGCATTCCTATTAAGTGACCGTATACCCGACCTGTCTTGCCACGAACAAGCTCTGCTACATCTGGGTTTTTCTTCTGCGGCATCATGCTGCTTCCCGTTGAGAACGCATCATCCAATTCCACAAAATTAAATTCCGCACTCGACCATTGCACGATTTCTTCGCAAAGCCGGGATAAATGTGTCGATACAAGAGATGCATTGGATAAAAACTCCACGACAAAATCACGGTCACTTACCGCATCCAGACTGTTTTCACAAATCCCATCAAAACCTAATTGATCAGCAACAAATTCCCGATCAATTGGAAAAGTTGTTCCTGCTAGTGCACCAGCTCCAAGCGGTGATTTGTTCACCCGCTTCCAGCTGTCTTTTAGCCGTTCTACATCACGCTGAAACATAAATACATATGCCATCATATGATGTCCAAATAATACCGGCTGGGCCCGCTGCAGGTGGGTATACCCCGGCATAACCGTATCCAGATTTTGTTTCGCCTGATTCAAAAGGGATTGCTGTACTTTTACGAGAAGACTGGTCAAATCAACCAGTGCTTCCCGCAAATACAAGCGCATATCCAGTGCAACCTGATCGTTTCTGCTTCGTCCCGTATGCAGTTTCCCACCTACAGGACCAACTTCCTCGATTAAAAGCTTTTCGACATTCATATGAATATCTTCATTTTCTGCCGATAACTCCGCTTCTCCGCTTTCAATTTTACCGGCTACTTTCTTTAACCCTTCTGCTATTTTGTCGGCATCTTCACTCGAGATGATCTCACAAACCTTCAACATTTCTACATGGGCGAGACTTCCTTGGATATCGTATTTTGCTAATTTTTTATCAAAATAAATGGACGCTGTATACTCATCTACTAGTTCATTGGTTGGTTTTGTAAATCGTCCGCCCCATAGTTTCACGGTTTAACAGCTTCCTTTACTTCCAGTTTTACTTTCTCTGTTGATTTGTCTTTCGCATGTGTTTGGTTTACGGATGCATGAACTTTTGTTGGTAGTCCCCATAGTTTGATAAAGCCTAGTGCAGCTTCATGATCAAATGCATCGTCTTTATTATAGGTTGCAAGGTCAAAGTCATATAAAGAGCTAGCAGATTCACGTCCCACTACCTGTGCTTGACCTTTGTACAGTTTCACTTTAACCGTACCAGATACATGTTCCTGTGTTTCTTTAATGAAAGCTTGAAGTGCTGCTGTTAATGGTGAATACCATTGACCGTAATAAACGGTTTGAGCTAATTTCTGTTCTACAGTTGGTTTGAATTCAGCAACTTCTCTTGGCAATGTTAATGCCTCTAATTCCTGATGTGCTGCAATCAAGGTCATCGCAGCAGGTGCTTCATAAATTTCACGTGATTTAATTCCAACTAAACGATTCTCGACATGATCAATACGTCCCACACCATGTTTTCCAGCTATCTCATTTAATTCCAAAATGAGTTCATCTAGTGGAAGTGCTTTTCCATCAAGGGATACTGGCTTCCCTTTTTCAAATGTAATCTGAACTACTTGTGGCTCATCTGGTGCTTCTACAGGGTCAACAGTCAAATCATATGCTTCTTTCGGCGGCTCTGCCCAAGGGTCTTCCAGTACACCACATTCATTACTACGTCCCCATAGATTTTGGTCGATACTAAACGGATTATCTAAATCAATTGGAATTGGAATATTGTTTTCTTTTGCATATTCAATTTCTTCCTCACGGGACATTGCCCATTCACGGACCGGTGCAACGATCTTCAGCTCCGGATTTAATGCGGTAAAGGAAACATCAAAGCGTACTTGGTCATTTCCTTTTCCTGTACAGCCATGCGCAACCGCAACTGCACCTTCCTCTTCTGCAATATCCACTAAAATTTTAGCAATCAATGGACGTGATAATGCTGAAATTAATGGATATTTTCCTTCATATAATAAATTTGCCTGTAATGCAGGTAACACGAACTCATCTGCATATAATGATTTTGCATCTACAACATACGATTTTATGGCACCAACATCAATGGCTTTTTTCTTTACAAAATCCAAGTCTTTCCCTTCACCTACATCAAGCGCCACGGCAATGACATCGAAATTATATTTATCTTGTAACCACTTAATTGCTACGGATGTATCAAGTCCACCAGAATAAGCTAAAACTATTTTATCCTTCATTAATGATATCCCCTCTCGAATATGTGCTATTAATGAATTATTATGCATCATTTTGCATAATAATTCAAGTGTTTTTTTGAAAATTTTTATTTACATGTTAGAAAAGTGTAAAATTTTGGCCAAGAAGTGGGGAATCTAGCTAAAACTTTAAATTCCTAAGTATAAAGAAAAGTAAAGTGAATCTTCAATCAGTGGGGGGGTCCATCCCCTACTAATAGTTAGTACCACAAGGGTATGACCTAAAGGCCTCTGAACGAATCAGAAGTTTACTGGCTGGTTGGTCCCCCACTTATAATTCTTGATGAGGCATCTCGAATTTTTGAAGTGGGGGTCTTATATCCAGTTAATCACGTGATAAACACATTCACTAAAAGACGAGCGAATACGAGTTTTCCCCATATTTGATATGCTTATAGGATTTATTCATCGAGTAACTAAGCTGTAAGACCCCTAATTGAAGAATTCGAGAAAAAACAAGTGGAGAAGGGCAGGCAGTATTCTGCGGGGGCTGTCCTTGTAGTACTAACAATCAGTCAGAGGGGAGAGCAAAGGCCCCTCCGATTGAAGTTTTACTTTATAATGTGCATTCAGATGGAAAGAGAGGAGCTCCCCTAACGCACGAGAGCCCACCTTACTTTTACAAATTCTTCAATGCCTCTTCCACAGTACTATCACCGGACATTAAGTCAAAGGAGCGCTTATATGTGTTTTCTTCCGTTAAAGAGGCTACAACTGTTCTGGCCACATCCTCACGTGAAATGGTTCCCCTGTCCAAGTTCTCTGCTGCTGCCACTCTTCCTGTACCATTCTCATTGATTAATCCACCAGGACGAACAATCGTATAGTTTAAATCAGTTGTCATTAAAATCCGATCCGCATAGTGTTTGACAACCATGTATGGCTTAATTGGGCTGTCCTTCCAGCTATCCCGATTATGTGCCTGAAATGCACTCACCATTACATAGCGTTTAGCTCCAGCCATTTCTGCAGCTTCCATCGATTTAACCGCTCCATCTAAGTCAACAAGCAACGTTTTATCCGGCCCTGTTTTGCTGCCGGAACCAGCTGTGAAAATTACTGCATCAGATCCCTTGATTGCCTCTGCTATTTCTTCCACACTGCCTTCTAAGTTGGAAATCACTGCCTCCATCCCGGAATTTTTTAACGCTTCTGCCTGTTCCTCACTGCGTACCATCGCTCTTAATGTGTGATCATTGCTATCTTTTAATAGTCGCACAATGCGTTTTCCGACTTGTCCATTAGCCCCAATTAATAAAACCTTCATTGTCCAATACCCCTTTCTTCTCCTTTAAACACCTCTATTTTTTCAAAAATAGGGGTATTAATCAAAATAATTGCTCCGTCACAATATCTTTGGGGTTACTTATAACACTTTTTGGTGCCTGTCACTTCCCGGATTTTGTCGAATATTGTCTTGTATAGTATTCACATTTTTGCACAGATTATTTCCTAAATGTTAAAAGATTGTTTAGATTGCACCTATGGGGTAGAAACTCCCTTGGTCGTCGTTTACTTTTATGATAAAATGCCATTAAGAAATTTCAAAACTATCTTTTTACAATACAATTCTTCAACGGAGGAATACTATGTCACTGTAAGCATACGATTTACTTGTCAAATAGAACTTACTTAATCTCATGTAGAATCTAGGTGTGATCATGCCCATTATTCCTACCAAAAACCGTGAAATAGTGTTTCAGGCCATCCAATTCAGTCTTATAGGTATATTGAATGCATTAATTGATATCGGTTCATTAAATCTGCTTCTATTTCTTTGGCCTACAGAAAACAGTTTGTTTTTACTTTTGTTCAATACCATCTCCTATATGTTAGCGGTTGCGAACAGTTATTTATGGAACTCCAACTTAACATTTCGAAAAACAGCATCTAAAAACAGAAAAGAAGCGTTTTACTTTCTCATTCAAGCATTGATAAGTTTAATTATAAGCAATATCGTTTTTGTTGGCGGGTCGTTCTTTTTAGGAATATTGCCAATTCCAACCATTGCTGAACAAAACATCGCAAAAGGGGCAGCGATGATTATCTCTTCTGCTGCGAGCTTTATCTTTATGAGATACTTTGTATTCCAAAAAGGAAGAACAGTGTCCTATCATTTAAAAAGAAAAGTACCCCATAAGTCTTTTTCGGTAACTAAGTCAAAAACGGTACATTCGCATAAGAACAAGTAAAAAAAAGGAGCATCATTCATCAATATGAATGACGCTCCTTTTTTTAATTGCTTTTTATTATAATCGAATTAAACTACTTAGCATCCAACAAGCCATTGGACTAACGTATTCTCTTATTCAGCAGAAAAGAATATAAAGTGAATCTTCAATCAGCAGGGGGGTGGTTTCCATCCCCTACTGATTGTTAGTACCACAAAGTGAGACCCGCAGGCCTCTGAAAGAATCAGCAGTTTACTGGCTGCCCGTCCCCTACCACTTAGAATTCTTGAGGCATCTCGAATTCTTCTCGTTAAGGGTCTTACAGCTAGTTAATCACGTGATTAAAAAATAGCGCCCAATATTTGCAGCGCTAATCATATAAGTAAATTCAGTTGATTTTATCCAAATCTACCAGAAATATAATCTTCTGTACGACTATCTGATGGATTGGTGAAAATCGTATTTGTCTTATCGTATTCCACTACTTCACCGTTTAAGAAGAAAGCTGTTTTATCTGAAATACGAGCAGCTTGCTGCATGTTATGTGTCACGATAATGAGCGAATACTCTTTTTTCAAATCCTGAACCAACTCTTCAATTTTAAGTGTTGATTTCGGATCCAATGCAGATGTAGGCTCGTCCATTAGGATAACGTCTGGCTGAACCGCAAGAGCACGTGCAATACATAAACGTTGCTGCTGCCCACCAGAAAGTCCGTACGCATTTTCATTTAAACGATCTTTGACTTCATCCCAAATATAAGCACCGCGAAGACTGTTTTCAACAATTTCATCGAGTATCTTCTTATTACGGATTCCATGGATCTTTGGACCATAAGTGATGTTTTCATAAATGGATTTAGGAAATGGATTCGGTTTCTGGAATACCATCCCTACTTGGGTTCTTAAGTCTTCCACTTTAAAGGATCGGTCTAGAATATTTTTCCCTTTATAGGCGATAGTTCCTGTAGTTCGAACACCTGGAACGAGCTCCACCATACGGTTCAGCGTTTTAATATAAGTCGATTTCCCACATCCGGATGGTCCGATAATCGCTGTTACTTCTTTTTCATTAATTTCTAAATTGATATCTTTCAATGCATGTGTCTCAGAATACCATAAGTTTAAATCCTTTGTATCATAAACAATCTTACCCGATTCTACAGTTGCTGCTTCCGTTTCTTCATCTTGCTTTGATTTAACCTGTACTTTCATTTTATTATTTGCAAGAGTACTCATTTTCCCACTCCTTAAAGATTTGGCATATTTGCTTATTTACACTCATATTATAAACGTACGAGTCACCAAACATGCACTTAAGCTCTTGTTCATAACTCTAATCCAATTAATATCTGTGCTGAAATTTGTTTCGAATAAAGATTGCCACAGAGTTCAGTACAAATAATAGGACAAGCAGAACGATAATCGTTGCTGCAGCAAGGTTTGCATATTCAGCGACCAATGATGCATCCAATGTCCAATAATAGATTTGCATTGGCAGCGCAGTAAAGGTATCAAACAGACCCCCCGGAAACGGGATCAGCAATGCTGGTATTCCGAGTACCGTTAATGGCGCTGTTTCACCAATGGCACGTGACAATGATAAAATAGAACCTGTTAAAATGCTTGGTAATGCTGCAGGCAAAATAATTCTTCTAATCGTTTGCCATTTTGTCGCTCCCATACCATAGGATGCTTCAGACAATTGAGCTGGAACTGCCCTTAATGCTTCTTGGGCAGAAACAATTAAAATCGGCAATACCAGAAGTGATAACGTTAAACCACCAGCTAATACCACATTGCCGAAGTCCATTAATCGAACAAAGATAGTTAAACCAAGTAGACCGTAAACAATCGAAGGTACACCTGCCAAATTGGAAATATTCGTTTCAATAAATGATTGAATCTTCCCTCTTTTCGCATAAAGCTCTAAATAAATCGCTGTAGCTACACCTATGATAAGCGTCACCGGGATAACAACGAGCATAACCCATACTGTACCTAGTAGTGCTCCCATAATACCCGCACGATCAGCATTTGTAGATAATCTGCCTGTTAGAAAGTCTATATCAATCCAGCTAGCACCTTGCATAACTACTCTTATTATTAAAACGGCGAGGACAAGTAATCCGAATAAGGTGGAAAGGAGGAAAATAGATTTCCATATAGCATTTTTTCTAACTCGGGAGTTCATTTTGCTTTTTAATTGTGTCGCATCAACTTGTTTAATCATTAATATTCCTCCCTAAATTTACGAGAGATATACCGTGCAAGTAAATTCATAGTTAGTGTGAATACAAATAGCGTTAACGCAACAGCGTATAAGCTATAATATATGGTCGACCCAGCGGGAGCCTCCCCACCAGCGACTTCAACAATATATGCAGTCATTGTCTGCATAGATTGAGTAATGTCAAAAGTAAAGTTTTTGGAGCTACCACTAGCAATTGTTACAATCATCGTTTCACCGATAGCACGGGAAATACCAAGAACAAATGATGCAATGATTCCAGAAAATGCAGCAGGAATTACTACTTTTAAGGTTGTCTCCAATTTTGTAGCCCCCATAGCCAGCGAACCTTCACGCATTGCATTAGGGACAGATGTCATTGCATCTTCCGAGAGTGATGCAATCATCGGAATAATCATAACCCCCATTACTAGACCAGGACTTAAAATATTAGTTGCTTCTACCTCTGGCCAGATAGCTCGGATTATAGGTGTTACAAATGTAAACGCGAAAAACCCGTATACGATTGTTGGAATACCAGCTAAAATTTCCAGCAACGGCTTTAGTATACGTCGTACACGATCAGATGCATACTCACTTAAATAAATTGCAGACATTAGACCTATTGGGCCTGCAACAAACATTGCGATAATAGTGGAAATAATCGTACCATTAATTAGAGGCAGTAGTCCAAATTCCGGATTTTGACTCAGAGGTTTCAATACTGTACCAGTAAAAAATTCCCAAATTGGAACTCTCTTAAAAAACTCAATAGCCTGACTTAATAACGTATATAAAATTCCTAGCGTTGTTAAGATGGTTATCGATGCAAGAAGAAATAAGATGGTAGGAATCAGTTTTTCAAATAGATTAGATATATTTTTTTTCTTCTTATTTTGCGCAATCATTTCGCTGACATTAACAGCTTCTTTCTTTGCTTCGCTGTTTTTCGACATTTCTACTGTGACTCCTTCCTGCATATTAACTCACAATAAGATGAGAGCACACTAGGGCCCTCATCTTATAAAAGATTCATTGTGAGTTGTACTTTTTATTATTGAATAGCTGCTTCTAATTCATCTAGTTGAGTTTGTACTTCTTCCTCAGGAATTGGAGCAAATCCAGTTTCACCAGCAAATTCATTAATGCTTTCTAATACGTATCTTGCATAATCAGCAACTTGTGGTTTTTCTTTCGCATTATCTACATTTAAGTACGTAAATACTGGACGAGTGAAGTTTTCATAAGGACCTTCTTCATCAATTGTATCAAGTGAAGGAATAACTGGACCATCACCAAAGTCAATACCTACTGCTTGTACTTGATCCTGGTTGTTATCATAGTAACCAAAACCAAAGAATCCAATTGCATTCGTATCTTCAGCTACTAGTGTTACAAGAGTTGAATATTCCTGTTGAAGATCGATTGTGTCAACTAAATCTTGTTCATCAAGGATTTCTTCATAAAAGAATTCATAAGTACCGTGATTTTCATTTGGACCATAAGTTTGAATTTCTTCATCTGGCCAATCAGCATTAATTTCAGACCAATTTGTATACTCTCCTAAGAAAATATCAATAACTTGCTCTTCTGTCAATTCTGTTGCCCAATCATTTTCAGGGTTAATTACGATAGTTAAACCATCTAATGCTACTTTTAATTCCATTACTTCAATACCTAATTCATCTGCTTTTGCTTGCTCTTCATCCTTAATTTGACGAGATGCATCGTTAAAATCTGTTCCATCTTCTACTAAGAATTTTTCAAAACCAGCACTTGTACCTGCACGACTTACTTCTACGGATACATTTGGCTGTTCATTAATCATATATTCCTCAGCTAGTCTAGACATTAATGGATAAACCGTACCAGATCCATCAATAACAACATTTCCTTCTAATTCATCAGAAGCTTCTTCAGTTTCTTCTTCAGCTGCATCGTCTCCTGAAGTGCCTTCTTCTGTTTCTTCAGCTGGTTCTTCGGTGTTTTCTTCCTCTTCCCCTGCTCCTCCACAAGCTACTAGTACAACTGCTAGAGCTGCAATGATAAGGAACATAAGATACTTCTTGAAATTCATAATTAATTGTCCTCCCCTAATATGAACTTAAATTATTAAACGAGTATCCTCGTCTCACTTTCTTAGTATAGTATTTAATTGTAAAGAAGGTATGATGTGAATGTAAAGCTTTTGTAAATTTGTAGATTTTGTCGTAGGAATTTAGCCTATCTTGTCAGAATACTCCGAAGAGAGTAAATTGTTGTCGATTCTGAATCCTTCTTTTTGTATATAAGTCTTGCTATACTAATAATTATTATTAATAGTAATGGGAGTTGTAAAAACGTGCTTCATATCTTAAAAATCGCTTGGCACCTATTAATCTTGTATACTATTTTCTTAATAGGGAATTGGATTCAGCAAACATTTCACTTATTAATACCGGGGAGTGTCATCGGAATGATTATTCTCTTCTTATTGCTGGTGACCAACACGGTAAAATTATCCTGTATTGAGGACGGGACGAAATTTATGGTTCGTCATCTCACCCTATTTTTCATTCCGGTTACGGTCGGAATCATGAGCTATTTTGATTTGTTTCGGGGAAGAGGAGTCCTCCTGGTCATCATTGTCATCTTAAGCACGATTCTCGTCATGATTAGTTCCGGATGGATTAGTCAATGGCTTATCATGAGAAAGGAAGCAAAACATGATTGATATTTTAATAGCGTTTAGTATGGTTTTAGGCACCATACTTATTTATAAACTGTCATCAATTATCCACACCAAATTTCATTTTCCTTTTACATTACCTATCTTCATTTCAACATTGATAATTATCATTCTATTGGTAGCACTGGACATACCATATGAAACCTATATGGTTGGCGGTGACTGGATAAGTGAGTTGCTCGGTCCAGCGGTTGTAGCATTAGCATACCCACTATACAAAGAGCGGCAACTGTTAAAAAAACTGGTTATGCCCATCCTTATTGGAACAAGCTTCGGAGCTGTAGTTGGTATTACTACTGGTGTCATTCTTGCAAAATGGGCAGGGTTTGAACATGAAATTCTTTATACGATTAGCTCCAAATCTGTAACGACACCTGTATCCATGGCCATCACCGATTCTCTAGGAGGAATTACCCCTCTTGCAGCTGTTTTTGTCATGATAGCTGGAATTAGTGGTGCTGTATTAAGTTCCTATATTTTTAAATACACTAAAATCCATCATTATTTAGGAAGAGGAATCGGTCTTGGAAGTGCTTCCCATGCAATCGGTACAGCAACCGCATTGGAAAACAGTGAAGTCGAGGGATCGATAAGTTCTATTGCCATGATCATTAGTGCAATGGTTGTATCGATTATTACTCCTTGGGTCATAAGTATACTGCTCTAGTTATAATATAAAAAAGATGGTAAGTTTTATTTTTGGCATAATTCGCTTTATAATAAGATTATATAGATATGGAAGGATTGATTGGTTAACGTGAGTGTTGTAGGTGGTTTATTATTTTTAGTTTCAATTATGCTAATCATTGGTGTACTGGCAACAAAATTCTCTTCACGTTTGGGATTGCCCGCTCTAGTCCTTTTCCTAATTGCTGGGATGCTCCTTAACAATTTTCTATTCTTTAAAGATGTTGAAATGACTCAGTTTATTGGAACGTTAGCCCTCATTATTATTCTTTTTGATGGTGGTACGCAAACAAAATGGTCCAACATCCGGCCGGTTATAGGGCCCTCTGTTTCTCTTGCCACACTTGGTGTACTAGTCACGACTTTTATAACCGGATTAGCTGCCATGTATATATTAAATTTCAACCTATTGGAAGGAATGCTGCTAGGAGCGATTGTCGGATCCACCGATGCTGCCGCAGTTTTCTCTGTTTTAGGAAATAAAAATTTCAAGAAACGTCTAACGGCAACATTGGAGGTTGAGTCTGGTTCCAATGACCCAATGGCTGTATTCTTAACGATCGTATTAATTGATTTAATCCAGATTCCGGATATGTCTATTTGGTCTGCTATCGGAACTTTCTTTTTACAAATGGGACTTGGGTTGTTGATAGGTCTCTTACTCGGTAAGCTGACAGTATTAGTGATTAATCATATTAAATTGGATATTTCCGGTCTTTATCCCGTACTTGCATTAGGGTCAGCTGTTTTTACATATGCTGTTACAGATTCCCTTGGTGGCAGTGGATTGCTTGCGGTGTATGTCATGGCTGTATTCGTTGGAAATAGTGATTTAACGTATCGGTTTTCTATCCTTCGATTTAGTGAAGGGTTTGCATGGATGATGCAAATCGTCATGTTTACCTTATTAGGATTGCTCGTATTTCCTGGTGATTTGGTTGAGGTATTCTGGGAGGGTATTCTCATTGCCATTATCCTCATGTTTGTTGCACGCCCAATTGCAGTTTTCATTAGTTTGCTATGGATGAAGTATCGTGTGAACGAGAAAATATTTATTTCCTGGGCAGGCTTAAAAGGTGCAGTACCTATCGTATTAGCAACCTACCCGATATTAGCTGGCCTGGAAAACAGTAACTTAATTTTCAACACCGTCTTCTTCGTAGTCTTCATATCAGCACTTGTTCAGGGGGGGACATTATCCTGGCTTGCTGAAAAACTAAAACTAACCGGAGATGAAGATGACAGTCAGGCAACCATTGAACTGATTAACCTTGGTAATACCGATTCTGAAATTATGAAGGTAACCATTCACAAGCACTCACCAGCCATAGGCAAATCTCTTAATAATTTACCATTGCCTTCAAACACACTAATCATCGGTATAAATAGAAGCACGAAATTACTGACACCTACTGGGACATCCGTCATTCATAACGGCGATACTGTATTTGTTTTAAGTGATAAGGAAAAACGGAGAAAAGCAAAAATTGCATTAGTAGGAGAAGAGGAGAAAGGAAAAGAAAAAAAACCAAAAAAAGCATAGTGCATATTCGTATTTTATAGCTTACATTTTCCTATGTAACAAAAAATCAGTACCACTCAAAAAGCGGTACTGATTTTTTCATTAGTTCTCATCATTTACATATTCGTTCGGTGTCTCTCCACCATGCGGATTAGAGTTCTTATATTGACTCTTTCTGCCATTTCGTGTTTCACCATGATTTTTTCTCTCTTTAAATTGTCTATTTTTACCTGCTTTATTCGCCATATTATGCCCTCCTAACGTCTTCACGTTCACCTTAGTTTTTGAAAAGGGACATATTTTTATACGAATACCAGAGGAGATATAGGTGAAAATGTTACTTATCCTTCTGTTTCGTATAACTTTGATAATTCTTATTTCCACCTGACAAATTATATACTTCTTTAAAACCTAAATTTCTTAAAACATTTTGTGCGGCATTACCTGTTACCCCACTATTGCAGTACGTTACTGTCGGAATGTCCGGATCTAGTTCCTTTGCTTCCACGCGTAATTTAGCTAATGGTATATTTACTGCATTTTTCACGTTCGAGGCTTCATATTGCTTCGCTGCTCTTGTATCAATAATTTGGAGTTTTTCTCCTGTTTCGATCCGCTCTGTTAACTCTTCTGGTGTCATTAGGCGGTTTTGTTGCTTCAACGCATTGTCAAGAGCCATTCCGGTATACATGACAGGATCCTTTGTCGTACTAAACGGGGGTGCGTAAGCTAAGTCCAAATGGAATAAATCCTCGGCCTTCGCTTTAAAACTAATGGCAGTAGCCAATACATCAATACGTTTATCAACTCCATTCTCCCCAACAGCCTGTGCCCCAAGAATGCGCCCTGTTTCTCTGTCAGCAATTGCTTTGATTACTAATGGTTTTCCACCTAAATAATCCGCACTAGCCGGTTTAATATTATGAAGCACCTCGATATCAAATCCTTTGGAACGTGCTTCCTTTTCACTTAATCCAGTATGCGCCACAGCAAGATCAAATACTCTTAAAATACCTGTTCCAAGAATGCCCCGGTGCTCTAAATCTCCACCCGTTATGACATCCCCAGCAATTCGCCCCATCTTGTTCGCAGTAGAACCTAATGGGCGATAAATCGGTTCCCCCGTAATGACGGAATAGCTTTCTGCAACATCCCCAACCGCATAAACATCAGGTAAGTTCGTCTGCATTTTATGATTTACCTGAATCGCTCCGGTAGACCCGATTTGAACGCCAATTTCCTCAGCTAATTTCGTATTTGGTTTTACTCCTGTTGCGATAATGACCATATCTGAATCAATTCTCTTAGCGGATTTTGTTTCGACCGACTGTGCTGAAATGGAAGCCACTTCTTCATTTAGTAATAAGTTAACCCCATTATTGACTATATGCTCTTCCACTCTAAAGGCCATATCCTTATCCAAGTGTGGCATGACTTGATTACTGCGCTGCAAAATCGTGACATCCAACCCTTTATGTTTAAGCTGTTCTGCCATCTCCAATCCAATAAAACCAGCACCAACAATAGTTACTTTCTTTGGATTATGTTTACTCATGTAAGAATGAATGGAAGCTGTATGTTGAATGGTTCGTACTTGAAAGACATGGTCCAAATCGGTACCATCGATGTCCGGTGTGACGGCTGTTGCTCCTGTAGCAAAAACCAACGTATCATAGCTGTCTTCTATCATTTCATTCGTTTCCAGGTTTTTAACGGAGACTTTTTTCTGCTTCACATCGATAGAAGTCACTTCATGACGTGTTAAAATATCAACATTATAGCGCTTTTTAAACCATTCCGCACTTCTAGGTGTTAAGGTTTCTAATTCATCCACTTCTCCACCTAGAAAATATGGAATACCACATATAGAGTAGGAAATATCGTAGTCCGCATTATAGAGCGTAATTTCTGCATTTTCATCGTTTCTTCTTGCTTTCGCTGCAACGGATGTACCTGCTGCAACAGAGCCTATGATTACTATTTTCATATAACATGTTCCTCCGACATTCTAAGATTGTAACGAATATTCTTCTAGCAGCATTGATTCATGCCAATAAAGACAAACCTTGCACCCTCTGGTGTTTCTTCATTATCCAGCGTTAATTCAGCTACGGTGCCTTTTACTTCCTGTTCGATTGCTACCTTAATACCGTTAATCTCCTGAATGACATCTGCTTCATTTGGGCGATCCAAAGATAAACCGACTTGCGGTCCGCAGCAACCTCCCCCGACCGAATAGAAGCGGATACTATCTGTACTTTTTTCTTGAAAAATCACTTCTAGTTTTTGCTTTGCGCTATCTGTAATATTCATCTAATTTCCTCCTAAACATATTCTTTTATCGTGTCATAGCCAACTTTTTCTTCTTCCATCCAAGGAATAAGCGCAGTATTCGCTGATAGTTCTCTTTTCACCTTATTTATCCAAACCCGTTCACTAAAAGCACGTCCACTTAAAATCGGGTCGGTTGTACCTGTTGCAAACAGGCTTTGATTAATAACCCACCATGACGGCTCAATTTCTGCCCGTTTTAAATCTTTCTGTAGGCGTTCTGCTTCTAAAACCGGAGTTGCTTCAGCTAATGTAACGATAACAACCGAAGTTTCTTTCGGGTCTCGAAGCCTCGGCAATAATTTTCGAACGCTCTCCGGTATCTCCCCAGTCGAACGACTCATTTCCTTATGATAAGCCTCTGTAGAGTCAAGCAATAAAAGCGTGTGACCAGTTGGAGCAGTATCAATGACTACCATTTCATTGTCCGACTGATCCACCACTTCCGCAAATGCCTGAAAAATAGCAATTTCTTCCGTACAAGGGGATTCCAAATCCTCTTTTAAATATTCCAATCCATCCTCATCCAGATCTTTTCCGGCTTTTTCAATCACAGACTGCTTATATTTTTCTACTTCTTTTTCCGGATTAATGCTGCTGATGGTCAGGTTTTCTTTGGCCGTATCACCTTTGAACACATAATCCAAATGGGCGGCAGGATCTGTCGTTGTTAAATGTACCTTATGTCCCTTTTCACAAAGTCCAACAGCAATGGCAGAGGCAACGGATGTTTTTCCCACTCCACCTTTTCCCATTGCAAAAATGACCCTCGTATTCTTTTGAGAGAAATCATCTATAACTTGACTAAATGGATCTAATAAAATGGGTTCTACACGATGGCTTGCTTCATCTTCCAAATACAGTTCCCCATTCATAAACCACCGAAGATGATCCACACCTGTTAAGGAATAGGAGATATAAGGAAGATATGTCGTCTCCAGCTGTTTTAATTCTACCGGTGTTTCCTGTAATCCTTTTTGCTGACGTTGATAAAAGGCTTGTGCCACCTGATCATTTGTTTCTGTTTGAAAAACCCCATTCAGGATGAGCATTTGATTTTTAATACCAATTTCTTTTAGTTCCAGTGATGCCCGATTTGCTTCCAATAAAGAAGAAGTCTCGGGTCTTGCAACGAGCATTAATGTCGTTTTATGAGCATCAGATAAAGCTGCAACCGCTTTTCCGTACATTTCCTTCTTTTCTCCAAGCCCTGATAATGGTCCAAGACAGGATGCACCATGTGTCGATTCTTCCAAATATCCGGACCAGGCAGTCGGTAGCGATAATAGACGCAAGGTATGGCCAGTAGGTGCGGTATCAAACAGCACATAATCATATTGCTGTACAATATACTGGTCTGCAAGCAGTTGAGAAAATTCATCAAATGCAGCAATTTCCACAGTACACGCTCCCGACAGCTGTTCTTCCATTTGCGCTACTACCGAATCAGGCAATTTCCCCCGATATGGTCCAACCGTTTTTTTCCGATATGCTCTTGCCGCTTCTTCCGGGTCAATATTGCATGCAAATAGCCCGTTTACTCCTGGAACTTCTTTCGGTTCACTCGTTAAGTCTACTTCAAAGACATCTTGTAAATTAGAGGCCGGGTCCGTACTAACTAGCAATACTTTCTTACCTTGGTCAGCAAGTGCCACAGCTGTTGCGCTTGCTGCAGATGTCTTCCCTACTCCACCTTTTCCAGTAAAAAACAAGAACGGTGTTTTTACATCTGATGTTGGGTCAAATAACGAATACATGGGACGCCTCCTTTTTTAGTCGAGCTTAACTGATACACGAACACGTGGTTTTTGAGTTAATTCTTCCGCTCTCATATCCAGCCATTCCGCAAACTCGTCATTCGATGGATAACTCCCTACCTTTACTACCTCATCACCGAGGAGTGTAATCGGCAGAGCATCTGGGCCTTTTTCATGAAGAACCTTATTGACTTTCTCATTATCACTAAAGGCAGCAGGGTCATTTGCCAAATTATAGCGTGTAATATCAACATTCTTTTGTTCTAAGGAATACACAGTGGATGCAAGACGGGTTAAATCAGGGTCAACACTTGGACCACATACACCTGTCGCACAGCACATCGCCGGATCGAAAATTTCTACTTTCTTCATGCTAATCCATCTCCTTTTCATTATTATATAAGTATATGCTTATATGTAATGGGACAGAAAAGCCCGGAGATCTATTCTCAAGGCTTTTCTCTTCACTATTCGCCGGTCTCAGCAAACTTCTTGATTCGCATGCCAATTTCATCACGAACGCGCTGAAACACTGCCCAAACTTCTTCCTCAGTTCCTTCCGCCTTCGCTGGGTCATCAAATCCCCAATGCTCTCGTTTTACATGCGGTGGCGTCATCGGGCAGCGATCTTTCGCATCTCCGCATAAGGTAACTGCCAATGTTGCATTGTTTAAGAACTCCGTATCGATTTTTTCAGATTCCTGATTACTAATATCGATAGCTACTTCGTTCATTGCTTTTACGGCATTTGGGTTTAAGCCGTGCGCTTCTATTCCAGCACTGCGAACTTCCCACTCATCTCCAAGATATTTTTTCGCCCATCCTTCTGCCATTTGGCTGCGGCAGGAATTTCCGGTACATAAGAAGTAAATCGTTTTTTCAGACATTCGATAGATTCTCCTTTTTTATGTTTTTCGTATTGCTCTATTTGTGAGTTTTGTTATATGTTGGTTATGTCATTTGATATAAAATCCGGTGTAAGTGAGCGGACAGTTGATTTCCGCTGCACTACCACCATTATTTCAAGTTTGGTGTCAAAAACACTTTCTTAATAAAATAATAATGTAAAGTATAGGCCTAATAAAGTGATAAACAGGATTGGGACGGTTAAGACGATCCCTACTTTGAAATAGGTTCCCCATGAGATTTTCACACCTTTTTGTGATAAAACATGGAGCCATACTAGTGTTGCAAGGGAACCAATTGGGGTTATTTTTGGCCCTAAGTCTGATCCAATGACATTGGCATAAACCAATGCTTCTCTTATTACACCAGATGTACTTGTTTCTGCGATGGCTAGTGCATCAATCATAACTGTTGGCATATTATTCATAATAGAAGATAAAAATGCCGCAATGAACCCCATCGACATGGTTGCAACGAAAAGCCCCTGCCCTGCAGCTGCTTCGATTACTGTCGCAAGCATTGAAGTTAATCCTGCATTCCCAAGTCCGTAAACCACGACATACATTCCAATGGAGAAGAAAACGATATTCCATGGTGCCCCTTTGATTACTGTCCTTGTATTTACTGCGGGGCTTTGTCTTGCCATGATTAAAAAGAAGATAGCCACTACTCCCGCTACAAAGGACACTGGAAGGTTGATAAACTCACTTCCTAAGTAACCAACCAGCAAGACTGCCAAAACATACCAGGAAAGGCGGAACATTTTAAGATCTTTAATCGCACTTTCCGGTTCATTTAATTTAGACATATCATATGTTTTCGGTATACTTTTTCTAAAATAGATTAATAATACCGTAATTGTTGCTGCCAAAGAGAAGAAATTTGGAATTATCATTCTTGATGCATATTCCACAAACCCAATACCAAAGAAATCTGCTGACACAATGTTTACTAAGTTACTTACAATTAATGGCAGGGACGTCGTATCCGCGATAAATCCACTTGCCATAATAAATGGGAAAATCATCTTCTCTTTAAAATTCAAGTTACGTACCATCGCTAAAACGATTGGTGTTAAAATCAGCGCCGCACCATCATTGGCGAAAAAGGCTGCTACAATCGCACCTAAGACACTGATATAAACAAACATCTTGATGCCATTTCCTTTTGCCACTCTTGCCATATGTAATGCTGCCCATTCAAATAAACCAATCTCGTCCAAAATCAATGAAATAATAATAATGGCGACAAATGCGAGCGTTGCATTCCATACAATTTCGGTAACCTCTATCACATCACCAAAATCAACTACGCCCACTAATAAGGCTAAAATTGCCCCACCGACTGCTGACCAGCCAATGGATAGTCCTCTAGGCTGCCAAATAACGAGGACAAGTGTTGCAATAAAAATAACTAATGCTAAAACCGTTGTGACTGTCAAAATTGTTACCCCCAAGCTAAATTAACAACAAGTAATGCGTGTCCCTTGTTCTTCTAATTCTTTTAATTTATCATCTTGACTAGGTAATTGATTTAAGATTTGCTGAACAAATGGATAGTACTCATTTTCTTTATTTACACTATAGAAAATCCACTGTCCCTTTCGCTCTTCCTGAACCAATCCTATGTCTCTTAATTTACGCAGATGCTGACTAATCGATGGCTGACTTGCTTTGAAAATCTCTACAAATTCACATACACAGCATGATTGATCATCTAAAATTTTCATCATCGTTAGGCGTGTTTTATCTCCTAATAATTTTAAAATGACCGTTGCTTTTTCCATATCAATGACTGTTTTCAGCATAGCTTGACCCCTTCCATAATTACTCTTATATAATAATATAACTATTTACTTATATAATCAATGGATAGAATGTAAATTTTCTGTAAATAAGCTGCAAATATAGTGCTATTTGCTTCTAATAGGGTTGTTCTACTTATTCTTCACTGCATTTTATGCCTTTTAGCCCACAAAAAAAGTTCGGACATAGCTAAAAAAACAATCCTAAAACGAATGATTACCTGTTAAAAGAAATTTTTAAGGCCACTTTCCGCGAAGTTTGCTATGGAATATGTGTATATAAACTGCGAAATAATTTTTATATAAAGAGCAATAAATTTTTCGGTGGGACGAGTAACTCAGGCCCACCCCTTTGGAAAACATCCTTATTTAAAGAAAAATCCGAACTAAAATGATAGTTCGGATTTCCCTTTGACTAAAGCACTTTTGTCCCAGCCTCAGCTCATCAGTTTTTAACATCTCGTTTATATTCTTTTAGCTCTTTAAATCGCACCAATCTTTCTAATTTATCCAGTTCATAGAATAATTCAATCAGGCTGTTTGCAACAGGAAATACATAAGACCATTTTTCAAACTCTGCCCCTTGAAGTTCATCAATTAAATTATTAATGGTAAGACGCATAGCAGCTTTGGTTTCCTTCTGCAGATCCATATCAAGTTTAATTTTTTCCTCGTACATGAGAAGGACATTTTCACTGTAAGTATTCATTTCGCTAACTAGCTTCTTAATTAAAAACGTCTTGGCACTAGAAGAGTTCTCTATTTCTCTTAAGTTTTTCTCCAAATGATAAATTAATGTGTACTGTTTATCCAGCACTTTGATCATATGCTTATATATGACAATGCTTCTTAAAAAATCTGTTTTATTGCGAATGAACAAGCGATTTCGTTCATCGGATATAATTTCATAATAGTCCTTCGCTTTTGTTATCATTTTCTCAATTTCCCGATCCTCTTCCTTTTGCTTCGGAATACTCATCGTGTTATTTGGAATAACACGCATCAGGAAATTAATTTTTTCACTCGTGTCCTTGATCAAATGATATAGATTTTTCTTATGATTTGGTGGAAAAACGAGAACATTTACAACAAAAGCAGAGATAACACCAATGGCGATCAGGGATATACGTTCGATAATATATATATAATTGATTCCATTATCACTTGCCAGCATCATTGCCATAATTGTCAAAACGGTTAAACTAACGGTCTTATTCAGTCCAAGTCGGATATTTATTGAAATAGAAATAATAACAACGGCCCCAACAGATAGTGGGTGACTTCCAAGCAAAAACGTTCCAAGCAACGCAAATATTACAGCAACACCATTCGAAACCAATACTTCCTTAATGTATGCAAATGAGCGCATGATAGATGGCTGCATTGCTAATACAGCAGCAATTGCCGCAACAATTTCCAGCTCCAAATCCAGTATTCCTGTAACTAATAAAGTCAGTGCAACAGCAAGCCCCGTTTTAACCATCCTAGGACCTATATTAAATTCCATGTTTACAATTTACACCTCTAATTTTTTATTAGGCTATTTTCCTTTTGATTGATGCTATTGATTTGATATAAATGCGAAGTTAGTGCAACGTTGATTTCCGCTCCGGGCAGTCGCTTTCCACGGGCAACACTTCAGCCTCCTCGGAAGAAAACCACTTCCTGCGGGGTCTTAAAGCTGCCCGTTTTCCCTCCGGAGTCATACTGCCCTCCACTCCAATCAACCATCTTAATAGTGGTAAGCTATGTTAAAATTTATTTAACTAAATACAATGTTAGAAATATAAAATCACAAATTAGCGAAGGAAATAACGGAGACTCCTTGAAAAAGAAAAGCACTTTTTCTGCATGCGATGTTACGCTGCCGAAGCCTTCCTTGTCCCGTGGGAAAAGAGGCATTGGTGAGACCCCTAAAGACGCGACAGCACGAGGAGGCTCACCAGCCGCCCTAAAGTGCGCGTAGTGTAATTTCCGTAGCGGTAGAATAAGCTCCAACATCATATTAGTTCGCAGTTTATAGAAATTACGAATCAAAATCATTTACGAAATTCTTTTGGAAAACAGCCTTTATTATAATATATTTCAAGCACGAATCTTATTATATGCAATTAGAAGGTGTATGTCACTTTCTATTTTTGTCGAATGTTGTACAATCTGCTAAAACCCATAATCCGCCTTATGTTTAGGATGTTAAATTTTTGGTTATGTCGAACCCTCTTTCCAGCTATATTTTCCTGACCTAACAAAAAAATAGCTGGAAGATAAAATCCTCCAGCAACATTCAAGACATGGGTATTATACAATACCCTTTATACACAGCTTTAAACCTCTTTTTCCGTTTTTTGCAATTGTTTATTTTTGAAAACTAAATATAGAATCATAATAACCGTCAATACTGCCATAAACCAAAAAAAGCTTGTAAAACCTGTCATGACGTGATCAATTTCTCTTTCCTCGCCAGTCATCATCCACTCTGTCATGGAACCGTCCACAAATCCGTTCATAAATGTAACACCGACAGCGGTACCAATCGCCATTCCTAAATTTCGAAGCAAAGCAATGGTACTTGTAATAATACCTAAATACCGGATAGAAACATAGCCCATAATTAGATTATAATTCGGTGATGTTAGCACTCCCATGGAAATCCCTAAAAAGCAGAGATAAACAGCTACTGATGTGAGAGAGCTCCCTTCAGTCAATAGGCTCAAGCATATTAGTGACCCAACCATGAACAATAGCCCAACCAAGACAACGAGGTAACTGCCAAATTTATCGGATAGCGTTCCACTAATTGGCCCAAATACAGCAAGCAGTAGTGGATAGGTCATGAGTAAGAATCCCGATACAGAAGGCGACACACCCAATATCCCCTGCAAATAAAATGGCACGACAACCATGGTTGCAAATGTCGCCATGTAGCTTACTACAATAATGAAAGAACCCGCTTTTACCATTGGCGGGGAAAATATATTCATATTAATAAATGGATCCTCTTTTTTCTTTGTCCATCTTATAAATAGAATAAAACAAAGAACAGCTATTACTGCAATTATCATTAAATTAGAATTTAACTGCCCTTCCCCAATTTCATTTAACACAAAAATAACAGAAGGAACCGTTATCCCAAATAGCGCTGCCCCAACATAATCCATCGAACTGGCTGGGTTTTCCTTTTTATCACTGGGGATAAATTTCATGGCCATCACGACAGAAACAACGATCATGGGTACTTGAATCCAAAACAGCATATGCCATGAGAAATAGTTAATAATCAACCCTCCAGCAGATGGGCCAAGCATAGCACCTACACCTACTGCGGTACTAATAATGCCAAGTGCTTTTCCACGCTTTTCTTCCGGATAGTTTTCCGTAATGATTGCCATATTCGTCGCCTGAAGCATAGCCGCTCCAATACCTTGCAATAACCTTGAGGCAATTAAAATCCATAAGGAAAAGGACAAAGCAGAGAATATAATCCCAGCTCCGAATATAAGATAACCTAAGTTATGAATCCGTTTTTTCCCATACTTATCCGAAAGATTGCCCATAATTGGCAAAAAGAGCATGACCATTAATAAGTAGCCCGTAACAATCCATTGTACCGCACCAACAGAAGCCTCAAAATAAAGAGATAGATTAGGAAGCGCAATATTTACTAACCCTGCAGAAAAGTGTGAAAGAAATGTACCCGGTAATACAGATAGCAAAATGAGGACAGGTACCGCAGATGTTCCCTCTATTGATTGATTTGAATGAAATGTCCCTCCGTCTTCTGTCTTATTCATGCAACAGTCACCCTATTTCCATAATTTTTTCATTCATTTTTACAACCCTTAGACTACCCTGAAATGATAAATATCATTATGCTCTAGCTCAACATGTCTGCACTATCCCCCCTAACCCAAACTCATTTCGATATTACTAATGAATACAATTTTGGGAGGAGACAGATATGGATATTAGTAGCTTTTGGGTTGTTTGTCCTTTGCAGGGAAAACCAGCACGAATAAATTATTACTATGGAGGTGAGCACGAATGAAAATTTACCTGGACCCAGGGCATGGTGGGTCTGATCCTGGTGCAGAAGGAAATGGGTTAAGGGAAAAAGATGTTGTTTTAGATATTGCCCTTCGTATACGTTCCATCTTAATTAATGACTATGAAAATGTGGGAGTACGGATGAGTAGAACAGGAGATACAACAAGGAGCCTGGAACAGCGAACCAATGATGCCAATTCCTGGGGAGCAGATTACTTCGTATCGATTCATTGCAATGCCTTTAATGGTAGTGCAAGAGGATATGAGGACTACATCTATAGCGGGCTGAGCGACTCCTCTCAAACTGCTCACTATCGCGATACCATGCACGAAGAAATAACTAAAGTCAATGAATTGCCAAATCGCGGAAAGAAAAAAGCCAATTTCCATGTTTTACGTGAAACAGCCATGTCAGCCTTTTTATCAGAGAATGGTTTTATCGATAACAGTAACGATGCTTCCCTCATGCAGCAATCTTCCTGGAGACAAAAAGTGGCACAAGGTCATGCAAATGGAATAGCAAAAGCTTTGAACTTAACAAAAAAACCTGATACAGGTGATGGCAATTTATATAAAGTGATCGCAGGATCATTCCGAGTTAGAGAAAATGCAGATGAACGCGTTGCATTCCTGAAATCAAATGGAATTGATTCATTTGTGGATACAGTTACGATTTCCGGGGAAAGGTGGTACAGAGTGCAGGCAGGTGCCTTTTCCGACCGGGAGAATGCTGAAGCTCATTTAGCTACGGTTGAACGTACTGGTGTGGATGGGTTTATTGTAGTTGAATAATTAGAAAAGCGCAAGCGCCCGTTTAGCGACGTACGGACTGGGACTGCGATTACTCGTCCCACCGAAAACCTTTTGCGCCTGGCCATGCCAGGTGGTTCGGTGTTGCCGCGCAAAGCGGCGGTTTTAACCGAACAGTCCCCGTAGGAGATAAAGGAACACGACGAACGGAGTGAGTCGATGTTGACTTATCGTACGGAGGTGAGGGAAGTCCGCTAGTCGCTGGACGATGGAGCTAGAGATCAAAGCGCAAATTTATGCTTTCTTATCTTTTTAAAAAAGTAGAGTGCTTATTTTAGCGCTCTACTTTTTTAATCATGCAAAGGAAGTTCTTTCACTCCGGTAGAATAGGGCTCTGTCCGGAAAGTCCGTAATAATTGTATTCACTTTTAAATCCAGTAGCTGTTTTATTTCATCAGTATTATTTACCGTCCATATTCGCAAATCTTTGGATAAATCCTTTAGTTCATAGGCATAGGATAGCATCATACGCTTGGATATATGAAGTGCTTCCAGTGCGAAAGTTTCCAGATAATCACGAGGATGGGAAAGACCATGGTCAAGCAGCCAAGCAATCTTAACTGTTGGATCTAATCTTTTTATTCGTAATAAACTAGGCAGATGAAAAGAAGAAAAAATGATTCTGTGGCCATTTCCATACTGATTCACTATATCTAATACTTTTTCCTCAATACCTTTATAGTTAATCAAGTATGTTTTTAACTCAATGTTCAGCTCTACATCATGGGATTCCAATAATTTCAGCACTTCTATTAATGTTGGTACCCGTTCTGCATTCCATGATTCCTCATTATAATTTGGGAAATGCGAATAATTTGCACCTGCACTGTACTGTTTAATCTCTTCTAATGTAAGATCCTTGATATATCCAGTCCCATTTGTCGTTCTATCCAAAATTTCATCATGAATGACAACTACTTCGCCATCCTTCGTCATATGTACATCGAATTCCAGGCCGTCTACCCCTTGCTCCACAGCATGCTTAAATCCCAGCAATGTGTTTTCCGGAAAAGTCCCCATACACCCTCTATGACCGTAAATTTTAGTTTCCACCATGACTACCCCTCCAATCATTTATATCACTCATTAAAGCATAATATAGAGCGAAATTGTTTAAATTTACAGATACCTTATGAAAAATTTACTTTTGAAAAGACTGACAGAACTCCTGCCAGTCTCTATATTTCTAACTCCTTTGGTTCTCCGTCTTTTTTATTCATTAATCGGATACCAATTGGTTCAATTTCTAAAATCAAATAATTTGGATCATCTGGTCCATCAAAATATAATTTCATGTCCTCATTCCAGAATTCCTTTTTCAATTTCTCTGATTGATTGAAAGACACTTTTCCCTGATATTCCACAAACTCATCTCCAAATCCTTCTCCCTCGTAACCAATAATGATGTGGGTATATGGGTTTTCATCAATCTCTTCCGTTTTATCTGTATGTTTATCTGTAGGAGTAAACAACTTTAAATCCCTATGGAAGAAGGTCATATAACGGGAATGTGGCTTATTACCCTTAACTGTTGCCATTGTACCTGTATGGCTTTCATTAAGTATTTTTTCGATATTTGCTCTAATTTCATTTTGATTCATGAAAATACACTCCTTTTTACCTCATGGTTGTACATAGTATTTTCTATTAAATCAAATTTAGTCTTTCCTTATCACAAAAAAATGACCGCTCCAAATATAACAGCGATCATTTTTCCTTAGTTGCTTTTTTTAGCGTTTTTTTCAGTGGTATTGTAAAAAGGTAGTTTGTCCTTTTAAGTTTATGAACAGCGATCCTCCCCGTTCCTCCGTTGTCCATTGATTAAATATTGATTTGGGCATGTAGATTTTCTCTACGTTTCTTTTTGATTGAATTCCAAGCTCATTCGGGCACCTAGAACCCTTCTACATGACCTTTTGGTTGAATCCTGAGTTCATTCGGGCTCCTAGAACCTTTCTACGTGACCTTTTGGTTGAATTCCAAGTTCTTTCGGGCACCTAGAACCTTTCTACGTAACCTTTTGGTTGAATTCCGAGCTCATTCAGGCACCTAGAATCCTTCTACATGACCTTTTGGTTGAATCCTGAGTTCTTTCGGGTACATAGAATCCTTCTACGTGACCTTTTGTTTGAATCCTGAGTTCTTTCGGGTACCTAGAATCCTTCTACGTGACCTTTTGATTAAATCCTGAGTTCTTTCGGGTACATAGAACCTTTCTACGTGACCTTTTGATTAAATCCTGAGTTCTTTCGGGTACATAGAACCTTTCTACGTGACCTTTTGATTAAATCCTGAGTTCTTTCGGGTACATAGAACCTTTCTACGTGACCTTTTGATTAAATCCTGAGTTCTTTCGGGCTCCTAGAACCTTTCTACGTAACCTTTTGTTTGAATCCTGACTTTATTCGGGCACCTAGAACCCTTCTACAAGACCTTTTGATTAAATCCTGAGCTCATTCAGGCACCTAGAACCTTTCTACGTGACCTTTTGATTGAATCCTGTGTTCTTTCGGGCACCTAGAACCTTTCTACATGACCTTTTGATTGAATCCTGAGTTCATTCAGGCACCTAGAATCCTTCTAAGTGACCTTTTGTTTGAATCCTGTGTTCATTCGGGGACCTAGAACATGTACGAGGGAATGGTAAACGGGCAATTTAACTTGGGCAGGACAAGGTAAGCTACGGAGGCGTATACCGATTGCGGTAAAATTGTTTTTCTGTTTCCGCGAAGACTAAAGTGTTGCGCTAAGGTGTACGACTGCCCGGTGCGGAATCGGGCAGTGCACTTACTTAGTCAGGAATTTATATCTATTTCATAACGAAAAGATTCTTTAAAAAAAGCTTTCATTTAAGCATTTACTTGTTTTATGAATTCCTTCATTAATCCCGGTAAATCAGGCCAGGCATGACCGGAAATCAGGTTTCTGTCTGTGTGCAGTGGCTCATTGATATATGTTGAACCAACTGCTTCCACTTCTGGCTTACAAGCAATATAGGCGGTTAATTCTCGGCCTTCCATATACTCTTTCACCGTTGTAAGAACAAGGCTTGCATGACAAACTGCTGCAATTGGTTTGTTGGCTTCAAAAAAGTGACTTACAATCTTTGGAACCTCTTCATGTAGACGAATGTGTTCCGGTGCACGGCCACCAGGAATGATTAAACCGTCATATTCTTCGGGATGAACATCCTCAAAAGATATCGTTGCCTCAATTAAATACCCCTCCTTTTCGGTATATGTTTCCCAGCCAACAAAATCATGGACTACTGTATGCAGTTTTTTTGGTGATGCAGCTGCAATCGTTGTATCATACCCTTCCTCCAGACAGCGAAAATACGGATAGTAAATCTCCAATGCCTCTACAGCATCCCCAGCAAGAATTAAAATTTTCTTGGACATAAAATAAAATGCCTCCCTTATCATTTTTAACTGTTATATATATACTCTTGTTTAAGGGATGGTAGTCCTTTTATTTTCAAAAAAATTTAAGTATATGTATGGGCACATTCTTATATAATGTGTTAAAATGATTTTTAGTTTCATAAAAAATCTACTAATCGTAGGAGAGGTTCTAGCGCAAACCCTCTATAAAAAACTAGGGATGCTATATCTTTAGGGGTATAGTTTTTTATTTTTCTAGTAACCTCCTGATTAGAAACATTTGGGGAGGAGATGATTGACATGAATCTTCTAATTACCTATAAAGACACGACATAAATATGCTGAATACAGAAGAAAGAATGAACAAAGGTAATTATTTTTAAAGGAGATATGTCAAATGAGAGTATTACTTTATATTAGTGTGATTATTTTAGCAAACGTTATTACTGCTAAATTTGCACCATTGGAATTAGGAATGTTTATTATTCCTTATGGGTCATTTTTAATTGGAGCTACGTTCATATTACGAGATTTCGTACAAAATAAATATGGAAAGAAAAATACGTATATGCTTATCGGAATTGCTTTAATGCTTTCTGCGGTATCGAGCTACCTTCTCGGTGATACGTTATGGATTGTTTTTGCAAGTGCTGTTAGTTTTCTAGTATCGGAAGCATTTGACACGGAAATTTATTCAAGAATGAAGAAATCCTTTTATACTAGAGTACTTTATAGTGGTACGGTTGGAGGAATCTTAGACTCTGCCATTTTCGTTATTGTTGGACTATCGCCGCTTGGCGCTGGAATGGTACCTTGGGCAGGTGTCTGGTCTGCTATTTTAGGGCAAATCCTTATTAAAGTAGTGATGCAATTCGTCGGTGTATTCATCCTTCAATTTACGAATATTTCTAAGAGAGAATTTGCTAACTAGACTACTAGAGGGGGACTCATCTTGAAAAATGACAAAGCAATGGTCGTCTTTAGCGGTGGACAGGACAGCACAACTTGTCTGTTCTGGGCTTTGGAAAACTTTGACGAAGTAGAGGCCGTTACGTTCGACTATAATCAGCGACACGCAGAAGAAATAGAGTGTGCCAAGGATATTGCCGATGAATTAGGCATTAAACACCATATTTTAAACATGGATTTATTAAATCAATTAACCCCCAATGCACTCACTAGAGCGGATATTGAGGTGGAAGACGGAAAAGATGGCGAATTACCTAACACATTTGTTCCTGGCAGAAATTTAGTTTTCCTATCCTTCGCCGGCATTCTTGCTAATCAGGTTGGTGCGAAACATATCATTACTGGTGTTTGCGAAACAGATTTCAGCGGATATCCGGACTGCAGGGATGATTTCGTAAAATCCTTAAACGTTTCGCTTAATTTAGCAATGGATGAAAGACTTGTTATCCATACTCCGTTAATGTGGCTTAACAAGGCAGAAACATGGAAACTCGCAGACGATTTGGGAAAACTGAATTATATCCGTACCAAAACGCTAACCTGCTATAATGGCATAAAAGGTGATGGCTGTGGAACATGTCCATCCTGCCAGCTACGGCTGAAAGGATATGAAGAATACATGCAAATGAAATAATGTAAAACATTTCCAGTAGGTGGGCAATTTCATGTCCACCTTTTTTCATACGATCCATTCTGCAAATGATAATAAATCTTGGAAATACATATCTGCTTCCACCTGATTTTCTTCCCGATTTCCGACAAGGACGGTTTTCGTTCCGGCCTCCTTTCCCGCTTCGATATCAGGTGTCCGGTCGCCTACCATATAACTTTTCTGAATATCCACCTGATGTTTTTCAGCTAGATCCAAAATCATTTGCGGCTTTGGTTTCCGACAGGCACAATTAGCATGGGGCTTATGGGGGCAATAGGCGATATCATCGATTTTCGCACTAAACTCCGCCAAGTCATCTTCCATTTTTTGATGCACCTTATGCAGCAGCGATTCTTTCATGTACCCAAGCCCAATACCTCCTTGGTTTGTTACCACAAAAACATGATACCCAGCATCATTAAACATACGAATGGCTTGCCCCACTCCGTCTAATAAGTAAAAATCCTTAGGTTTATTCACAAACTTCACACGGGAACTTAACAATTCATTTATTACCCCATCCCGATCCAGGAATATTCCAGCATTCATAAAAATCACAACCCCTATAATAAAATGAAAAAAAGCAACCACTTCAAGCGGTCACTTCTAAGTATGAATCAGATTCGTTCGTTTATTCAATATCCTCTACGACTCTTACTACATCCCTACCACACTTACTACACTTCCCCTTCAATAGAACACCAAATTTATCGTCATATATGGAATAATCCGTTATTCTCGTTTCACCGCATTTCGCACAAAATACGTTATTGAGTAATTTTTCCTGGAATTGCTTTGGTATTTTTGACCATTTCTTCGCAGCCTTAAAATCAATTATTGACATGGTATCCTTCCTTTTTCCCGTTCATATTTGTTATACATTTTGATAATATGACTATAACATACCCCAGTCCAATACCTTAAGCAGAAACATGAAAATAAACCCCCTTCCAAATATACAATCTCAGAGGAAAAAAATCCCTATTAAAAGAGGATATTGGATTATCGACTAGAATATATATATTATTAGAAAACTTCACACTCCTTATGATGATTACATTTTCTTATCTTAAGTTTTTACATAAATGTAGGATAATGGAGGTTTTAAAAATGGAAAAAACGATTTTTAATTATGTAGAAAAAGTAAGGGAAATAACTGAAAATTCCTTGAAACGAATACCAGAAGAATATGCAGATATCGTTCCAAAAGGGTTTAACAACAATATTCGCTGGAATTTCGGTCACATTGCATTTGTTCAGGACAAACTTACCTACAGTGTTCTGGGAGAAGACATCCAAGTGCCAAAGGAATTTGAAACATACTTCCGCCCAAAAACGAAACCCGCTGATTGGGAAGGGACTCCCCCAACATTCTCTGAAATTTCCGCTGTTCTAGCAGAGCAAAAAGGGCGGATAAGAGAGACGATTAAAGGACGATTAGAAGAAAAATTGCCAACCCCTTTTACAAATAGCGCTGGCGTCACCTTTTACACTGTCGGAGAAACCCTTTTATTCAGCTGTTTCCATGAAGGTCTTCATCTTGAGTCTATTAAGAAAATATATCATTTTGCTAAAAACAGTGATATTATTTAATGTTAATTTCCTAAAGCGGAGCGAAAGTGAACCATCCCGTACGGACAAAATTAAATTAAGATAATAATTCATAGGGTAGTTAGTTCATAACGGTGACTAATTATCCTTTTAAATTTACATATTTGATTAGGTAAATAATGGTTGAAAATATACTATTCTGATACCTATGCAACTTTTAAAGAGATTGAGAGAAAAACAGACATACATATTACACCAACCTGAAAAGCCAATCTATGCACATTTTGAAGCTGACTATGGTGCAACATTCGTCGAGATAGGGATGTGGTAAATTTTGAGGATATACTTTCTTTTACCTGCAATAGTAATAATCTTCTTATGGTTGATTTTTAAAAGTGTGAACAGCTATTTTAGAAAGAGGAAATTTGATTTAAAACAAGAGGTTATCAATCTATTTTTTCTGGTGAGTATTCTTTGGATAATTGGAATGACCATTTTCCCTATTGAAATTGGTATTCCGAATGGATATGAACCATCAAATAATTTTGTACCATTTTCAAGCATAAGTAATTTAATGGACCATTTTTATTTTATGGTTCCCTTAAAAAATATAGCAGGGAATATAATATTGTTTGTGCCGTTAGGGTTTATGCTCACATTAAAGTTTGATAGATTAAATGGTTTGTTTGAAATTGTAATAGTAGGATTACTTAGTTCTACATTTATTGAGATAACTCAATTATCGTTGCCAATTAGGGCTTTTGATATTGATGATATAATATTAAACACTTTGGGGACTGTGATAGGGTTCTTTGTATTAAAAGCAACTAAACTTATAATGGTAATTCAACATTATTAAAAGTAAAGTTTCCGTCAGCTATTAGGGCTTTTTCTTAAAACTGGTAATAACGCTACTTTTTTAACGGGTGCTTATATGGATAAGTGCCTTTTTTATTGTACTAATACAGCAGGTTTGTAGAGGAACGAATTGAATATGGATATACCAATAGTAGATTATGATACTACTTTATCGATAAATATTGGATTAAAACCCATAGAACTAAAAAGACCCTGAAAAGGGCCCTTAATTAGTTATGACTTTAGGATCTTTTCTCGGTAATTTTGCCGTCTTCAATCCGTTTTTCTTCTCTGATTCAATTAGACCATCTACACCATAAAAAGGGTATATCCACTTGAGGGTAGAATTCAAAGTTTTCGTGGCAAAAGTCTTTAAGTGCATCATAGTTTTCCTGTTCAATCGTTTCATAAAAACGACGAACTAATTCTTTATTTCACTCAACGGACATAGTTTTCTCTTATGGTTTGTCTACTTTTGCCTAAAATTCGTAAGATTCTCCGTCATCTGGTATTAAAACATTAGAGGCGATTCCTTTTTTGTTAGCAAAGCTTTTTAATTCTTCTCTTGATAATGTCCAATGATTTACCGCTTCCATGTGGACAGCAATAATTTTTGCTTTAGGAGCAGCCTTATAAACTTCAAAAACATCATCTTTACCCATTACTAAAGAGCCGCCTTCAAAGAATTGATTATCTCCAGCATTTACCACAATAATTTCTGGTTTATGTGTTTCAATTACTTCTTGAACGGCATCATACCATACCGTATCCCCAGCTACATATAACGTATTCTCGGTTGGGTGTTTGAAGATAACGCCACAAACCAGACCAGCAAGTTTTAAGATTTCGCCTCTTCCGTGTTCGCCTTTGGTTTTGATTAATTGGATACCCTCAAAAAGACAGTATCCTCTTGTAATACCTCTACATTTTGGAAACCAGCGTTTTGAATTTCCGTCGCATCTTCTTCATTTTGGGTAAACAGCTTGATATCCTTTGGTAATACTTCTTTTGCAACTTCATCCCAATGATCATAGTGCAGATGAGTGACGATGACGGCATCAATGTCTTGAATAATATTATCAATGAATGTTGGCAAGCTTACCAAAGGATTATTTTGATCTTGTCTTGGTGTATTTGGAAAAGGCGGATAAGCTCCTTTTTCTGCTAACATTGGATCGATTAAAAACTTTTTCTCTGCGTATTCTACAACTATTGTTGCATTTCGAATTTGTTGTATATTCATATGATATAACTCCTTTTCTTTGAAATTTTCTTTGAACAATGTATATTTTAAACTATAACCTATTGACCGATACATAGATTAATTAAAGTATTTTGTCCGTTTTACTTTATTTATGAAAGGAATTTGATAAATGTTAGACAATACGGATTTGCAGATCCTAGATGAACTCTCCAAGAACAGTCGGATTTCAATGAAAGAATTGGGCGAAAAAGTCCATTTAACTGGACCAGCTACTTCTGCTAGAGTAGAAAAATTAGAGGATAGTGGAATTATTGTGGGTTATACCATTAAAATTAACCAAGTTAATTTGGGGTTCTCTATCCATGCTTTTATTACCATCATTACACAAAACACCAATCATCAGCCATATCTGTCATTCATTAAAACACAAGAAAAATACCTAATAAATAATTATAAAATTAGTGGAGATGGTTGTTACCTTCTCGAATGTAAATTTCCATCCAATGAAAGAATGAATGAATTTTTGGAAGGGTTAAACGAGCACGCAAACTATAAATTATCGATTATTATTGATAAATAGTGAATCAATACAATGGAAAATTTGTAATAAGTACTTAAACAAACAGGGTGCGTTAGTTCAACAAGAAATTAAATAAAAGGGCCACACATTTTAGATATGTCTAATAAGTATGGCCCTTTTATTAGCACTGTTTTACCTGTCTAACCTGAATAAAACTTCAATTATGAAGGGTAGTGGGTCTTCTTCCTCTGTTAAAACACTCAAATTTATTTAATATCATACACCTTACACTTATCATACAAACTAGTTTTTCCAATTCCCAATAGTTTGGCAGCTTTTAATTTATTTCCATGGGTGAATTCCAATGTTTTTTCGATTACTTGTTTTTCAACAAGTGCCATCGTATCTTTTAATGGTTGTATTGGCAAAGAGGCTAAATTACTTTCGCTGTTTGATGACGGTAGTTTACTATCCTCGGTGCTGGTTTCGTCTGACTTTTGATCCCTAATATATAAAGGTACATCACCCAATTCAATAGTATCATTGTCCAGTACGTTGATAGCACGTTCCAGTACATTTTCCAGTTCACGTACATTCCCAGGCCATGAATGCTGCTGAAACCGCTCCATGACCTCTGTGGAAAGATGGACTCCTTTCCTATAAAATTTCTTTTCCAATTTCTTTAATAACATGTTCGAAAGTAAGGGGATATCATCTTTCCTTTTACGTAATGGAGGAATTTCCAAATGGATGACGTTAATCCGATAGTACAAGTCCTGACGAAATGTTCCTTCTTCTACCATTTTTTCTAAATCCCTATGAGTTGCAGCGATGATTCGCACATCGATTGGAATGATTTTTTGCCCACCAACTGGCTGAATCTCTCTTTCCTGTAAAGCCCGTAATAATTTACTTTGCATCGATAAGGGCATATCACCTATTTCATCCAAAAAGACGGTTCCTTTTTCTGCAATTTCAAACAGTCCCTTTTTCCCACCCCTCTTCGCACCAGTAAAAGCCCCATCCTCATACCCAAATAACTCCGATTCCAATAGTTCTTCTGGGATGGCTGCACAATTAATGGGAACAAATGGGTGGTCGTCCCGTAAGCTGCTGTTATGAATAGCATTGGCAAACAACTCTTTTCCAGTACCAGATTCACCAGTAAGTAAGACAGAGGAATCACTACCGGAAACAACTTTCGCAAACTCCTTTAATTTCCTAAACTCAGGGCTTTCTCCCACCAAATCATCAAATGTGTACTTGCTCTTTAAATCCTTTTCCACTTCTGAGCGGTAATATCGTAAATCATTTATTAATTGCTTAATATTATTTTTAAAGCTTCTTAATTTCTCCGGATCGGGAAACATGACGGTTCCAACTGCTCCCTCTAACTTTCCATCAATCATGATAGGGAAGCGACTTGCCACCATCACACTGTCATTAATCGGTTGAAAATCCTGAATTTCTTCCTTACCTGTTTTAGCGACAATGTGCATTCTCGTATTTTCAATGACATCCTGAACTGGTTTGCCAACCACTTCATCCTGAGTAGTATGAATAAAATCACAATAAGCTTTATCCATGTACTGGATTATGCCTTCTCGGTTAACAACCACAATCCGTTCATTCAATAAATGGATAATTTCCTCCAGCCACTCTCTTGAAAGCATTTCCATAACTCCCCCCCCCCTATAACAGCTGTTCTCATTAACTCTTATTGTACCAGAATATAAGGAAGCATGGGGAAGGTTTTAAAGCGGTTAGTATTTGGTGACACCATAATAATGACGGCTTATCAAGTGATTAACTGGCTGTAAGACCCCCACTTCAATAATTAT
The DNA here is from genome assembly GCF_009733865.1 of Oceanobacillus salinisoli. Lineage (GTDB taxonomy): Bacteria > Bacillota > Bacilli > Bacillales > Amphibacillaceae > Oceanobacillus > Oceanobacillus salinisoli. Next base: position 26,411 of record NZ_WOFB01000012.1, on the reverse strand, counting down.
AAGTGGGGGATGAAAAAAAATAATTGATTGAATACTCCTTTATTTTCGGGTGATAAAGCTGCTGTTACTGAATATAAAGGGCGATTCTTTTCCCTAACAACTGAAACAAGGAAACAAAAGAACCTTCCCCATGCTTCTTAGTAAATTCCCATTGCAGCCATGATAATCGCAACGATAGTAGCAATAATAGGAATGATAATACCAACTACAGCAATATCTTTATAACTGTCCTTATGCGTCATGCCTGTAATGGTAAGTACAGTTAATACCGCACCATTATGAGGAAGAACATCTAATCCCCCGGATGCCAGAGAGGCAATCCGGTGAAATGCTTCTGGGTCAATTCCTGAGGTTTGTGAAAGTTCATAATACTTTCCACCAAGTGCTTCCAAGGCAATTCCCATACCACCAGATGCTGAACCAGTAGCACCTGCTAATAAGTTAACAGCAACCGCCTCTGAAACAAGTGGGTTACCAGGAATACGCATTAACAATTCTGTCAGTCTTTCAAATCCAGGAACATTTTGTACAACCGTACCAAAACCTACCGCCGCACTCGTATTGATAATGGCTGTAATCGAACTTACTGCCCCTTCATTAATGGATTTAACAAAGCCTCTAAATTTAGTTAGATTAAGCAGTAGTATTAAAATATTACCGGCAAGCAGGGCAACAACAATATCCCATTTCAATAAATTCAGTGTCAAAATTACAGCAGCTAACGGTAATAAGGATAACCAAATATTTGGCTTATGATCGTCATCTACTTTGACAACACTGTTATCTTTTGGCTCTACGAAAACTTCCCCTTTTGTCGTTAACTGTTTTTGTCTCCAGATTAAATAAAAGTATCCACCAACACCCATAATCAATGCTGCAACGATACCCATAATAGGAGCTGCCATTGCATCCGTCTGAAAATATGGGATTGGAATTAAGTTTTGAATCTGTGGCGTACCGGGTAGCGCTGTCATTGTAAAGGTAAATGCACCTAATGCAACGGTTGCCGGCAACAGTTTTCTGCTAATATTGGCCTCACGAAATAAAGATAAGGCAAGTGGATAAATGGCAAATACGACAACGAATAAACTAATACCACCATATGTTAATACTGCAGCCGCAAGTAAGACACCTAAAATAGCACGTTTTGTTCCCATTAATTTGGCTAATCCCTCGGCAATCGAAGTAGCCATTTTTGTATCTGCCATTAATTTTCCAAAAATGGCACTTAACATAAACACCGGAAACCATTGTTTAGCAAATCCTACAAAACCACTCATATACGTATCTGTATATGCTTCTAACAGATCAAGACCACCTGTTAAGGCGACGACACCTGCTGCAATTGGTGCTACCCAAATGATGGACCAGCCCATAAAAGCTAGGACCATTAATACGATAAGACCTAATATAATTCCAAACATATAAACACCCCTTGTTCTATTATTTTCTCAGCATTTACACCATCAAAATAATAGATTTAGTGGAAATGCTGAGGGAGATGAATGAAAACATCCAGATAATAACTTAAGCAGAAAGATTATTGTGCCGTATAACCACCATCAAGAACAACTGCCTGACCAGTAACACCTTTCGCTTTATCACTAGCTAAGAATAGGGCATAATCCGCGATTTCCTTCACATCTAATAAACGTTTTTGTGGAACTAGCGGATAAAGTACTTCCTCTTTTACTTTCTCTAACGGTACATTACGTGTTTTTGCTAAATCTTCAAACTGACCGCGTACTAGTGGTGTGTCTACATATCCGGGGCAAATAGCATTTACGGTAATGCCATGATCAGCCGTTTCCAAAGCTGCTACTTTCGTTAAACCGATGATGCCATGCTTTGCACTGTTGTATGCTGCTTTTCCGGCAAATCCGATTAAACCATTAATCGAAGCCATGTTTAGAATTCGGCCACTGCCTTGTTTTTTCATAATTGGAAGCACGTGCTTCATCGTAATAAATGGTGCGATCTGCATTACTTTAATCATGAATTCAAACTTATCTGTTGGGAAGTCTTCAATTGGTGCGACATGCTGCAATCCTGCATTGTTGAACAAAACATCCAGTCTGCCATATGTTTCAACCGTTTTATCAATTGCATGTTTAATGTCTTCCTCTTTGGTTACATCTACTTTAATTCCTAAGCAGGTATAACCTTTATTTTGCAGTTCTTCTGTTACTTCTTTTAATTTGGTTTCGTTAATGTCTGTAAAAACGACTTTTGCTCCTTTTTCCAGAAATTCTACACCAATTTGATGTCCAATTCCGCTTGCTGCACCTGTAATAAAAACCACTTTATTTTCAACCATTTTCCATTCCTCCAGTGAAGTTTATTTTTAGTTGTGACTCTTTTCGAAGTATTCTTATTTTTAATCCTCACAATTAATATAAAGTTCGACATATTTTAGTGCCACGTTGAACCAAAGTAAGACCCCTATAGACGCGTCAGCACGAGGAGGCTCACGGGTCACCCTAAGGTCCGCGCAGTGTATTTCCGGAGCGGTGTTAAACGCACAAGACTAGCTTTTCAATATGTCATTAAAGTATATTGATATTAAACTATTTTTCCATTTCTACTATACTAGCAACACCCATACCGCCGCCGATACAGAGCGCTGCTAAGCCATATCGGGAATGTTGTTTTTTCATTTCGTGAAGCAATGTTACCAGAATTCTTGCACCACTAGCCCCAATTGGATGCCCTAATGCTACTGCACCACCATTGACATTTAGTTTATCATTTGGAATTTGAAGATCTCTTCCAACCGCTAATGACTGAGCTGCAAAAGCTTCATTTGCTTCAACTAAATCCATATCCTTTATCGAAAGACCCGATTTTTGCAATGCCTTATTTGTTGCTGGAACTGGTCCAATGCCCATGATTTTCGGATCAACACCTGCAGATCCGTTAGCGCGTAATACTGCCATCGGTTTTATCCCTAATTCTTCTGCCTTTTCCCTGCTCATTAAAACGAGTGCTGCTGCTCCATCATTAATACCTGAAGCATTTCCCGCTGTTACTGTACCATCTTTTTTAAATGCAGGTTTTAGTCTAGCCAATTTTTCAGCCGTAACGCCAGCACGCGGGAATTCATCGGTATCAAAGATAATCGGATCGCCCTTGCGCTGTGGAATAACAACGGGAACGATTTCTTCATTAAATCTCCCTTCTTTCATTGCCATTTCCGCTTTTTGCTGACTCCAAGCCGCAAATTCATCTTGTTCTTCCCGTGTTAAGCCATATTGTTCTGCAATATTTTCTGCCGTGACTCCCATATGATAGTCATTGACTGCACATTGCAATCCATCTTGAATCATGCTGTCAATAACCCTTCCATCTCCCATTCTGTATCCAGTTCTTCCTTTTGGTAAAAGATAGGGTGCAAGGCTCATGTTTTCCATACCACCGGCAACAACGATTTCCGCATCACCTAATTGTATTGCTTGCGATGCAAGATGTACTGCTTTTAAACCTGAACCACACAGCTTATTTAGAGTTGTTGCTGGGACCTCTTCCGGCACACCTGCTTTTAGTGCTGCTTGTCGTGCTGGCCCTTGACCTAACCCAGCCTGAAGTACATTCCCCATCATCACTTCATCTACTTGCTTGCCTTGTATTCCAGCACGATGCAGTGCTTCTTTAATGACTGTAGCACCTAATTCAGTTGCTGGTGTATCACTTAATGTTCCCATAAAATTACCAATCGCCGTTCGGACAGCGCTTACAATAACAACCTCTCGCATTTGATTAGTCCTCCTATTAGTTAAGTTGTTCTGTTTTTAAGTTAGAGTCAATCGTAAATGATGCCTCTGTTTTTTCCATTACTGTTTCAAGCTCCACTCCTTCTTGAAGTTCCTCAAGTACTAAACCATCTATCGTTACACGAAAAATTGCCAATTCCGTTACAATCAAATCAACGACACCTTTTCCTGTAAGTGGTAGTTTACATTCTTTCAGTATTTTAGGTGCTCCTTTCTTAGAACAATGCTCCATAGCAACAATCACTTTCTTTGCTCCTGTTACTAGATCCATCGCACCTCCCATACCTGGAACCATTTTACCAGGAATAATCCAATTGGCAAGATTTCCGTTTTGGTCAACCTCCAACCCTCCTAAAACCGTTACATCTACATGTCCCCCACGAATTAAAGAGAAAGATAGAAGACTGTCAAAAAATGCACCACTTGGCCGAATGCCTGTTGGCTGTCCACCTGCATTAACTAAATCTTTACTAACCTCATCTTTGACTGGTCCAAGTCCAACAAAGCCATTTTCAGATTGTAGAATAACATCCACACCATCTGGTAAATAATTTGGCACCAAGGTCGGTAAGCCAATTCCGAGGTTCACTAAGTCCCCGTTTCTCATTTCTTTTGCAACACGCTCTGCTATGGTTTCTTTAGCTGATTTCATTATTTCTGACATGAATTTACCTCCTCTTAAACTAAGATGTTATCTACTAGAACACCTGGAGTTACAACGGTATCCGGATCAAGTTCGCCTACTTCCACAAGCTCCTCCACTTCCACGACTACTAAGTCTGCGGCCAATGCCATAATCGGGTTGAAGTTTCTAGCAGATTGACGGAATACTAGATTACCAGCTTTATCCGCTTTATAGGCTTTAAGAATAGCAATATCTGCATGTAGTGGTTTTTCTAATAAGTATTCCTTTCCATCGATTTCCAATGTTGCTTTTCCTTCTTCCACCATAGTACCTACACCTGTTGGAGTTAAGACACCACCAAGACCTGATCCACCTGCACGTATTCTCTCGGCTAATGTGCCTTGTGGGACTAATTCCACATCTATTTCACCGGCTATCATCTTTTTGCCGGTTATTGGATTTGTACCAATATGGGAAGCGATTACTTTTTTCACCTGATTATTTGAAATTAAAGGACCTACACCAGTTTCCTCTAAACTTGTATCACTTGATATTAACGTAATATCCTTTGCTTCGGAAGCCAGTACAGCAGATACCAATTTCTCTGAAGTACCTACACCCATAAATCCACCAGACATAATGGTCATGCCATCTCTAAAAAGTTCTCTGGCTTCTTCTATTGTTATTAACTTATTCATTATTTAAGCACCTCCTGGTTGTTCACTCACCTTTATCCATGCAAAAAGTGTGCCAATTAATTATTTTAATAATAAAATTTGATATCTTCATATTTTCCACTTAAAAAATGGCGAGGATTCCTCTTTTGACACGCAATCAAAATGTAAACGATTTCAAAAGTTTTTAAAGTCTTTTTTCCCATTACTAGAAAAACAGTTATGATAGCGCTTCCGGAATAGCGGAAAATTCCAGAATTACGGAAGTGAAATGCGCGTTTTTCCGTTTTTACGGAAATTAAAATACGCCATTTTTAGAAAATGTTTACATGTTTTTAGAATCAATGGTAATGCTAATAATATAAGTACGGTAAAGGAGGATCAACTTGGAAGATACGAATGAGTTTGTAGAAAAGATAAAACAGAAGCAGGAAAAGGATTTAAAAAATAAAAAACGGCAAGGTAATGGGCACCCCGAACATAAACTGCCTAATAAACGGCACTAACTTTAATTTTGGAGGTTATGGTAATGAATAAGCAAAGAGCACAGGAAATTACTCAGTCTGCTGATTTAATACAGGTATTGTACGATGGGAAACCTATTTATATTCAGCATGTTAATGAAAATAACGACACTGCCCGGGTATATCCCCTTGATGACCCAGAGCATGAATTCGAAGTAAATTTGGAAAACCTAGTGGAAAAACACTAATAGAGGATGTTCAAAAAGTCCGGTGAAAAGGACACATCTATATAGGGGACCTTCTACTAAAATCGCCCACATCCTTGAAAAAGAAAAGCACTTTTTCTTCGTGCGATGTATCACTGACGAAGTGTTCCTTGTCTTGTGGGCAACGTAGAAGTCACCACAACACGCGCAAGCTCGTTGGTTCGCTTTTCCGTTGCCCACGTATTAATTGCATACGCTCCGCTACCCAAAGTTCGCCGCCTCGAACTTCTCGGTCCTTTTCATCCTCCTTTTTGAACACGCACTAATAAGAAGTGCGATGCAGGATATGCATTGCATTTTTTATTAGTAGCTTAAATACCTTATGTATACAAGAATCACAGTATGTTTCCCCCATGTTTTGGACAAACTATTTACAGATAAATGCTAACGTCTGCTAATTTCACTGGATTAAATTACTAATATATTTGGTGCAATTGTTCTTCATTGATTTAAATAATAGGAGGATGTTACATGGACATGCAACGGGCAAAGGAGATTGTTCAATCACAACAACTAACCCCTGTTAATTACAATGGAAGATTTGTCTACATCCAGCAAGTTGATGAACAAAAAGAAGTGGCGAAAGTATTTCCTTTAGATAACTTAAATAGCGAATTAAGTGTGGAACTTCATAGTTTGGATGAAAATATTTATTAGAAAAACTCGCATTCGCTCGTCCTTTAGCGAATCGGTAGTTTTTTTATACTTAGGACGTTAAAATTTTAGCTACGTCGAAAAGCTTCTTTGCTAAAATTTTATACTTTCCTAACGTGTTAGAAAACTTTGTGTTCGCCAAGCTTTTAGGCGAATGCCTTAGTTGCACTTTTTTGCTCTCCTAACGTGAAAAAGACTGCCAAATCATTTTGGCAGCCTTGTTAATTATATAATCTCTTAATCTCTTAATGCTTTAAATGCTTTACCCCAAGAGATAACTTGGTCGAGCATGCCATTAGCATTTGCTTCATGATAATCTGCTGGTTTGAATTCACTCATGTTTTCAAAGTCAGTGATTAGAGAGAAAGTTACAGCTGTACGTACGTCAGCTACTTGAAGTTCTCCTAAGATTAGACGTAAGTTTTCGTGAGCTCGAACCCCACCTAAACTTCCGTATCCTACAAATCCAGCCACTTTGTTGTTTACTTCTGGGTTTAAGAAATCTAATGCGTTTTTCAATGCTCCACCAACTGCATGGTTGTATTCTGGAGCTACAAAGATAAATGCATCATAAGAAGCGATTTTTTCAGACCATGCTTTAATTGCCTGTTCTGCTTCAGCTTGCTGTCCTTCAGCAAGAGGCGCACCAAGCATTGGCAATTTATAATCCGCTAAATCTACTATCTCATACTCCACATTTTCGTCATTGCGTTTGTTTGCAAATTCTAAAGTCCAATTTGCCACAGCTTCCGCATTACGTCCTTCACGAACACTACCATTAATAATTCCAATTCTTAATGTATCTGCCACTGTTTCTTCCTCCTTCGTTGACTTACCAAATAATTTACTAAAAAATCCCATGTTTGCACCACTTTCCTTATGAATTAGCGTACCGTTTTTAGAACGCTGCTCCAAGCGATTACTTGGTCCAACATTTCATTTGCATTTGCTTCATGATAATCCGCTGGTTTAAATTCACTCATGTTTTCAAAGTCAGTCATTAGAGAGAAAGTTACAGCTGTACGAACGTCAGCTACTTGAAGTTCTCCTAAGATTAGACGTAAGTTTTCATGAGCACGTACTCCACCTAAACTACCGTATCCTACAAATCCAGCAGCTTTATTATTAACTTCTGGGTTTAAGTAATCTAATGCATTTTTCAATGCTCCACCAACTGCATGGTTGTATTCTGGAGCTACAAAGATATATCCATCAAATGATGCCATTTTTTCAGACCATGCTTTGATTGCCTTTTCTCCTTCTGCTTGTTGTGTTTCCGGAAGGGCTTGACCTAAGAAAGGAAGGTTATAATCCGCAAGATCTACAATTTCATATTCTACGTCAGCATCATTGCGTTTCTTGGCAAAATCAAGTGTCCAATTTGCAACTGCCTCTCCATTACGGCCTTGACGTACACTACCTAAAACAATCCCAATTTTTAACATATTGAATGTTTCCTCCTAAAGTTGATTTATTATATACTGAACCTGAATTTTTAATTCAGTATACTTTAATTAAGTATAAATATACCATCTTCTCTAACTTATTGCAACTTATTTAATTCCTTTTCATTATATGGTTACTTTTAGTAATCATCAATTAATATGCTTAGCATTTAATGTAAAATTTTATAAACATAGAAATACTATTTATTTTAAATCAAATGATGAATGAGGTGGGATTATTTAGAAAAACTCGCATTCGCTCGTCCTTAAGCGAATGTGTTAGTTTTTCTTATACTTGGTACATTAAAATTTTAACTACGTCGAATCCTCTTCATGTTAAAATTTTATACTTTCCTAACGTGAAAGTAAAAAAATGAGAGAAAAAAATATTTCGCCTCATTTCTTTGTTAATATGAAGTTTCACTTGTTTTAAAGACTTCATTAACCGCATTTATCGCAAGTATCGTATTTTCAGTGAGCTGGTTTAGCCTTTTTAAAATTTCGGGATCTGTTATTTGTTTTTCGTGATAATGATGATCCTCAATAAATACATATTTCGGAAATACAAATGCTTTCATATACGTAAGAATTGGCTTTAGTTGCTGTTCGGCAACTAAATAATGTTTGGAAGAGCCAGCTGTTATAACTATTCCAACCACCTTTTCTTGAAATGCATCAAAAGGAAGCAAATCAAACAAGTTCTTTAGTGCCCCTGGAATGGAGGATTGAAAAACTGGAGAACCGATAATAAAGCCATCTGCAGCCATTATTTTGTCGATAATTTTTTTCGTATCGCCTGTATAGTCCCGATAATCCCTTCCATCACAAAATACAAGATCATAATCACCTAAATTAATTAATTCCACATCTATATCCGGGTATTTTTCATTTGCTCTATTCAATGCGTACTCTATTGCTATCCTTGTTTTGGAGCCCACAATAGAGCCCGATATCCCAATTAATTTCATTATTATCCCTCTTCTCTAATAGAGGTTCATTATCCGATTATTGTTATATTATATGCTCAAGTTATGACATAAAATTAGATACCTAAGTACTACCACAAAGAACTAAGCCTTTATTTCAAATGATTCTGTAATTTGAATGCTGTCTTTTACTGACTGCACCATGGAACAATTTTTTCGTGCTAGTTCCATTGCCTTTTCCACTTTTTCTCTTAGAAGACCTTTCCCATAGATCGTAAAATGCAGAGCTATTTCCTCAACCCGATTGGCAACTTCAGGGTTTCGCTTTACATCCGCATCTATCTTTATATCATCAAAGTCTATACGCATCTTTTCCAGAACTTTCCTCAACACCCCACCACTGCAAACTGCCACAGAAGAAACAAGCAATGTATAAGGACGAAATCCAAACTCATCTTGACTGGAAACCTGTAATGTTCCAAACTCAAATTCCGATTCAAATCCTTTTTCGTTCATCTTAAATTCCATTTATCTCATTCCTTTTATCATTTTACTAATCAGTATACTTGATACATATGAAAAATTGATAAAATATGCTTCATTCCTTTCCATTTAGTAAAGATGGATAATCGTCTAATTTATAGTAATTTGTATTTTCGCCTATTCAGTGTTTCATTTTGAACATATTTTATTGTAGAAATCCAAAGGGAGGAATCTATATGGATAGAAGAAGGAGAAAACGTACTGATGATGTAGCCGAAGTTATGGATCGTACTGACGAGGTAACGATTCAGGCTGACAAAATTGTGATTAAAGCAGATAAAGTCGTTTTAGAAGAAAAAGGTAAAAAACCTCATAGACATTCCGATGCAGTTGCTAGGGTTACGGATGGCGACAGAAAACATGAAGATGAAGTAGCTGGAGTAGTGGATGATGATACGAAACGTCGTGATGACGACGTTGCTGATGTTGTCGACGAACGCCGTGAACGTAGAAGAATAGATCCTTGGTTCTGGGTGTAAATTAAAATTTATTAATTAAACCTGTCTGGATAGCTTGTAGGGAAGGATTTAAAAACCCTGGAAGCTATTTTTTTATCCATTGGTTAAACTTCCCCTTTTTTGTCAGGAACTTGAAAATGGTAAAAAGAAAGAACACTTTCGAAAACATTTAGAAGAAAATGGATTTGTCCCTTTAGAATATTTCTGTACGGGCTACAAAAAATAAGACCGCCATTGTAAAGGAGGACACTATGGACAGTCAACGAGCTCAGGAAATTATGGAATCCATTGCAATGATTAATGTAAAATACCACGGAATTCCCGTGTATATTCAGGAAGTAAATGAACATGAGGGAACTGCAACGGTTTTCCCTCTAGATGAAATGAATCATGAGCAAACTGTCGATTTAAACGGTTTACGTGAGGCAGACTTTACAAATATGAATAAGACTCAGTAAACCTCTTACGGTTTCTGAGTCTTAATTCTGCCTTATTGACAAAAAGTTCCGTTCAACTGCCCTTTTGCCTTTACTACTTTACCATCTTTTATATAAACTCTTGGTACACGTTTTCCAATCAAACAGACAATTTCATAATGGATGGTATGTAACTGTTCTGCCACCTCTGCTAAAGAAATAAATCCATCACCAGGATCACCAAAAATCGTAAATACATTCTCTTCATTTACGTCCTTTATATCTGAGACATCAATCATCGACTGATCCATACAAATCCGCCCGACAATCGGTGCTCGCTTTCCATTAACCGTAACATTTCCCTTATTCGATAATGCTCTTGTGAAACCATCTGCATATCCAACTGGTATAGTTGCAACTTTCACTTTACTCTCCGGGATATACGTACAACCATAACTAATCGGCTCTCCAGCATCGACTGTTTTAATCAAAACAGGTTTGGTCCTAAAACTCATGACTTGTTTGAGCGTGATGTTTTCCCGTAAATGTTCACTGGGGTATAGGCCATATAAACTGATTCCCACACGTACCATATCAAGGTGCATCTGTGGGTAGGCAATCGTTCCGGCACTATTACAGCAATGTTTAATTGGGATGTCTATCCCATGATCCTCGAGAAAGCGAGTAACCTTTAAAAATTGCTCAAATTGCTTTTCGGTGTAGGCAGAATCCGTATTATCTGCATCAGCAAAATGAGTAAATATCCCTTCTATATGTACATATTCAGATTGTAATATTTGAGCTAATTCCAATACCTTCTCTTTTTCTTTTATACCAATCCGATTCATGCCACTGTCTACTTTGATATGCACCCGTGCAGCTTTCTTTCGTTTATCGGCTGTTTCAACGATTTTCCTGGCAACATCTTCTGTAAACACCGTTAAAGTAATATCTCTATCGATTGCATCTTCCAGAGCCTCTACAGAACTAATTCCCGTATATCCTAAAACGAGCAAGGGGGCATCTATCTGAGCGTGTCGGAGGCGTATCGCTTCATCCAAGAGGGCAACCGCCAAATAGTCAGCACCCGCATCCAGTGCTTCCCGTGCAATTTCTATCGCACCATGCCCATATCCATCTGCTTTAATAACTGCCATAAATTTAGTATTTGATTGTATATGATTTTTAAAGGCTTTGACATTATCCTTTATTGCATCCAATGAAATCTCGGCCCATGTATCCCGATAACTACCATTTTGCATGATTTAGTTCCTCCAATTTGTCTTCCTTGTTATTATTAATTATTTCATGTTACAGGGAAAAAACAAAGTAGTAAGCCTCTTGCTTTATGAAGGAAATTATGAAAAATATGCAAGAACAAAATGAATCAATAAAGAAAGAAGGTCTACTTGACTGAATGAAATCGGAATCCATTTAAAAAGGGCACGTAGAGGGCGGTTACATGACCGAATGAGCTCTAGATTCCGTACAAAGGTAACATAGAGAGGGTTACTTGACCAAATAATCTTGAAATTCGGCTATGGGAAGACAAATATAATGGGGCTAATTACCAATTCGGGGTTCGATTGATAGCGTTTTAAAAAAAAAAGAAAACCCGAACGATGATTCCAAATTGTTTCATTTAGAATTCGAATAAGTTCGGATTTTTTAACATGTAATCATTCATCTTAAGAGTTGGGAGTAGTTTTGTCCCAGCCTGTTTTATTTATGCACATTTTCCTTTTCGTTCTGTTTATGGTGACTCATTAGAATAGTTGACTGCATCGGGTCACTTGAAAATAGGTTCATCACATAGGAAGACATATCATCTATTTTCTCTGATAAGTAATTCGTTCTCTCATACAAAATTGAACGGAAATGCTCCAGCTGTCTCGATATTTTTTCTGTCAATGCCTCCTGATTATCGAGACGACCTTGCATTTCTTCCTGACTTTTTTCCTGGAAAATCATCTTTTCTGTGAGTTGTCGCTGTACCTTCATTTGCTGTTCCATTTTTTCTTTGATCTGCTCGCTTGTTTCTCCGAATGCCCTCATCCTACTTTCTATCTCTTGCTGAGCCGTAACTAAGACATTCCATTCTTTCATCATTTGCTGCTCAGATAATTGATTGTCTTCCACAATAGATGTTAAGCGCTCATTATCCTGTTCTAACTTTTTAAGTTGTTCCATTACTTCCTGTTCCAATGTTTCATGCTGTTTATTCATTGTACGCAATTCGTTTAATTGTTTACTCAACGCTTCCCATTTTCCCGTCTGACGGTCTTCCTGTTTTTCATATAATTTTTTTAACCCAAGAACGGATTTGCTCAACGAATCATTCACCTTTTTTTGTTCCTCTATCATCTCAGCCATATGATTCTTTACGAAAAAACCCTGATTAGGCTCTTTAAGACCGGCATCATTTTTATAAATCTCATTATGATGATTAGGATTTATATACAACCCCATTTTTTCACCCCTTATCACGATTCCTATGTATATCCTATGCGTTCCTCTCCATAAGCGGTACATTCGACTAAAGCCAGGAAGAAAGCATATGAAAAAAAAATAAGGTGATTTTCAATGGGAGGGAGTTACTTGATCCTCGAACCCCTCTTATAATTCTTGGCTACGTTTTTTTTCCTTGAAAAAAGGGTGGAAGTATTTCAACATACTTCCACCCTTTTTCGATGTGCTAAAAATGAGGATTTTTTTTTATATGCTCTTTACATTTTAGAACAAACTCTTCAGGTGATGATTTAACGATGTAGGAATATACCCCATGAGAGGTATGTAGATAAAGGAGGCCTCCTTCACCACCAATTAGACGATAGGAAATATCCATGACATCTTTCATGGGAAATTCCCGGCGCTCGGTTACTACCTTATCACTGTATAAATAGATGGTGCGCTTATGTTCAATGTCAACCTGCTCAATGCTTCTTACTCGCCTCTCAACCTTTACATACGGTTGTTCAGCTATTAAATACATCTATTTCCCTCCATAATACTCTTTAATGGAAATACAGCACACTTTTACGCACCTATAGATCCTATTAACCTTCAGCAAATTGAAGATTGTTCATGCGCCATTTCAACCATTGATATTCGCGGGTTTTTCTTGGTAAAAACTGACGTATATCATCTTCATGATAACCTACTTGAAGTCTCTTATCATCAATAATGATCGGACTGCGAAGTAACCTTGGATGGTTATGAATTAACTCAAGCAACTCTTGTAATGGTAATGCATCCATATCCAAGTTCAAATCCTTATATATCTTTGATCTTGTTGAAATAATTTCATCTGTCCCATCGACCGTCATACGTAATATACCTTGCAGTTCATTAACGTTCAATGGCTCCCTTAATATATTTCTCTCGACAAATGGAATTTCCTGATTTTTAAACCACTGTCTTGCTTTTCGAGTAGATGAACATGCTGCTCCATAAATTGTAACTGTCATTTATCATACCCCATTCTTCTTTGAATTAGTATTTTATGAATAATACGTATGCAAATACAAAAAAGATTTACTTACGTTTTATAAAGTCCGTTTTTTAATAAATTCATTTCAATTGTAAAGTTTTCAATTGCTTCCTTATCTGATAATTCTCTGGAGAACTTCTCCACAAAATTTCGAAAAGCGACAGCTATAATAATTTGTGTAATATGAAAAATTTCCTTATCACTTTGAATATTCAAACGTCCTTTATCAATTAATTTGACAATTTCATTCGTATATTCACTGGTCTGATTCTCGTCAAACATCGACATAAACGCATTTTCAATCTTATGAGTGACATTCAGAAGGGCGTTTTTGATAAAGTCCAGCTCTTGTTCATCTGGAAGTTCCACCAAAAATTCATAATAAAAATCGGTAACCGCATCTATAATATCACCGTTATGTTCTTTTAATTTATGAATAAATTTAAGTTTTCTATCCTTTGTTTCTTCCTGTAGTAAGTAGAAATAAACATCTTCCTTATCTTCAAAGTACTGATAAAAGCTGCCCCGGGGAATTCCAGCAGTTTTCACTATATTTGCAATGGATGCTTCATGTAAAGGAACTCTTGCAAACTCCTCTTCTGCTGCTTTCATTAGATTTTGCCTTTTTTGCTCAGGTAAGTTTAAAAATGTTTGTTTCGGCAATGTTCTTCCTCCAAACTCCTTGTGTGACACGATGTCATTTATCTATATCATTATCATATATGACATCGTGTCACATGTCAATGAATTTGAATGACATCGTGTCACTTTTATCACGTGATTAACTACCTGTAAGACCCCACTTCAAGAATTCTAAGTGGGGGCTAAGATAATTCCCACTGATTGAAGATTCACTTTATTACCTAGCAATTATAACGTATCAGGTAAATGTGGCAGATTCATGGGAAGAATTGGGTTGTTTTGGGGATTTTTATTTTTATTAGTCATTTACAGCTTAAGGGGTGCTCTACTTGCCTGGATATTAAATCATCGTTCCTTATTCTATGCCATTTATCAAATATGAGGATTCATAACAACCAGACATATGAATGGAGCCGTAAATAAAGAATGGACAATCAATAAACGGGTTATGCTTTTATGATAAAATTGTTAAAGGTCAATCATTTAAATTAAATCCTAATCATATCGAAGGGGAAATCACTGCCATGAAACCAGAAATAATCTATTTTGCTACAGGACTTCCTAAAAAAATGAAATATGGGAACGGAAAAGAAATGAATAGCGGAATACAGAAGAGTGAAATTCAAGAGGCTTTTTTAACTAAGGACGGATTTCTCGGTGATGGAGTAGCTGATTTAAAGAACCATGGCGGATTGGACCGAGCAGTATGCGTCTATCCATTTGAACATTACAAAAACTGGGAAAAGGAATTTGCCACTTCGTTAGCACCTGCCGCTTTTGGCGAAAATATAACGGTAACCAATATGCTGGAGCATGATGTTCATGTTGGCGATACGTTTCAACTGGGCAATGCCGTGATCCAAATTACTCAAGGCAGAATTCCGTGTAGCACCATTAACAAACGTACAAATATACCATCACTGTTAAAGAGACTTGTTGAAACAGGATATTCCGGGTACTTATGCCGTGTTCTGCAGGAAGGAAATGTACGAAATGACTCCAGTCTCCAATTGATAGAATCCCCGAAAACAAAAGTTCCTGTACATGAAGCAACTATGACGGTACTGCACGGACACAAGGATGTAAGAGGAATGGAAAAACTGCTGGAAGTACCGGAATTAGCCGAGGAATGGAAAGAGCAACTTAAAAAACGTATGACAAAGTTACAAATACATGGATAAAAAAAGGACCTCTACCAACTTATGAGGTCCTTCCCTTTTTATTATATCTATTATGGAACCATTACCTTACAAATATCATTAGTAAATTCTACTGGATCACTAACAGGTAATCCTTCAATAAGTAATGCCTGGTTGTATAGCAAATTCGTATAAAGATTTAATTTCTCTTTATCATTTTCATAGGCATTTTTTAAGGATTGGAACACATCATGGTTTACATTGATTTCCAATACTTTATCTGCCTGAATTTGCTGGTTATCCGGCATGGCATTGATGACTTTTTCCATTTCAATCGAGATTTCACCTTCAGCCGTTAAGCAGACAGGGTGGGACTTTAATCGCTTGGATGCTTTTACATCTTGCACCTTATCGGATAAAGCCTCTTTCATTGCTGCAAATAAATCCTTGTTTTCTTCCTCTTGTTCTTTTGCTTCTTTATTCTCTTCTTCCTCAATTCCCAAGTCACCGCTTGAAACGGATTTGAATTCTTTATCGTTATATTTCATGAGCATCTTAATTGCGAATTCATCAATTTCATCCGTGAAATATAGGATTTCATAGCCCTTTTCTGCAACTATTTCCGTTTGTGGAAGCTTTTCAATTCGCTCGTTCGAATCTCCCGTTGCATAGTAAATATATTTTTGATCTTCAGGCATTCTGGATACATATTCTTCTAGAGTTACTAGCTTTTTCTCTTTGGAAGAATGGAACAGTAATAGATCCTGTAATACTTCTTTATTTGTCCCATAGTCACTGTACACACCGAATTTCAGCTGTTGACCAAAGGATTCATAGAATTTCTCATATTTCTCACGGTCATCACGCAGAATACTTAACAATTGATTTTTAATTTTCTTATTGATGTTTTTCGCAATAACCTTTAACTGTCTGTCATGCTGAAGCATTTCTCTGGAAATATTTAGTGAAAGGTCTTCGGAATCTACCATCCCTTTCACAAAGCTGAAATGGTCCGGAAGCAGGTCCGCACTTCTATCCATAATTAATACGCCATTAGAGTAAAGCTCTAAACCTTTTTCATATTCTTTTGTATAGTAGTTAAATGGTGCACTTTCCGGAATATAAAGAATCGCATTATAGCGAACCGTACCATCGACATTAATATGAATGTGTTTTAATGGCTTGTCATACCCATAATGTTTTTCCGTATAAAAATTCTCATAATCTTCATCCGTCAATTCACTCTTGTTCTTTTTCCAGATTGGAACCATGGAGTTAACAGTTTGTTCTTCGATGACATCCTCGTACTCATCTTCAGATCCTTCTTTAATCTTGCTTTCTGTCACATCCATCTTGATTGGATAGCGAATAAAATCAGAGTATTTCTTAACGATTTGTTTCAATCGGTATTCTTCCAGGTACTCATCATAATTCTCATCTTCTGTATTCTCTTTGATTTTTAGAATAATCTCTGTTCCTACTTCATCTTTATCGGCAGGTTCGATAGTATAACCATCCGACCCCTCTGACTCCCATTTATAAGCTTCCTCACCGTCCAGCGCCTTACTAATGACAGTGACATGGTCGGCCACCATAAACGCTGCATAAAATCCAACACCAAATTGGCCGATAATATCATATCCGTCTTTTATTTCATTTTCATTTTTAAATTGGAATGATCCGCTTTTGGCAATCGTACCTAAATTGGACTCGAGTTCTTCCTTCGTCATCCCAATCCCCGTATCTATCACTTTAAGTGTACGATTGTCTTTATTCGGATCAATCTTTATGTAGTAATCGCTTTGGTTAAATGTTAGTTGGTCATCCGTTAATGCACGGTAATAAATTTTATCGATAGCATCACTTGCATTGGAGATCAGTTCTCTTAGGAACACCTCTCGCTTGGAGTAAATCGAGTTGATTACCATATCCAATAGCTTTTTTGATTCTGCTTTAAACGCACGTTTTGTCATGATTACCTCTCCTTCTTGTCATTATTAGCACTCTGCTTACTTGAGTGATAATTCCCTATAATTTGTAATAACACATCCTATTTTACATGTCAATTATATTAGCTGTTTACGGATAAGAGCGATATAATAAGAAATAATGAAAAGTATTGGAGGGAGTCTGATGCTTAAAGAATGGATCGAAAATGCTAATTATATTGTCATTTTTACTGGTGCTGGTATGTCAACGGAGAGTGGACTTCCCGATTTCCGGTCATCCAATCAAGGACTTTGGCAGAAAAAGGACCCCAGTAAAATCGCGAGTACCGAAGCACTTAATAATAACGTAGAAGCGTTTATTTCCTTTTACCGAGAACGTGTTCTTGGGGTAAAGGAATTCAAACCACACAAGGGGCATCATATTCTTGCCGATTGGGAGAAAAAGGGGAGTGTAAAGGCGATCATTACCCAAAATGTAGACGGTTTTCATCAACAGGCGGGGAGTGAGAAAGTAGCTGAGCTGCACGGCACCTTACAAAAATTGCATTGTCAAACCTGTGGGAAGGAATATGACAGTGAAGAGTATATAAACAAAGCATACCATTGCAGCTGTGGTGGTGTTTTACGTCCAAATGTCGTACTTTTCGGCGAATCCTTGCCACAGGATGTTTTTCAATTTGCTTTAAAGGAAACGGAGAAAGCTGATTTATTTATTGTACTGGGATCCTCTCTGAGTGTGACACCAGCAAACCAGTTTCCACTGATTGCTAAAGAAAATGGTGCGAAACTAGTTATTGTTAATCAGGAACAAACACAAATGGACTTTTATGCGGATAAAGTGATTCATCATAAGAAAATAGGGGAGTTGCTGCAAGAACTGGATGAGGGGATGCATCAATGATATAAAGGAAAACAGGCTCAAAATAGTAGAAATTAGCAATCTTAATAGCAACGGGACAATGGATATTGTCCCGTTGCTATTTTAGTTGTTATGGACAACTATATTGAGAAAAATCAAAGAATGGACTCATTATGTATAATATAGTCAAATATTTTGAATATTAAGTTCGTTAACTTACTAACAGGAATGTTTAATAAGTATGATAAAATTTGATTAAATAAAAATCAGACTGGAGTGTATGCTTTTGGTTGGAATAACAAGTTACGGGCTTTTTTTATTAACATCATTACTAATGAATATTACCCCAGGGACAGATACAATGTATATTGTTAATAGAAGTGTATCTCAAGGCAAGAAGGCGGGAATTTATTCCGTCCTTGGCATTTCCACAGGGGCATTAGTCCATACCTTTATGGCCGCTGTTGGTTTATCTGTCATTCTTACAACATCAGCTTTATTATTTACTTTAATTAAGTTAATAGGTGCAGGATATTTGATTTATCTTGGTATACGAATGTTCATACAGAAATCATCCAATGTACAACTTTCGAATACAAACAATCTGCCTCTTAAAAAGATATATATACAAGGTTTTCTCACCAATGTTACGAATCCAAAGGTTGCACTGTTTTTTATATCCTTTCTACCTCAGTTCATTTCAGGGGATAATACTTATGGTCCTTTACCATTTATTATATTAGGGCTTTCTTTTGTTTTAACCAGTACGGCATGGTGTTTGTTGGTTTCTATATTTGCTTCATTGACAACTAATAAATTGAGAAATAATCCAAAAGCAGAACTAATATTGAATAAAATAACAGGTATCATTTTTATAGGGTTAGAAATAAAGTTATTTCAGACAAAAGCATCATAGACTTATTCAACTAACGCGAGTACATTACTTTAAGAAGGAAATATATTGGTTTTTTTGGTGAAATACTGTTTAGGGAAGGGGAATGTGATATGAAAAAAATTTTAATGGCTCCATTTTTATTTTCTATCCTTTTAGGTTGTCAGGATAAACATTTAGAACAATCAGAAATTCCTATTCCCAAGGAGCATTCAGAATTTTTATCTTCGTATGGTTGGGAAATCAAGGAGAACCATTCATACAATTATTATGATTACATTCCTCATGAAAAAGTAAATGAAATGTCTTTGTATAAAGAATATTTAAACGATATTAAACAAAAAGGTGGAATTGATCTAACCCCTTTTTTAAATGAACCTATTTTGGAAATGGGGTATGTTTTACAAAATACACCTGAAAATTACACATGGATTCAAGCATATGTTTACGAATCAGACGGAAAGGTTGGTGCCTTATAAGCAAGGAGAGAAACCCAAAACGATACCTATGACAGATAAAGAATCATTTTGAAATAATTTTATATATTACAGTAAAAGTATTTGTGAAAGACTACACTTAAATTAACGGGTAGCTTTAATTAAACAAGCAACATACACATTAAAATCAAAAAACTTGAGGTATAAAATTACCTCAAGCTTTTTTGATGTGCTGTTTATATTATTAATTGCATTGCTAATTGTATATTATCTAAACTGTTTTTTGGATTTTCTCCACGTTATCGGAACACTTACCTGAAAAAGGAACATCCTAATTTTTTACTTATTCTATTCTACGTCGCCTTCCCATGCTAGCATGCCGCCTGCCATGTTGGTTGCATCATATCCTTGTTCTTTAAGGAATTCAGTCGCCCTGCCGCTTCGAGCACCAGAGCGACATACCATGTAATAATGCTTATCCTTTTCCAATTCGTTAATGCGCTCCGGTACTTCACTTAATCGAATATGCTTTGCACCTGGAATGATTCCCTGTGCCACCTCATCATCTTCACGAACATCTACAATATTTAATTCTTCGCCTTTTTCCAATTTCGTCTGTAATTCTTTAGCCGATATCTCTTTCACTTTCATCTACCTCCATGATCATTTGATTTATATTCTAACCTATTTGCATTTCACTAGTAAATTAACTGCTTCCTCAAATAACTCTTCCAACCTTCTTCCCTTTTCGTCCGCTTTCCATATACATTATTCCAGATTCACATCATACAGAAAAGAATCCCTGTTTACCAAGGATCCTTATATATTGATTACCTATTTATGCCATCCATTTTGGCGGAGTATTTTTATCCCAATAAATTTCGCCAATTTCATGATGCTCCTTGAATCCATCTTTACTTAAATGATAATGGAAATTAAAATAATACCCTTCCAGCGGACGATTATCACGTCTGACATGAAATCTGGCAACATCCTGTCCATTATTATTATCGTAGACATGGAATATTCTTTCTCCATATCCTTTTGTAGGTTTTTCCGTTATTCCATAACTAGTATATTCATCTCCAGCATTTTCTATAATGGATTCAATGACTGTTTCCATTGCTGGTAGGATCGTTTCTGTAAATTCATCTTCTACCTGTCCAACTATTCTTGGACCAAACTTCATCATCGTTTGTTCTTTTGCTTTTTCCGTTATCTCTTTAATGACATATTCTTTATAATCAACCGTATCATCCAGAGGCAAGTCCATGTTTACTTCTTGATGTATGCTCATCTCTGGATTGGAAGTATTTTCATTTAAATCGGATTTGGAAAGACTATCTTCGGCCTCATCAGCATTAACCTCTAGTAATGCTGTAGGTGTATACATCCCCATAGTAGCAATAGTAATAAGTACTACCGCTATTTTTCTCATCCATAGCTTCATTGTTTCTCACCTTCTTAGATACTACTATACTTTAATTTTATCATGGAGAAGGTGAGTTTGTATCATTTTTTTAATTTTTAACTTACAAATAATATTTCCCGCACTTTTCCCACATTTGGAGGTCATTTCCCATAATTATAGTTTATTTGCCAATTTCTCATAATGCTTATAAAGGGAATGGAATTTGCCAGTATAATTTTCTAACCATGGTTTCTTCTTACCACAGAAATGAATGATGGCTGTATGGTTAATAACAAAATCCATGTCTACCTTCATTTTGTTCGTTAATTTATAATAGTAATAAAATCTAGCATCAAAATTATAGATTAATTCATCAATGTCTTTAATCGCTTTAGAGTATAGTCCATTAATAATATCCTGATCAGGAAGAATAAGCCGCTTCTTATTTTTCTTCACAAAATCATAGATATCCTGTTCCTTTATCTTTTCACGCTATCTTTGTAAATTCATTAATAAGACACCGGAATTGTAGTATGCTTCAATGTCATAAGATTTTAACCGCAGTTTGTTTATCTCCTTAACAGATGCCCTACCATGGTAAGCTGCTGCATATAAGTAACCCGTTAAATCCATCTCATACAACGCATTTATCTCGTTAATGACGAGTATGTCAGGATCGAGGTACAATATACGATCCAACTCTTCCGGCAAAAATTTAAATGCCAACAAACGATAATACATCTCTTTGGAATAATGTTTAATAACGGGAGCATCGGAGAAATAGTCATCGCTAATCGTTATAACCGAAAGCTGATGCCCATTTTGATGAACATACTCCTCTAACTTAGTACGTTCATTCTTATTAAGGGAGGAATGCATGACATAAATGCAAAAATCTTCCTTTGGATTATTCTCAAACAGTGATTTCAGCATTACTTTGAGAGGGTTTATATAGTTTAAATTCAGTGTAACCAGGATATTCATATATCACTTCTCCATATCTTTCATATTAATTAAATAGAGGGGTTACCTTCAGTTAATTACGTGATAAAATTATCATAACATAATGCGATTTTTCCTATCAGTTTATGTACACCTAGAACATAATAGAAGCAGAATATCTATTTTAATCATATTCTATGAAAATAAATTTTTCAGTAAATTTATCCAATAAATTAAAAGGGTTTTTACAATAAAAAGCGAATATATTACTAATTTATCAAGAGAGTATTATCATATTATCGTTAATACAGGTTATGAGAAAACTTGGTGCTTGCCAGGTTTTTAGGCTATTGCCTTAGTCGCACCTTTACAAATAAGAAGGTTTTGGACTTACTTATCTGAAAAACGCTATATCCCTGTTAGCAATGTTTAAACAGATTAGTATGATAACAACACTGGATACATAGCTTGAGCATAAGCGGATTCGGAAATAAACATACTTCTTTTCGCTAATTAAAGCTTCTATCTTACGCTGACCAAAATTGTGAACATTGTAGACTTTAATGCCCTCAATTTTTTTAAAATTACAACACTACAAAAGGATTGGAGAATCGGATAATGAGTCTGATTGACCGAATTGATACGATTTGTCTTAAAGTGAGTAATATTGAACAATCAAGTAAGTGGTATCAGGAAGTATTAGGTTTTAAGGAGATTTTCAAAGGGGACAATTATCTTATCTTAGGTGTGGGAAGCAGTGAAATTCCATTAACCCTAGAAAAAGAGACAGTAAACCATGCTTCGAAGCGGAATCAAGTATACCCGATATTTTACACAAGAAATATTGAAGAGGCGTATAAAAAACTCCAAAAGTACAAAGTAAAAACAAGCGATATTCAAAATGACGGAATCAATCAGTTTCTTGATTTATACGATTTAGATGAAAACCGGTTACAGGTTTGTTATTGGGAATAGTGGGGTAGGGAACACACCAGATGACAACCGATAATTGGTGGTGTATGAAGTAAGAAATTAAAAGATAATAATCCAGTATTTGGATTAAGTGTCAGGTTTGCTGAAGGCATAAATTACTCGGATATGGAAGGAAAAGTGATTCAAATAGGACTAAATACTGAGGATACTAGTGTCTTTATGATTGTCACAGCTTGAAACTCATAAACAAGGAATCAAAGAACTGATAGTATATTAGCTTTACGTAGTGAAAACAGTATGGAGATAATAAGGAAAAGTAACAATAACCGTGAATGTCAGGAGAATTAATATGCTAAATACATTATCATTTATCGGTGACAGATTAAGTAACAAGCATATAACTTGGGGAGTTGGTGGTTCACTTCTACTTAGTTTTTATAAAATAATTGATAAACCTAATGATATAGATATTTTGGTAGATGAAACAAATGCGACTAATTTGAATGAAATAATGTTATCCATTGGGAAACCGAAAGAAGCATTAAGCTCTGACCCTTTTCGTACAATGAATTTCTCCAAATATAGAATTAATGGTACTGATATTGATGTCATGGGTGGATTTGCAATACAACATGAAGAAGGGATTTATAAAATATCACTTCAACAGGAATCCATTGCAGCCTATAAAAAAATAAATGGAGTGGGTATCCCTTTATGTTCGCTCGAAGATTGGTATATCCTATATTGGTTAATTCCAAACAAACAAGAAAAAGCGTTGCTTATTGAAAGCTATTTAAGAACTAATGGAGTAGCATATCCACAATTGTTAGAAAAAGCACTGAAACAGTCTTTACCGCTTGAAGTGAAGGAAAGAGTAGAAGGATTATTAAGCTAATGATTTCGTTTGTGTAACAATTCAACAATGAGATCTTCATGTGATGGTCTTATGACTATAGAAGTAGCTTATTATAAGAATACTTAACCCCTACCTTAAACTTGTTGAATAATGAACGATATACTAATATGAACTGAAACAACAGTTGAAATAGAGGTGTTTTATGAAATTCAATGAATTTTTAATAGGAAAGGTATTCACAACTAAGTCCATTACAGTAACAAAAGAGGATATAATGAGGTTCGCTGGAGAATTTGACCCTCAATATATGCATTTAGATGAGGAAAAGGCAAATCAAGGAATGTTTAATGGAATCATTGCATCTGGTATTCACACGCTGGCAATATCATTTAAGCTCTGGGTTGAACTAGGTATCTATGGTGATGAGATCATAGCTGGATCACGAATGAATCATATTAAATTTATGAAACCCGTATATCCAGGTGATCAATTACATACTGTTGTTAAGGTAACGGATAAGAAAGCGATTAAAAATGGTAAAGGTATCGTTACCGTATCGCTATCCACTTTCAATGATAAGGAAGAAAAGGTTTTTCAAGGGGAGTTATCTGCGTTAGTGAAGCAATGAAGGGTTCCATGTTGAAATTAGTAGAGAAATATTTAATAAAAATTAAGTATATGCAAAAGTCAACTAAACCAGCTAATAGAAGCTCCACTCTTATTGCACTATAGGGGTTTTAGTAGAAGAAGTTATTAAAGAACACGCTTCAGATTTTCAGTCAAATCTGAAGCGTGTTTTTACTTGGTAACTAACTAATTATCCTGCTAATTTGCTGCTTAAATTTCCAAAAGGTGATTTATCACGTGATTAACTGGCTGTAAGAACCCTCACTTCAAGAATTCGAGATGCCTTGAGAATTATAAGTGGGGGACGGGCAGCCAGTAAACTCCTGATTTGTTCATCTAACAATCAGTGGGGGAAGAACCCCCCACTGATTGAAGATTCACTTTACTTATCAAACTTTTTAATGACTATCGTTGCATTGTGTCCACCAAACCCGAGTGAGTTGGATAAAACGACATTCAGTTCCTTTTCTTTTGCAATGTTTGGCACATAATCCAAGTCAAGACCTTCATCCGGAGTTTCATAGTTAATCGTAGGTGGCATGATGGAATCACTAATGGCCAATACGGAAACAACCGCCTCAACCGCTCCAGCTCCACCTAACATATGCCCTGTCATGGACTTGGTTGAACTGACTGATAACTGGTAGGCATGTGTTCCAAACACCTTTTTTATTGCATTCGTTTCATACAGGTCATTATATGCGGTTGACGTCCCATGGGCATTGATATAATCAACCTGTTCAGGAGATACCCTAGCGTCTTCAAGAGCTTCCCGCATTGAACGCTGCGCACCCTCACCATCTGGTGCAGGAGAGGTAATATGGTACGCATCACCAGTTGCTCCGTAACCGGCTAGCTCCCCATATATTTTGGCACCACGGGCTAAGGCATGTTCCAACCCTTCTAAAATAAGAATTCCACAGCCTTCTGCGATTACAAATCCATCTCTATGTTTATCAAATGGGCGACTTGCATGTTCAGGGTTTGGGTTTTTACTAAGTGCAGTCATATTAGAAAAGCCAGAAACAGTCATTTCTGTTATGGATGCCTCCGTACCTCCAGCAATCATTACATCAGCTTGTCCATTTTGTATCACCCGTAAAGCATCCCCAATCGAGTTAGTCCCTGAAGCACACGCTGTAACCGAGCAGTTATTCATCGCCTTTGCCCCTAATTCAATGGAGACACGACCAGCCGCCATATCCGGAATAAACATTGGAATCGTAAAAGGGCTAACTCTGCGCTGTCCTTTATTTAAAAACTTTTGAAACTGTTCCTCAAACTCTCCCAGTCCACCTATTCCGGATCCAATCCAAACCCCAACTCGTTCCGGATCAGCATCTTGCCCTACTTGTATCCCAGCATCTTCTATTGCCATTTTGCTAGCCGCTACCGCAAATTGACTAAAACGCCCCATTCTCCTTGCTTCTTTTTTATCCATATAGTCAGCAACAACAAAATTTTTCACTTCTCCCGCAATGGTCACATCCACTTTTTCTTTATTCATGAAGGCAGACTCTGTAATTCCGGACTTGCCTGCCTTGATATTTTCCCAAGTTGTAAATGCATCATTTCCCAATGGTGTAACTGCCCCCAGCCCGGTAATTACTACTCTATTTTTCACAAAAATTCTCTCCTAATATTTAATATGATTCTATTATAACTATTGTTAAAGAAAATTGAAATTTTTGTTACTTATTAGTAAATCGTATTTGTTCATCTTTTGTATTTCAGGATCCTTTCTTTTATCATTTTCAGGCGAGAATACGCCTTCCTCAAGGAATGCGAAGGACTTTAGTCCAATGAGTAGGGAGGGGATGAATCGCCTTCGGACAAGGGATAGTTTTAGTTATATCAATTGTCCGACTGAACGCCATTTTTCATCTTCCAATATTATCTCTAGTATAGTATAATGAGAACAAATGTTCCTTTATGGGAGGTGAAAATAATGATCGTAAACAAAGCATATAAGTTCCGTATCTATCCAAAAAAA
>NZ_WOFB01000011.1 GCF_009733865.1 Oceanobacillus salinisoli | reverse complement strand
TTAACTTACTGGTTGTTTGTTCAGTTTTCAAAGAGCAAAATTTGTTATCGCTTCGTAACAGCGACTTTATTAATATATCATATAGAGTTTTTATTGTCAACTCTATTTGAGATATTTTTTGTTGTTGCCTCTTACCGAAGCGACGTTTATTAATTTACCATGTTTAAATACTAAAATCAAGTAGTAATTACTGGTAATATGAGGAAATTACTACAAACGTATCATAATCTTAGAAAAGCCTTATAAAAAACCATTCCTTTAGAAAGCTTCAAATGCACTTCTTCTTTACTCCAACATCACATAAAGGAACTTTTATTTTAACTACGTGGATTTACCGTCGTTAAAATTCCATACTATTATATAGAGATTACTATATAAATGTTCACGCCCAGGATTTAAATTCACAATTACAAAGAATTGGACTACCAAAAGCCCCTAACAACATTTCTGTATATGACAGTTATTGTTAAGGGCTTTATTTAATCACTATTTATTTCGCATTTGCGGGAATAATAATACATCCCTTATAGATGGTGAATCTGTCAGTAACATAACCAAGCGGTCGATACCAATACCTAACCCACCTGTTGGAGGCATACCATATTCTAACGCTTCAAGGAAATCGTCATCCATAAGATGTGCTTCATCATTTCCTTCTTCTCTTTCTTTCACCTGTGCTTCAAAACGTTCGCGTTGATCGATTGGATCATTTAACTCACTGAATGCATTCGCATGCTCTCGTCCGACAATAAATAATTCAAAGCGATCTGTAAAACGCTCGTCCTCTTTATTCTTTTTAGCCAATGGAGATATTTCCACCGGATGGCCGTAAATGAATGTTGGCTGGATTAATGTTTCCTCTACCTTTTGTTCAAAGAATTCGTTTAGGACATGTCCAAACGTCATGGTATCCTTTACTTCTACACCATGTTCTTTAGCTAGTTGACGAGCCTCTTCATCACTCATTTTCTTCCAGAAGTCTACTCCTGTTTGTTCTTTTACAGCATCAGCCATATGAAGTCTCTTCCATTTTGGCTCTAGATCTACTTCATATTCTCCATAGGTAATTTTGGTTTTGCTAAATACATCTTTTGCAATATGTGCAATTAGGTTCTCCGTTAATTCCATAATATCATGGTAGTCCGCATATGCTTCATATAACTCAATCATGGTAAACTCCGGGTTATGTCTTGTTGAAACACCCTCATTACGAAATACACGTCCAATTTCATATACTTTCTCCAATCCGCCAACAATTAGGCGTTTTAGATGGAGTTCAATTGCGATACGCATATACAGCGGAATGTCCAATGCATTATGGTGTGTAACAAATGGTCGTGCCGCTGCTCCACCAGGTATACTGTGCATCATTGGCGTTTCCACTTCTAAATATCCATGACTATTTAGATATTCCCTCATAGACTGAATAATTTTACTGCGCTCAATAAACGTTTGCTTACTTTCCATGTTTGTAATTAAATCTAAATAGCGCTGACGATAACGTTGTTCAATATCCTTCAGTCCGTGATATTTCTCTGGCAACGGACGCAACGACTTAGTTAATAATTGAAATTCTTTAGCTTTAATGGATAGTTCACCTGTATTAGTACGGAAAATATCACCTGTTACTCCAATAATATCTCCAAGGTCTATCGTTTTGAATATTTCATAAGCCTGTTCACCAATCATATCTTTTCTCACATAGATTTGAATTTGGCCACTTAAATCCTGTATATGAGTAAATCCGGCTTTACCTTTTCCGCGTTTTGTCATAATTCTTCCAGCTACCGTAGCTTGTTCCTCTTTTTCCTGTAATTCATCCTTAGAGAATGGCTCATATTTTTCAAATATCTCACTGGCTAGATGAGTACGATCAAATTTCTCACCAAAAGGGTCTAACCCCTGCTCTCTATACTCATTTAATTTGTCACGTCTTACGAGCATTTGTTCATTTAATTCTTCTGACACAATAAAGCCCTCCAGTCTTTTATAGGTGTTAGTATATAAGAAATCATGATATATTTCACGTATGTAGTATTACGTCCAATACATTCTGTCTTTATTGGCATTATGGCCTGCTGCTGCATTATAAATACTTGATCATATGTACACTTTCTTATTCATAAAAACCTGCCAGCAAAGCTACTGGCAGGTTAACCTGTCGCAAATTCTTTATAAAACTTTGCTTTTAAGCTTCTATTTTTCAACATAGTTATATAGGATATCCAATCATTATTCCCGCTTTTTTAGCATGATTTATTTCTTTTCACACTCGTCCGTTCCCTTTTAAACCTTTTTCCTTGCATATTACTCCATCGTAATTTCTTCCTTCGCTATATCCAGAACTTCTGCCATTTGATCTAATAATTCATCTGTCACTGCTCTCGTCCCACGTTCTACATTTCCAATATACGAAATGGATACGTCCAATTCTTTAGCAAAATCTATTTGGGTATATCCTTTTAATTTTCGAAAAGCTTTTATCCTTCTGCCAAGTCGTTTTGCATCCATTTCCTTACTCCCTTAATGTCTGATTCTTGAAGTTCGTCTAATAATTCTTTTGCACACTTATTCCATATCGGAATCACAAAATTGGGAGCAATTTCATGTAAAGGAATGAGTACAAATGCACGCTGATGCATTCTCGGGTGCGGAATAAGCAATCTTTCTACTGTACTATTTTCGTTATTGTAGGTCAAAATGTCAAGGTCTATTGTTCTCGGGCCAAACCGGATTTCTCTTTTCCGCCCCAGCTGCTGTTCGATCGACTGACAGTAGGTAAGCAGTTCTAATGGCGATAGAGTTGTTGCCACATCGACTACCATATTTAAAAAATCCGCCTGATCCGTGTATCCTACTGGTGGTGTTTCATAAATAGAGGATTTTGTTTCAATAGAAATATCAGAATGACTTTCTAATAATTCTAAAGCGTCTTTTAAATAACCCATTCTTGGTTCTATATTCGTGCCCAGTGATAAAAACGCATGATTCATTGGCTTTTCTCCCGATAAATTTCTACAGCAACGGAATCGTAATGCCCGGGTATGGGCGGGTCGGATTTAATGACTTTCACCTTACATGCTTCTAACTTTTCAAAAGAAGAAAGGAGAGTTTGAGCAATACTTTCTGCTACGGCCTCAATAAGTTTTTTTGCCTTTCCTTCGACAATTGATTTTACTATATCATATACTTCACCGTAATCGATAGAATCATTCATATCATCGGTTTTGCCTGCCTTCTCCAAGTCCGCATACAACTCGAGGTCAACTTGAAACCGTTGGCCTAATTTATTCTCTTCTGGCATTAATCCATGGAATCCATAAAACTGTAAATTAGATAATAGTATTTTATCCATATTATCCCTCCTGACGCAGCATCGCATCCATCATTCTAGCTAGTTCCACATTCATTTTAACATGATGGACACGAACGATTTGTGCCCCTTTCACAATTCCTAAGCATGTCGTTGCACCTGTTCCAATATCGCGCTGTGTTGGCTCGGCAATATTCAATGTGCTGCCAATGAAACGCTTGCGTGACGTTGCCAATAAAAAGGGATAGCCCATTTGAACAAATGATTCCAGACGGTTCATAACCACTAAATTATCTTCTGCTGATTTTGCAAAGCCTACTCCCGGGTCGAGTATAATGTTTTCTTTCCGCACGCCAGCTTTGATAGCAATATCGATACTCTCCTGCAAATCCTTTTTCATATCATCAATTAAGGAGGTGTAGTTTTCGTTATCGCGGTTATGCATCAGGATAATAGGTACATCAAGCTTAGTAGCAACATGAGCGATTTCCGGATCCTTTTTCGCTCCCCATATATCATTGATAATATCAGCTCCTGCTTCAATCGCATGTCTGGCTGTTTCTGCTTTAAACGTATCAATGGATATTGGCAAATTTACATGCTGTTTGATAGCCTTAATGACCGGTACAACTCGCTCAACTTCTTCTTCTACCGATACAGGAACATGCCCAGGCCGTGTTGATTCACCACCGATATCAATTATATCGGCACCTTCCTGCTCCATTTTTTTGGCCTGTTCGACTGCCTTTTCTATAGTGGTATAGTTTCCTCCATCTGAAAAGGAATCTGGAGTAACATTTAAAATCCCCATAATATGTGTACGTTCTGATAAATGCAGAGTCTTAGTCTTTGTCTTTAATTCCATACAACAATCCCTCTTCCAATCCTTATTCTTACATTATCCTACCATATATTCCAAAAGCTCTTCCATTCTTAATAAAAAAATTATGATGTTTTCTAAATAATTTGTTGTTTTTGTCAATAAATCAATAGAATACAACATAGTTTAGATGATGATTGGTGCCTTATAAACCGCTCCGGAAATACACTACGGTTTCCGCGGGCGGCTGGTGAGCCTCCTCGTGCTATCTTCTTTAGGGGTCTCACCGATGCCTCTTTTCCTGCAGGAGTCTCCGTGTATTTCCTCCGCTAGTTTTGTGCTTTTATCTTTCTAACATCTGATTTAGCTAAATAAATTCCTAGCATAGCTAACAACTGTTAAGCTGGTTGATTGGAGC
This sequence comes from Oceanobacillus salinisoli, assembly GCF_009733865.1. Lineage (GTDB taxonomy): Bacteria > Bacillota > Bacilli > Bacillales > Amphibacillaceae > Oceanobacillus > Oceanobacillus salinisoli. The sequence goes on along the minus strand of NZ_WOFB01000011.1, from coordinate 235,383 downwards.
GGAGATCAACGTTGAACTATACTACATCGCACTTTATATTAATTATGTAGGATTATTATTCATCACATTTTAAACAAGCAACTCATTAAGTTATTGTCTGCTATACGGAATTTTAAAAATTTATTTTTTGTGGCAACGAGTAAAAAAAGGATTAGCACCGCTTGGGCTAATCCTTTTTTTGCGCTCTATTTTTCTTCTTCAAATTGATAAAGTGGTGTTGACAAGTAGCGTTCCCCATTATCAGGGAAGACTGCTAATACTTTTTTGCCTTTGCCTAAATCTTTTGCTACTTTCTTGGCAGCAGCTACTGCAGCACCAGCTGAAACGCCGCCTAAAATTCCATTTTTTCTTGCTACCAGACGTGCCGTTTCATATGCTTCTTCGTTTTCGATTGTTATAACTTTTTCATATATTTCCGTATCCAAAATTTCAGGTACAAAACCTGCACCGATTCCTTGAATTTTATGTGGCCCTGGAGATCCTCCTGAAAGAACTGGAGAAGCGGATGGCTCTACTGCATAAAGTTTAATTCCATCAAAATGTTCTTTTAGTACTTTACCCGCTCCTGTGATGGTACCACCTGTACCAATACCGGAAACAAATGCGTCTAAACCATCTTTCATTTGACTAGCGATTTCTTTACCAGTTGTACGCTCATGCACATCTACATTCGCTTCGTTATTAAATTGCTGTGGCATGAAATAACCGTTTTCTTTTCGCAATTCTTCCGCCTTTGCAATAGCACCTTTCATCGCATCAGCACCTGGAGTTAAAACAAGTTCAGCCCCATATGCCCTTAGAAGATTACGACGCTCGATACTCATCGTGTCCGGCATAACTAAGATTGCTTTATAACCCTTTGCTGCCGCAACCATCGCAAGACCAATACCAGTGTTTCCGCTTGTAGGTTCAACAATCGTATCTCCTTCTTTAAGGATTCCTTCCTCTTCCGCAGCTTCAATCATCGCCATCGCAATACGATCTTTTACAGAGCTTCCCGGATTAAAGAATTCCAATTTCACATAAATATCAGCACTATTCTCATCCGTAATACCGTTTAACTTAACAATTGGTGTTTCTCCGATTAAACCTATAATTGAATCCGCTACTCTCACAAAAAGCCCTCCTTATAATTCCCACTATTCTTATATGTTTAATTTATCCCTTTTCCTCCATACTGTCAAGAAAAAAAGGCTATTTTACCAATTTTTAGTATTATTTTTCATCTAAAAGTAAATAATAAGCAGTCATGTGTAATTATAAAATACTAGTCTCAGGGGGTACGTAAAATTAGGGCATTTTGCTAAAGGCAACACACATTCACTTTTTAAGACCTACTAGCTACCTTCCATATATCCATTCAATATCTAATTGTTCCCATAATGGGTCCGCTGAAAGAGATTGATTTAATTGTTGAAGTGCCAGTTCACTCTCAATATAAGGCTTCATTTCCTCATACGTAAAGTCAATGGACGGAAGTTTGCGATGGAAATACATAATAGCAACCCCATCATCAACTGGAAATGGCTCGCTATAGGAATACTCATTCATTCCTTCTGCCACATCTTCATATCCGTTTGGGAAAAATTGGCTGTTCGTATGAATAAAACCAATATAACCTCCATTATCCCGTGTTTCCTCATCCATAGAGTATTCTTTAGCAAGCAATGTAAAAGATGCACCTTGGTCAAGTTCACGTTTCACTTTCTCTGCTGTTTCCATATCTTCAACCAGAATATGCGAAATCTGCATGGCCTCTGTAAAATTATATTGGTTTCCATACGTATTATAAAATTGTTGTATCTCTTCTTCTGAAACGGAAACATCCATCGTTAATAACTTCTCCAATTGATACCGGTATATAATATCATCCCGCCAACCCTCTTCAAGTTCTTTAAACTCTTCCTCTGTCATGACTCCTTGCATCGAAGTTAGTAGAGAGATTTCACGCTGGATAACTTTCTCATCCACTTCGATATGATATTGATTTGCTAACTGACTAACGACCTCTCTGTCTATCATCGTTTCCAGTTCCTTTTTGCCGGAGCTGTCTATTAATGAATTGACCCAATCCACATATATTATTTCCTCTCCATTTACCGTCGCTACAGCATCCTTTGCGGAAAACGTCTGATTATTGCTATCCACAGCAACCTTGCTTTCGCGATTTAATAAAAGCAGTGAAGCAATATTGGTGATTAGGAGCACTACGATAATACTAAGCAGCAATTTTTTTGGCATCAATCGCAACTTCCTTCCACTACTGTTTCAGTTCTTTTAGCTCTTCTTCAGTAAATTGATACGTTTCATTACAAAAATGGCATTTAGCTTCGGCACCATGGTCTTCCTCTATCATATCTTGGATTTCTTCATTCCCCAGCCCGATAATTGCATTGGCAATTCGCTCTTTGGAACATTGGCAACGAAACTCAATTGGCATCTTCTCATGAAACTTCACTTGGCCCTCACCAAATAAACGCTCTAAGATTTGCTCTGGAGTATTCCCTTCTCTCACCATATTACTAATGGCTGGAAAATTATTAATTCGTTCTTCCAGTTTACCGATTACGTCATCATCTGCACCAGGCATTACTTGTACAATAAAACCTCCGGCAGCCAATATTGTATGGTCAGGATTAACAAGGACACCTGCTCCAACTGCAGAAGGGATTTGTTCGGATGATACAAAATAATACGTAAAATCCTCACTTATTTCCCCAGAAATAATTGGTACTTCCCCTGTGAAATAATCTTTAAGCCCCAGATCCTTAATAACACTAATTCTACCTTGGGTACCCACTGCACGTCGTACATCCAATTTCCCTTTTTCATTTAAATCAAAATCAACATGCGGATTAATGACGTAGCCACGTACGTGTCCTTTCGCATTTCCATCTGTTACAATAGCACCAATCGGACCATCCCCATCGACTTTAACGGTGATCGAATCTTCCCCTTTTAACATCGCCCCCATCATTGCTGTTACTGTCAATGTTCTACCTAATGCAGCAGATGCTGTTGCCCATGTATCCTGTCTTCTGCGAGCTTCTTCCACCAAGTCTGTTGTAGAAGCAGCATACGCGCGAATCATTCCATTATAGGTTGTTGCCTTTACTAAATAGTCCTTCATACCATCATCTCCTTTAGTTACCTCTTACCATTAGTTATTTGTTGATAGATAATATATAATCCTTTTAGAGTTAAATGCGGATTTACTTCATCAATGGTCGTCGAATCCTTTGCAACTAATTTAGATAAACCACCAGTTGCAATCACTTTTGGTTCCCCATTTATTTCCTTTTTCATTCGATTAACTAAACCATCAATCATTCCTATTGTTCCAAAATATACACCAGACTGCATTGCCTCAACAGTAGATGATCCAACAACACTTTGAGGTGCCTCAATTTCAATCTTCGGAAGTTTGGATGCCTTGCTGTATAAAGCTTCCATTGAGATATTCATACCTGGTGTGATAATGCCACCGCAATATTCCTCCTGTTCATTTATATAACAATACGTTGTCGCTGTTCCAAAATCAATAATAATGAGTGGTCCGCCATATTGCTTAATGGCTGCAACAGCATTAACTACACGATCGGCACCAATTTCCTTAGGATTTGGATAACTCATTTTTAAATAACGTGTAAAATCATCTTTTCCGATGATATAAGGTTCCAAGCCAAAATAATCCCGACTCATCTTCTCGAGTGCAAACATGATTGGTGGAACTACTGACGAGATGACTACACCTTTTACATCCGAGAATTGAATTTTATTATATTCGAACAGAGACTTAATTAGCATTCCAAACTCATCTTCTGTCTTATATCGATCGGTTTTTATACGCCATTCATGCTTTAATGTATTCTTCTCAAAAACACCTAGTACTGTATTTGTATTTCCAACATCAATAACAAATAGCATTCCCCACCAAACCTTCCTTAAATGTATCCTCTGCTTATTGGAAAATAATCATTCTTATTACAAAAAAATAATAGCTGACTACCTAAGTTGAAATAATAGTATGGCGCAGTTAACCACTCCGGAAACACACTACACTTTCCGCGAGGTGGCTGAAGCGTTGCCCTAAGGTGCGCGACTGCCCAGAGCGGAATTGGGCAGCGCACATTACTTATTCGTACTATAATCAACAGGGAAAACTAAAAACAACGTATGTACTATGCTAATGCACGTGTAAAATATACCACAATTTCCTTTTAAAACAAAAACTAGTGAACTATAGGAAAAGCGCAAGCGCCCGTTTAGCGACGTACGGACTGCGCCTGGCCATGCCAGGTGGTTCGGTGTTGTCACGCAAAGCGGCGGTTTTAACCGAACAGTCCCCGTAGGAGATAAAGGAAACACGGCGAACGGAGTGAGTCGATGTTGACTTTCACCGCAAGGGTATAAGTACGACTAAGCCTCTGGTTTCACCAATCGGCAAGTCTTCTTTATCGTACGGAGGTGAGGGAAGTCTCGCTAGTTGCTGGGTGCTGGAGCTAGATAGCCGAGTACAAAAAAAACAGCCACTTATGAGAAAAGTGACTGTTTACTTGCCGTTATTTTTTATCTTCATCGGAAGGGTTTGGTTCTTCCGGAGAAGGATCTACTATTTCTTCTTCTTTCTTATCTTCCGCACCAGCTTTAGCCTCTTCATAAGATGACCCTACTGCATCTTCATCTTCTTTGGATTGGATATTAACTTTCACATCTTCCTCCGAATCAGTGGCTACTGGCTCTGGCAGTTTACCTTCTTCAAATAAAGACTTAATTTGTTTTGCGTCCAATGTTTCCACTTCAAGTAATGTCTTCGCAATCAACTCAAGTTTATCCTTATTTTCGGTAAGAATCCGCTTCGCACGGTCATAACAGTAATTAATAAAGTTCTGCATTTCTTTATCAATCTCATATGCAATGGTATCACTGTATGTTTGTTCGTTTTGAATGTCACGGCCTAAGAATACGTTACCGCCGCCACCGCTGGAAAATTGCAATGGCCCAATTTTATCACTCATACCGTATTCCGTAATCATCTTGTTGGCAATATTCGTGGCACGCTGGAAGTCATTATGAGCTCCCGTACTTACTTCACCGAAGATAATTTCCTCGGCAACACGTCCGCCTAACAAGCCCGTTATCTTATCAAACAATTCCGGTTTTGTCATAAAGTAACGGTCCTCTTTCGGAAGCATGACTGCATATCCGCCCGCTTGCCCACGGGGTACAATCGTCACCTTATGTACCATGTCGGCTTCGTCCAGCACCATACCAATGACCGTATGTCCACTTTCATGGTAAGCAACAATATTTCTTTCCTTCTTAGAAATGACCCTGCTCTTTTTAGCCGGCCCTGCAATGACACGATCTGTCGCTTCATCAATATCTTCTTGGCTGATAGCTTTACGATTATCCCGAGCTGCAACTAAGGCTGCTTCATTTAGCAAGTTCTCCAAATCTGCACCTGAGAATCCTGGTGTGCGCATCGCAATCGTTTTTAAATCAACGGAATCATCTAAAGGCTTATTTCGTGCGTGTACTTTTAATACAGCTTCACGTCCATTTACATCTGGGCGATCTACCGAAATTTGACGGTCAAAACGTCCAGGACGTAATAATGCTGGGTCCAGTATATCAGCTCGGTTTGTTGCCGCGATGATAATAATGCCTTCATTGGCAGCAAACCCATCCATTTCAACAAGTAATTGGTTAAGGGTTTGTTCACGTTCATCATGACCACCGCCAAGACCTGCACCACGCTGACGACCAACTGCATCAATTTCATCAATAAAGATAATACAAGGAGCGTTCTTCTTCGCATTTTCAAATAAATCTCGTACGCGGGAAGCACCTACCCCTACAAACATTTCCACGAAATCAGATCCACTGATAGAGAAGAATGGTGTACCTGCTTCACCAGCTACAGCACGAGCGAGCAATGTTTTACCTGTACCAGGAGGTCCTACTAAAAGTACCCCTTTAGGAATACGTGCACCAACTGCTGAGAATTTACGAGGGTCTTTTAAGAACTCAACAACTTCCACAAGTTCTTGTTTTTCCTCATCTGCACCAGCTACATCCTTAAAGCGAACCTTTTTCTTTTCTTCGGTATACATTTTCGCCTTACTCTTACCAAAATTCATGACACGGCCACCACCGCCGCCACCTTGAGCTTGGCTAAAAATAAATAAAATAAACAGACCAATCAATAAGAATGGAAGTATTCCTGTTAAAAAGGTTAACCATGGACTTGGCTGTTCCTCTTCTATTACATTAAGGACCCCTTGTTCTGTTGCTGTTTCTGTTACTTGAGCAATCACATCTGTATTATCAGGTATTTGAGCAATGAAAGTCGTATTATCTCTTAATTCACCTGTAATACGATAAATACCGTTTGCCGGCTGTAATGTCATATCCTCAATATTTCCAGCACTTAATTCATCCATAAATTCTCTTACATTATATTGTTCTCTTTCTTCACCTTGGCCGTTGAATACTCCTATTACTCCGATAACAACGAAGAAAATAAGCATCCAAAAGAACACATTGCGAAAAATCTGATTCATTTCGTACCTCCTCCCTGACGGGGAAAAACTATAGTTCATCGTACCATATGAAAAACTTTATTTACAACTAATTTAACTTCCTTTTCTTCTGATTTTGCTAATCGCTTTCAGTCATTCCATATTAACTAATTAGATGTGCTCAATCTCACAGTATCGCCTATTATGTTGAAATTATTCTCCACCATAAATTTTCGGTTTAAGTACACCAATATATGGCAGATTTCGGTACTTTTCAGCATAATCCAGGCCATAACCAACAACGAACTCGTTAGGAACATTAAAACCTGCTAAATCCGCTGTAATATCCGCTGTTCTTCCTTCCGGTTTATCCAGAAGAGTGACAATTTTAATGGAGTTTGCTTTACGATATTTAAATAAATCAACGAGATAGCTTAAAGTTAGGCCACTATCAATAATATCCTCGATAATCAGTAAATCCCGACCCTCTACCTTTGTATTTAAATCTTTTACAATTTTTACTTCACCAGAAGAACGAGTTTCATTTCCATAACTCGAAACATCCATGAAATCCATCTCAATATGACAGTCTGTATAACGCAGAATATCAGACATAAAAGGCATTGCACCTTTTAACACACCAACTGCTAATGGGAATTTGCCATCATATTCTTTCGTTAGCAGTTCTCCTAATTCCTTACATTTCGCTTTTATTTCTTCCTCTGTTATTAAGATTTTTTCTATATCATTGTGTATGTTATCTTTCACCATCTATATCCTCCTACTGCTGCCTGCTCTGTATTGAACTTGTATCCATTGACCATCTTTTTGTTCTGATGTTGGATTCCCTTTTTTTAAACCGATTAACCAAAGGATATCATCGTTATTATCAACTAAGATAGGCCAACTATTCCGTTTGCTAATGGGAATTTTCTCATCAATGAAGATATCCTTTATTTTTTTACTTCCATTTAAACCTTTCCAACTCATCCTGTCACCAGGTTTTCTCGTTCTTATATGTAATGGTAACGCAACTTGACCTGCGTTTACTCCATAAGAAAGCTTTTCTTGCTTCACTTTATGATTCGCTTCTGCGGATATGATGACCGCCCCATCTGGCAAAACAATTTCTCCTGGAACATGAAGAATCTTATGGTAAGAATAATCTTGAGTAGATTCATCCGGGAAATAAAATAACACTTCCTCGTATGATTTTTCAACTCTTAGCTGAAATGGAAAATCGATACGGTTATTTCCTTTTTCCGTTTCTAATAATGAAAAAAATGCTTCCTCATGCATATAAGATAAATCATAAGGTAAATCCCCATATAGATAATTTAATATTAGATGAAGTGCACGCCTTTGTAAAGCTTGGGCCTGTTTTTTAAACGCATCGATTTTAAATGTTGCCCTATGTTTTTGTGAATCAAGGACAACCATTTCCCGGACTATCTCCTTCGCTTTTTCTTGCAGGAAACTCTCATCCTCGTGCCGCGTTTCACTTAAATATTGTATGGTAGTATGTATATTATTATTTTTTTCTTTTATTAATGGAAGTAGATGTTTTCTGAAAAAATTCCTTGTATAGGCAGTATCGAAATTGGTCTCATCAGTCCGGTATGTGATGCCATGCTCCTTACAATAGATTTCAATATCTGCTTTGGTTGTACATAAGAATGGTCGTATAATCCAACCTCCTGAAAACGGTCGCTTCACAGGTATACCAGAAAAGGCGGTAGATGAAGCAGATCTGGTAAGACTCATAAGCATCGTTTCAATTTGGTCATCCCCATGATGGCCCAATGCCAAATAATCGGCTTGTAATGTTTCCATTTGTTGTGCAAAAAACTGGTATCTTAATTCACGGGCAGCAACTTCCGTACCTAAGCCTTTTTCTTCTTTGTATGCCGGCACATGTAAGGAATCCGAAACGAACGGTATCCCCCATTCTTGACATGTATCCCGTACAAATTCCACGTCTAATCGGGATTCTTCTCCCCTTAATTGATGATCAAGGGAAACCGCAACAATATGTAACCCCCATCTCTGTCTGTTATGATATAAAAAATGTAGTAATGCCATGGAATCAGCTCCGCCGGATACCCCAACTAATACGGTTGCTCCATTTTGAAGCATGTGATGTTTTTTTATAAAATTAAAAACGGATTGTTTCATATGTCATCTCCACTAAAAATCAGTAAACTCTTTGATATTTATTATATCTAAAAACCTGAAGTACCCTCAACTAAACCATATTAGAATAGCAGGGATATAAGATAATATCCTAATGCTATAACGGAAATGCCCCCGATTTCTATGTAAAAAGGTATATTCGAAACTTTTTGATTGGATTTCTTTTTTATTCTGCTTTTGTTTTGTACCTGATAGAGAATCTTAACGACATCCCTTTTCATTTCCGCGCTAGACTGATATTTTCCTGCAATTGCTTTTTTTAACGGATTTCGATAAGGTTCTAATGGCTTTACATTGTCTATCTTCTTATACAATAATTTTTCAGATTGTGGGACTCTTTCAAATCTCCTTGGATAATAGATATTTAAAAAAACCATTACAAGTGCAAACAAATCATAGCTAGGCTCTGCTTTTCTCGTTCCCAACCCCCAATAGCCTCTGTCATAGAATTCTGTATACTCTTTAATTGCTCTCCCTTTTTGTGTCGTCCCCCCGACATCCACCCACCTGACTCTTGTTGGTGAAGATAAAACCATCAAATTATCTAACTTTAAATCTCCAAAAACCCAGCCTGATTGATGCAGTTTTTCTAAATCTTCCAGCAGTTGAAGCAAGAATACTCCAACCCATACATTTCCATGGCTTTTAATAAAAAGAGACATAGATTCCCCTTTTAAATATTCCATCACATAAAAGGAATACGTGACTCCATAAGGGGATACCCAGTCATCGACATCCAATAAATAAGGCCCAAGTCTACTCCCTTGGACCTGTTGCAACGATTTTAATACATTCACTTCTACCGTCATCGATGTGCCCTTATCACTAATCTTTAGAGCAGCCAGTTTTCCGCCGGATTCGCATAAATAAACGGTCCCTATTGCACCTTTTCCGAGTTTCCTCTTAATTTTATATTGCTTTTTGTGCCATTTTCCGGTTATTTGTGTTCCAGGCTTAAAATCAATATCCTGTTTCTTCCACGTCTGATTCATTTTCATTTCTAAAGCTCCTTAATAGGCTCTTCTTACCGAATTGATACATCGCTTCCCGTAATGCTGGACCAGTTGGGGTAATCCCACCACTTGTTAATTTCGGGAATACTTCTGATATGGAATTTAATTGTGGGGACCAGTCTAATACTTTTTGTATATCCTTCCGTTTTCCAGGAAAACTAAAAATACAAAAACGGTTTTTTCCAATTCGGGAATTAAGACTAATAGAAAGATCAATTAAAGATTCTTTCACGGTTGGAAGTTTTTCATGCATACTCGCACTTGTGTCTACCAATACGACGACTTCCAAATCACTCGTTTCCCCTAAATCTTCCACCACTTCCATAATCTCTCCACGTTTTTCCGGTTCCACATCTTCCAATGATTGGTTTGAACCTAAAATTTGCTTTAGCTCTTTATTTACAAATCCCTGTATCGTTTGTGTCATTGCTTGCCTTGTTACCATTTGTACCGTTTGGGATAGCGTTTCGCGATAAACAATTTGACTTACACCACCACCAGAAAGTGCAATATCTTCTACTTCCCGAAGGCCCTCTGCATCTTCCGTTTGATCATCATCGAGGATTCCTATGACATTGACAGTAATCCCTTGCTGATATGCAAGGGCTGCAACTCCAGCAGGATCTTCTCCCTTGTTAGAGCAACCGTCTGTTATTAATAAAATCTGTTTGAGCGTCCCTTTTTTCAAACCGAAAACCTCCTTTTATTCCACTAGCATCATCGACATAAAAAGGAGATTTTATACATAAAATTACTGTCCTAAGCACGGGAAGAGACTAGCAATCTATTCGGACTCCCTCTAGCTGTAGCATTTGTCGGTTGCCATCTCCCCTCTATAACATTTCCATTTCCCACTGCATAAACATTTTTTCCATAGAGAAAACTTCTCCTCCCTTTTTCTTGAACAATCCCCTTCCTCCCTATTTCTATCTTTAATAGATGTTGTAATTGAAATGGAATAGACATACTTATCTGTTTCCAGTAAAGAAGATATACAATAGCAAATATAAAATTAGTTATGATAGAATGCATCAACATAAACTCGCTCCTTTATAATGCTTTGTCACGATATATAGGGACGGCTGCCCATTTCGGCTGATTTTTTGTAACCTTGGAAACGAGGACGGTCATATCATCGTCAATTTCTCCTGATTTCGTTCGAATGACCTCCTCGAGCAGAAGATCAGCAATTTCCTGGGGGTCATCCGTTGTTATTTCCTGAAGCTTTCTCCTCATCCATACATCTGTGTTCTCAATATGCATCGGCCCATCAAATATTCCGTCACTCATCATTATTAATAAGTCTTCAGAAAGCAGTTGTTCACTGACAATATCTACATCAAATTCCTGTATAATACCGATTGGTAAATTACTTGCCTCCACCTTTATGACATCATCCCCTCTTTTAATGAAGCTTGGTGTAGAGCCAATCTTAAGAAATTGTACAAATGCATTATGCAAATCAATGACGGCAAGATCCAGTGTTGCAAACATTTCATCAGTTGTACGTAAAGACAAAATCGAATTAATCGATTTGATTGCCACTTTTTCGGGTATTCCGGTTTGTAAAATTTGCTGAAGCAATCGAAGTGTTTCCACACTTTCTTCACGAGCACGCTTTCCATTCCCCATCCCATCACTGATTGCCATCGCGTACTTACCTGCTCCCAGCTCAATTGTTGTGAAACTGTCTCCGGATATAATACCACCGCCTTTTGCGGCATTTGCGGCACCAGTAGAAACGACATACTCCTTGGCAGACCCAAAAGCTAAATAGCTTGTCCCATTTGGAAATGGCGATATTTCCTCTTGTTTAATCACAATCATTTCATCTAAAATGTCAGACAAAACCGGTGCAATTAGCTTTGCTCCCTCTCCATGGTAACTATAGAAGGATGCGGTCATTTCAATGTCTACATTTCCTTTTTCCAATGAAAAAATGTCTAATTTCTCCAGTTCAATTCCCATATGTTTTAATGCTTGAATAATTTGGTTCTCCTGTATTTCATGATGTTGTCTTTCTTTTAAAATTTCCTTTGCAAAGTCTCCCATAACTTCTGATACACCTTGCAGCTGGTCAGCAACCAAACGCTTACTCTCCATTACCTGCTGTTTTAATTTACGGTTCGCTTCAAAAAAGGTTATCTCTTCTTTCATGACATCCACTACTTTTTTTGATTTTACACAGTGGTTTTCAAACTCTCTCATCACTTTATGATTGGGGCCATTCCCTCCTTCTATATCATCTTTCATTTCCTCCATCAGGGAATACGTTGTGTCAAACTCTTTTTGCCAGCAGCGGTCTTTCATAAAACAGGACTGACATGTTCGTTCTGTCACTTGAGAAAGAAAATAATCCGTCTCTTTCTTTTTCTCGCTTTCATCCACTGCATAAATTTCTGTCGTATCAAAACTTTTCGCCAGCGCACCAAACACACCGGAAAATTGCTCTACACGTTTTGCTGTTACATTTCGTACCTTTTGCAAATATCTTTCTTGTTCGTTCGTATATTCCTCTGTACCTGGTATATATCGCGAAATTTTACTAAACCATGCTGCAGGGGTTAGAAAAAATAAAGTAATGGCCACTAATGATTCCATAAGAGATGGAACTAACTCTGCTGTACTTCCATAAATACCAATTAAAAACGTACCTACCAATAGTCCAATGCCGACACCGACCTTATTCCCCTCTTTTAACAGACCTCCCAACAACCCTGAGAATGCCAAAAGGCTCATTTGAAACAAATTAGCTACATTTGCCAGTGACAAAATTAATCCTGCAACAACACCAACCGTTGAACCAATCGCAGCCCCTCCTATAAAGGCAAACAATAAAACAAAATAACGTGAAAATACCTGCTCAATGGAAGCATTATAAATCTCCCAGCCAATCGTTCCTGTCAAAATCGAGGCAATGAGAATAATCATACAAACAATTTCCTCATTTTTTAACGTGGATTTATACCTTTTTGGTGATATTAATGGAATACTTTGCATAAAGATTAATACTAAGACAGTACCTAGTACACCTTCAACTGCTAATAGCATCCACTCATACGAGGTTAATTGACTATTGAGTGAATATAAAAATATTCGTGATAAAGCAGTAGACAGGAATACAAACAAAGGCACAAGGATTTGCTGATTCTTCTTGTTTTTAAATAATGCAGCCAGAAAAATAAATACTGTCAGTGCCGTGATGGTAAATAAACTATGTGTCAGTGAAAAGCTGACAGATCCAACAAGAACAGCAAGCATCGTATGAAATGTTTTTGCCCGATCCACGAACCAAATTGTTGCAATAAATGCAACGGCAAATGGGGAAACCTCAGATAAGATCACGGCCCGCCCCAACAAAAATCCGACGATAAAAAATAACCAGCCCTTTTCAAATAAAATGACATTAAACTTTAAAGAAAGATTGCTACGTAGTTTTCCAACTTGTTTATTTTTTTTTACACCAAATCCGCTCGTCTCCATCTTTGGAATAGAACCCATCATATTATCCACTCCTATCTTTTCAAATAAGTAAACCACACTATGCTAATTTTTTTTGTCAAAACATCGGTGCAAGTCCAAAAAATCGTTCGACTACTTTCTAAATAAAAAGCAAAATTCAACAAGCATTATAAAAAACACGGTGACAAGCAGCTGTTACGGTTTAAATATTTTACGTCTCCAATAAATCACTCATTTTGTATAGCTTCATTCCCTTTCAAATCCAATCATTTATATTCGATTCTTTGGCGAATCCCAGTGTGATATGACGAAATACGTATAATCCTCTAAATCCGTTTTGACATTTATACAATTTTTTTAGGACAGGCTGTTTTCTAAAAGATGGTCGCTTTTTAAATGGAAATTGTATGTCGCATTTGATATAAAGTGAATCTTCAATCAGTGGGGTTTTTTTTCCAACCCCCACTGATTGTTAGATGAACGAATCAGGAGTTTACTGGCTGTTAGTCCCCCACTTATAATTCTTGAGGCATCTCGAATTCTTGAAGTGGGGGGCTTACAGCCAGTTAATCACGTGATAAACTGAGAACCAATGAAAATTCCTAACGTGATGCTCCTGTATGTTCTGATGATGATACGTGCATGCATTCGCTCCGGTAGAATACTCACGGTTCGTGGGCACGGCCTAAAGCCTCATTAAGGAAAGATCGCCGCTAATCAGGTCTGGAACGTGCTATACAGGAAAAATAAAACATAAATTTCTAACTTCTTTATTTCTATTGACAGAATTTGTCCGCTGTTGTATTATAAGTTCTGTTGACTATTTGGCGGCGTAGCTCAGCTGGCGAGAGCGTACGGTTCATACCCGTGAGGTCGTGGGTTCGACTCCCTCCGCCGCTATCACTTTATAAGCATATAAAAAAACGGTTACCACTGACTCTGCTGGTAGCCATTTTTTTGTGCTTTAGGTTCTTTCGTAAGCTTTGTTGCTTTTTTATCATCACAAATTGAATAATTCCTATCGTGTTGCTCTCGCTTGTCCTAATGATGATAGGGTGCTTACAAAAATTGTTTTTTAATCCAATCAAACATCGATTAGCAAAACTCAGATAGAAGGTTGAATAGCACAACACTAGCGGAGGAAATACACGGAGACTCCTGCGGGAAAAGAGGCATCGGTGAGACCCCTAAAGAAGACAGCACGAGGAGGCTCACCAGCCGCCCTAAGGTGCGCGTAGTGTATTTCCGGAGCGGTTAAAACGTGCAAAACTATCATTTCAAGTTATGCAGGAGTATATATAAAGAAAACAACATTGAATTAGCGAAAAAGCAGGTATCTGTTAGGTGAACAGATACCTGCTTTTTTCGTATATTCCAGAGCATTAGCTACAATTATAGACAGCAACTGCTAGCCTCTCTTAGCACCTCGACCTCCACGTTTGGATTCGGTGTGCTTCTTCAAAGAGGCTAAACGATCTTCAGAATCTTTGAGGAAGCGACTCATCTTAGCTTCGAAATTCTCCTGGCGTTCCTTCTTCACTTTCGGACGGGCAGGACGATCTTTTGCTTTCTTAATGGACAGACCAATCTTGCCATCCTTTTCGACATTAATGACTTTTACCTCGACTTCATCACCGACTTTTAAATGGTCGTTAATGTCTTTTACATAATTGTCGGCAACCTCACTAATATGAACAAGACCTGTTTTTCCTTTTTCAAGTTCAACAAATGCTCCAAAATTAGTGATTCCTGTTACCTTTCCTTGCAGCTTGCTGCCTACTTCAATTGACATAAAAAAAATGCTCCTCCTTAAAAGATTAGATAAAGTAAAAATTGCTTCAGTTTAAGATGTTGTTCAAAAAATTTTTGAACACTCATTTTAAGATTCTTTTCCATCCCAACTGAAAATTAATTGAACGAATCGGCTATAGGGTAAATTCCCCCCCCTTAATCTTCTTTTTGGGGTATAACTTACTCCTTAACCTCCGATAAGCTCATTTATAGTATATTAATCTTATGAAAAAGTGTCAATAAGCCGGTTCCTCATCAGGAATGGTAAAAATAAGCTCCCCTTCCTTTGAGAAGAAATAATTCGTCCTCGCAATATCTAAAACATAGTCCTCATTATTAAGCAACTCAATTTCTTCGTTTAAATTGCTTTCTTCTTCTTTTAACTCGGCTAATTCCTTTTCCAGTTGTTCATATTGTTCCAGTTTCTCAGCATGAAGTATTCGCTGTTTAATATGGTATCCAGCCATGCTCCCAAATATAATCATAGTAACAATAGAAAATAAAACTAAGCGGCGAATTAACCGTTTCTTTTTTCTCTTTTGTCTTTCTATGTATACATCATACTGCTCCATATAGCTTGAGTCTATTTTTGCAACGTTTTTTTTCCGAGAAGACAAAGCTTCTACCTCCTCTTTGAGTTCATATACTTCGCCCATTTGATTAATATATTCTTTATTTTACTATAAAATCCTGCTATTTGCTTTAAAAAATTTTGAAAACTTTTTGGAAGTATACGATAGATCATCTGTAGTATCCATCTAATAGGAGTGATTAGAAGCTTTGTTATAAATAAAATTATCTTCCACAATATACGAACCGTACCTAAAATGATTGTTATAATTAAAGTAAAAAGCCACGTAATGGGGGAAATAATAAGAACTTGTACCACTCTTCTGCAAAAACGATATACGGAAGCAATTATTCGTATCATATACTCTAGTAAACGCTTATATACATTTTGAGCGAGTGCTTGATAAATAGAAAAGCCAAGTAAACATGCAACGAAGACGTAAAACCTTATTTCTCCTGAATTCACTTGAAATAAAACATAAAACAATATAATCGTTTGCATGAGCCAAAAGCATATTTCCATGAAATAGGTTAGGAAAATATTATGCTTCCAATATGGTGTGAAACGACGAAAGGTATCGAGTATCATTCCTAAGTAAAAGCCGCTTGCCACCATAGATATCATCGTTAAAAACTGAACGCTAAGCGTCATCTAAATAACTTGCTAAAGAATCCTTTAGCTTTCTCCTGTCCTTGATCATCTACATAGGAAAGCTCATAGATTTTACCTTTAATGGTTACAATCCCTTCGCCTACATCCAGATTCTTAAGCTGTAGATTTTGGCCGCGAACGATTAAATATCCCATTACTGTCTCCAGTAAGAACTCTTCATTATCAAAACTGTCTACTTCTTTCACTCCTGTAATTTCCAAATTTCTCCGATTGTTTAATTTCACGAAATGATCTGCTTGTGCCCGTGTTACATTTTCTTTATTATCATAATAGTTCATTTAAAATGCCCTCCTTATCACTATTAATAGTATGAAAGGAGGGACAAGTATAGAACCGTAATCTTATAAGAGAATGGTTAAAAAATCCGTTACAAGCGAAACATTCCACTCCGCTGTTTTTTCCATTCGTTTAGAACCGTTAAATTTTCTCTTCTTTAACAATCGTATAAAGTGTCTCTGCTTCATCTTTTTTAACGATTTCCCGCAGGTCATTAACCTTATATGTAACCTTCTTTTGCCCAAATTGAATGGTCAGTTCATCCCCTTGAGACAGCATTGATGAAGCTTTTGCCTGATTACCATTTATCGTAATCCGCCCCTGTTCAGCAACTTCTTTCGCTAACGTCCGGCGCTTAATGATTCTTGATACTTTAAGAAATTTATCCAGCCGCATATCATCACTCTCTTTCTTTTGCTTGATTCCAATAATCATCCATTTCTTCTAATGTGGCATCATTTATATCTCTTCCTGCTTCTTTTAGTTTTTCTTCTATAAAAGTAAACCGGCTAATAAACTTTTGATTGGTTAGCTCAAGTGCAACTTCCGGATGAATGGTATAGTACCTTGATAGATTTGCGAGTACAAACAATACATCCCCAAATTCCTTTTCTATCTCCAACTTCTCTTTCGTATTAATGGCTTCTTTCACCTCTGTTAGCTCTTCATCCAATTTACTCCATATATCTGAAACGTCATCCCAGTCAAACCCTACCTTTGCAGCCTTCTTCTGCAGTTTATAGGCTTTTGCTAATGAAGGAAGTGGCTTAGGTACTCCATCCAGGATCGATTTTCGCTTATCTCCTTTTTCTTGCTTCTTCAGTTCTTCCCATTTTCGATTCACTTCATCAGAGGAGTTCACCGATACATCGCTAAAAACATGGGGATGGCGATAAATCATCTTATTAGTAATCCCTCGAATCACATCGTCCACCGTAAAATAACCATCATCTTCCCCAATTTGACTATGGAGCATTACATGCATAAGTAGGTCGCCCAATTCCTCGATAATGCCTTCATCATCCTTGTTATCAATCGCTTCAATTAACTCATATACTTCTTCAATCGAATGTTCTCTCAGCGACTCATGTGTTTGCTCTCTGTCCCATGGGCAACCATCAGGAGCTCTTAATCTTCTCATGACTTCTCTTAAATTAGAAAAAGTATGATTTAATAGATTGCTCGGTACAGGTGGTACATAAACACTGGTTAAATTGCTCATATCTATCTGGTGATCCAATTCTTCTAATGGAACGATTTTTAATACCTCATGATTGGTTCCGGCGGCCTCTACAATCGTAACCTGATAATCAGCAGGCAAATCTTCCAAAAGAGCAAGTTTTACTTCAGATGCAACAAACTGATCATATACCTGGCAAAAAATAATATGCTGGCGGTACTGTAGCTGGCTTCGTTTAAAGGATGTCCCATCAACAAATTGGAAACCATCAATAGGGTCAATTTTCAATGCCGTAAATAAATCATCCAAATAACTTTGTCCGCCTGCAATGTCCACTTCTACATCAGTTTGTTCCAGCAGTAATTGAACCGTTCTCTCCGCAAGCATCGGATGACCAGGAACCGTATAAATCAGTTTTTTAGTTGACTTTTTCGCATCCTCTACTAGTGCAGAAACAATGCGATGATACACCGCTTCAAAAGCATCCTCTTGCTCATATATTTTATCAAAGGATTGAAAGTTTATTCCTTCTTCCATTAATGCAGTAATTACCGGGTGATCCAGTGTGCGGGTATAAATCTTAGTCGTTTCCCCTGTTAACTTTTTATAAAGTCCTAGCGATAATTGGTTTATATCACCAGCACCTAAACCAATAATTTCAATTTTACCCATCATCTATAACCTCCCTTTATGGATTCGAATAAACAAGAAAGCATAAGGCAATAAGGACAGCTCCCTTTCTGTGAACACTTGGCCTCTTAACAAACTCACTCCAAAAATACAGGCACCCGTTACAACAACAAATAAAACATATCCTAATAAATGCAAACGTGATGTAATCAGCTGATCAGGAATCAATATATCGATAAGCACAATATACGTGATCATCCAAAGGGAAGATTTGATCAGTGCTCTCCAGTCAATATACTTAAAGAAACAAAGCTCGGGCAGCTTCCGCTTTACTTCTATCATGACGATAATAAGAAGGCCTAATAAACTTATTACCGTTGCAGCAGCACCACCTGTTATGCCAAATAGCGGTACGAACAGCTGATTTAGCATCCATTTTGCAAAAAAAGCAATCAAGATAAAAGCCGCGGTTCGTTTAATGTACCCTAAACCTTGTAATATGGAAGAAGCTGTAATTGCCAGAGAGGATAGAAATACAGACAATACAAGGATTTGCAGATCTGCTGTTCCTTTATCATCCTGAAACAGCAATATATTCGTTTCCGGAAAAATAACAATAAGACCAATAGTTGCTGCAATAGCCAAGTAGAAACTGAATAATAACGCACTTCTTATGTAAAAATAAAATTCGCTCTGATGCTCACGTAATTTTTCCTTTGAGATAGATGGAACAACTGCAAGCGTGAAAGAAGAACCTAATACGGTTCCTAATTGAATTAAAGGTTGTCCTCTATCGAAAATCCCCTTTGCTTCCATTGCTTCTATTTTGGATAACCCAAAGTCCATCAAACCGGGAATAAGGGTGAAGGCATCTGCTAACTGAATGACTAATAAAACCATATGATTTAATGCGGCAACCAAGCCTAACACCATCAATGTTTTCACAAAATAATTCCATGGAACCTTCTGTTTTTCCATGGAAAAAGGTTTTTTTATCCTAAAAAATACAAATAGAATGATAATGGCGGTTATTCCACCAGCAATAGATGCTAAAGAAGCAGCTTTCCCAATTTCATATAAACCCAGTACATGATTAGCTGCCAGTACAGCAGCTGAAATAATAAGGAAGACCCGAATCAATTGTTCGGCTATTTGGGAATAGGCAGTTGGTTTCATATAAAGATTCCCTTGAAACACACCACGCAGTAACGACGTAAAAGGAACAAGCAGAAACACATAAGCAGCATATCGGTATGTATCTGTTAAGCTTCTGTCACCAACCCAAATGGCTAGCGCTTCTGCGTTAAACCATAATAAAAAGAAGAGAGTACCGTTTATGAATAACAATATAGAAAAAACAGGAACATAAAAATTGGAAAAGGATCGCTTTTTCCCATCTTTGTCCAAATCGATAACCATTTTAGAGATGGCTTGCGGAAAACCATATAAAGAAAGCATCATAGCTGTTCCTAAAATGGGATACACCTGCTGATAAATATAAAAACCGACATCCCCTGTTAAATTCTGCAGTGGAATACGATACCCCGCACTTAAGATTTTACTAATCAATCCAGCTAATGTTAGGATTAACGCCCCTTTCACCAGCCGATTGGTTTCATGTTCTTCCATTACTAACGTCCTTTTCGGTGTCCTATTCAAGCACCTTTACTGTTGCATTGGCTCACCAGACTTTTACCAACAGGTACCTTCACTTTTCTCATCATATCCACCTCATTATAGCATAGATATGATGGACGACTAGGAGTTTTCGGGTGGATAAAACTTAAAGAGGATGTTCAAAAAGTCCGGTGAAAATGACACATCGACAGAGGACCTTCTACGTTGCTCACGTATTAACTACATACGTTCCGCTATTCAAATCTTCACCGCCTCGAACTTTTCGGTCCTTTTCATCCTCCTATTTGAACACGCACTTAAAGGAAATAACAGTTTAGAAAAACCACATTCACT
The DNA here is from genome assembly GCF_009733865.1 of Oceanobacillus salinisoli. GTDB lineage: Bacteria > Bacillota > Bacilli > Bacillales > Amphibacillaceae > Oceanobacillus > Oceanobacillus salinisoli. The sequence continues at coordinate 215,100 of NZ_WOFB01000011.1, read as the reverse complement.
CACCTTTTAGTGGATGCTCCATTTTTAAAAATACTTTGAACATTTATATTGTTAGTTGCACCGAATCCACTTCTTACTAAAATGTTATACTTCTCTAAGTGTTAAAAATAAGCAAAAATCAGACTTATTGCTGATTTTTGCTTATGATCATGCGACTTTACTCCATTTGCTTCGCTAAAAAGCCTGATGCCGTTTCTGCCGATTTTTGCTCCACATTGGTTAGCTTATTCCCATCTTTAGCAAAGATTAGCACACATCCAATCGGATCTCCATTTGCAATAATTGGACTAATGCAATAAGAATCAATTTCTAGTTCATTTCCATCAAGAATCTCTAATGTATTTGCTTCTGTTTCAAATACAGTAGAGCGATTTTCAATTGTTTGGGTTATTTTTGAACTAATATTTTTGTTTAAGTAATCTTTTTTTGATTCACCTGCAACCGCTATTACTTCATCACGGTCACAAATTAAAATTGGAAAATGGAGTGAATCAAAAAGTGCTTCAGCATACTCTTTTGCAAAGTGTCCTAGTTCATTAATCGGTGAATATTTTTTCAAGATAACTTCGCCTTCTCTGTCGACGAAAATCTCCAATGGGTCACCTTCACGTATACGAAGAGTTCTTCTGATTTCTTTAGGAATGACCACTCTTCCTAAATCATCAATTCTACGTACAATACCTGTAGCTTTCATTTCAGTATCCTCACTTTCTATGATGATTACACTTGCTTCCGCCTTTTTCTTAGTAAAAAAATCAATATTTTTTTACTATTTCTTTAGCGAATACCTCAGTTCCAGTGATACTGAGTACTTCACAACCTTTACTTCGCCGAAAAGCCTCTTAACAATAATAATGCTTTCCTGAAGTGTAAAAATTTCTCGGGATGTCTAATAATCACCAGGTGTGCTTTTAGTATAAGACAACTCAGGAAGAAGTATACATAACCTACCAATTTTTTAGCCATTTCTATCCACTGCAGCTAATTTTTTTATGAATTCTTCCACTGTTTTATAGCGTTCTGACTTGTTATTAGAGAATTTAAACGAAATTTTCAATTTATTATTTTCCGTCCCGAGTTGCACATTTCTCCCGAATTCATTGGCTAACTCAAACAATTTCGACCCATCGATCTGCTGACTTCGACCTTCGTCAACAAGAAGGACTAATTTATTCGGCTTTTCCGAGATCGACTCCACTTTGTCCTTTTTGGCATACATTTTCAGTGAGGATACAATAAATAAATTTTCTATTTCAACTGGATAATCACCATACCGGTCAATTAATTCCTCTTTCAGTTCATTTATTTCTTCATCTGACTCCAGGGAACGGAAATGTTTATAAATCTCAATTTTTTGTTTTTCGTCTCTAATATACTCATCAGGTATATATGCATCCAATTTAAGATTTAATTCGGTTTCAAATGGACTAATTTCTTCTACTTCTTTGCCTTCTTTTCGGGCTTCAATTGCTTCTTTTAACATTTGTGAATACATGTCATACCCAACCGAATCAATAAATCCATGCTGCTGGGATCCTAATAAGTTTCCCGCTCCTCGAATCGACAAATCACGCATGGCAATTTTAAAACCGGAACCTAACTCTGTAAATTCCTTTATCGCCTGAAGTCTCTTTTCAGCTACTTCGGTTAATACTTTATCTTTCTGATACGTAAAGTACGCATATGCAACCCGATTGGAACGTCCTACACGACCGCGCAGCTGATAAAGCTGACTTAATCCCATACGATCAGCATTACTCACAATTAATGTATTTACATTCGGAATATCAACACCCGTTTCAATAATGGTCGTACTAACCAGTACATCAAATTCCCCTTCCAGAAAGCTCACAATAACGTTTTCCAGTTCGGTTTCACTCATCTTCCCATGTGCTATACCGACCCTAGCTTCCGGGACAAGCATACCAAGGTCCCGGGCCACTTTATCAATATTTTCTACTCGGTTATATAAGAAGAAAACCTGGCCGCCACGGGCCATTTCCCGCTCAATTGCCTCTCTTACAAGGATTGGATTATATTCCATCACATACGTTTGAATCGGAAAACGATTCTCTGGTGGTGTTTCGATAACAGATAAATCCCGTACACCAAGCATCGACATATGCAATGTCCTTGGAATCGGGGTTGCTGTTAACGTAAGAACATCGACATTTGATTTCATTTTCTTTATTTTTTCCTTATGTTTTACCCCAAAGCGTTGTTCTTCGTCTACAATTAACAGACCTAAATCACGAAATTGGACATCCTTCGACAAAAGACGATGGGTTCCGATTACGATATCCATCGTTCCCTTTTTAATTCCATGAAGGGTTTCGGTTTGCTGTTTCTTTGTTCTAAACCTACTTAATAAACCAATATTTATTGGATAATCCTGAAATCTCTCACGAATCGTCTCATAATGCTGTTGAGCCAATATTGTAGTTGGCACTAAAAGGGCTACCTGTTTTCCATCCATAATCGCTTTAAAAGCAGCACGGATGGCAACTTCTGTTTTCCCATAACCAACATCTCCACATAGCAGGCGGTCCATTGGGCGTTCTTTTTCCATATCTTCTTTGATTTCCACAATACACCTTAATTGATCTTCTGTTTCCTGGTATGGGAATGAAGCTTCAAATTCACGCTGCATTTCCGTATCTTCGGAGAATGCATAGCCTTTTCTTGCTTCTCGTTCGGCGTAAAGCCTAATTAATTCATCCGCAATATCTTCTACACTTGATTGGACTTTCCGTTTAACCTTTTTCCATTCTGTCCCGCCTAATTTATATAGTTTCGGCTCTTTCCCCTCTGACCCAACATATTTCTGTACTAAGTCGATTTGGTCAATTGGAACATATAATTTATCGTCACCGGAATAGCGAATAAGCATAAAGTCTTTATGCAGATCATTTAATTTTAGTGTTTCAATGCCTAAATATTTCCCTACTCCATGATTGGCATGGACAACATAGTCCCCGACTTTTAATTCCTGATAGCTTTTAATTCGCTCGGCATTCGACACCTTTTGCTGTTTTCTTGGCCGTTTTACCCGTTTTTTAAATAACTCATTTTCCGTGACGATGACCAATTTATGCATAGGAAGTTCAATACCGCTACTTATATTCCCAACTGCAATCGTTGGTTTGTCTACAGGTAACTGTAATTCTTTCGTGACGACTGCCTCCATATCATAATCCATGAAGATGGAATGAATCTTTTCAGCTCGCTTCTCGTTTGGTGCTAGAATAACGACCGAAAAATCCCCTTTTTCCCAGCGGATCAATTCATTTTTAAACAAATGCATCTGGCCGTGAAACTCCTGCATCGCTCTCGAAGAAAGATTTATAATATTTTGCGGATTTGTATTAGGGATATGCCGTAAAAAAACAGACAAATACAATCGCTGCTGCGTCATGTAATCCAACACCGATTGCCAGTCATACGAAAACCTACTATTTTGAACCATTTTTCCGGCTTCCAATAAGCTGCTGTACCATTCTGCTTCTTCTGTATCCAAATTTTCTGCCGTCTCTTGAATTCTGTTCATTTCATCAAGCACGACGACTCCATCCTGTGTTAGGTAATCTAATAAACTAGCAGGCTCATCATACATAAATCCAATATACTTATACATCTCTTGGAAACGCTCTAGATTTTTTAAACGGCCGATATCTTCTTCTATTACCTCAATTAAATGTTCTTTTGTTTCCGACTTCTTCATTTTCTTCAATGAAACCGCTAGGGCATCTTCCAACCGGCCTGCAGCGGAAAGAACATCCTCATCCGTAAGCAATAATTCCGATGCTGGTTTCACTACCACTTCATTTTGCTTGGATAACGATCGTTGTGTTTCTGCATCAAAAAAGCGAATAGAATCTATTTCTTCATCGAATAATTCCATTCGAATTGGATTTTCCTCTGTAATTGGATAAATATCAATAATTCCACCACGTTTGCTAAATTCACCTGGTGTCGTAACCATGGATACCCGTTCATATCCCATTTCTATTAAAAAGGCAAGGTGCTTCTCAATATCGATTTCCTCACCTAACGTAAATTTTAATTGGTACTTACTCCAATAACTTGGCGGGGGCAGTATCCGTTTTAATGCGGCAACAGGTGCTAACAAAATTCCAGATTTATTTTTGGACCATTCGGCTAATGCTTCAATCCGCTGACTTCTAAGTTCTGGACTCGAAAATGCTATTTCAGAAGCAATTAACTCATTAACCGGGTATAAATGTACATGGTCCTCCCCGACAAATTCCACCAAATCATCGTACAGCTGCTGGGCATGTACAAGTTGATGGGTAACCAATAAAACAGGTTTGGTAATAGATTGATTAATGACGGAAACTAGCATACTTCTAGCAGATCCGGACAAACCAGCTACAAGCTGCTCCTTCATACCGCTAGTGATGCCATTGATAATAGACTGTATATCTTCTTTTGATTGTAAATACTGATTAATCCCTTTCATCGTTACCCCCCGCTTATTACATTACAAAGCGCAAAAACGCTTTGGCCTTCTACCAAAGCTTTTCTTGCGTATCCTATTGTATAAAGAAATCTAATTCATGATATTGCGGATGCTGTCCTAATGTTTCCTCACAACTTTCGCATATCGTTTGCACATGAATATCGCCATCATCGCGATATTGTATCATTTCTTCCTTTTCCTTTACGGATAGTTGATTAAATCCTAAGGTGGATGTATCAACAATCTGATTATCCAGCTTTCCTATCTCCTGTCCGCAGTGTCTGCATTTATAGACAATGGACACAATATATTCCTCCTCAGATATTCAATTCCAAACTTATTAAAAAGTTTATCCGAAAAGCAATATAATATACATGGTACGTACATACTTGCAGACTTCCATTGTCTTTATCTGCATGGACAAATGGCCAACTGGACATACTAATTATTATACATATTCATGACCTCTAAAAACGGTGTACCTTTAAGCCAAGATTCGCATGCATCAGCCGATTTACTGATACTATCCTGCATTTCTCCCTGTACTTCCTTTGGAAAAGTGCCAAGAACATAGTCAATTACTGGTATGTTGGAAGAAGGTCTTCCGATACCAATGCGGATCCGTTTAAAGTCTTTCGTTCCTAAATGATCAATGGTATTTCTAACCCCATTATGACCTCCGTGGCCACCTTTTTGACGCAGCCGAATCTTGCCTGGTGTTAAATCCAGGTCATCATAAATGACTATGATATCTTCTACATCAATATGATAAAAACCCATTACAGCCTGAATGGATTCACCTGAAAGATTCATATAGGTCTGTGGTTTTAGGAGAATGACTTTTTCCCCTTCCAAATATTCGATGGCAAAATTCCCTTTGAATTTAGACTTATTTACATCCCAGTTATAACGTCTGGCTAATTCGTCAATGACCATGAATCCTACATTATGTCTTGTCTGTTCATATTTCTTACCCGGATTTCCTAATCCCACAATACATTTCATTTTTTCCCGGCTTCCTTTATTATTTTTTTCTTTACGCTTTTTTCGTAAAGTTTGTTGTAACATAATGGATATAAACTGCAAACTAACTTTAAATAATATTGGACCATTAACTTACCGCTACGGAAATTACACTACGCACACCTTAGGGCGACCCGTGAGCCTCCTCGATTTGACGTTCTGCGGGGTCTCACTCTGGTCACTGTTCCCGCAGGAGTCTCCGTGTATTTCCTCCGCTGGTTTTGTGCTTTTATCTTCCTTGCATAGAGTTGGCTACAATTCTTATCCTAGTTAACCACAATTAAACTGGTTTGGAGCAGGAGGGCAGTCGACTCCTACGGGAAAAGCACGTGTCTAGACCTGAACAGGAAGTGGTTTTCTTCCGAAGAGGCTGAAGCCGTGCCCGCGGAAAGCGACTGCCCGGATCGGAAATCAACAAAGCAATCACCTAGGCCGGAGCTTATATTAAATTGCGGAATAAAATTATTCTAAAAAAGCAATCTATCTTTTGGAAAACAGTCTCTCATTAAATTAAATATCATTGAATAACCTCATTATATAGTATCGAAAAAAGATAATACAACAATCCCTCCCTTAAGAAATGATGCCAGAGTTTTCTTGAAGGAGGGTTTTGTTGTTATTTCTTCTTTTCTTATTCTTTATTTTAACTTATTCTTTATTTTAACTTATTCTTCTTTTTCCTGATCATCTTCTGCTTTTTCTGCCTCTTCCACTTCATCTGCATGTTCTTCTGATACCTCTGCAGCAGGTGCTAATACAGTAGCTACGGTCGTTTCCGGGTCATCCAATACTTCATAATTACCAGTAATCGGTATATCGGAAATGGTAATACTTTCTCCTATTTCAAGTGCAGATACATCTACCGTGATTTCCTCTGGTATATCATTTGGTTTGGCACGTACTTGAACTTCGAATAGCGGCTGCTGCAGGACACCTTTGGATGATTCTCCTTCCAGTCTCAATGGAACAGAAACATCTCTTGCCTCTGACATATTCACTATGTAGAAATCAACATGAACCAAATCGTCTTTTAGAGGATCAACCTGATAATCATGGAACATAACCTCTACAGTCTGACCTGCATCAATATTCAAAGATAGTACTCCATTCTTCCCTTGCTCCCGAATTACTTTAATTAAATCAATAGCATCTACTGCAATCGTCTGTGCCTCTTTATTTTTCCCATATACGACACCTGGAACTTTTCCATCTTCTCTAAGAACCCTTGTATGCGAACGTGTTAGATCTTCTCGCTTTGTAGCCTTTAATGATACTGACATGTTATATCACCCTCCAAAAATTTACTAATCCTTAAATGAATGATAAATGAAACTGCTTCATATAGATGAATATCAGACACTCTTTTAAAATTTGTATTCAATGGAGCATATAGTCAATACATTTATTCCCCTAACTAAGCGAGTCTAAACATTTTTAATCGAAAAGGATACTTACAGATTCTAATTCATGAACACGTATAATGGCTTCTCCAATAAGTGGAGCGACAGATAATTTTGTTATTTTATCAATTTCTTTTTCTTCTGGAAGTGGAATGCTATTCGTGACAACCAATTCTTTAATTTTAGAGTTTTGAATTCGTTCAATAGCCGGCCCTGATAATACTGGATGCGTACAGCATGCATACACGTCTTTTGCACCATTCTCAATTAATGCATTGGCAGCTAATGTGATAGTCCCTGCTGTATCAATAATATCATCGACTAAAATCGCAGTCCTTCCTTCAATGTTTCCGATAATATTCATGACTTCCGCAACGTTTGGACGAGGTCTGCGTTTATCAATAATTCCAATCGGTGCTTTCAGACGATCTGCCATTTTCCGGGCACGGGTAACTCCCCCGTGGTCAGGTGAAACGATAATCAAATCCTCTAATCCCTTTGATTCGATATAATTGGATAAAATAGGAACCCCTTGCAAATGGTCAATCGGAATATCAAAGAAACCTTGGATTTGTGGTGCATGTAAATCAAGCGTAATGACGCGATTTGCCCCTGCTGTTGTAATTAAATCCGCTACTAATTTTGCAGCAATCGGCTCACGTGAACGAGCCTTTCGATCCTGTCTTGCATAACCATAGTATGGCATGACAATATTAATGGACTTTGCAGAAGCACGTTTTAGTGCATCAATCATAATTAATAATTCCATTAGATGTTGATTAACCGGAGCGCTTGTTGACTGTATCACATACACGTCGCATCCTCGGACACTTTCTTCAATATTAATTTGTATTTCTCCATCACTGAATCTTGATACCGTACTTTTTCCTAAAGTTACTCCAATATGTTCGGCAATATCTTCTGCTAATTTAGGATTTGAATTTAGCGTTAACACCTTCAACGATGAATCGTTGTAGCTTGATGACATGGATTTAAACCCTCCGTTAATCTCTTTTTCTATTTTTAAATTTTGTTACATAGCCTTCTTTATTCGTTTGTCTTGCTCTTGCAACGGACAAAGCATCAGACGGTACATCCTCTGTTATTGTGGAACCTGCAGCAACGTATGAACCTTTACCAATGGTTACCGGTGCTATTAGATTAGAGTTACAGCCTATAAACGCATCGTCTTCTATTGTGGTCAAATATTTATTTGTACCATCATAGTTTACTGTTATTGTACCACATCCAACGTTCACATTGCTTCCAACATTTGCATCACCTAAATAACTTAGATGGGAAGCCTTGCTCCCTTCTCCCATTACGGTCTTCTTAATTTCAACAAAATTACCAACTTTTGCTCCATGTCCTACAACAGATTCAGGGCGAATATGAGCAAATGGGCCAATTTGAACACGGTCACCTATCTTGCTTTCACTTGCAACACTATGTTTAATAATTGTACCCTCTCCGACTTCGCAATTTACTAATTCGCTATTTGGACCGATTTCTGCATTTTCCTTTATAATTGTTGCCCCTTTAATGATTGACCCTGGGTGGATAACAACATCTGATTCAATAGTAGCCTCAGATTGGATATACGTATTATCTGGGTCTATAATCGAAACTCCATTTCTCATATGCCTTTCATTAATGCGTTTTTTAAAGATTTTCTCCGCTTTTGCTAAGGCAACCCGATCATTTATACCTAACGTTTCCTCAATATTCTCTGTCATAAAGGCCGTCACTTTTTCCTGCTTCCCACGTAGTATTTCAATAACATCAGGTAAATAATACTCGCCTTGTGCATTATCATTTGAAACTTCTTTTAATGCTGAAAAAAGGGCCTGATTATCAAAACAGTATGTACCAGTATTGATTTCTGCAACTTGGAGTTCTGTCTCATTCGCATCCTTATGTTCAACGATTCGTTCCACTTCATTTTCTTCGTTACGAATCACTCTGCCATATCCAGTTGGATCATCTGCCTGTGCTGTAAGTATGGTTGCACTTGCCCCTTCTTTCTCATGATGCTTAAAAAGAGCCTCAAATGTTTCATTTGTAATTAAAGGTGTATCACCACAAACAACAATTGTCGTTCCTTCTTTATTTTTTAGCAATTCTTCTGCTTGTTGTACAGCATGTCCTGTTCCCAGTTGTTCTTCCTGAATGACATATTTACTTTGGTTACCAAGGGTTTCTTTTACAGTTTCTGCTCCGAATCCCACAATTGTAACTGTTTCATCTAACTGTAAGGGCTTTAATTGGTCTATAACATGCTGAACCATTGGTCGACCCATTACAGGATGTAATACTTTATAAAGTTTTGATTTCATTCTCGTTCCTTGCCCTGCTGCCAATATAACAGCATACCGATTCGTCATAAGGAAACCTCCAATTATTACTTTTATCCTTTATAAAATATATCCTAAACCAGTAATGATTTCAACACATTAATATCCGGTTACTTTTACTATGAATCCGCTTACAATGGTGCAGATGGATTAAATTGGAAAATACTAGTTTTAGTTTTATTTAGATTTAACTCCTATTTGAAAAAGAATATTTTCTAAAAGGTTGTTGTTAACTTAAAAATCTCTAAAGTGCGAGCGAACCTAGCAGAGACCTAAATAAGAAAAGCGCAAATTTATACTTTCTTATCTTACAAAAAAAAAGGCCAACCTTTTTAAAGATTTGACCCCTTTCGCTAATCATGATTAGGAAGCTCCAGCTTCTTCATATTCAACTTCGGCTTCACCAGCACGGTGGTATTCCTCTAGTACTGCGTCTTGAATTTTTGCACGTGTTCCCGAATTGATTGGATGTGCAATATCCCGGAATTCACCGTCAGGAGTTCGTTTGGATGGCATTGCCACAAACAATCCGTTATTACCGTCAATAACTCGGATATCGTGTACAACAAATTCCTGATCCAATGTAATAGATGCAATAGCGCGCATTCTGCCCTCTGTATTCACGCGGCGTAATCTTACGTCGGTTACTTCCATGATGTCTCACCACCTTTTCCCTTTGAACTTATTATCATTATTCAACAAATCTATGAAAATTCCTGCTAAAAATAGAAAAAAAATTATATATTTTTCAAAAGGTCGCATTTAATTATTAGTGCGTGTTCAAAAAGGAGGATGAAAAGGACCGAGAAGTTCGAGGCGGCGAAGCTTTGAAGCGGGCTTCCACAGGATGTGGTGACTTCTACGTTGCCCACAGGACAAGGAACACTTCGTCAGCGATACATCGCACGTAGAAAAAGTGCTTTTCTTTTTGAAGGACGTGGGCGATTTTAGTAGAAGGTCCTCTGTCGATGCGTCCTTTTCACCGGACTTTTTGAATATCCTCTATTAGAAATAGGCTAAAATCCTTATAAAATAAGTCCTTTAGCCTCTACCATTTTTAATGTTAACAAAATAAATTTATTTTCCAAAAGTTGGTTGTTTCCATCACCAAATATATAAAACTCAGCGTAAGGGATAGCACTCTGGCTCTGGAAAGACTTCCGAGCGTTCCTTGTTTTGTGGAATAAACACGTGTCCAGACCTTAGTAGCTAGGGTACTACTTGAGTAACTTTCTTCGTTCCCTTACGCCGAGGAAGTCTACTACGAAGCATTGCTGTAAGACGCAGGCACACCGGTTTTCTTTGATGAGGATTTAGGCCGTGCCCACGAACTGTAAGTATTTTGCCGGAGCGAATGCAAGCACCCAATCATCATTAGACAAGTGCACGAACGACGATAGGAGTTATTCAATAAGTCGCATTTTATATTAATTCGTAAAAAAGCAATGGTAAATACAAAAAGAACCAAAATAAGTAACTATGTTAAAGCGAAATTACCAGTTTGGACTTCTATGTTTTTATGCGATAAATCCACATTGGATATCTTTACCAATGAAGTGTAATCTGTAACAATCCGCTCTTCTTCTTCATCATCCGCTTCAGCTAAAACGCCGATAGCCTTTACATCCGCATTAAACTCTGCCAGTAAACTGATCATTCCGTTAATCGTACCGCCAGCTTTCATAAAGTCATCAATAATACATACATTGCTACCATCTTGAAGACTTCTTTTTGGCAAGACCATCGTTTGTATTTTACGTGACGACCCTGAAACATAATTAATGCTGACCGATGAACCTTCCGTTACTTTCGGGTCTCTTCTCACAATAACAACAGGCACATTTAGAAATGAGGCAACCGCATATGCCAGTGGTATTCCCTTCGTAGCAACAGTTACCACAGTATCAATATTTAATTTAGAAAAGCGTGATGCAAATACACGTCCAATTTCCCTAACTAATTTTGGATTGCCCAAAATATCACTCATATATAGATATCCACCTGGAAGAATACGGCTTGGGTCTTCTAGTTTCTGGCGCAGGCTTTCAACAAAGTCTAAACTTTTTTCGGCAGAAACCTCAGGAATATACTTGACCCCACCACCTGCACCTGTTGTTCTCTCTAAGTATCCTAACCCTTGTGATTTGAACACATTATCGATAATATCCAGGTCTTCACTTATAGAGGATTTGGTTGTGTCACATAGTTCTACAAAAAATGGTAATTGTATATGCTTCCTTGGATTTTCCATGAAATAATCAGTTAAAATAACTAATCGGTTACTCCTTTTCATTGCTACACCTCAAAACCGTATATTTGTATATTAATATACCATCATTATACGTATTTAGGCAAATATTCATCCTATTAACCGAACTAAATATACTTCTTCGCAAAACCCACGCATTCCGTTATAAATTCTTCTTGCTTTATTTTCATGTTCCACTAAACCATATACAGTAGGCCCACTTCCACTCATTAAAACACCTGGTGCACCAATATTCATCATTGCCTGTTTTATTTGCGATACTTCCGGGTGTAAAGATGAGGTTATCGGTTCAAGTGAATTCCCCATATACTGACAAAGTTTATGAAAGTCTTTCTCATAAAGTGCTTCCATTACCCGTTTTGTATTTGGATGATACAGTTCATTAATCTTTACACGATTAAATATTGTCCATGTCGAGACCCCTATATTCGGTTTCGCTAAAACTACCCAACATGGTGGTGGGGATGCCAGCACTTCAATTTGCTCACCATATCCCCTGGCTATTGCTGTATTTCCATATACACAAAACGAAACATCTGCACCAATGGTTGCTCCTAGCACCGCTAGTTCATCCAATGGAATATTTAGGTTCCACAGTCGATTTAACCCTCTTAATACGGCTGCTGCATCTGTACTTCCACCACCAAGACCAGCAGAAACAGGTATATTTTTTTCTATCCCTATATGCACACCTGTTTTAATTGCATACTTTTTCTTAAAGGCATGGGCAGCTTTATATGCTAAATTCCGCTCATCATTTGGAACATATCTGCTTTCCATGGAAATTTCAATTTTATCCTCATCCAGAGAATGTAATTCAATACGATCAGACAAATCAATCGTTGTCATAATCATCTCCACATCATGGAACCCATCCTCACGTTTTCTTAACACGTCCAGTGATAAGTTTATTTTTGCTGGCGCCTTTTCTATCAGTGCCATACCGTCACCTACTTGTACCATCAAAAGATAAACAAATTGTAACATATCTGAGAAGTGAAGGCGACTGGTTAAAGGGCGTATGCATTTTGGCGACGTCAAACCCCACTTCCCGTCTGAAATTTTATACTTTCCTGGCAAATGTTTAGAAAAACTAACACATTCGCTCGTCCTTAAGCGAATGTGTTAGTTTTTCTTATACTTGGTACATTAAAATTTTAACTAAGTCGAATCCTCTTCATGTTAAAATTTTATACTTTCCTAACGTGAAAAAAAGGCAATCCTATTAAGGATTGCCTTTTTTTACCATGCCTTGTTCAGCTATCTCAATTGCTCGTTTAACCATGTTGCCGGCATCCCTGGATTTGATGCCACCCCAGCCTTCCTGTTGTACCGTGTCGTAAAATCCTAGTTCTTTGGCAATTTCTTCTTTCATATGGTTTGACATAATCCCTCTACGTCCAGCCATGAAAGAACAACCCCTTTCAGGTTAATATTACGACAACCGTAGTTTATGTATGAATCCATACCTTACACCAAACAATTGTTTGTAAAATAGGTAAAATTTTTAAGTACTGCAATATGAATGATTCCACTAATGATTGCCCAAAATAAAAGAGTAGAAAAAAAACAGCAGACTTGGGATCGTCCACTGTTTGATCATTAAATCATTGATTTATTTCGTTCTTCTAAGAAATTAATTTCCACAGTTTCTGTTAGTACGTCTGCATAGCTGTAAGAAACACGTTCGAATGCATTCTCGTCTTGATCCAACTCAACAATAAAGACTGAAGGATACGTTTCCGCTAATATTCCCTGTCGTTCAATTGTCTTTCTTCTTCCACCGTTGGCTTTTAATTTTAGCTTTCTTCCAACTTGACATTCAAGACCTTGCTTAATTTCGATTAATGTCTTAGCCAATACACTCCACCTCACTATGTTTAATTATAACACAGGCTTGTTTATTAGTCAAAAACCTAACATTATAACAAGATGTGTTTTTCCATGTCAACAAAGAGTTTTGTCTACTTTTCGTATTATTTGTAAATGTTAACAATTTATGTATAGATTTTCCCATTTTTATTACTTTTTTTAAGACCAAGAGCATTCCTTTAAAATCAAACGATTAAACCGCTTATACGGCATAAAATCTGAACCTATAAAAGCGGGTTTTAAGGGGTGTGACCTAAATGAAAAAAGGCATTGGAAAGTGCAAAAGAAAAGAACTTATCCCAATCTATACAGGATAAGTTCTCGTTTTACTCCTTTTCATTATCTTCCATATATGGCATTCCAGTTCGTAATAATCCCCTTGTTTCTACTCCACCCATTCCTTTCTCACCTGTCATGGTATTTCTTATCGCATCCCATACACTTACCCTTTCCATAAACGATGTATAGGCAATTTTCGCAGCGATATACACTGGGTCAAGTGCATGTATATTTATTCGCAATGGTGAGCTTGCAAAATTAGCACCCGCACGAATAAGCGATTCAAAATGAGACTGACATGCACCTGCAAAAATAACAAGCTGATCGAGATTGGGATTAATACGCCTTGCTTCTCTTACGGTATCAGCAAAATATTTAGAATGCCGATATGCACGCAAATCATTCTTTGTACCTTTATTTTTGGAGAAGGAATCATGACCGGTTATGACAATAATATCAGGCTGTATTTTCTCAACGAGCTCACCAATTTGATTTGGCATTTCCTTCTCATACAAATGCACACCGTGAACCTGCAGACCTAATCGTTGGTAAAGCTCAATACATTTCCTTAAGTACATCTGATCTCCATCTAAATGAAGAACCTTTGCAGGTAATTGGAAGTACTTTGCATAATGATGATATCCATCTGATGCCTGATAATCCCTTTTTTCCTTCATTAATTGGTAATCCTGGCGAAATAATCGATAGGAGAATTCCTCCTTCTCCTTCTCTTTTTTTCTTCGCTTTTCCAAATCTCTTTCCTCAACCCGTTCTAAATCGTCTATTGGTGCATCTGCTTCCAAACGCCAATCCTCTCCATATAGACTCGCAACATCTTCTTTTATATTGGCAATACGAAAAAGTAAATCATGATTATAGGATTTTCGAGTTACTAATGTACCGATTGAAAAGTTCATAGCCATTCACCTCACAGCCCATTCAGACAAAGCGTTCCTCTATAAACTATGAACAGCAATGTATAAACGTGCTATGACCGTTGTGTAATATCCCAATCTTTTAGAAAACGCCTAGAACAAAAGCGCAAGCGCTCGTTTAGCGACGTACGGACTGCGCCTGGCCATGCCAGGTGGTTCAGTGTTGCCACGCAAAGCGGCGGTTTTAACCGAACAGTCCCCGCAGGAGATAAAGGAAACACGACGAACGAAGGGAGTCGATGTTGACTTATCGTACGGAGGCGAAGGAAGTCTCGCTAGTCGCTGGGCGCTGGAGCTGGATATGGCTACTTATAGTAATGCAAATTATCCACAGGTTTTACATTTTATAATTTCCTAAGCAAATAAAAAAAGCTATTGCACATGCAATAACTTAATTTTTAGCTGCTGCCAGGAATGTATTGGCCAAATGAGCAAATTCCCCTATATCCAATGACTCTCCTCGTCTTTTCCCGTCTATTCCCGATTGTTCAAGTATATCATTGATCATATCTTTATCATACTTATCCTCAAAATAGCTCTTCAGATTATTTTGCAGCGTCTTTCTCCTTTGTGCAAAACTGGCTTTCACAAGATCAAAGAAGAAACCTTCATCATCAACATGCACAGGAGGGGTCTCTCTCAGCACTAATTTTAAAATAGCTGAATCCACATTAGGTTGTGGCATAAAAACACTTTTAGGTACAGTCATAACCACTTCCGCTTCCGTATAGTACTGCAGTGCAATGGTTAAAGAACCGTAGCTTTTTGTATTAGGTTTGGCAGCCATTCGCTCTGCTACTTCTTTTTGAATCATAACCGTAATACTTGATACCGGTAGTTTATCACGCACTAATTTCATCAGAATTGGCGTGGTAATATAGTACGGCAGATTCGCAACGACGTGAACATCCTGATCGTTTTGGAAATTTTCGTTAATTACTTCTACAATATCAGCCTTTAATATATCCTGATGAATTAGATTAACATTAGAATAATCATGAAGTGTATCCTCTAAGATTGGTAATAATCGCTGATCAATTTCGAAAGCTACCACTTTATCGGCATGAATAGCTAATTGCTCAGTCAGTGCGCCAATTCCAGGGCCTATTTCCAAAGCTCCGGTTTGTTTATTTATCCCAGCATGCCTGATAATATTTTGCAGAATATTTACGTCTACTAAAAAATTTTGACCTAGGCTTTTTTTAAATGAAAACTGATATTTATTTAGGATTGCTTTCGTTCGGGTTGGTGTAGCGATGTAATTCTTCATCTTCTTCCTCCTGCTTCAACTTAATGACTGCTTGCTCAAACTGTTTTTTTGTAATTTGAAATAATGTTAAACGTTTTAATAGCTGTTTTCCATTCGTATGGCCAATTTGAAGAAGCTCTCCCAATCTATCCCGTCTCCTGCTTGCTTTTGTGCTTCCAACTAATCCAGCTCGGATGATGTCTTTTTGAAGAATTTCACTTTCCACAGGCTCCATTAATTCATATACATCTGATAACGCCTTTTGAATCGATTCTACCGAGGCGTGTTCAATACCGAGGCTTTTATTATTAGGATGATCTGCCCTTGCCTCATCCTGTGTTAAAAAGGCATGTTTACAGCCTGGAACGTACTGATTAATGATTTGCCTTATCCGTTCTCCCGGATAATCAGGGTCAGTAAAAATAATGACACCACGCTTTTCCTTTGCATGTTTAATTTGTGCAAGAGTATCTTTATTAATAGCAGAACCATTTGTTTCAATAGTATCCGCATCCACAGCAAGTTTAATTTTTGTCGTATCATCTCTTCCCTCTACCACAATAACCTCTTTAATTTTCAATCTGTTTCCTCCATCATTTGATAAAGCTAAAAGCAAGCCTTACTTCATGTGCTAGACATTTCCTATTTGTAAAATAAACAAAGCTCTTACCATTTAGCATGGTAAGAGCATATAACTTACATACATCTTAATCAAGAATTTTCACTTGAACTTTACGAACACCCCAATTATAAGCTTCCGATTTATTAGGAACGTGTAAGTCAATACGGTTGCCGGTAATATGGCCACCCGTATCCCCTGCAACGGCTTCTCCATATCCTTCTACCCACACTTTGGATCCTAAAGGAATGACATTTGGATCGACCGCAATTACTTTTCTATTTGGATTATCCTTTAAATTAATACCTGTTGCTGTATAACCAGAACAGCCATTACAGCTTGAGGTAAATGCACTGGCAGTCATAGTAAGTGTTTTACCACTAGAGTTGCTGCTTTGACTGGAATCAGAGCTTGAGCTTAATGTAGTCAAATTCTGTGCCGGTTCAGGTTCCTTGGTACCAACAGCAACCACGCGGTTTACTTGGTCTTCCTTGACTATTTCATCCACTAACTCACGGTCCACTTCTTCGCCGTTTTCCAAGGTTACTTCAAAGGTTTTCAGAATACGTCCATCTTCCCCTTCTGTTATAACCTTTTCCTTTCCTTTTTCCAGCGAATCATCTTGTTTAGTCACTGTATCAAAAGCAACTTTTTCTTCCACTTCTTCTTCAATTATTTCAACACGTACGATATTTATAGAAGTATCTTCAGTTAATTGGTCATCGAGTGCAGGCTCAATTTTATCATGATCATTAAGTATAATTTCATTTTTCTCCAACAGCTCTTGCACCGTGCCGCCTGTAACCATTGTACTCTGTTTTTTTCCGCCATCATTAATCGTAACTTCAAACGCTGTAGAAACATCTATTTTAAGTCCATCTTTTAATGTGTCTGTGTTGTTAAGAGAAACTTCGTCATGTTCGGAGAAAGAAAGGCCCTCTTCCTCTAAGAATTCTCCTACTGTATCAGCTGTTGAATAGTATGTATTTTCCTTACCATCAATTGCTACAGTAACTTGTTTCGCAGGTTCATAATCAATGGTCATGCCATTTTCAACTTGTTCACTCAGTTCATGTGATAATTGATCATGCTCACCAACGGTAATCCCTACTTCTTCCAGCAGTTCTTCAACAGTATTCTTATGCGTTTTTACTGTTTTCTCTTCTCCGTTATCAGCAATTACTACTTCTGCTTTGGTTGTTTCAAATACGACGATACTGGTAAATACAACTAGTGCTAGAATACCTATACTAGATACGACCAGCTTCCTTTTCGATGCCGGCAATAGCTTTGAAATAAATCTCATGCTTCTTGCCTCCTTTGTAACAACGATTATATTGACTAAAACTTGTAAAGTAAATGCTTTTCCGTTTACGATTGTTTTACAATTCTATTACATTCTTAATTCAACTTATTAAATCTTTCTGTAAAAAAGGCTTCTATCTACTGATACTGCTAGGCTTGAATCATATGAAAAAAAGAATAAAAAAAGGGGTTAGCTATTCTGCTAACCCCTCATTTTTGTTCCATATTTTACTCATTTTATAGCATTTTTCGTATTATTTTGCTGTTTTATTACAATTATGTTTCATTTATTCCAAAGAAACGAATGGCATTTTTTGTCGTCATTTGACTAATTTCCTCAAATGTCATGTCTCTCAATTCTGCTATCTTCTCTGCTACTAATTTCACATAAGCAGGTTCGTTTCTTTTTCCTCTGTTTGGATGTGGTGCCAGATAGGGTGCATCCGTTTCTACTAAAAGACGATCTAAAGGTACTACTTTCGCCACTTCTTTCGGTAATGGAGCATTTTTAAATGTAACTGGTCCACCTAAAGATATATAGAAATCCATATCAAGGCATGCTTGAATATATGCTGCAGAGTCATTGTAGCAGTGCATAATACCGCCAACCTCTTTAGCATTTTCCTCTTGTAAAATTTGAATAATATCTTCGGTTGCTTCCCGGTTATGAATAATAATTGGCATATCTACTTTCCTGGCAAGTCGAATCTGCTTGCGGAAAACGTCCTTTTGTATATCTTTAGGCGACTTATCCCAATGATAATCCAGTCCCATTTCTCCCAGTGCAACCACTTTAGGATGTTGGGATAACTCTTCCAACCATGCGATTTCTTTATCTGTCATATCCACCGCGTCAACGGGATGCCAGCCTACAGCTGCATAGATTGTTTCATATTGTTCAGCAATTTTAATGGCAAGTGGAATCGTTTCATGATCAAAACCTACTACTGTCATATATTTCACACCTGCATCAAATGCTCGCTGAATCGTTTCATCACGGTCTTCCAAAAATTGCCTGGCATTTAAATGAACATGTGTATCAAATAGCACAAGTTAACCTCCTGGTAAAGGCCAAACTCAACGTTTGAGATTGGCCTTTTTTGTTTAGGATTTTCTATAAGTGAAGAACGGAAATGTACAGAAAACAGCCTATTTTACGACGGATCCATTCGGTAGAGAAGATTCCACAGTGGCAAGTGATAAGTTTCCTTCCTCATCCTCCCCAGATAAAATCATTCCTTCTGACATTTCTCCACGAAGTTTGACAGGTTTCAAGTTGGTTACGCAAATTACCTTTTTACCTACCAGATCCTCAGGTTCATAGTATTTTGCAATCCCCGACACAATTTGTCTTTTCTCTGTACCTAAATCAAGTTGAATTTTTAATAGTTTATCTGCTTTCTTCACTTTTTCCGCTTTAATAACTTCACCTACACGCATATCTAATTTCATGAAATCATCATAGACAATCTGTTCTTTTTTATCATCTGTTTGTTTTTTCGGCTTTTTATCTTCCACTGGTTTTGTCATCATTGCTTTAATGGCTTCAATTTCCTTTTCAACATCCAGCCGAGGGAAAATTGGGTCGCCTTTTTGAACTTTGGTGCCAGCTGGTATTTCGCCATCTTTGTAAACACTGTCCCATTCTTTCAAGGTTTCATCTGTTATATTTAGCTGACCGAATATTTCTGCTGGTGCCTCTGTCAAGAATGGCTGAAGCATAACTGCTGATTTACGTAAAGATTCGGCAAGATGTGCCATCACATTACCTAATCGTGCTTTATTTGCGTCATCTTTTGCAAGTACCCATGGTTCCGTTTCATCAATATATTTATTCGTCCTGCTTATGAACTGCCATAAGGAAGTAAGTGCTACGGAAAACTGCATTTCTTCCATCGCATCTTCTACTTTCTTAATGGTCTCTTTCGCAAACTGCTCAAGAGATGTATCCACTTCAGTTTCTGATTGCTGATACGCAGGAATTTCCCCGTCAAAGTACTTTTGAATCATTGCTACAGTACGGTTTAATAAGTTCCCTAAATCATTAGCCAAATCATAATTCGTTCGTTCCACGAATCCTTCTGGTGTGAATACACCATCTGACCCAAATGGAACCTCACGTAATAAGTAGTAACGTAATGCATCCAATCCGTAGCGTTCAGTTAAGCTAATCGGATCGACAACATTTCCTTTAGATTTCGACATTTTTCCATCTTTCATTAAAATCCAGCCATGCGCAAATACCTTTTTTGGCAGCGGTAAATCAAGTGCCATTAAGATAATTGGCCAATATATCGTATGGAAACGAACAATTTCTTTACTCATTAAATGAACATCAGCCGGCCAATACTTCTTAAATTTCTCTTCGTTATCTGAACCATATCCAAGTGCTGTAATATAGTTGCTTAAGGCATCTACCCATACATAAATAACATGTTTTGGATTACCCGGCACTTTAATTCCCCAGTCAAAAGATGTGCGGGATACAGCCAAATCCTCTAATCCCGGCTTAATAAAGTTATTTATCATTTCATTTTTCCGGCTTTCCGGCTGAATGAATTCCGGGTGGTCCTCATAATATTGTACAAGCCGATCCACATACTTACTCATTTTAAAGAAATAGGATTCTTCTTTTACTTTATCAACCTTTCCACCACAATCGGGACAACGTCCATCATTTAGCTGGCGTTCCGTGAAGAATGATTCACAAGACGTGCAATACGAGCCTTCGTATTGGTCCAGATAAATATCCCCTTGTTTGACAAGCTGATCAAAAATTTTAGCAACAACTTCTTTATGCCGATCCTGTGTTGTACGAATAAAATCGTCATTGGATATTTTTAATTTCTTCCACAAGTCCTGAATGCCACTAACGATTTCATCGACGTATTCCTGTGGAGTGACTCCTTTTTCCTCTGCTTTCTTTTGAATCTTTTGTCCGTGCTCATCCGTTCCTGTTAAATACATGACATCATAACCACGCATACGCTTGTATCTCGCAATTGCATCACCGGCAACTGTAGAGTACGCATGACCAATATGTAAATTCCCGCTTGGGTAATAGATTGGTGTAGTTATATAAAAAGTTTTATTGTCCTCTGGCATAATACTACCTACCTCCTAAAATATCCACAGCCATCATAAATTTATAAACTATTTCTATTGTAGCTATTATAACGTATTTTGCCAAATACTGTGCAATATTAATTATTAACCAATCATAAGGAAGATAAGCCTCTTTCAGCTACTTTTTTAAAATGTTAAAAAATTGCTTATTTTGTAGGGATAATATATTGACATCGTTTTAAATAGTTGCTATTCTATATCAAGGAAAATGTCGAAATACCTAGATTACTATAATAAAAATTGTTTGAATTTTAAGAAACCTAATAAAGTACCCCAAACTACCATTTCAGCTTCAGTGGATACTTCTCAATATTTTTCCTTTATATTAAGAGTATTCTTTCCTTATTAGTGCGTGTTCAAAAAGGAGGATGAAAAGGACCGAGAAGTTCGAGGCGGCGAAGCTTTGAGTAGCGGAACGTATGTAGTTAATACGTGAGCAACGGAAAAGCGAACCAACGAAGAAATTCGATGAGTCATTTTCACCGGACTTTTTGAACATCTCTATTAGTAATTCAGAGCAAGATAGCAAAATTAGAAATCTGTTTATTATATATTTTTATAAGGCAAAAGGAGGGAAATAAATGAAGTCGACAGGAATTATACGCAAGGTAGATGAACTTGGACGTGTAGTACTTCCGGTAGAACTTAGGAATACATTAGACATAAATCCAAAGGACAAAATGGAAATATTCGTGGAAAGTGACAGGATTGTTTTAAAAAAGCATATACCGAACTTAACCTGTCAAGTAACTGGTGAAGCATCAGAGGACAACATTATATTAGCAGATGGAAAAATCGTTTTAAGTCCTGCCAGTGCGAAGATGCTAGCAAAAGAAATTGCTTCTCAATTTACTGATGACAAGTAAATATTCCCTTCATTTTTATGTTTTAAACGACTTTTTTATACTTAGGACATGAACATTTTAGCTTCATCGAATACATCTCCTGGCTAAAATGTTATTCTCTCCTAACGTGTAAAAAGTAAATTTTTTAAAAAATTCTATTTACAGTAACTTAATTTATCTGTTAGAATAAGATAACTATTAAAAGTCATAAAGAGAGTCGACGCTTGCATAAGCACGTCGGCTCTCTTTTATTTCACGTTGGGAAAGTATAAAATTTTAGCAAAGGAGCTTTTCGACGTAGCTAAAATTTTAACGTCCTAAGTATAAGAAAAACTACGCATTCTCTAAAGGACGAGAGAATGCGAGTTTTTCTAATTAATCTTAATGCTCTAATTTGAAGCTTTTGCTTTTTTATTCCACGTGATAGGTTTGATAAACTTGGCGTTTGGGCATTTTCCGGTCTGTGGCAACTTGTTTAATAGCTTCTTTCGTAGAGATTTGTTTTTCCGTTACATAATAATCCACATGATCATTGATGGACAAATGGCTCCACCAAATGGTTGACTCCTGTTCTGTCTGCGATTCATTTCCTTCTACAACGAGACAGAACTCTCCCTTTAATTCCTGCTTATCTGCCCAAGTGATTAATTCTTCCGTTGTTCCGCGTGCATACTCCTCAAAACGCTTCGTTAATTCACGAGCCGCGACCACCTGTCTATTACCAAAAACTTTATGGATTGCGGTTAATGTATCTTTTACCCTATATGGTGATTCATAAAATAATAAGGTTGCCTGGAAGCTTTTTAACCGCTCCAGTTCAGACTCTTTATCCTTTTTCTTTCGTGGTAAAAAGCCATAAAAATAAAATTCACTTGCAGGTAAACCGGAGCCTACAAGGGCACAAAGTGCTGCATTAGCTCCCGGTAACACGACAACTTTCAGGTCATCTTCCAAGGCTGCTTTTACGAGCTCATATCCGGGGTCAGAAATAGCTGGCATTCCCGCATCACTGACAAGTGCAATCGATTCGCCAGTTTTTATCCGTTCTACAAGTTGTTCTTCTCTCGTTCGTTTACTATGTTCATGGTAACTAATAAGCGGTACAGTTATCTCAAAATGATTCAGGAGTTTTTTTGTATTTCTCGTATCCTCTGCAGCTATGATGGAAACGTTTTTTAGTGTATGTAAAGCACGGTATGTAATATCTTCCAAATTCCCTATTGGTGTTGGCACAACATAGAGAACCCCTGTTGTCTCATCATTAAAGCTCTTTTGAACCTTCATTTTGCATCACTTCTTTCAACCAATTGCGGATAAGTACCATCTTTCCTTTTCGTCCTAATTGTTTTATTTGATATTCCTTTTTCATTGCTTCTTCTTTGGTAGCAAATTTCTCAATATAGACCACTTGAAAAGGGCCCCTACCTCTTGTATATTTTGCACCTTTTCCTTCTCTATGCATTTTTAAACGATGTTCCAGATTATTGGTATATCCAGTGTACAATGAGTGATCATTACATTTTAAGATATATACCATGTGTTCCATCTCATCCATAAATAATTTCCTCAGCTTCCTTTGTATATGTGCCATCACTTTTATAAATATACAATGGAGGCAGGATCTTTAAATCTGCCTTTCCATCACGAACACCCTCGATTAACAGCATATTTGCTTCTTTTCCCATTCTTGGATAAACAAGCTTTAGTCGTTTCGGTTCCAAATTATATTTTCTGAATAAATGAATGATATCTACCAGTCTCCCTGGACGATGAACCATTGCTACTTTACCACCAGGCTTCACATGAAGTTTACATGCCTTCACAACATCTTCCAATGTACAATACACTTCATGTCTGGCAATGGTTAGATACTTATTTTGATTCTGTTCGTTATTAGAAGGTGTCCGAAAATATGGTGGATTACACGTTACAACTTCAAAAGAACTATGGCCTAAGACAGGTTTCATCTCTTTTAAATCACCATGTATCATCCGTAACTGTTCTCCCAAACCATTCAAAACAATATTGCGTTCGGCCATATTATAAATGCGTTCCTGAATCTCTACCCCAGTGATTTCTGCTTTTGTCCTTCTGGATAAAAGCAGAGGAATAACCCCGTTTCCCGTACATAGGTCGAGTATTTCCCCTTTCTTTTTAGGTACGGATGCAAAATGTGCCAGCAATACTGCATCCAATGAAAAGGCAAAGGCGGTAGAACTTTGGATAATTTGCATACTTTCATCGGCTAATAGGAAATCAATTCGTTCATCTTCATATAGTTGTACCATCGTTCTCTCCTGTTTCTTATGCTTTGAACATTAAAATTTTTGTTACAGGTTTCCTAAGTGTATTTTCTTGTCTGCCAACAAATGCCACATGAATTAATTCGCTAACATTCCCCGGCACCGTTATGGAGCGTAACGGTATTCTTAACTGTTAGAAAAACTCGCATTCGCTCGTCCTTTAGCGAATGGGTAGTTTTTCTTATACTTGGGACGTTAAAATTTAAGCTACGTCGAAAAACTCCTTTGCTAAAATTTTATACTTTCCTAACGTGTAAAGAAAGCTGCCTCATTTGAGACAGCTCCTTTTCCACGTGCTTATTATATCTTACTGGCGTGAAAACTCCATGATCATTCATTAAATGATCCCTTATTTCGTCTTGTCAAAGAATTCCAAGCAAAACATACAATCTTCATTTCTTCGCGGACTTCCAAACTCTAAATTACAAATATGGAATCCTTCCTCGTATAATCTTGCCAAATTGTCATACCCTTCACTTGGTAATTTCCTTTTTTTATCATCAGAAGTATTTTCTTTATTTGCAGTCTCTTCATTTCCTTCTATTGTATCCAAATGGTTTCTAAGGTTGTGATTTTCCATGGCAAGTCGGTGATTTTCTTCCAGTAATTCGCTTAATCGCTGTTTAAGGTCACCTAATTGCTCATATAATTCCCCAATTTGTTTTTCCATATCAGACACTTGATCAAAGATTTCCCGATTACTCACGCCCGCTCACCTCATTATCTTTGGCCCTGAGCTAAAATTCCCTCATCAATTAGTTCATCTAATGTATATTCAATCACACGTTCTTTTTCAGGAATTTCAATTTGGATCAGTTTTTCAAGAATATTTAACCCAACAACTTTCCCTTTACCATATGGTGTGTTAATAGCTTCCCCAATATCCGGTAATTCACGCTTTGCAGTTTCATAATCGTCGTTTTCGTATTTTAAGCAGCACATTAAACGTCCACATAAACCTGATATTTTAGCAGGGTTTAAAGAAAGATTTTGATCTTTTGCCATTTTAATAGACACAGGTTCAAAATCACCCAGAAATGTAGAGCAGCAGAGCATTCGCCCACATGGGCCAATTCCCCCAAGCATTTTTGCTTCATCACGAACACCGATTTGTCTTAATTCAATCCTCGTTTTAAACATGGCTGCTAAATCTTTTACTAATTCCCGAAAATCTACACGCCCATCTGCAGTAAAATAAAAAATAATTTTATTACGATCAAACGTATATTCTACTTCCACTAGATTCATATCTAGTTGATGTTCCTGAATCTTTTTTGTACATATGTCAAAAGCTTTTTTCGCTTCTTCCTGATTTTCAACTACCGTGAGTTTATCTTTCTCATCAGCAACTCTAAGGACCTTCTTCAATGGAAGAACAACATCTTCCTGATCTACTTTTTTATTGGTAATAACTACTTTACCAAATTCAATACCACGTACCGTTTCTACGATAACATAGTTATTTAAGGATATGTTGTCTTTACCGGGGTCAAAATAATATATTTTACCCGCCTTTTTAAAGCGGACACCAATTACTTCTATCATTTGTTTCACCTCTGTATTTGAAGTGCCAGCTGTTCAAACACCAGCGTCGGCTGAACATTTTGCTTCAATTTCCTTTTTGCTTGTAAAATAACATTTAAGCACTTCAGAATTCGCTCTTGTGAAAAAGACATAGATGCTTTTTCAAGCAAGGCATCTGCAGGATCAAAAAAAACAAGTGCCTTTTCATTGCCAATATGATAATAAAGAATATCTTTAAATGCCAATAATAATAAATCGAGAGCTTTTTCCTGTTCTTTTCTTTCTTTTAAATGAGGCAGCAAATGACTATGAATAAATAAATAGACATCTTCTGTGTTTTTGCATAACATTTCTATTAATTGTACCACTAATTTTCTCGCTTCTGCAAACCACTCATTCTCAGACCATTCTATCGCTTCTTGAATATTATTGGTTAAAGCGCTCATTAATAGTGCTGTCTGATGATTCACTCCGTTTTCTATTAATTTCTCTTTAAAATAAATCGGATTAAGTGGCTTTAAATCTATAACTTGACAACGAGAACGAATCGTTGGAATAATCGACTGGCTATTTTCCGTTAGCATAATTGCTGTGGTCTGCCTGCTTGGTTCTTCCAAAAATTTTAGGATTCGATTGGAAGCATTGGTCGTTAATGTATCCGCATCTTTAATAATATACACCTTTCGATTGGACTCAAGTCCCGAATAGGTGAATTCCTTTTGCAAACTTTCCACTTGTTCTTTCTTGATGGATTTCCCTTCTGGCTCTATCCAATGAACATCCGGATGATTATGAGAGTCAATACGTTTACAATTACTGCATGTTTGACAAGGTTCCGTACCATCTGAACTCTCACAAAATAGAACTTTGGCAATCAATAACGCTATTTCTTCTTTTCCTGTACCACGCTCACCTTGGAGCAGATACGCATGAGAAATACGGTCTTTTTGGATGCTATTTGTAATGACTTTACTTGCCAGGGGTTGTACCTCTGCTACTTCAGACCATGTTTTCATATGTACCCGTCCTTTTACTGTTTAAAAAATTGCCGTTCGCCATGCTTTTAGAAGAATGCCTTTGTATTGTACTAATCCAGATAGGAAAGTTTTATACTTTCCTTATAATTGAAATAAAGAAATCGGTTGTTGTTTCCTCACCGATTTCCTCTGTTGATTTACGTGTATAAATTAATTAACAATCCCTTGATTTCTCCAATCAAACCGAGGATATTTACTGTTTTTTCTTCTTGATTCATGATTTGCTCTGTCAATTCCAATAATTTCTCATCGACTTCTTTTACAAGGGTTAAATTCCTGCTTCCATTCATACCGAAACTTTGCCTTTGTTGTAAATCAAATCCATTCGACACGGTTTCATCCAAAAATGATTTGATTAACCGTTTAAATTTAGCAAGGTCCCGAAATGTACGGGAACGGGCAAGTTTATCTCCTTGTAGTGTAATATTCTTCATCAAGTTGTCTAATTCCTGGTGTTTTTGAAAGAGATGCTGGGACTGAAGCTGGGTTTGAAACGATTTTGTTTCAGCAGATGGTTGTCTTTTATATGTTGTATCTGTTTGTCTATGCATTTCATTGGTTATTTTCATTAGCTCCGCCCCCTCTAGTGAATAAGCTTAAAACTGATAAAAGGATTCAATTGGTAAGACAAATACGGTTGCTCCGCCAACTTCAACTTTAACTGGATTTGGAATATACGAATCTGCATTCCCTCCCATAGGAGAGATTGGTGCTACCATTTGTTCCCGATTGGAGCAGTTATCTTTAATGATATCCAAAACCTTATTAACATTTTCATCCTTGCACCCAATCATCAATGTTGTATTTCCTTCTTTTAAAAAACCACCTGTTGAAGCAAGTTTCGTTGATTGAAAATTTCCTTCCCCTAATGCATTTATTAGGCGGTTCGTATCTTTATCTTGAACAACAGCCATTATTAGCTTCATGCCTGACCTCCTTCATAAATTTGTTTGATATGTTAAAACACGAGTGACTAAGATTGGTTAACTAAACTTCGCTGCACTTGTTTTTTATACTTTCCTAACGTGCAAAAGGAAAGTTTATCTATCTGCCAAGATAAGAAAGTATACAATCCAGCACTTCTTCTTCAACTTGTTCCAGTGGTTGATCCGCATTGATGGTTTGGATACGATTAGAGAATTTTTTGGCAAGAATTTGATATCCTTCATATACTTTTTCGTGGAATACGATGTTTTCCAGATCTAAACGATTTCTCTCTCTATTTTTATTCGACGCAATACGTTCCAAACCCTTTTTTGGCTCAATATCAAAAAACAAGGTTACGTCTGGCATATGATCTGTAATCGCAAATTGATTAACAGCAAATACCTCCTCTATACCAAGACCTCGTGCATACCCTTGATAGGCTAAACTGCTGTCAATAAATCGATCACATAATATAATCTTACCCTGTTCAAGTGCTGGAAGAACTCTTTCCACTAAATGCTGTCTTCGGGCTGCGGCATATAATAACGCTTCCGTTCTTTCTTCCATTTTCGTATTGTTTGTATCAAGGATAATTTTCCGGATCTGTTCTGCAATATCTATTCCACCAGGTTCTCTTGTTGTCAGAACATCATAACCTAATGATTCTAACTTATGGTGAATGTTATGCAAAATCGTTGTTTTTCCGGCACCCTCTCCACCTTCAAATGTAATAAAATATCCGCTCACTTCATGTACTCCTTTAACTATCGCTGTAAATCCTAATACCTTGAGTTCGCTGTTGCAACTTTACACCTTGTTGAAGCAAATAATTGATGGTGAAAAGATGTGTTTCCGTAATTTCCTCTCCCTTTAAAACAAGAGGTATTCCAGGTGGGTAAGGTATGATTGATTCAGCGGCTATCTTTCCTATTCCTTTTTCAAGAGGAACATCTGTATATGTT
This sequence comes from Oceanobacillus salinisoli, assembly GCF_009733865.1. Taxonomy (GTDB): domain Bacteria; phylum Bacillota; class Bacilli; order Bacillales; family Amphibacillaceae; genus Oceanobacillus; species Oceanobacillus salinisoli. Next base: position 186,591 of record NZ_WOFB01000011.1, on the reverse strand, counting down.
AACTGATTCATTTCCTGGTAAGATAAAGCTAATTCCTTAATGGATTTAGGAAAGAGCTCTGATATATCTATTGTAGCACGGATTTCCCCTTTTTTTAATCGTTCATTGATTCTTTTTATCGCTTTTTTTAAGCGGTTGACATTTTCATAGGAAGCTAGCCCATGAACGAGAAGAATCTGATTGTCTGTGGTAAGTTCTGGGAATATGGATGACTCTTCCAATGAGGCCACAACTTCCTGGATGGAAAAACCCGGTTTCACGTGTAACGTTATTTTTAATAAGTCATTCTCATCTGTATGGGGAAGTACATCCCAACAAATACATTTTTCAAGCAGAGCCCTAACATTTCGTATACTGCACTCAATCCTTCGCAAATTTTCCTTTGTTCTTGTTGCTAAGAAATACCTTGCAATATCCAATGATGCCATTAATGGATAGGATGGACTGCTTGACTGCAGCATCTGTAAATAATAGGCAATTTTATCACGTAGAGCAGAACTGGATTTAATATGTAGATAAGAAGATTGAGTCATCGCTGGTGCCGTCTTATGAGCCGACTGAACTACCACATCCGCTCCAAGATGAAGGGCAGATGGTGGAAACGGTTCTCCTAAAGAAAAATGCACTCCATGAGCTTCATCCACTAAAACTGGAATATGATAAGTATGAATCCAATCTATCATTCTTTTGATCTGATACGTTTTTCCAAAGTAATCAGGATAGGTAAGTACGACCGCCTTTGCATCACGGTGCTGCTTTAATGAAGCTTTTACTGTTTCCAAACTGGGTGAAGTAAAGCGGCCAACTTGTTTATCATATTCCGGTGCAAGAAAGACAGGTTTTGCCCCGCTTAATTCCAGTGCATGGAAAATAGATTTATGGCTGTTTCGCTGGACAATGACTTTATCCCCAGGATGACAGCAAGCAAGAATCATTGCCAGATTCCCCGCTGTACTGCCACCTACAAGGAAAAACGTATCATCTGCCTGAAAAAAATCAGCCGCAAGCTGCTGTGCCTCTTTAATCGCTCCAGCCGGTGCATGCAAATCATCTAATCCGGAAAGCTCTGTAACATCTAATCTTAGAATTTGCCGAAAATCCTCCTGAACATGTTCAGGAAAAATCCTGCCATTTTTATGTCCAGGTACATGAAAAGATACCGGGTCATTGGATGCAAATTGATGGACCGTAGAATACAACGGTAATTTATTCTGATTCATGTCATATCTCCATTCTATTACTGCTGCTATTATATTAATCCAAGAAAAAAAGCCTTTGCAAGCAAAGACTTAGATTACGAGTATAATTTCGGTTTACTTATATTTTTTAATTTTTGTAAGTAGTAGTTATACTTTTTCTCTCTTGGTTCGGTATGAATAATATTATGTTCGCATTCTGAGCAAATAAACATGTTGTATAAATGAATTCCTGTTTCCTTTTCATCCTCACAAATACCACAACGTTCGTTTAAATTTGTCTGTTCCATCTAAACCACCTCCGTTAGAAAATAGTATCTCCTAATCTAACGGAATGTATACAAGGAAACTTTGAAACTTTTTCCCTTTTAAATGATAAATAGATGAATGGCTGTTAACGATGCCACTCCAAATAATCCTAAAAATCCTGCAACTACTGCGGTAAATAGATTGATAGGAATATGTAGTCCGATAGCACCGCCAAACACATTAACAAAAAATAAAAACAGAATGCCAATTCCAAGTTTAATGGTTGCTTGTCCAATAAATCGCATCGGCTTAATTGGAGCACCTACAAGTAAAAGAATAACAATTAATCCAACCATAATGCTAATAACGAGTGTGGAATTCACCAATAACCAACCCCTCTTTTTCTTCCGCTTTTTTATTTACCCTTATTTATTATTTATGACGAAAAGAGGAAGAAAAGAACCAAATTTAATAAGGGATGGGACATTGCTAGAACACTCTTGTTCTATAGCGAATGATTTCATAAGGGAGAAATTTTGTTGTTTTATCACGTGATAAGAAAAATCCGAACTAATTCAAACTCTAAAAGGAAGAAGTTTGAATCATAGTTCGGATTTTTCTTTAACTATACTATTTTTTGTCCCAGCCTCTTTATCGTTATTCTTATATTCTAGTAATCTAGTATTTTAACGAAGCGCACTCAACTTACGATGTCTTGCTTCTTTTAATAAGAAAATATACTTTGCTTGGGCAAGCGCTTCATGAAGCTGGCCGTTTTGAGTAGGTTCAATACTTTTTTCCATAATCGAATGAATCTGTTTCCATTCACTCTCCAATTTATATATCGTTTCCAGCAAATTGCTGTCTATTTCTTTTTTCTTTATTTTTCTACCCATGAACCCCACCTAATTTCTTACAAATCTCTTCTTCCCTCTAATGCTTTTGACAAAGTAACTTCATCTGCATACTCTAAATCTCCTCCAACTGGGAGACCATGAGCAATTCGTGTGGTACGGATGCCCGATGGTTTAACTAAGCGAGAGATATACATTGCCGTAGCTTCACCTTCAATATTCGGGTTAGTTGCCAGGATGAGTTCTTCTATTTCATCATCCTTTAATCGTTTAATTAAGTCAGGGACATTGATATCTTCTGGACCAATGCCATCCATAGGTGAGATTGCACCGTGAAGAACATGGTACTTTCCACGATATTCTTTCATTTTTTCCATCGCAATGACATCTTTTGGATCTTGTACAACACAGATAATCGACTGATCTCGAGATGTATCTGAACAAATGGAACATGGATCTTGGTCGGTTATATGACCACATACAGAGCAATGTGTCAGTTCACGCTTTGCATTCACTAATGCATTGGCAAAATCCATGACGTCATCATCTTTCATATTGATAACAAAAAATGCCAGGCGGACAGCTGTCTTTGGCCCTATGCCTGGCAATTTAGTAAAACTGTCAATCAGTTTTGAAATTGGTTCCGGATAATACATGATGTGCCTCCTAGAACATTCCAGGCATATTTAGACCTTTCGTAAATTGCCCCATAGTGGAATTTGTTTTATCGTCGATTTGTTTTAAAACATCATTGGTAGCGGCTAAAATTAAGTCCTGGAGCATATCGATATCATCAGGGTCCACTACTTCTTCTTTAATTTGAACATCTGTGATTTCCTTTTTCCCATTAGCAACCACGGTAACCATTCCACCGCCTGCCGATGCTTCAAACGTCATTTCATACAGCTCTTCCTGCGCCTTCATCATTTTCTTTTGCATTTTTTGCATTTGTTTCATCATATTATTCATATTTCCCTTCATGGAAATACCTCCTTTATAATTTCAGTTCATTCCTTGTTTTTCATTCAAGGAAAATTAATCATGTATTTCTATCAAGTCATCCCCAAAAAGCTTCTTGGCTTCATCTACAATCGGATTTGACTGGTCCTTTGGTTCTTCAGGATTACTTTTTTCTTGCTTGCTAATAAAATCGGCACGTAGCTCCGTCCAATCATTATCTGGAATGGCAATTATCTCCAGCTGCCTACCCAATACATTGGATAGAACGGACTCCACCGTCTCTTGATGTTCTAAAAATAAAGAACAATGTATTTCATATTTAAAAGCAACAACTAACGCCTGATCTGAAGCAGCAGCAGGTTTACTATCCTGAATGGTAGCATGTGCTGGAGCATTCATCGCCTTTAACCGACTCAAGAAATCAGCCCAATTGGACTGAACTTGTTTTAATGCTTGCTTCTCTGCTTGCTTCAATACTTCACGAATTCGTTCATATGGAACTTTGTAACTGTTTTTACCGGTTCTTGCAGGTCTTCTTTTTTCCTTTGCTGCCTCTGGCTGATTCACAGCTGGACCAGGATTTTGTTTTAACTGCTGCAATTGTTTTTCAAGCTGTGATATCTTTTGATTCATCTGCAACACCGCATCCGAATCAATGGAACCAGTCTTCTGTTCTTGATCATGGTAACGATTCGTTATTGTTAAAAGTGCAATTTCAATAAACACTTTCGGACTGTTTGTCCATTTGATTTCCTGCTGACACTGATTCAACTGCATAATCGCATCCTGAATCCAATCATTGGAAACTGCTTCAGCCAATGATTGAAATGCCTCATCAGCCCTGGCTCTTTCCAGTAGTCCTTCAAGGCTTGGAGCACTTTTAAATAATAGTAAGTCACGCATAAAATAAATTAAATCATATACAAACCGTCCTGGATCTTTCCCGTTTTGAATGATGGTGTCCAATAATTGTAATGCTTCCTGAACATCTTTATGATACATAGCTTGAACGATTTCCGTAAGTACTCCCTGGGATACCCCTCCGGTCACAGCTAATACGTCTTCTAACTGTACCATCTCGTCACTGTAGGAAATGGCTTGATCTAATATACTTAATGCATCACGCATTCCGCCTTCTGCAGCTAGTGCAACTGTTTCCAAAGCCTCTTTTGAAACAGCTATATTTTCCGCATCTATAATCGTCTTCATGCGTTCCACGATAGCCTGATTGGAAATTGGTTTAAAATCAAACCGCTGACATCTGGAAAGAATGGTTAGTGGAATCTTATGCGGTTCTGTCGTCGCTAAAATAAATACAACATGCTTAGGTGGTTCTTCCAATGTTTTTAATAGTGCATTGAATGCATTATTCGAAATCATATGCACTTCATCAATGATGTACACTTTATATGGAACAGAACTAGATGCGTATTTCACATTTTCACGTATTTCACGAATATCATCGACACTTGTATTGGAAGCTGCATCGATTTCTATGACATCTGAAATCGACCCATCCTGAATGCCTCGGCATGCGGCACATTCATTACATGGTTCCTTAACAGGCGTATGTTCACAGTTAATCGCTTTTGCAAAAATCTTGGCAGCACTCGTTTTCCCAGTTCCTCTAGGCCCTGAAAACACATAAGCATGCGAAAACTTCTGCTGAACAATTGCATTTTGCAATGTGCGTGTAATATGAGTTTGTCCTGCTACATCTTTAAAATTCCTTGGGCGCCAAACGCGGTATAATGCTTGATAGCTCATAGCAAAAATTCCCCTCTACATTCTATTTTTTATTATACCCGATTTGAGGGGTGAATGTGAACTATGACGGAAAATGATTTCTTCAAAAATATTTCCATTTATTGATCACAGGTTATTTAATAGAAAAACCCGCATTCACTCTTTCTTTAGTAAATGTGTTAGTTTTTCTTATATTTGGGACGTTTAAATTTTAGCCATGTCAAACCCACTTCTCAGCTAAAATGATGTGTAATCATCAGTTTGCATGTAAATAAAAAAAGCTAGAGAATTATCCCTAACTTTTACTTATTATATGTATGCCGTGCACCCATCGTTGATGAAACGACTATATGCGTTACTCAAGTTCATGGCTCAGCCTAGGCTTCCCCGCGGCACACAGAAATGACCACTTACTGCTGCTTCCTTCCGGACCTGACAGGGTTCATGGGTTTCTGTTGCGCAGGACCCGGGCGTCAACACCAATTCCTTGAGGCAGACCATACAGCCGCCCACCTCGGATGGGATTTCGGCCTCGCTATAGCGGATTGCGAGTACAGGGCACCGCTACCTCCCCGCTTAGCACGGTAATTACCATTATAGCGACATTAATCGAATTTTGCAATGGTAATTAAAGTAAATCCCCTTTTTTCCTATTTCTTAGTTCTCGAAAAAAGTCAGTTAATAGTCCTGCACATTCAGCTTCTAATATTCCGCTCGTTACCTTGACCTGATGATTAAATCTTGGCTCATCCAGTAAATTCATTAATGTTCCAGCACATCCTGCCTTTGGATCATGTGCACCATAAACAACATGTTTTATTCTGGATTGGACAATTGCTCCTGCACACATCGGGCATGGCTCTAGGGTTACATAAAGCGTACAGTCCTCTAAACGCCAACTCCCTATTTTTTTATTTGCTTCTTGAATGGCAATTAATTCTGCATGAGATAAGGTCGTTTGAGACGTTTCCCGTAAGTTATAGCCGGAAGCAATGATTTCATCTTGAAAAACAATTACTGCTCCAATCGGTACTTCATTCCTATCACGAGCCTTTTTTGCTTCATTAATTGCCGCTATCATAAATTTTTCATCAAACATCAAATCACAACATTTCTTTAAATATGTTCTTTTATAAAGGCTGTTACCCTAAAGGTTGTTGTTGTTAAATAACATATATAATATCCGGACTAACAAAAATTCCTATCGTGATGCTCTCGCTTATCCTAATGATGATAGCGTGCATGCATTAGCTCCGGTAGAATACTTACGGTTCGTGGGCAGACCTAAAGCCTCATCAAGGAAAACCGCAGCTGCTCAGGTCTGGAACGTGCTATTCCCACAGGACAAGGAATACCAGAGTGAGATCCTGCAGTGCGTTAGCACGAGGAGGATCACGGGTCGCCCTAAGGTGCGCGTAGTGTATTTCCGTAGCGGTAAGTTGGTACTCCAATATCATTTAAAGTTAGTCCACAGTTTATTTCAACTGCGAAGACTTACGAAAAAGCCTTTATAAAATACCTCTTATCGTTATAATAATCATCTTATGTACCGAGGGCAAGTACACATTTACTTTAAAGTGATGAGAAAGTATTTCCAAATGCATAACTTTTCCGGGAGATTCATACAGTGTAGTAACAACTACAATTAAAGGAGGAAGTTTATTGCAAATTCATGTTGTACAGCCAGGAGATTCCTTGTTTTCGATTGCCAATACATATAGTTCATCTACCAATATGATTATTGAAGCAAATGAATTAGATGCTCCAGAAAATCTTGTGGTAGGTCAGGCTTTGGTCATTCCCATTGTAGGACAATTTTACTTTGTACAACCGGGAGATACCCTATACACCATAGCCAGTAGATTTGGTATATCGTATCAAGAATTGGCGGAAATCAACAACTTCCCAATTGGTAACATATTACCTATTGGTTTGCGACTATATGTACCTCCACCTACCAAACGTCCAATTACATCAATGGGTTATGTAGAACCACTTGGCGGGACGGTATCAGAAACGTTAGAAAATGCTGCTAGCAAAACAGCCCCGTATTTAACGTATTTAGCACATTTTAGTTTTAGAGTAAATCGGGATGGTACGCTTACTCCTCCACCATTAGGGAATTTAAGGCAAATAGCCGAGGCGAATGATGCTTCCTTAACACTAGTGGTGACGAATTTGGAAGAAGGAGAATTCAGTTCTGAATTAGGACATATTATCCTAACTGTTCAAGCAGTACAAAATACCTTACTGGATGAGATAGTTAACACCGCTACAGCAGGCGGATATCGTGATGTTCACTTTGACTTTGAATTTATCTTCCCTGAAGATAGAGAAGCATACAATACTTTTTTACGAAAAGCTAAAGATCGCCTGTCTCAAGCTGGATTAATTATGTCGACTGCTTTAGCTCCAAAAACGAGTGCTGAACAAACCGGGATTGTATATGAAGCACATGACTATAGAACACATGGGGAAATTGCTGATTTTGTTGTGTTAATGACATATGAATGGGGATACAGTTATGGACCTCCGATGGCCGTTTCTCCATTAGATCAAGTACGACGCGTTGTGGAATACGCCGTAACAGAAATACCTCCCGAGAAAATTATTCTGGGACAAAACCTGTATGGATATGACTGGACGCTTCCATTTGTGGAAGGAGGAGATCCAGCAAGAGCAATTAGTCCACAGCAGGCCATCGCATTAGCGAGAGAGAATAATGTAGCTATTCAGTTTGACCAAACAGCTCAGGCACCTTATTTCTTTTATACAGACACAGAAGGAAACCAGCATGAAGTATGGTTTGAAGATGCCCGATCCATTCAAGGCAAATTTGATCTAATTCGTGAATTTGGTTTACTGGGAATTGCATATTGGAAGCTGGGATTAGCATTCCCACAAAATTGGCTCTTAATAGATGACCAATTTGATATAACTAAATTAGACTAATTTCCATTTATGTATTTAGTGATAAAAACATCAAATCTTTTAGAAAACAGCCTTATAAAAACAAAAATCCGAACTAATTCGAATTCTAACGTAAGAATTTTGAATTATTGTTCGGATTTTTTCTTTTACTAAAACACCTTTCCCCAGCCTCTTATTCATTTGACATCCCCATCAGTTTCCTTAATTCTTCTTCATTTGTTATTAAATCCTTCAGTGTGTATTCCTCCAGGACTTTAAAGAATGAATGTAATGCCTTATTTAATGCGTGTTTTAATGTGCAGGCAGGGGTAATGACACAATGATTCGTTCCCTTATCAAAACACTCCAGTAAATTAAAGTCATTCTCTAGTATACGAACGAGCATCCCAATATTAATTTCGTCTGCTGGTTTAGCTAAACGGATACCACCATTTCTTCCTCTAATCGTTTCTATTAACTCCAATTTATTCAACTCATAAACTATTTTTCCTAAATGATGCTGAGATATATTAAATACATCCGAAATCTCTTTTATACTAGCAAGCTCTCCATCTGGTTTCATCCCAGAAAAAATTAATACACGCAGTGCATAATCGGTATATTTCTTTAACTGCAAGCTATGCCACCTCACTTTTGCCCCTTCACAATATTGTAACACATATTTCATTTCTCCTATTGATACAGTGTGAATATTTTATATACAATAAAGATGTATTCAGAATACAGGTTTAATTTTTATAGAAATGGAGTGTTATGATGACGACTGAAACAAAAAAATTAGATGAGCAAACCATTGATATTGTTAAATCTACTGTTCCTGTTCTTCAAGAATTTGGCACCACCATTACCAAGCGATTCTATGAAACAATGTTCGAAAATCACCCAGAATTAAAAAATATCTTTAATCAAACCAATCAAAGGAAAGGTAATCAGCCTAAGGCTCTTGCAAACGCTGTCCTTGCCGCAGCAAAGTATATTGATAACCTGGAGGAAATTTTACCGGCAGTCAAGCAAATAGCCCAAAAACATAGAAGCTTAAATATTAAACCTGAACAATACCCGATTGTAGGGGAGAATTTATTATTTGCTATTAAAGATGTATTAGGAGATGCCGCTACGGACGATATCATCAACGCCTGGGCAAATGCCTATGAGGTTATAGCCGATGTCTTTATATCTGTGGAGCGTGATATGTATGAAGAAGTACAGAACTTACCAGGTGGATGGGTCGGTTACCGAGATTTTAAAGTAGTGGAAAAAGTGGTGGAAAGTGATGTCATTACATCTTTCTATTTACAGCCAGCAGATGGTGGGGAAATTCCTCCATATCAGCCTGGACAATATATTACTGTTAAAGCGGAAATAGAGAAGGAGCCTTACACCCATTTACGCCAGTATAGTTTGTCAGATGCTCCTGGGGAAAATTATTACCGTATCAGTGTCAAACGAGAAGATGCTACAGGGGATAATCCAGCGGGTGTTGTATCCGCTTTCCTACATAATAACATTAAAAAAGGGAGTATGATTCCTATTAGTGCGCCAGCTGGAGATTTTGTATTGGACCAAACGGATAGCCGTCCATTAGTGTTATTAAGCGGAGGCGTCGGTTTAACACCAATGATGGGTATGCTGGAAACAGTTATTAAAGAACAATCCGATCGTGACGTATACTATATTCATGCAACAAGAAACGGAAAGTTCCATGCAATGAAAAATCGTGTAAATGAGATTGCACACAATTATCAGCAAGTAACAAGCTATACGGTTTATGATGATCCGGTTGAAGGAGATCAATTCGATAAAAAAGGGTATATCGATTATGAATGGTTGGCTTCTATTTTACCAACAGAAGATGCAGCATTTTATTTCTGTGGACCAAAAGGATTCATGCGAGCAATGTATCAAAACCTAATTCAATTCGGCGTTTCCAACGATGATATCCATTATGAAATTTTCGGGCCAGCAGACGATATTACGAGATGAACTTAACTTTTACAAAAGTAAAATCTGTGAAACAATATGGCTATCGTCACAATGAACGATAGCCATAGTTTTCTTATTATTCTTCTAATGTTGACGTATCTCCTGTTGGTAAGCCAAGCTCCCATGATTTTAAGAGACGGCGCATAATTTTACCACTGCGTGTTTTCGGAATACTGTCTTTTACTTCTATTTCGCGAGGTGCTGCATGGGCACTTAAACCTGTTTTTACAAATTTGCGGATGTCTTCTAAGAGCTCTGGTGACTCTTCATATCCTTCATTTAATGTAATAAATGCTTTAATAATTTCACCACGTTCCGGATGCGGTTTTCCAATTACCCCCGCTTCCACAACTGCTTCATGTTCAATTAGTTTACTTTCCACCTCAAATGGTCCAACACGTTCACCCGATGTATTAATAACATCATCCAAACGCCCCTGGAACCAGAAATAACCATCTTCATCCCGGTAAGCACTATCCCCTGATACATACCATCCATTAATAAAATAACTTTCATATTTACTTGGATTATTCCAAATCTGCCGCATCATGGAAGGCCAACCGGCTTTAATAGCCAGATTTCCCATCTGATTAGGTGGAAGCTCATTTCCTTCATTATCGACAATGGCTGCTTCTACTCCTGGGATTGGTTTGCCCATGGAACCAGGGCGAATTTCAAGTGACGGTATATTCACAATAAGCTGTGCCCCTGTTTCCGTCATCCACCATGTATCATGAATTCTTAAGTCAAATGCCTTCAGCCCCCAAGTAATAACTTCAGGATTAAGCGGTTCACCGACACTCATAATATGTCGCAGTGAGGATAGATCGTAGTTTTTCACTTTCTCCTCTCCGTGACTAACAAGCATGCGCAATGCCGTTGGTGCCGTATACCAAACCGTAACTTTATACTTTTCCAATGTTTGATACCAATCATCCGGTGTAAATCTTCCACCTCGAATGACATTGGTTACTCCGTGCAGCCAAGGGGCAAAAATCCCATAACTTGTTCCCGTTACCCAGCCTGGGTCGGCAGTACACCAGTATATATCGTCTTCTTTTAAGTCAAGAACCCATTCCCCTGTGGCATAATGCTGAATCATCGCATGGTGAACGTGGTATACTCCTTTTGGTTTTCCAGTAGATCCAGAAGTATAATGAAGCAGCATTCCGTCTTCTAAATCCACCCATTCTATTTCAAAATCATCTGATGCAGCTTCCATTTCTTTGTTGTAATCGATATACTTATCTGAGTTATCAGCAACTTCTCCAACTACCACTATTTTTTCTAAATCCGGTAAATCTGCCTGTGGTACTCGTTCAAGAAGATCTGGAGTTGTAATAAGCACTTTTGCTTCACTGTCCTGCAAACGGTCGCGGACAGCCTGCTCCATAAACGCTTCAAAAAGTGGACCGGCAACTGCAGCTACCTTTAAGATTCCAAAGAAAGCTGTATAAAATTCAGGACTCCTTGGCATGAACAAAAATACACGATCGCCTTTCTCAATGCCATAATTTCTCAAGACATTGGCGAATTTATTACTGTCTTTGCTTAATTGTCCAAATGTAACCTTTTCTTCTCTTTCCGGCGAAGAGTATAACAGGGCAACTTTATCTTTCTTTTCCGGGTTTTCTGCATGACGATCTAAAGCTTCATAAGCCATATTCACTTTTCCGGTCTTATCCCATGAGAAATTCTTTTTTACCTGTTCCCACGAAAAATTTCCCCGATACTTTTCATAGTCCTTTAAGTTATGATTTCCATCTCTTACTGGTACAACTTTCATATCCATCCGTTTTCACCTCACCCAAGAATTGAAATCGATTACAAAACTAATAAAATAAAATAATTAAAATATTAAGTAACTTACTTCTATTTTAGAACATTCTGTGACAATTTTAAAGTGGGAAGCCTAAAAAAAATAAAAAACACACTAAAAATTATTTTCAGTGTGTTTTTTAGCTTGGAAAGGAAGAATCAAGACGCTTGCAATTTGGTTCTTTCTTCCTTCCGTTTCATGTTGTTAGAAATAATCAAGGCACAGCTTGCGTCCCCTGCGATATTTAGTGACGTTCGGAGCATATCCAGGATACGATCGACACCAACGATAAGTGCAATCCCTTCAACTGGTAACCCGATTTGGTTCAATACCATTGCCAGCATAATTAATCCTACTCCAGGAACACCTGCCGTACCGATGCTTGCTAATGTAGCGGTAAGAATGATGATAATAATGTCGGTAAAATCCAATGATATCGTATAAACTTGAGCAATAAAAACGGTCGCAACAGCCTGCATGATTCCTGTCCCATCCATATTAATCGTTGCCCCTAAAGGCTGAACAAAACTGCTGACTTCTTTTTTAATTCCCAATTTTTCCTGGGCAATTTTTAAAGATAGTGGCAACGTTGCACTGGAACTGGATGTACTAAACGCAACAGACATAGCTGGGGAGAAATCTTTATAGAATGTAAGTGGATTGCTTTTACCAAGCAGCCATATTGCTAAACCGTAAGTAACAGTTCCATGAATGATCAAACTTAGAATAACCGTCCCCATATACATTGCCATCGATCCAATAGCATTTATACCGGCTCCTCCAATAGCAGAAGCAATTAGGGCAAATGCCCCATATGGTGCGGTCTTCATTACAATTTTTATTAACCACATCAATAATTCATTGGCTTGTTCGAATAAACGATGAATTCCCTTCGTTTTTTCACCTAGTACCCCTAATCCCAGACCAATAAATATGGCAAAAGCAATAATTTGCAGCATGTCCCCTGATGCCATGGATTTTATTGGATTGCTTGGGATAATATTTACCAGCGTATCCATAATTGGCGGAGCGGATTGTTCTTCGTATTCCATATTGCTTGTATTAAATATTCCTTCTTCTCCAGGCTGGATCATATATGCTAAGCCAATCCCAATAGAAAGTGCTATAGATGTAGAAACAAGAAAGAAAAAGATTGTTTGAATGCCTATTTTACCAACTTTCGCTGGTTCACCTAATCCGGCTGCTCCAAGTACAATCGATACAAATACTATCGGGACAACCAGCATCATAATTAAATTCAGAAAGATTTGACCGACCGGAGATAAAATATAGGTATCTATTATATTAAAGAAAGAAACCGGTGAAAAACTCAGACTAATACCAACAATAACCCCTAAAATAAGAGCTATCATTATTTTCTTTGTTAAGCTCATGTTGGTAGCTCCTCTCATTTATGAAGTTTCGTGATTACATGAAATGACTCTAATGTGCTAAATCTTGAACTGCAGCTAGTATGATAAGGAAGTGAAGAAACCACATCGTGAAATGTTACGTTGAGGGGGTGTAGGAATGATAGCAAGCGGCCCCGGCAGGATTCGAACCTGCGACACATGGTTTAGGAAACCATTGCTCTATCCCCTGAGCTACGAGGCCAAAAAAATTTACGTTAGTACTTTAAATTATACAAAAAATTCATCGAAAAGAAAAGTATAAAACCAGTGAGATGTATGTTAAAATAATAAGTTGTGTATTACACGTGTAAAGCCAAATGGATTGGAGGATTGGCTATGGCTGAAGTTCCTTTTATTGCTATAGAGGGACCTATTGGAATTGGAAAGACATCTCTTGCAAAAAAGCTTTCCAATCATTATGATTTTCATTTATTAAAAGAAATTGTAGAAGAGAATCCTTTTCTAGGGAAATTCTATGATGATATTGAAGCATGGAGCTTCCAAACAGAAATGTTCTTCTTATGCAATCGATTTAAACAATTAGAAGATATTGAACAGCAGTATTTACTAAAAGGTAAACCAGTTGTTGCTGATTACCATATATCTAAAAATATGATTTTTGCTAAACGTACCTTACAAGCGGACAAGCTTAATAAATACGAGAAAATCTATCACATATTAACAGCAGATATGCCTGTTCCAAATATCATGATTTATCTAAATGCAAGCCTTGATACTATTTTGAATCGGATACGCAAGCGTGGAAGAGACATCGAGAAAAATATAAAACCATCTTACCTTGAGCAGCTATCCAAGGACTACGAAGTCTATATGAATGAATTTGAAAGGATGCATCCAGATATACCTGTTATCCGCATTGACGGTGATAAAATGGACTTTGTTACCTATCAAAATGATTTAGAAACAATCATTAGTATGGTAGACAGGCATATTAAAGAGATTAGCATCGAGAAAATGAAGGGGAATGTACATGAATCTAAGAGAAAAATATCAAATCCCAAATGATAGTGTCATTACTATTGCGGGTACGGTAGGCGTAGGTAAATCTACCATGACCAAAGCATTAGCAAAAGCACTGAATTTTAAAACCTCACTTGAAAAAGTAGAAACCAATCCATATTTAGAAGATTTCTATCGTGACTTTGAACGCTGGAGTTTTCATTTACAAATTTATTTCCTTGCAGAACGTTTTAAAGAGCAAAAGAAAATTTTTGAATATGGTGGAGGTTTTATACAAGACCGCTCTATTTATGAGGATACTGGAATTTTTGCTAAAATGCATTATGAAAATGGGAATATGTCAAAAACAGATTATGAAACCTATACCAATTTATTCGAGTCCATGGTAATGACACCTTATTTTCCACATCCTGATCTTCTTATTTATTTAGAAGGGCCATTGGATGCCATATTAAAGCGAATTGATGAACGAGGTCGATCCATGGAAAAAAGTACTCCGATTTCCTATTGGGAAGAAATGCATCGTCGTTATGAAGAATGGATTAATAATTTTAATGCATGTCCTATTTTACGGATTGATATTACAGATTATGATCTCATGAAAGAAGAAAAATCCATTGAACCAATCCTGGAGAAAGTCGGCCATTTTATCCAACAGTCCAGAAAACGTACATCAAGAGGTAAATACTGATTAGAACAGGGAGGCCATTATGTAGACCTCTCTGTTTTTATTGGTCTTTTCCCAATTCCTCAGAACGTGCTTTTGCACTTTTAACACATTCCATTAAAATCTTTTGAAAATGATTCTCCTCCAGCACTTTAATCCCAGCTTCCGTTGTTCCTTTAGGACTTGTTATTTTTTGTCTTAATACATTTGGTGAATCCTCTGATTGCTGTAACATCGCACCAGCACCAACCACTGTTTGTGTGATTAATTCCTTTGCAGTTTGTTGGTCTAATCCTGCTTCTATAGCGGCGTTTTCCATGGCCTCTACCATATAATATAAATAAGCAGGTCCACTTCCAGAAATAGCCGTAACAATGTGCATATCAGCTTCTGCCACTATCGTAGTTGTTCCGATGGTGTTAAATAGTTTTTCTGCCTGGTTAACATGTTCATTACTTGCATATTTCCCTTTAGAAATGGCAGTGGCGGAATATCCAATCATTGCAGAGGTATTTGGCATTGCGCGAATGACAGGTAAATCCATTTCCAATTCTTTTATAATCGTATCGGTAGACACTCCAGCGAGAATGGAGATGATAAGTTGTCTTTTATTCATATGTCCTTTTATTTCATGCATAAAATCATGTAAATCATAGGGTTTCATAGCTAAGATAAGAATATCGGCATCTTGAATGATCCTTTCCTTTTCTTGTGTACAGAAAACCTGGTATCTCTCTTTTATATACTCTAAACGATTAATATTGCTTTTATTTGCAACTTTAATTTGGTCCTTTTTAACAATACCAGCGTTAATAACCCCAGACAAAATTGCCTCTGCAGCAGAGCCTGCTCCGAAAAAAGCTATGTTCTTATCCATTGTTTTAGCCTCCTTTAGCAAAAGTGTTCGATTCTATTATACTTACGACGTAAAAAAGCCCATTCCTTCCTAATCCAATAGGACGGAATGAGTTCCGCGTTACCATCTAAATTGATAAGCAATCTTCCCCAAACTCTTTGATAACATGGGAATCTGCGGTTGGTTTTATGCTAACAACACCTAGGGTAGATTTCTTACAAGCGACTTCGCTGGAATCTTTCAGTCTGAGGATTTCATTCTATTTCGAATAGACATTGTACTACTAGCCAAATCAGCGTCTTTCCTGTCCATTTTGTTTTAAGTAATATATGCTCTTCTCCCATATTTGTCAAGCCGAAATTGGAAAATAAAAAATTTACCCATATCCTTGGATTCGGTCAAAGAGAACATCAGGGATATTGTTGGCATACGAGTCGTATGTTCCTTTATTTCTGATATTTACCGTATTTCTGAAATGATTGAGCACCAGAAAGATGTCACATTAGTGACAAAAAAGGATTATATTAAACACCCTAAACCAAATGGATATAAAAGTTTGCATTTAATAGTCTCCGTACCGGTGTTTATGTCGGATCGAGTAGAGCAAGTGTATGTAGAAATCCAGATCCGCACTGTTGCCATGGGTTTTTGGGCCAGCCTGGGACATAAAATATACTATAAATACGATAATGCCATACCTGAACATTTATCCAAAGAATTAGCGGATGCAGCCAAAGTAGCAAATGATTTAGATCAACGGATGGAGCAGCTGCATAAAGAAGTAAATGAAGTAAAAGAACAAGACCAACCAGATAATGAAGAGAAACCTCATTTTCCAATTAATTTCCTGGAATCTTTTATAAAGTGAATTATTACGTGTTTAGAAAAAAGAACAAAAGCGCAAGCGCCCGTTTAGCGACGTACGGACTGGACTGAGCTGCAGGAGATAAAGGAAACACGACGAACGAAGGGAATCGATGTTGACTTATCGTGCGGAGGCGAAGGAAGTCTCGCTAGTCGCTGGGCGCTAGAGCTGGATGTGGCTACTTATAGTAGAAAATTATCCACAGGTTTTACATTTTATAATTTCCTAAGCAATAATAAAACACCGTTACAAATAAAACGTAACGGTGTTTTTTATCTCCAATATTATGTACGCGTTTTTTAGTTAAAATGGAGGAGGTAGAGGGATTCGAACCCCCGCGCGGTTTGACCCGCCTGTCGGTGTTCAAGACCGATCCCTTCAGCCAGACTTGGGTATACCTCCATGACGACAAGAAATAATATAACATATTTGGTAAATACATGTCAATATTTATTTGATAATTTATTTAGAAAAACTCGCATTCGCTCGTCCTTTAGCGAATGCGAGTTTTTCTTATACTTAGGACGTTAAAATTTTAGCTACGTCGAAAAGCTTCTTTGCTAAAATTTTATACTTTCCTAACGTGTAAAAAATATGAGGAGAGCATGTTACCCTCCCTAGTTTTCACCTATTTTATAACTTCTATTCCACCCATATAAGGAATCAGCACTTTTGGTACTTTTACAGAACCATCCTCTTGTTGGTAATTCTCTAAAATAGCTGCAACGGTTCTTCCAACTGCTAGGCCAGAACCATTTAATGTATGGACAAACTCCGGTTTGCCATTCGCCTCTCTACGGAAGCGAATTCCAGCACGTCTTGCCTGGAAGTCTTCAAAATTAGAGCAAGAAGAGATTTCACGGTACGTATTCTGATTAGGTATCCATACTTCAATGTCATATTTTTTCGCAGCCGTAAATCCTAAATCACCTGTACACATACTCATTACACGATATGGCAATTCGAGCAACTGTAGAACTTTTTCAGCATGGCCGGTTAATGTTTCTAATGTTTCATAAGAATCTTCAGGTTTAGCGAAATGAACCAGCTCTACTTTGTTAAATTGATGCTGGCGAATCAAACCTCTCGTATCACGCCCAGCAGATCCAGCCTCAGACCGAAAGCTTCCACTGAAAGCAACATATTGTTTTGGAAGATCGTCTGCATTTAAAATTTCATCGCGATGATAGTTTGTCACTGGAACTTCAGCAGTAGGCACCATGAAATAGTCCCATCCCTCTAATTTAAATGCATCTTCTTCAAATTTTGGAAGTTGCCCGGTACCTGTCATACTCGTACGATTTACAATATAAGGTGGCAGCATTTCCACATACCCATGTTCATCCGCATGTAAGTCCATCATAAAGTTTAAAAGGGCACGTTCCAGTCTAGCACCTAACCCTTTATAAAAGACAAAGCGGCTTCCAGTTACTTTACCAGCACGTTCAAAATCTAAAATATCCAAGCCTGTTGCGATATCCCAATGCGGTTTTTCTTCAAAATCAAATGCCGGAATATCCCCCCACTTCCGTGCCTCTACATTATCATCCTCATCTTCACCAACGGGAACACTCTCATGAGGAATATTAGGAATGGATAGCAGGATTTGCTGTAATTTTTCTTCAATCTCTTTTAGTTCCTTATCTAGAGTTGAAATTTGCTCGCCAACTTCACGCATCTCCTTAATTGCAGGTTCTGCATCCTTTTTCTCCTTTTTTAACACAGAAATTTGTTTCGTTACTTCATTTCGTTTTGCCTTTAAGCTTTCTGTTTCAGCTATTAATTTCCTACGTCTCTCATCTAACTCACCAAAATGGTCCAATTCTGATAAATCCTCACCTCGATGTGTTAGCTTTGCCTTTACCTCTTCAAAATTATTTCTTAAGTACTTCATATCCAGCATGTTTTATTCCTCCTTTAATGTAATGAAAAGACTCTATAGAATACGACATGAGTTGCAGCTTATTCTACCGCCACGGACATACACTTCTTAGTTTTATGCTTCTTTCTTCTTAACATAGATCAGGATAAATAAACTCTTCATAAATCGAACCGCTATTAAGCTGGTTAATTGTAGCGAGGGCAGTGTTGCAATCTACTCATGTCGGAATTTGTATCGTATCAATAGCAACAGACTTTACGAAAAGAGCCAAATAAAAAAACTCCCATCCCTAAATATAGGGACGAGAGTTTGATTCCCGCGTTGCCACCCTTGTTGAAGAGAATATCTCTTCCGGCTTTAACGTATGTAACGGTACGTAACCGGGTTTACTTACTCAGTAAAAACTTTTCCGTAAACCAGTTCAAGGATGGATTCACAGTAACCTACCATCGATTCCCACCAACCATCGACTCTCTAAAGATAGCTACACTGTTACTTATTCCTATCAATACTATTAAGCAGCATGTTTTAATGTATCCATTTAATTTATAATTATCATAAGCCATTTTAATTCAAGAAGCAAGTCTATCCATTTATTAATTAAATAAACCTGTAATCCAATTTACCGCAGAAGAGAAAATATTAGCAAAAAAGTCACCAATGGCTCCGATTGTCAGCATAAACCAATTTGCTTTTTCTACAGATGCCTCTGTAACCAAATTAACAGAACTGATTGCATCCGTATCAATAAACCCTTCGTTTTGCTCGCCTTCATATACCAATGTGGCTGTACCAATTACTTCACCTTTTTCAACAGGAGCAATCAGTTCCCCATTTTCATTTAACTTTTCCTCATCCATTTGATATTCGATACGATATAATTCTTCTTCTTCTGGTTGAATTGGAAGCGCAATAGAGTCACTTATTGAAACATCAACAAAATCTTCCTTCCCTTTGGCAACTGGAATGGCAGATTCCCCCTCCAGCTGATAGCCTGATGGGAACAATTCTTCTGTTTGGAAATTGTTAAATCCATAATCCAGGAGCTTGGCTGTTTCTTCAAAGCGCTCTTCACGGCTATCGGCTCTCATAACTACTGAAATTAAACGAGTTCCATTTCTGATGGCTGTACTAGTAAAACTGTTTCCTCCACTTTCTGTATAACCAGTTTTTAATCCATCTACTCCTTCATAATAAAACTGTTTAAAATTGACTCCTTCGTGTTCTAACATCCAATTCCAGTTAGTAATGGTTTGGCCATCAAATGTTGTTTCTGGAATAGAGGATGTTTCCAAAACCTCTGGAAAGTCATGAACAAGATTATATGCAAGTAATGCAGTAGATCTAGCAGATAATAAGTTTAAATCATCTGCTTCTGTGCCTTCTGGATGGTTTCCGTCCAAATCTGCATTATCAAGTCCTGTAGAATTAACGAACTCATACTCTGTAAGGCCCATTTCTTCTGCCTTTTCATTCATCATTTCAACAAATTCACCTTCAGAACCAGCAATTAATTCCGCAAGAGCAATCGTTGTAGCATTATCTGAATTAATAGCCATTGCTTCATACAATGATTTTACTGTATAGTCCTGATTCTGCCTTAAGCCCACTCCAGAAAAGGCGTCATTTGCCGAGATACTGTATGCATAATCACTAATTTGTGTCGTTGTATCCCATGTTATTTCACCTTCCTGAATGGCTTCTAACACTAAATACTCCGTCATCATTTTCGTCATACTTGCTGGAGGAATCGTAGCATCCGGGTTTTTGGCATATAAAATTCTCCCCGAGTCAAAATCAACTAAAATGGCTGATTCCGAATTTAAATCTAAATGTTCCTGAGCGTTTATATGGTTAGGATGAAGCGTAATCGAAATGAATATTACGGCTAATGTAAAAAGAATCGACAATTTTCTCATGTTGTACTTCAACGTTCTTACCTCCAAGTTTCTGTTTCATATCTTTAAATTATTCTATTTGCGGCTCTATTAAAAAAACACTTGTTTATTTTACCATACAGGCGGCAAAAAAAATAGATGAGGAAAGTCCTCATCTATAAAAATTTCCCATAATAGAGTACCGATCTATTAAACAGAATAGTTTGGTGCTTCTTTTGTTATTTGAACATCATGTGGATGACTTTCCCGCAATCCAGCATTCGTGATTCTGATAAATTGTGCGTCATTACGTAATGCTGTAATGGTTGGAGCCCCGCAATAACCCATTCCAGAACGCAGCCCACCGATTAACTGATGGATGGTATCTGCTAAAGATCCTTTATAAGGAACCCTTCCTTCGATTCCCTCTGGAACAAGCTTCTTATTATCTGCATCCCCTTGGAAATATCGGTCTTTGGAACCAGCTTTCATCGCACCAACAGAACCCATACCACGATATACTTTATATTTTCTGCCTTGATAAATCTCTGTCTCACCAGGACTTTCGGTTGTTCCGGCAAACATGCTACCCAACATAACAGCATGAGCACCAGCTGCTAGTGCTTTTACAATATCACCGGAGTATTTAATTCCACCATCGGCAATAATTGGTACCCCGTATTCCTGTGCCGCCATAGCACAATCATTGACAGCCGTTATTTGAGGTACCCCAACACCCGCTACAACACGTGTTGTACAAATCGATCCAGGTCCAATACCAACTTTAACAACGGTTGCACCGGCTTCAATAAGCGCCTTTGTACCTTCTGCAGTGGCAACATTTCCAGCTATGATATTTAAATCCGGGAATTCTTTACGAACCGCTCGTACTTGTTCAATGACGCCTTTGGAGTGGCCGTGCGCTGTATCAATAACAATTACATCGACACCAGCTTCTACCAACGCCTCAATCCGTTTCACTGCATCCTTCGTTACACCGACAGCAGCTCCTACCAAGAGTCTGCCATGGACATCTTTTGCCGCATATGGGAATTCAATAACCTTCTCAATATCCTTAATCGTAATTAGTCCTTTTAAGTTGTTATTTTCATCCACTAGAGGCAGTTTTTCAATTTTATATTTCTGAAGAATTTTTTCAGCTTCATCCAATGTTGTTCCCACTGGTGCAGTGATTAGGTTATTGCTAGTCATTACTTCCGAGATAGCGATGGAATAATCTTGGATAAAACGTAAATCACGATTGGTAATAATACCTACTAATTTTTGGTCTTCCACTGAATTAACAATTGGAACACCAGAGATTCGGAATTTCCCCATTAAATGTTCTGCATCATAAACTTGATGTTCTGGGGTAAGGAAAAATGGATTCGTAATGACACCACTCTCAGAACGTTTTACTCGATCAACCTGTTCAGCCTGTTCTTCAATGGACATATTCTTATGAATAACTCCAAAACCACCTTGACGAGCCATTGCAATTGCCATTTCCGCTTCTGTAACGGTATCCATCCCAGCACTAATAAATGGAGACATTAACTTTAAACTAGGTGACAATTCTGTACTTAATTGAACTTGATTTGGTAATACCTCAGACTCCGCTGGCATCAATAGTACATCATCAAATGTTAAACCTTCTTTTGCAAATTTATCCTTACGCAACATTACTCCTCCTTATAAAATGTATTTAATGAAACATAAATGATTAAACTAGTAGGTAAATCTATTTTTATATACCATACGCCAACTATTTTCCTTTTTCAATAACATATTATTGGAAATTAAAAAGAAAATAGATTCTGAATTTTTGGTGGGGAGAGACTATGCTCGAAAACAGTGACTTTTACATGTATTTAACATCACAACAAACTGCACAAAACTATTTGCTTCACTGCTATAAACAATTAGAGGAAACAGATGCTGAAACAAAAAGCTATAATAATTGTAGTGCATTTATGTATTATCTTGACCATGGAAGAAGATTTTATGAAATCGGACATGAAGTAGATATTTTTGCAAAACCAGTACTATATTTTTATGGGTTAACACATGTTTTAAAGGCCTGTCTACTAACGAAACGACCAGACTATCCTGAATCCACGACACTTTTATCACATGGAGTTACCACAAGAAAGCGAAAAAAACGCAACTATACCTTTATGAATGATGAAGTAAAAGTACAGCAAAAAGGACTTTTTCCTTATTTTTCAAAATATCTTTTTACCATTGATCCGATACCTTTTGAAAAAATAAAGATGGAAGATTTGTTTTCCGTCATACCAGAGATGCAATCCTTTTTTTCCTTTCAAGGGGATGAGAAAATGACGATGGTTGGAACGGTAAACTCCAGGCTATTACAGTTTCCTGTATGGCTGATGGATACCCATCATTTAACAGAAAAAGCATTTGTAAAAAGGATTGAACCTTTTTTGCCTCAGATTCAAAACATCGACTATCAGCAATCTTCTATTTATGTTGAATTAGAGAGAAAATTGCTATCATCCAAAGGGCCCTTTTTTATTCATATAAATGAAGGTGAAATCTATTTTCCGATTCACAGAAATCATTTTTTACCAGTCTCAGAAGTGATGGTTCATTATTTGCTTTTATATAACTTAAGTATGCTATGTAGATATGAAGCCGAATGGTGGGGGGATTTACTTTCCTCTAAGCCGGAATTGGATTATCCATTTATTGTACAATTTTTAAAAGTTACTGCAAATAAGATTCCAAAATTGCTTGAAAGAGAACTATACCAAAATATGGAAAATGATTAAAAAACGCTAGAAACTGTTTTTCTAGCGTTTCCCTTTATACCCTTGCTTCAAGATGTACATTCGGCATGTTTTGCAATGAAATAATTTCTCCAGTTCCGTCCAATTTAACAATCGGACGAGTAGGTTTAGAAGGCTCTATGAAAATAATCTCACCTGTTTGATCGTTGGTAAGCCTTACTTTTGTACCAATTGGAAAATCAGCAATGCTGCTGACAAATTTATGAACAATAGCAGAATCAAATTTGGTAAACTCACTTTTCTGGAGTTCTTCTATCACCTTAAACGGAGACTGTTTTGCTTTATATAAGCGTTCACTAGTCATAGCATGGTAACTGTCACATATACCTACTATTTGTGCATATTTATGAATTTTATCCATGGGTACTCCAAGAGGATATCCACTTCCATCGAACCGTTCATGATGCTGGATAATCGCCAGTTTTACTCCTGCAGTTAAGGAAGACGTTTGTTCAACAAGCCGATATGAAAGAGTAGGATGTTTTTTAATTTCTTCTAATTCATGTTGTTGTAATGAACCTTTCTTAAAAACTATTTTCGGATCAATCCTGGACATCCCACTGTCACTTAATAAGCCTGCGATTCCTATTTGTAACCATTCACCTTTACTATAGCCAAGTTTCCTTGCCAAATAAGAGGATAAGATAGCGACTGCTACACTATGATAATATAAATATTCTTCCTTTTTCCCATACTGATGGAGCAATGTCACAGCTTCATCGATGTCTTCTGTTCTTTCTAATAAAGGAATAATAAGCTTTCTGACATGCAATATATCTAATGACATACCACTTTGCCAGCTTTTAAATAATTCCTTGTATCCTTTAACCGCTTCTTCATAATGGTTTTGAAAGGGAGATTTAGTTTTGTCTGTATCCCATTGATTTCCTGTAATCTGCTCTTCTTCAGACGCGGCATCCACCGATTCAGGTTCAAATAATTCTCCATTGTTTAACTGTGTTGATACTTCTACTGTATCAACCAGGAAAGCCTTTAATATTTCAATATGTATATCTAACAGTACTGTATTTTTAGGAATAATAGGGTGATTTGTTTTCCCCCAAACATCCTTTAATAAAATACACCCTGGTACAAGCTGTGATGGCATTACTTGCATACATATTCCCCCAGTTCATTAAAGTAAACCCCAATTAGAAAATTCCCCCCAACTATCTTCATTATCTTAAATTTTTGCTGTTTATTACAAGTTTATTGTTTTACACAAAGTATATAAACTGCGAACTAGTTTTGTGCAACGTCAATTGTAAAACAACAGCTCACAAAAAAAGCATCATTTATTAAGTTGGGGATTTACTGCACTTTTGCCTGTTGAAAGTGAAATTTGATAAAAAGGAAGGTGACTTTTAAAAGCCACCTTACCATCTATTCTTCTTCTGTTTCTTCTTCTGATCCCACTTCTGCAGACTCTTCTTCTGGAACATCTTCTTTATCTTCTTCATGTTCAATTTTAGCAACCGTTGCTACTTCTTCGTCTTCATTCAAACGAATGAGTCGGACTCCCATCGTATTTCGCCCTGTTTCCGATATATCCTGAACTGGTATACGAATTATCACACCCGCTACGGTGATGACCATTAAATCTTCCTCCCCTGTTACAGCTTTCACAGCCGATACAGGTCCAGTCTTCTCACTTACTTTACATGTAAACACACCTTTACCGCCACGATTAATACGACGATACTCGGACTCTGGAGTTTGCTTTCCATATCCTTTCTTTGTCACATGAAGAATTTTCGACCCTTCTTCTAAAATTTCCATGGAAACTACTTCATCATCATCTCTTAATGAAATACCTTTTACACCTGCAGCAGTTCGTCCCATCGCTCTAATTTGTGTCTCTTCAAAACGGATTAAATAGCCATTTTTCGTAGCAATCATGACATCTTTATTACCATCTGTTTCTTTCACTGAAATCAGCTCATCATCATCACGTAATCCAAGAGCAATGAGTCCACCTTTACGGATATTCGCAAATTTAGATACAGAGGTGCGTTTTGTAATACCATGTTTGGTTGCAAAGAATAGGTAAGCATCTTCCTGATACTCACTTACTGATATAACAGCATTGACCCATTCACCGCTTTCTACCTGGAGCATATTAACAATCGGGATTCCTTTTGCTGTCCTTGAGAACTCAGGTATTTCGTATCCTTTTGCTTTATATACTTTCCCTTTATTCGTAAAGAATAAAAGCATATTATGTGTCGACGTCGATACAAGATGCTCCACGAAATCATCTTCATTTGTACCCATCCCCTGGATACCTCGACCGCCACGTTTTTGGGTACGATAGGTAGAAGATGGGAGCCGTTTAATATAGCCTTTATGCGTTAAGGTGATAACGACATTCTCTTCTGGAATTAAGTCTTCATCCTCAAAAAAGTCTGTACCACCAACTACAATTTCTGTTTGGCGCTCATCATTATATTTTTCTTTGATCTCTGTCAGTTCTTCACGGATAATTTCCAGAATCTTTTCCTCATCAGCTAAGATGGCTTTTAATTCAGAGATAAGCTTCTCCAATTCTGCATACTCTTCTTCTATTTTGTCTCGTTCTAAACCTGTTAACCGCTGGAGACGCATATCTAAGATGGCTTGTGCCTGCTTCTCAGATAACTTGAAGCGCTCCATCAACCCATTACGTGCAATATCGGTTGTTTTTGAACCTCGAATGAGTGAAATAACTTCATCGATATGATCTAGAGCAATTCGCAAACCTTCTAAAATATGAGCGCGAGCTTCCGCTTTTCTCAGCTCATATTCTGTTCTGCGTCTTATAATTACTTTTTGATGATTTAAATAATGTACTAAACATTCTTTAATATTTAATACTTTTGGTTGTCCATCTACTAGAGCAAGTGTATTAATTCCGAATGTCGTTTGCATCGCGGTCTGCTTATATAAATTATTTAATATGACATTAGGATTCGCATCACGTCTTAATTCAATAGCGATACGCATTCCATTACGGTCAGATTCATCCCTTAAATCTGTAATTCCTTCAATGCGCTTATCACGAACAAGTTCCGCAATTTTTTCTACTAATTTTGCTTTATTTACTTGATAAGGGATTTCTGTAACTATGATCGATGACTTTCCATTGGTATGTTCTTCAATATTAGCTTTGGCACGAATCGTAATCGACCCTTTACCTGTTTCATAAGCTTTCCGGATACCACTTCTCCCTAAAATTTGACCAGCAGTAGGGAAGTCTGGACCATGAATATAATCTTCCATTAATTCCTCAATTGTTATGTCAGGATTCTTACTTACTGCTAACACCGCATCAATCGTCTCTCCCAAATGATGTGGGGGAATATTCGTTGCCATACCAACTGCAATCCCAGATGTCCCATTAACAAGCAGATTCGGAAATCGAGCTGGAAAAACAACCGGTTCTCGTTCTGAACCATCATAGTTATCCTGGTAATCAATCGTATCTTTATTGATATCACGAAGTAGCTCCATCGAGATTTTGGACATTCTGGCTTCAGTATATCGCATTGCAGCTGCTGAGTCCCCATCTACAGAACCAAAGTTACCATGTCCATCTACCAGCATATAGCGGTAACTAAAATATTGAGCCATACGTACCATGGTTTCATAAACGGCAGAATCACCATGTGGGTGGTACTTACCGATTACTTCCCCAACTATACGTGCTGATTTCTTATAGGCCTTGTCAGAATGCATTCCTAAATCATGCATCGCATACAATATTCTTCGATGTACGGGCTTCATTCCGTCACGAACATCAGGAAGAGCTCGTGCGACAATAACACTCATTGCATAATCGAGGAAAGATGTACGCATTTCATTGCTAAGATTAATTTCTTGTACGTTTGGTCTTTGTTTTTCCGCCATATTCATACCTCCTAAACAAAAAACACGATATGTGTTTTTCTAAAGGATTAGAAGATAAAGGGCAAAACTATAAGAATAGAATCCCAGTTATGCCTCTTCCTTCTAACCTTCAACTTCTGTATTCTAGCTTTTTATCTTCAAGCAGTGTGTTTCTTATATATCTAAATTCTTAACATATTGCGCATTTTCTTCAATAAAATGACGCCTTGGTTCTACTTTATCACCCATTAACATATCAAAGACCTGATCTGCATCGATGGCATCTTCTAACTCCACTTGTAGGAGTGTACGGTTTTCTGGATTCATTGTCGTATCCCATAATTGTTCTGCATTCATTTCACCAAGACCTTTATATCGCTGAATGCCCGGTTTTGGTGCACTTGGAATGTCAGCAAGGATTTGATCCATTTCTTTATCATCATAAGCATATCGGAGCGTTTTCCCTTGTTTTATTTGATAAAGTGGTGGTTGTGCAATATAGATATAACCATGTTCAATTAATGGGCGCATAAAGCGATAGAAAAATGTCAATAGTAAAGTACGTATATGTGCACCATCAACATCTGCATCTGTCATAATGACAACTTTATGGTATCTTGCTTTCGTAATATCAAATTCTTCTCCAATTCCAGTACCAAGTGCGGTAATCATGGAACGTACTTCATTGTTGGATAAGATTCGATCCAATCGTGCTTTTTCAACGTTCAGGATTTTACCACGCAATGGAAGGATAGCCTGGAAGTGACGGTCACGACCAGATTTTGCAGAACCACCAGCAGAATCCCCCTCAACAATATAGAGTTCACTGATGGAGGCATCTTTGGAAGAACAGTCAGCAAGTTTACCCGGTAAATTGGATACTTCCAAAGCACTTTTTCTTCTTGTCAGTTCTCTCGCCTTTTTTGCCGCCATACGTGCTCTGGAAGCCATCAATCCTTTTTCCACGATGATCTTTGCAACGCTAGGATTTTCATAAAGAAATGTAGAAAATTTCTCACTGAACACCGAGTCCGTTACGGTTCTTACTTCCGTGTTTCCTAACTTTGTTTTAGTTTGCCCCTCAAATTGCGGGTCAGGGTGTTTGATAGAGATAATTGCCGTAATACCTTCCCTTACATCTTCACCAGTAAGGTTGGACTCTCCCTCTTTAATTAAATTATTTTTCCGTGCATAATCATTAATCACTCGGGTAAGACCTGTTCTAAACCCTACTTCATGGGTTCCGCCTTCATACGTGTGAATATTATTAGCAAAGGAATAAATATTGGAGGAGAATCCATCATTATATTGGATCGATACTTCTACGGCAATATCCTGATCTTCACCCTCAGCATAGAATGGAGCATGTAACACTTCTTTTGTATTGTTAATGTACTCCACATAGGACTTGATTCCACCCTCATAATGGTGGCTGACCGGTTCCTGATCTGTTCGCTTATCTTCTAAAGAAATCTTTAACCCTTTATTCAGGAAAGCTAATTCACGAATACGTTGTGCTAATGTATCAAAGTTATATTCAACCGTTTCTGTAAAAATTTCCGGGTCTGGTTTAAAGTGAGTAATGGTTCCAGTTATATCGGTCTCACCAATTACTTTAATATCGCCTTGTGGGACCCCTTTTTCATAACTTTGATAGTGAACTTTTCCGTCACGGTGAACATACACTTCCATAATAGTAGACAGGGCATTTACAACCGATGCACCAACCCCGTGCAGACCACCGGAAACTTTATAGCCTCCGCCACCAAATTTCCCACCTGCATGGAGAACCGTCATAATAACTTCTAAAGCAGGGCGTCCTGTTTTCTTCTGAATATCAACCGGAATTCCACGTCCATTATCTTTTACCGTTATACTGTTGTCCTTCTCAACGATGACCTCGATATGATCACAATAACCTGCTAACGCTTCATCGATACTATTATCGACAATTTCCCAAACAAGGTGATGTAATCCACGTTCTGCGGTTGATCCGATATACATACCTGGTCGTTTTCGAACGGCTTCCAATCCTTCTAAGACCTGTATTTGATCAGCGTCATATGCTTGTTCATTCTTTATTTTTTCTTCCATTTTCCTCACACTCATTTCTTATTTAAAAAACTAAATCTATTTTAAAATGATTAAAATCATGTATATTTGCACATGAAGGTTAACTTAAGGAATAACCTCATTGGAATAATCATCCAAATTACTAATGCTTTCTATCATGCTAGTTCGCTTCTTAAGTGTTGCAACTGAAACCGTCGTATAATAAATAGTATCTTTGGTGATCATTACGGATTTTGGATTTTTAGTTGGTCCAGTTATTTTCTTTTCCCTTTTCCAAGCATCCATCATCTCTGTCATAATCACAGAGGAGGATATAATATGATAATCAATAATGGCTATGACATCCTTTGAACGTATAACATTACCATCGCCTATATGAATAAACATGCTTCCAAAACCCTTCTTCTTGAAATGTTATGTTTCGGCTTTTCCATTGCTGACTCGGAATAATTCAGCTTTTTCCAGTGTTTCATGATGAATCCCATCTACACTCGTTGTGGAAACAAAGGTTTGTACTTTCCCTTGAATCGTATTTAGTAAATGGGATTGTCTATAATCATCTAATTCACTTAGTACATCATCAAGGAGAAGTATAGGATACTCTCCAACCTCTTTATGAATCAATTCAATTTCAGCAAGTTTTAAGGATAAGGCAGTTGTCCGCTGCTGCCCTTGGGATCCGAATGTTTGAACATCCTTACCATTTACCTGGAATAACAAATCATCACGATGTGGACCAATAAGGGTTGTGCCACGTTCCATTTCTTTTTCCTGTATTTCCTGAAATTTCCTTAAATAATTATTAGTTATTTTTTCCTTATTTTCCGCTTCTGATACTTCAATTGTGGCACTATACTTAATTTCCAGATTTTCCAGACCTCTGCTTATTCCATGGTGAATGGGGTGAGCCCAATTCTTCAGTAATTCTAAAAACAAAAATCGTTTTTCTAAAACAACAGCTGCATGATCAACAAGCTGCATCGTTAAAACTTCCAGCATGGTTGTGTCTGCTTTTTCTCTCCGTTGTATTTGTTTCAACAAATGATTGCGCTGCTTCAGTATTCGCTGGTATTGTCCTAAATGGTATATATAGGTTGGTTGAATTTGCCCTAATTCCATATCCATAAACCTGCGTCTAATTTGAGGAGGGCCTTTCACAAGCGTTAAATCTTCTGGTGCAAACATAACGACATTGATTGCCCCAATATAATCACTTAACCGCCTCTGTTCCAAATGATTTAACTTTGCTTTTTTCCCTTTTGTAGAGATGATAATTTCCAGTGGGAGAGATTGATTGCGTTTTTTTACCCTACCCTCTATTTTAGCATAATCTTTCTCCCATTGGATAAGTTCTTTTTCATGAGAGGTTCGATGGGACTTGGTAAACGCCAGTACATAAATAGCTTCCATCAGATTGGTTTTCCCTTGAGCGTTCTCACCAATAATGACATTGATTTTATCATCGAAGGAAATCTCCTGTTTTTCGTAATTTCGAAAGTTCTTTAACTGTAACCTCTCTATATGCATCTAAGTTAAGCCTCTTTTTTCACAATATAAGAACCGAATTCCTCTATCTCTACTACATCATTTGGATATAATTTCCTCCCGCGCCGGTGTTCCAGTTCACCATTTACAACCGCACCAACATCCTGAAGATAAGCTTTCACCATTCCACCCGAATCTAAAATGTTTAGAAGTTTAATAAATTGGCCTAAAGTAATGTAATCTGTTTCTATTTGTATTTCTTCATGCAAGTTAATCACCAATTTCTTTTTGTATTTTTTACTTATTAGAGGATGTTCAAAAAGTCCGGTGAAAAGGACACATCGAATTTCTTCGTTGGCTCGCTTTTCCGTTGCTCACGTATTAACTGATACGTTCCGCTACTCAAAGCTTCGCCGCCTCGAACTTCTCGGTCCTTTTCATCCTCCTTTTTGAACACGCACTATTAATTGCTTATTTCCTTCTAAAACTTTTATATACCTATTTTACTAAAGTTTTTGGATTAAGGGAAGGTAAGACCCTAGAAATTAAAAATAAACGCTAAAATTGGCCTATATTTGCTTTTTATGATGGCCTTACATTTCATATCTATCCAAGCCACTAATTTTTTAAAAGGATTTGTTTTTTGCAAAAAGAGCCAAAGAAAAAACCGGGTATACCGAAATTTTTCTTTGGCTGTTTTGGTTACTGTTTCTATCTAAAGCAAAATATGTGTTTTTTAATAGGTTCTTACTGGAAGAATTAACTGTAAAATAGAATCATCGTTTACTGGACGAATAATAAATGGTCTCATTGCACCTGTAAATGAGATGGAAACTTCATCATATTCGATTGCTTTTAGTGCATCAATCATATATTTGGAGCTGAAAGAAATCTTTAATTCTTCTCCTTCCATTGCTTGAACTGTAAGATCTTCTGTTACATTTCCAATTTCCGGAGAATTGCTGGTAATTTCAATTAATCCAGATCCTTGTGTTGATAGCCGAACCACATTATTGCGCTCCTCTTTTGCTAACAAAGAAGCTCGATCAATGGTACCAAGCAGTTCTTTTGTTTTTACTTGAATATTGGTTTTACTCTGTTCCGGAATTAATCGGGAAGTTTCAGGATAATTTCCATCAAGCAAGCGGGAAAGGAAATTTAAGTATTTCGTTCGGAATAAAATCTGATTGTTAGTTACACTAATCTCTACTTTTTCCTCTGAATCAACCAGAATTTTATTTAACTCATTTAAGCTTTTCCCAGGTACAACAATATTTTTAAACTCAATATTAGTACTTGAAATAGGAACTTCTCTAGAAGCTAAGCGGTGACTGTCTGTTGCAATAAACGTTAATAAACTATCACTTAAATTGATATTAACCCCCGTTAGAATCGGCCGAGTCTCCATCGTTGAAATTGCAAAAACGGTTTGTTTGATCATGCTTTTCAGTATATCAACAGGGATTTCAAAACTATCATCGGTTTGAATTTTTGGTAGTTGTGGATATTCTTCTGCATCCTGTCCATTTAAAATAAACTCCGCTTTACCAGATCGGATCGTTACTTTCAAACTTGAATCTGCTTCAATTTCTACTGTTTTTTCTGGTAACTTTCGAACAATATCAGGAAAATACTTTGCCTGCAGCACAATACTTCCTTCTTCTATTTGTTCTATATTTACCTTTTCATCTTCTTCAGCAGGAATATAAGATTCAATAGAAACATCGGAGTCACTTCCAGTTAATGTGATTCCATGTTGTTTTGCTTCAATTTTTATCCCTGTCAGGATGGGAATAACCGTTCTTGACGAGATAGCTTTCATTACATTTTGAACACTGGAAATTAATTGTTCGCGTTGGATAATAAATTTCATGAAAAAATCCTCCTAAATGGAAGTACTATTTATATTATTTTTTTATAAAAATATAATAATAAAAGTAATAATACCTGTGATTATGTGGATAAATGTATTTTTCTGTTTGAACAGTAAGTTTTCCACATGTGGATATTTTGTTCATAAACGTTATTGTTCATTAACAGTATTCACATGTGGATAGGGTTATAGTCTACTATAATGATTTGATCTTTTCTTTTATATCTTCAATGTCTCGGGAAAGGTCAGCATCTTTTTCAAGTAGTTTGGATATTTTTTCGTGAGCATGAATGACTGTTGTATGATCACGTCCTCCGAATTCCTCTCCAATTTTAGGCAATGAGAAATCGGTTAATTCCCGTGCTAGGTACATTGCAATTTGTCTAGGAAACGCAATGGATTTGGTTCTTTTTTTGGCAGAAAAGTCTTCTAATTTGATATTATATCTTTCACCAACTACTTCTTGAATCCCCAGAATGGTAATGACTTTTGGTTTATTGCTAGGAATGATGTCTTTCAATGCGTCGGCAGCCAGGGAAGCATCAATGTCTTGATTGACTAGCGAAGAATATGCGACAACGCGTATAAGTGCCCCTTCTAATTCGCGAATATTGGTGTCAATCTGATTGGCGATGTAAAGCATGACTTCATTCGGAATATCAAGTCCTTCCGCTTTTGCCTTTTTATTTAAAATAGCTATTCTCGTTTCTAAATCTGGAGGGGTAATATCGGTAATTAATCCCCATTCAAAACGTGACCGCAGCCGATCCTCTAATGTCGGAATTTCCTTTGGTGGCCGGTCACTGGAAATAATAATTTGCTTACTTTCCTCATGCAGCGTATTAAAGGTATGAAAAAATTCTTCCTGAGTTGATTCTTTTCCAGCAATGAATTGAATATCATCTATTAATAGGACATCGACATTTCGATATTTATTGCGAAAATTCGTCGTTTTATTGTCCATAATGGCATTGATGAATTCATTCGTAAATTTCTCAGATGTTATATAAACAACTTTAGCTTTCGGATTATGTTCTTGTACATAATGTCCGATTGCATGCATTAAGTGTGTTTTTCCTAAACCAACGCCACCATAGATAAATAGCGGGTTATATGCTTTGGCCGGAGCTTCGGCGACAGCTAATGATGCGGCGTGTGCAAAGCGATTCCCAGCTCCAATGACAAACGTATTAAATGTATATTTGGAATTAAGCATCGTTTTTGGAAAATCACCGGGTTCAGATGTTTCTTTTGGTTTAGGGTCTGGTTTCACATCCTCAAGCTCTGGAGTAGTATCTGGAATAATAAACTTTGTATTTAACCTGGAACCGGTAATCTCACCTATAATATCGGAAATTAGATCCGTATACTGGTTCTCAAGCCAATCTCTGGCAAATTCATTTGGAGCAGATATAATCAATGTATTTTTTTCCAATGCTTCTGCTTGCGTATTTTTTAACCACGTATCAAAGCTTGGTTTGCTAATTTTTTCTTCAATTTTCTCTAATGTAGCAACCCATAGCTCTTCAATATTTTCCAATCCGGTTTTTCACTCCTTTCTTGAAATGACAGAAAAAGCATACCTCAGTTTGCTAAGAATGAAGGAAAGGCATGCTAAACATGTACATTATTTACGGTAAAAAATTCATATGAGAAGAAAAAAGATTTGTGGATATTTTAATATAAGGATAATGAAGGGTAGTAATAGTTATATACGCTATCCACATACCTGTTGAAAAAGTTATAAAAAGTACTGTGAACAACTATCCACATGTTATCCACAATCTGTGTATAATTATTTTGTCGATTTGATTTTCCACAAGTGAAAACATTAATATAATATCAAAAAAAACCTAATCGTGCAATGCTTTTTCATCACTTATCCACAAAGTCTACTGGTTGTATATAATTTCTATCCACACTACTATATTTTGTTATTTTGTTGTCGATAAGTGTTGTGGACAGAAAAATATTGTCGAATTTTTTACAAACAGTGCCTGTGGATAATAAAAATGTGGTAAGGAAAAGGAAGAAAATATAACCTGTTGAAGATAGGTGATTAAAGAACAGATCTCGGAAAATAGAAAATGTGCTTTTGAAAAGTTTATTTTATTTCTCTAGAATATAAAGATATCTACTTTTTTTATGTAACTCTTTTCTGTTGTAAAAACAGGTCACTAGAATTTATACGAGCAAAGAGATCTGGTGGAGTACGTTTCATTTTACTTAGAACTCAAATAAAAAAAAGTGCTAATAAAACGTGCTTTTAATATGTTTACCTATGCATGAATCAGAAAGCCAATACTAGCGTAGACAGAACGTAGCCTCCTCAAAAACACAAACCGATTTCTTCGTGCGATTAGAGCTGCAGTTGGCGTTCCTTGTCCTGTGGGAATAGCACGTTCCAGACCTGAGCAGCGAGGTACTACTTAAGTAATCTTCTTTGTTCCCTTGCGCCGATGAATCCTACTATGGAGCGTTACTAGAAGACTAGAGGTGCACCGGTTTTTCTTGATGAGGCTTGAGGCCGTGCCCACGAACCGTAAATATTCTGCCGAAGCGACTGCATGCACAAATCATCATTAGAACAAGCGAGAACATCAGGAAATGGAGTTTTCACTAGTCGAGAGTTTATAAAAAATGCATACTAAATTTGTCCGCAAAAAGCAGTGATCTTTTAGAAAATGGATTTGACAAAAGGTATTCACATTACGTATAATTACAAAGACTGTCTAATTGATAAGTTTTTAAACCAATTTTAGATATTGAAGTTTTCCCTTAGGGAGGTGCAAGATAAATGAAAAGAACTTACCAACCAAATAATCGTAAACGTAAAAAAGTACACGGTTTTCGCGCACGTATGAGTTCAAAAAACGGACGTAAAGTTTTAGCTCGTCGTCGTCGTAAAGGAAGAAAAGTATTATCTGCATAGGCCACTGTTGATTCAGTGGTCTTTTTCTACATAAATTTATTGAATAAAATAGGAACATTCATGTCAATGATTATATGGTTAGCTGTAAATACAGAAGGACAAGCTTGTTGTGTTAGATAGGTGGTAAGAATGAAAAAAAGATTTCGTATAAAAAAGAATGAAGATTTTCAGTTTGTATTCAGGAAAGGTAAATCTTTTGCTAACCGTCAGCTTGTTATTTACTACGTAGAGAAACCTGGTCAAGATCACTTTCGAATCGGTCTTTCTGTAGGGAAAAAAATAGGAAATGCAGTAACACGTAATAGAATTAAGAGGTATTTGCGCCAGGCTTTTCAAGAGTTAGACAGTAGTATAAAATATCCATATGATATTGTTATAATAGCAAGGAACCCAACGAAGAATATGGAGTATGAGGAAATAAAAAAAAGTCTCATTCATCTTATGTATAAAGAACGTCTATTAAAAAAATAAGAGAACTTTCAGCTTAAAATAGAAAGTTCTATCTTTTTAAGATAAAATAACATGTAGAATATGCGAGTGATAGTCTAAGGAGGAAATAAATTGCGCAAGAAGTATTTATTGCTTCTGGCTCTTATTGGAATGGTCTTACTGCTATCTGGTTGTATGGAAGTAGATCAGCCAATTACGTCAGAAAGTGAAGGAATATGGAATCAAATTTTTGTCTATCCGCTTTCATGGGTAATTATAAAAATAGCTGAAATATTTAACAATAGTTATGGACTTTCAATTATCATTGTTACTATTTTTCTTCGCTTACTTATTGTTCCTTTAAGTATTAAACAAATTAAAAGTTCAAGAGCAATGCAGGAAGTTCAGCCAAAATTAAAGGAAATACAGAAGAAATACAGTTCAAAAGATGCGAATACACAACAAAAGCTTCAACAGGAAACAATGAAGGTGATGCAGGAGCATAATGTTAATCCACTCGCTGGTTGTTTGCCGATTTTTGTCCAAATGCCAATATTAATTGCCATGTATCATGCAATTGTTCGTACTGAAGAAATTAGTAACTACAGCTTTTTATGGTTCGAATTAGGTTCTCCGGATTTCGTATTACCAATATTAACCGGTGTGTTTACGTTCATTCAGCAAAAACTCATGATGTCAACCAATACAGCAATGAATGCTAATCCGCAAATTGCCATGCAAATGAAGATGATGCTTTATGTGATGCCAATCATGATTACAGTAATGGCCTTTTTCTTCCCAGCTGCATTGGCATTATACTGGGTAACTGGTAATATCTTTATGATTTTCCAAACTGTTTTAATCAATAAACCGATGATGAGTGACAACAGTAATGGAGGAGTTAAGAAGTGAAAGAAATAACTGCTAGTGGACAAACTATTGAAGAGGCGGTCCAAGCAGCACTAGAGCAGTTAAACACCACGAGAGACCAAGTTGAAATTACCGTTATTGATCAAGGAAAAAAAGGTTTATTTGGAGTATTTGGAGCAAAACCAGCAATAGTAAAAGTATCGCTGGTTAAAGATCCAATTAAAGAGACCGAGAAATACATGAAAGAAGTTACGGCGAATATGAATTTAGATGTTGATATTCAAACGACCATTGAAGGAAAACATGTTACCTTTGAATTAAATGGTGAAAATATTGCAATTTTAATCGGCAAACGCGGGCAAACATTAAATGCGTTGCAGTATTTAATTCATCTCGTAATTAATAGAATCAGTGAAAACTATTATACGGTTACGTTAGATGCTGAAGGATATCGGGGGAGAAGACAAGAAACGTTGGAGTCATTAGCTTTAAAAATGGCTGATAAAGCGATGCGCTTAAATAAAAAGGTGGCATTGGAACCAATGCCAGCGTTTGAAAGAAAGATTATTCACAGTGTATTGCAGGGAAAGCCTGGGATTTCCACGTATTCTGATGGAGAAGAACCCCATCGCCATATTGTAATAAAACCAAAGTAATTGTATATAATAAGCACTCCCATTTAGTTTGTTGAATGGGAGTGCTTATTTTTATAGATTGTTTTTTTAAAACATGTTTATTTTTACCATAAAGATTTTATTTAACATTGATATAAACTTCGAACTAAATGAGTGCACTGTTAATAGTGGTAGGCTATACTGAAATTTATTTAATTAAATAAATTGTTAGAAATATAAAAGCACAAAATTTCCATAGCGGTAGGTACAACACCTATTTAGCATCTTAAGTTGGTCAGGAGTTTATATCCATTCCACAACAATAAACTTTACAATAAGAGCCTTTTTATTGTAAAGGAAATTTGAAGCAAAGAAAAAGTTTGACATAGCAAAAGGACTAACTTCATAAATGGTCTTGCTGTATGAATCCAGTTTTCTTTTGTTTAAAATAACGACAACAGCATAAATTAATAACAAATTCCTTTTACCGTTATGAATGTAAATAGGGAGATAGTTCTATACTAAGCATAATCATAACCTGGAAAAGGAGTTTTAGTCTTGAATCAATATTCGGGAGCAATTTTTAGTGGTGAATTTGATCAAAGCAATGACAGTTTTTATCTCACGGAAGTAAAAAGTATTAATACTGGATCTGTTTTGTCAGAAAATCAGCTTTCACATTTAGAGGAGTATTTAATCAAACAGCACGATAGTTGTATGTTAACTGTCAATGATCAAATTCCTGTTCTATTACAGAAACATGAAATTGATGAGTTACTTGGCGACATTCGTCAGATATTAGAGGGACTAAATCATTCAGGTGCAGAAGGGAGTTCAGAACATGCTTAAAAAAAGTAGTGGAAAGGCGAAAACTGTTGCGGAAAAAACCTACCAGTATTCGGATTACTATAGTGAAGATCAGCTTTCCAAAGGGATGGCTGTAACTCATGAGCAAGTGTCAGATACGTATATGGAAGGTACAGCAGACAGGGAAGTCGATCACAGAAATGAACGCGATGATAACAGTGATGAGGAAAATATTCCAAGAAAACACTTATAATTCACCTTTATTAAGTAGATGTTAAAACGGAAG
Source organism: Oceanobacillus salinisoli (assembly GCF_009733865.1). Lineage (GTDB taxonomy): Bacteria > Bacillota > Bacilli > Bacillales > Amphibacillaceae > Oceanobacillus > Oceanobacillus salinisoli. Next base: position 148,267 of record NZ_WOFB01000011.1, on the reverse strand, counting down.
AAGGGGAAAAAATGACAAACAGAAATAAAATTCTAGTTCCAGAAGCACGAGACGGATTAGATCAATTAAAAGCAAAGGTTACTAATACAAACAATCCAAATCATACGAAATATGAAGTAGCTAAAGAACAGGGAATCCATCTTCACCATGGATATAATGGTGATATAAAAGCGAAAGATGCCGGTAAAGTTGGTGGAAATATAGGTGGCAATATGGTGAAGGAATTAATTGAAATGGCAAAGAAGGAATTAAATAAGTAGGTATACAAAAACTCCGCAAATTTTTGCGGAGTTTTTTCATGCACGTTAGAAAAGATAAAATTTTAACATGAAGAGGATTCGACGTAGTTAAAATTTTAATGTACCAAGTATAAGAAAAACTAACACATTCGCTTAAGGACGAGCGAATGCGAGTTTTTCTAAAAAGAAAGGCGAACTTTAGTAGCGAGAGCTAATGGATAAACATATAGAAATGGATAGCGGAAATTTGTCCATATCGGCTGGACAAGCGAATATGGTGTTTTTTTAATGGGAAAAGTATTAGTAATTTAGCAGCAGTTACGAGAAAATATCAACTGTTAATAACTCTTTCTCGGATTTGTATGATATCAAAAAAGAATCTATCCACATGTTGATAACTAGTCTGGGCGATTGGGTTATAATTGTGTTGTGGATAAGTTTATTTTTCCGTATAAGTATGTTATCCTATTAAGTTAGTGACAATGAAAATGTAGAATGATGAATATAGAAGTCAAGCAAGGAAAAATGTTGGAGGTGAAGTGATGATGGAAACGGACACGATTACTGCAATTTCAACGCCGATTGGTGAAGGGGCGATTGTAATTGTAAGACTAAGCGGTTCAGAAGCAATTCAGTTAACATCAGAAGTATTCAAAGGGAAAAATCTACAGGAAGTGGATTCACATACGATAAATTATGGGAAAATCATCGATCCCGAGACAAATGAGGTTGCAGATGAAGTGATGGTTTCTGTCATGCGTGCGCCGAAGACATTTACTCGTGAAGATGTAGTTGAAATAAATTGCCATGGAGGAATGGTTGCTGTAAATCGTGTGCTGGAAATGTTGCTTAGTAGAGGTGCAAGACTCGCTGAACCTGGGGAATTTACAAAACGTGCCTTTTTAAATGGACGAATTGATTTATCTCAAGCAGAAGCAGTGATGGACTTAATCCGTGCGAAGACAGATAAAGCGATGAATGTTGCTCTAAAACAAATGGATGGAAGGCTGTCCGGACTGATTCAGCGTTTACGCCAGGATTTACTGGAAACCGTTGCCCATGTCGAAGTAAATATTGATTATCCTGAATATGATGATGTGGAAGAAATGTCACATGAAGTGATGCGAACAAAAACAAAAGAGGTTCATTCCGAAATTGAACAGTTGCTGCAAGTGGCAAAGCAAGGGAAAATACTTCGGGAAGGTCTCGGAACGGCTATTATAGGCAGACCAAATGTCGGAAAATCGTCCTTAATGAATACGTTGGTACAGGAAAACAAAGCAATTGTGACAGAGATTCCAGGAACAACACGTGATATTATTGAAGAATATGTAAATGTAAGAGGAGTTCCATTACGGTTGGTAGACACAGCAGGAATCCGAGAGACAGAGGATATTGTGGAAAGAATCGGAGTGGAACGTTCGAGGAAAGTATTAAAGGAATCTGATTTAATTCTATTTGTATTAAATTATAATGAAGAGTTAACGGAAGAAGATATGAAGCTGTTTGAAGCGGTTAAAGGGCTTGAATATATCGTTATTATTAATAAAACAGATCTGGAACAAAAATTGGATTTAGAAAAAGTAAAAGAAACAGCAGGAGACAGGCCAATTGTAACGACATCTCTTTTAAAAGAAGAAGGGGTGGATGAATTGGAAAAAGCGATTGCTGATACATTCTTTTCCGGAGAAATTGATTCTGGAGATTTAACGTATGTTTCAAATGTAAGGCACATTCAGCTTTTAAATAAAGCAAAAAAAGCATTAGAAGATGCAATAGAGGGAATTGAACTGGGAATGCCAATGGATATTGTACAAATTGATGTAACACGAACATGGGAATTCCTCGGGGAGATTATTGGAGATACGGCAAGTGACAGTTTAATTGATCAGTTGTTCTCACAATTTTGTTTAGGAAAGTAAAAAGTTAAGTTATGCTATAAAGATTTGAAAGGATGAAAAACAATGACATATAATGCGGGTCATTATGATGTTATCGTCATTGGTGCCGGCCATGCTGGTGTGGAGGCTGGTGTTGCAGCAGCACGAATGGGAGCCAAGACGTTAATGCTTACACTGAATTTAGATATGATTGCTTTTATGCCATGCAATCCATCCATAGGTGGTCCTGCCAAAGGGATTGTTGTACGTGAAGTAGATGCTCTTGGTGGTGTTATGGGGAAAGTAATTGATAAAACGTATATTCAAATGCGGATGTTAAATACAGGAAAGGGTCCTGCCGTACAGGCATTAAGAGCCCAAGCGGACAAAGCGCTATATAGCAGAGAAATGAAGCGATTAATCGAAAACGAAGAAAACCTCACGATTCGCCAAGGGATGGTAGAGGAATTGATTGTGGAAGATGGCAAGTGCAAAGGGGTTATAACCGAAACAAATGCTGCTTATTATGCAGATGCAATTGTTGTCACAACTGGTACGTATATGCGCGGTAAAGTATTAATGGGAGACCTCGAATATGAAAGTGGTCCAAATAATCAGCGTCCATCTGTTAAATTATCGCAAAATCTGGAAGCACTGGGACTAGAGCTTGTTCGCTTTAAAACTGGTACACCACCACGAGTAAATAGCCATACGATTGACTATTCAAAAACAGAAATTCAACCAGGGGATGAAAATCCGAGATATTTCTCCTATGAAACAACAGAACAAATTGTCGATCAAATTCCTTGCTGGTTAACCTATACGAATGAATTTACACATGAAGTAATCAATGACAATTTGGGATTGTCATCAATGTATTCTGGCATGAAACGTGGTACAGGTCCACGCTATTGTCCTTCCATTGAAGATAAAATTGTGCGGTTTAATGATAAACCACGTCATCAAATCTTCCTTGAACCAGAAGGGAGAGATACAGAGGAAGTTTATGTCCAAGGATTGTCGACATCCCTTCCTGAGTCAATTCAACATAAAATGATTAAATCGATACCTGGATTGGAAAATGCAGAAATTATGCGTCCTGGCTATGCGATTGAATACGATGCTGTTGTTCCGACGCAACTTTGGCCAACATTGGAAACGAAATCTATTTCTGGTTTATTTACTGCTGGTCAAATTAATGGTACATCCGGATATGAGGAAGCTGCAGGTCAGGGAATTATGGCTGGAATCAATGCTGCATGTAAAGTACTTGGGAAAGAACCGTTTATTTTGGACCGCTCTCAAGGATATATTGGCGTATTAATTGATGACCTGGTAACAAAGGGGACCAATGAACCTTATCGTTTATTGACATCCCGTGCTGAATACCGTTTATTGCTGCGTCATGACAATGCTGATTTGCGTTTGACTGATATTGGTCATGAAATCGGTTTGATTCCGGAAGAACGTTACGAAAAGTTCCTTGAAAAGAAACGTTTAGTGGAAGAAGAAAAACAACGCTTGAAGACAATCATGATTAAACCTAATGATGACGTTCAAAAAATAATGGAAAAAGCAGGGGCAACTCCATTAAAAGAGGCAACAAAAGCCTATGATTTAATGAAAAGACCAGAGTTAAACTATAGTGAAATTGAACAAATGATTGAGCCTAACCCTGATTTAAATGATGAAGTAAAAGAGCAGGTTGGAATTCAAATTAAGTATGAAGGGTATATTAAAAAGGCAGTTGAGCAAGTAGAACGTATGCTGAAAATGGAAGACAAAAAAGTTCCTGAAGATATAGATTACGATGCGATTGCTGGATTAGCAACAGAGGCAAGAGAGAAATTGAAGAAAATCCGTCCATTGTCTCTAGGTCAAGCATCAAGAATTTCCGGGGTTAACCCAGCCGATATTTCTATTTTGCTTGTGTATATTGAGCAGGGGAATATAGCCCGTCTTGCGAATTAATATATAAAACGCGGTTATCTAAGGAGATAGCCAAGTTTTCTAACCTGCAAAGTCTTAGTCCATTAACCTCTAGCCGGTTAGTGGACTTTACATAATTGTTGAGAAAATTGTATAGTTAAGGAGTTTTCATTCATGAATCCAGAACAATTTCAAATGGCTTTAAAAGAAAAAGGAATTGAACTAAATGAAAGGCAGTTAGAGCAATTTGCCATCTATTATAAAGTCCTTGTCGAGTGGAATGAAAAGATTAATTTAACTGCTTTAACCGCTGAAGAGGATGTATACTTAAAACATTTTTATGACTCCATTTCTGCCGGATTTTATCATGATTTCACGGAGAAACAAACATTATGTGATGTAGGTGCTGGAGCTGGATTTCCAAGTCTTCCATTAAAAATTTGTTTCCCGAACATAAAAGTCACTATCGTTGATTCCCTGCAAAAACGAATTGGATTTTTGAATCATCTCGCGGAACAGCTCGATTTAACCAATGTTGCATTTTACCATGATCGGGCAGAAACATTTGGTAAAAACAAAGAGTTTAGAGAATCATTTGATGTTGTTACCGCCAGAGCTGTAGCCCGAATGTCTGTATTAAGCGAACTTTGTCTTCCACTTGTGAAAAAAATGGTGTATTTATTGCGATGAAAGGTGCTCAAGCCAATGACGAATTGTCCGACGCTAAAAAAGCCATAGAAACCTTAGGTGGGGAAGCGGAAAATACATATACATTTATGCTCCCAGAAGAAGAAAGTGAACGCAATATCGTTATAATAAAAAAGATAAGAAAAACTCCAAATAAGTACCCGAGAAAACCAGGAACACCTAATAAAATACCGCTATGAGCAAAGTGAAACAGTTATCAAATTGATTTTTAAAAAATCTTTTGCTTTTGATACACAATATATAAAGTAAAACGTAAGTGAGTGCAGTTTTTTTTCGCTCCGGACAGTGGCGTACCTTAGGGCAACGCTTTAGCCTCCCAGGAAGAAAACGACTTCTTGCGGGGTCTTCAATCCGCCCTAAGGTGTGCGTAGTGTGTTTCCGTAGCAGTAGGGATCAGTAGAATATGTTGGATTTTATATCAATTACGAGATAGCCTAGATTGAAAAGCAACTAAACTTTATGAAAATACCATATATATAGGGGAGAGTTTTTTATACCATTTTATATTTTGATAAAGGAAGAGAAAAGTCTGCTTTTACGTGTTACGATAGCATGAAATCTTAGCTGAAAAGTGAGTTCGAGGCAGCTGATATTATAACTCACACAAAGAAAATGAAATGGTTATTAAAGTATAAAGCATCTAATTTAACTGAACCAACTAATAAAATGATAGTAAAAACCAGTCTAACAAAGCTGGCGTGAGTTTTTTCAAGGGGATATAGACATTTATTGGTGCTTTTCTGACTCTATATATGGTAAAATAGATTTAAATCTTATATTCTAGTATGTATTGCACAGTATGTATGCTGTAGCTTTTTTTTACGCTAAGAAAATAAAAAATGGGAATTAAAGAGGGCGTTCGCTTAAAGGTGAAGCTCTGGCTGTAATTTTACTAAATATGAGTGAAGTATTAAAATAAATAATGAAAACAAATTGTTTCACGTGAAACAATTTTTTACATAAATATAAAACTAGTCTTTATAGAATTTCAAGGTGGTGTCAAATGTGGTGCATCCTTTTAACCGTATTTTTGGATTAGGTGAAAAATCAGCGGATGAAATAGAAGAATCTTACCATCCAGATGAAGTGGTTCAAATACCTGTAGACTGTATTATACCCAACCGTTATCAGCCAAGAACGATCTTTAATGATGAAAGAATTAAAGAATTAGCACAAACCATTCATACACATGGGATGATTCAACCCATTATAGTAAGGAAGTTTGAAGAAGAGAAATACGAAATCATAGCTGGTGAACGTAGATGGCGAGCGGTTCAAACGCTAGAATGGGAAACGATTCCCGCAATCTTACGTGACATGACAGATACAGAAACAGCATCCGTTGCTTTAATAGAAAACTTACAAAGAGAAGAATTAACGGTTATCGAGGAGGCTTTTGCATACTCCAAACTATTAGAAATGCACTCCTTAACACAAGAGGCATTAGCTCAAAGGCTTGGGAAAAATCAGTCTACCATTGCAAATAAATTACGGCTATTAAAACTTCCGGAAGAAATCCAAGAAGCGCTATTAAATAAATCGATTACGGAACGACATGCAAGAGCATTAATAAAGCTGAAAGATCCAAAAAAGCAAACGGAAGTATTAAAGTTAATTATTGAAAATGATTGGAATGTAAAACAAACAGAAGAGAAGATTGCCAAAATACAGGAACCAAAAGAGCCGAAGAAGAAACGACCGAAGCTTAAGGGAATCAATAAGGACATTCGAATCGCGATGAATACGATACGTCAATCACTGAGCATGGTAACAAAAACCGGTGTTGATGTAGAATCAGATGAAAAAGAATTTGATGAGTTTTACCAAATAACGGTTAAAATACCAAAAAAGAAATAACAGCAATGATACATTTTATTTTTACCCATCTTACGCAAATAAGGTGGGTATTTATATAGAGTTATTTTATAGATTACAATTACATAAAAATATATAAATAATATGACCGTTTTTATAGAAAGAATGATAAAATAGATTGTATATAGTTTTAGGAAGGTGTCAACATGGGGAAAATAATGTCCATCGCGAATCAAAAAGGTGGCGTAGGAAAAACAACTTCATCAGTCAATTTAAGTGCATGCCTTGCACACCTGGGAAACAAAGTATTACTAGTAGATACGGATCCACAAGGAAATGCAACGAGTGGGGTAGGCGTTAATAAAGCTGATGTCAGTAATTGTATTTATAATGTTCTTGTCGATGATATGGAAGCAGAAAAAGTGATCATATCAACGAATGTAAACAACCTAGATTTAATTCCTGCAACTATTCAACTAGCTGGAGCAGAAATTGAGCTTGTACCAGTGATTTCAAGGGAAATACGCTTGAAAAAGGCTTTGGAAAACCTAAAAGACTCATATGATTATATCATTATAGATTGTCCTCCTTCATTAGGCTTGTTAACACTTAACGCATTAACAGCTTCTGATACGGTCATCATACCAGTTCAATGTGAATATTATGCCCTCGAAGGTTTAAGTCAATTATTAAATACGATTCGACTTGTTCAAAAACATTTAAATAAAGCCTTAATGATTGAAGGTGTGCTGCTCACCATGTTGGATGCTCGTACGAATTTAGGTCTTCAAGTAATAGAAGAAGTGAAGAAGTACTTTCAAGATAAGGTCTATCAATCGGTTATTCCAAGAAATATACGGTTAGGCGAAGCACCTAGTCATGGACAACCAATTATAACGTATGACCCAAGATCGAAGGGTGCAGAAGTATATCTTGAATTAGCAAAGGAAGTGATAGCCAATGGCGAAAGGGTTGGGTAAAGGTATCAATGCGTTCTTTCCTGAAGTAGAAGAGGTGAATGATGCTTCCATTGAGGAAGTTGCTATTACGGACTGCAGACCGAATCCATATCAACCAAGAAAAACCTTTCACGCGGATGCTATTGAAGAATTAAAAGAGTCCATCCTTCAACACGGAATACTTCAACCGTTAATTGTACGTAAGAGCATTAAAGGGTATGAGATAGTTGTCGGGGAGAGACGTTTTCGGGCGGCTAAAGAGGCTGGCTTGAAGACAGTTCCTGTAGTAGTAAAAGAGCTTTCTGATGAAAAAATGATGGAACTAGCATTGCTAGAAAATCTGCAGCGTGAGGATTTAACTCCTATTGAAGAGGCGCATGCATATTCCAATTTAATGAATGAGCTTCACATTACACAGGAGGAATTATCTAAACGTCTGGGGAAAAGTCGTTCACATATTGCCAATATGGTACGTTTATTAGCCTTACCAGAAAACATTGTTGCCTATATTAATAATGGGGAACTGTCTATGGGTCATGGTCGAGCACTACTTGGCTTAAAAGATAAGGAACGATTAATACCTCTTGTCAACAAAATCAGAAATGAAAAATTAAATGTAAGGCAAGTAGAAAATTTAATCACCACTTTAAACGAAAAACCAGTTAAAAAGAAGGAAAAGCCAAAAAAAGATGTTTTTCTTACAGAACGGGAATCTGTTTTAAGAGATCGATTAGGTACAGCTGTATCGATACAGCGAGGGAAGCGAAAAGGGAAGATAGAAATCGAATTTTATACAGATGATGATCTGGAACGTATTATCGAGCTGTTAGAAGACTAAACCAATAGACTTTTCTGGGGAAATAGACTGATGTGAATGATGTCAGTCTATTTTTTCACATTAAGTCATCAAAAATGTTCCACGTGAAACATTTTTGATATTTTTACATATTAGGAAAGAAAAATAGTTAGCCAAAAAGTTGTTCCATATTTTGATATAAACTTCTGACTAATGGAAATACCTATTTGTGATGCTCGCTTGTTCTGATGATTACAGCGTGTATGCAATCGCTCCGGCAGAATACTTACGGTTCGTGGGCACGACCTCAGCCTCCTCGCGGAAGAACGCTGCTGCTCAGGTCTAGGACATGTGCTATTTCCACAGGACAAGGAACGCGAACTGCAGATTTACATCGCACGAGGAAAATCAGCATGTATTTTCGAGGAGTTACTTATTCTGCCTACGCTAGTACTGGTTATCTGATTAATGTTTAGCAATAACCTGTAATTAGGACGTTTGACAATCTTCTTTTCACCTAAAATGAGATCTAACTTCACTACGTAAAAAAATATGTATTCAACAGATTGCTTTCTGCTCGCAAAAATTCTAGCTTTGTATTTTAGAGAAAAAAGTATTCTTTAATCTAATCAAAAATCGAAATAGTAACAATCAGATAGAAAGTCGAATAGTACAAACCCAGCGAAGTTTATTTCTGGAGCGGTTAAACGCACAATGCTACCTTTTTAAGTTACGTCGGACTATATACATTCAACGCAACTAATATTTTAATGTCCAAAGTATAAGGTAAACGAACATCATCGCTAAAGACGAGGGTATGCGATGTTTTTAATACATAAACATAAATGATACATATAGGGAAGTGATACAAATGGCGTTATTAGGAACAATTATTAATGGGGCATTAATTTTAGCAGGCAGTATATTAGGATTGTTTTTCACAAAGATTCCTGAAAGATTCAAAGAAACGGTTATGCACGGAATTGGCTTAGCGGTCATATTAATAGGTTTACAGATGGCTTTTTCTACGGACCAAATAATTATAGTACTGTTAAGCTTACTTAGCGGGGCAGTTATCGGTGAACTTCTTCGTCTGGAGGAAGGGTTAAATCGGTTAGGTGAGTGGGTAGGAAGTAAATTCACGACAAAAAATGATGAAATTAGCATGTCGCAAGGGTTTGTTACGGCAACATTAATATTCTGTATCGGGGCAATGGCAATTATCGGAGCCCTGGATAGTGGAATTCGTGGAGATCATGAAGTTCTAATAACCAAAGGAATTTTGGACGGATTTACAAGTTTAGTTTTAACCACTACACTGGGATTCGGAGTTATGTTTTCCGTTATTCCGGTTGTCGTATATCAAGGTGCAATTGCACTGTTTGCAACGCAAATTGATCGGTTACTTCCGGAAGTTTTTTTAGAGGGGTTGATTGTAGAAGTTACTGCAGTAGGAGGACTTTTGATTGTGGCTATTGGTTTAAACATGCTAAAACTAACGAAGATTCGGATAGGAAATCTATTACCTTCTATACTCACACTAGTTTTAATCTATTATATCTATCAACTCTTTTAAAGAGAAAATCATTCTATTCCTTGAAATATAGATAGGGGACTTTTCCATGCAAAAGGTTATAAAAATTACATATGAAGGAATGATGATTCTCTTGGTCATGTTAACGATCATGACCATATGGACAGATAACACTTTTCATTCAACTATTAATTGGATCGTATGGGCCGTATTTACCGTTGATTTTTTAAGCAGGTTAATCATGACAAAGGATAAATGGAAATTTATAAAGAATCATCCATTTTTATTGCTGGCGATTGTTCCATTTGATCAAATTTTCCAGGTAGCTAGAGTAGTCAGGGTGATTTATTTGTTTCGGATTAAAACGATAACAAAATATTATGTGACACCATTTATTGAAAAGCTTTCCTATAAATCAGCCACGGTGGTTTTATCATCTATTATGATTATTTTAATCATTAAGTCATGGGTTATGATGTATTTAGAAGCATCAGTTGAAACTTTTTGGGATGGATTATATGTAACATTTGGTCATTTGTTGTTCTTTGGACGGGAAATCTATGTCATTAGTCATCCCGTATCTATATGGTTTTTAACCATTGCTTCTGTTTTAGGTATAATTCTCCAAGGATTAGCATTGCAGTGGGCATTTTCGAAAGTGGAAAGATATTATAAAGTATTTAAAAATAATAGAATAAATTCAGAGAGTAAATAAACGGGTATTTCATTCGTTTATTTTTTTTGCGAAAAAGAGGTTCATGTTAATAATGCATATAAATGTTGTGAAAAGGAGGTGTAAAGTAAAAGAAAGAAAGGGGTTTTCCTCTAAATATAGCTAAATCATGGTTTGAATCAAGTTCAGTTATAACACAGATACACTATGATTATTGGTGATTCATAGTGTATCCATCAATTTATACGCCATTTCATTTTCAAAACTTTCCAGTATTCCTAAATCGTACGTTTTTTCTCCTTCTTACTTCTCAATACAATCGCAGACATTGGGTAATTGTATTTCAGGTTACAATCAACCTGTTCCAATACTCCAGCTAAACCTTTTGCCATATCCATAACAAAAGATAGTCTCGTGTTTTGCAGAACAGAATATTCCATAAAACCGCCAATATTTACAACAGCGGTAATATGCATATCTCCGACTTGAGGCAGGGATTTATTTAAAGCAGCCCCAGGTTTTAGTGGACCTTTCGCAGCAATTAGATGGCCAATGGAGCTATTCTTGCCTAAACATGCATCAATGGCAATAATATATGGGTTTCTATGATTTTTTGTAATGGTATCCATGGTTTCCTTCAGATTGGTAGCGTGTACAGGGTTATGCAATGTTCCATAAACAGTCATATGTTTTAGTTTTAAATCTTCTAAATAAGAGCCAGTAAGAGGACCTAGTGAATCACCGGTAGACCGATCTGTACCAATACAGACAATCACGTAATCACGAGGAATTTCCGGCATCCAAGTCATAATTTGGTTACTCATCTTGATGCTTAGGGCAGGATCGGTATATGACAAGCGAAAGTTTTCATTTAAATTATTAAATCGACTCTTTAGACTCATAGCTTATCCTCCAAAATCATATTGGTATAGTATACGGATATTTTTGTTTTTCTATACATAGATTCTATAAATATTGGAGGAAATGAAATGTTAAGAGCTGGTCTAAAATGGATGTTTTTAATAATTGGAACAACGATTGGAGCAGGATACGCTTCTGGAAGGGAATTATGGCAGTTTTTTGGACATGAAAGTGGACTGGCTATTCTCTTGTTTACGGTATTTTTCTCGATTTGCTGTTCGGTCATAATGTATGTAAGTTATAAACATGAATCCACACACTATTTACCGGTTTTAAAAGATATTGTGGGCAGACGTTTATCAAAGTTTTACGATGTCATGATATTTTTCTATTTATGCTCTACAACAGTGGTAATGATTGCGGGAAGTGGTGCAACCGGACAAGCATTTAATTTTTCAAAATGGTGGGGAGTTGCAATCATTGTTATTGCCTTGATTTTGCTTTTTAAAAGAAATATAAATGGTTTGCTTTCCATGAATCAGATTATATTACCTGTTTTATTAGGTGGACTTGTATTTATTTTGCTGCTGTTTACGATTGACCAGGAATTAGAGCTGTTTTCCCACTGGCATGAGCAGCGGAACTGGACCGCTGCATTTCCATTTACTGCATTAAATATTCTTCCTTTAATCGCAGTTATAGGTGCAATTGGAGATAAAGTGAAATCAAAAGGGGAGATCCTTATTGCCAGTATTGGCAGTGGACTAGTATTGGGTGTCATCTCGTTCATTTATAATAATAGTTTAATTCAAATTGCTGATGAAATTCTTTTATATGAAATTCCATTATTTGCAATATTAAAGCATTATCCATTTGAAATATTAATTTTTATGTCTATTATGCTATGGTTTGCTATCTTTACCACAGCTGCTTCAGGGATATTAGGAATCGTGACAAGAATTCAAGAGTATTTTCAACAACCCTTTATTTACTTGGTCATCGTTACATTATTACTTATGATTCCACTGACAACGATTGGATTTTCTCAGCTGATTAGCTTTATCTACCCGATATATGGAATTTTAAATTTATATGTTTTAACACGTTTACTTTTATTTCCTTTATGGAATAGATATGAAAATCAAGAATGGAAATCTCGCTGAAAACATAGATGAAAATGAGTAGGCATTTATTATTCTTTTCAGTTATAATAAATGAAATGCTATACTTTCTTTAACTATGTAAAAAAGGAGATGACCAAATGGTAGAAAAGGAATTCGGATTAAATGATGTTGTGCAAATGAAAAAGCAGCATCCATGTGGAGAAAACCGCTGGAGAATCATTCGAATGGGTATGGATATTCGAATTAAGTGCTTAGGTTGTGATCATAGTGTCATGCTCCCTAGAAGAGAATTTGCCAAAAAGATGAAAAAAGTATTAGAGAAGGCAAAAACGGAATAGGAAAATATATTTAATGATAGACGAAAATATATCTAAAATGGTAAAATAGCATTATATAGAGATAGAAAATTAAAAAATAATAGGGTAAAAAAGCAAAAATAGGTATGTTTATCGTGCCTATTTTTGTTTTTTGTTTATTTGTCTTTTTTCCTACTAATATCTATAATTAGAATATCGAACGCGTTCTGATGAAAGAATCCTTAAGGAGTGGAAATGAAATGGCTTTAACAGCAGGAATTGTGGGACTACCAAACGTGGGGAAATCTACGTTATTTAATGCAATTACACAAGCAGGAGCAGAAGCGGCAAATTATCCTTTTGCTACTATTGATCCTAATGTAGGAATTGTAGAGGTTCCAGATGAACGTTTAAATAAATTAACAGAATTAGTAAACCCAAAGAAAACCGTGCCAACAACATTTGAATTCACGGATATTGCCGGTATTGTAAAAGGTGCAAGTAAGGGGGAAGGGTTAGGAAATCAATTTCTTTCCCATATTCGCCAGGTTGATGCAATTTGTCAGGTTGTTCGCTGTTTTGAAGACGAGAATATTACACATGTTTCCGGAAAAGTGGATCCAATCGATGATATTGAGGTCATTAATTTGGAGTTAATCCTCGCTGACTTGGAAACAGTCAACAAACGATTTCAGCGTGTGGAGAAACTTGCCAAACAGAAAGATAAAGAAGCAGTAGCGGAATTGGATGTCCTTTCTAAATTAAAAGATGGTTTGGAAGAGGAACGGCCTGCTCGCGCATTGGAATTTAATGAGGAACAATGGAAAATTGTAAAGGGACTTCATCTGTTAACAAGTAAACCAATTCTATATGTTGCTAATGTTAGTGAAGAGGAAGTGGCTGATGCAGATTCCAATAAAAATGTGCAAAAGGTAAGAGAATATGCAGCAAAAGAAAATGCCGAAGTAATTGTGATTTGTGCTAAAATAGAAGAAGAGATTTCAGAATTAGATCAAGAGGAAAAAGCTATGTTCCTTGAGGAATTGGGAATCAAAGAATCTGGACTGGATCAGCTGATTAAAGCTTCCTATAGTTTATTAGGATTAGCTACGTATTTTACAGCTGGTGAACAAGAAGTTCGGGCTTGGACGTTCCGAAAAGGAATTAAAGCACCACAAGCAGCAGGAATTATTCACACCGATTTTGAAAGAGGTTTTATTCGGGCGGAGACAGTTTCTTATGATGACCTTGTAGAAGCTGGATCCATGGGACAAGCACGTGAAAAAGGGAAAGTTCGCTTGGAAGGTAAAGAGTATATTGTACAAGATGGCGATGTCATTCACTTCCGTTTTAATGTGTAGCTATTTTCAAAAAAACAACATGCTTTATGAAAAGAACCAATGTGTAAAACAAAACGTATAACAAATTAGGATCTCTCGAATGCTTGTTATTTCTAAAAAGATTTGGTATAATACATCATTGTGAGTAATTAGTCGAATGATTGCTCCTTGCTCTTATCAGGAAAGATTACTTTTCCGATAAAATAAGGGCCGCTAAGACCAAAAGGAGGTGTAACGGATGAGAAAATACGAAATCATGTATATCATCCGCCCAGACATGGAAGAGGAAGCTCAAAAGAGTCTTGTTGAGCGCTTTAACACAGTTTTAACTGATAATGGGGCGGAGATTGAAAAAGTGGATGAGGTAGGTAAAAAGCGCCTAGCTTATGAAATCCAAGACTATCGTGATGGATATTATGTTTTAATTAACTTTAGTGGTGACGAGAAAGCTATTAATGAGTTTGATCGCCTAGCTAAATTTAGTGATGATATTATTCGTCATATTGCAGTTCGAGAAGATGATCAATAATAAGGAGTGGTTCTGATGTTAAATCGTGTCGTATTGGTAGGCAGATTAACGAGGGATCCTGATTTACGTTATACGCCATCTGGAGTAGCAGTAGCTAACTTTAACATTGCAGTGAATCGACCTTTCACGAATCAGCAAGGGAATCGTGAAGCCGATTTTATTAACTGTGTCGCATGGCGCAGACAAGCAGAAAACCTGGCAAATTATATGAAAAAAGGTAATATGGTTGGTGTAGATGGCCGTGTCCAGACCCGTAGTTATGAAGGGCAGGATGGTAAAACTGTATTTGTAACGGAGATTCAAGCTGAAAGTATTCAGTTCTTAGAATCAAAAGGTTCTTCTGGTGGAGGAACCAATACATCAGGATTTCAGCCTAATCAAAATCAGAACCAAAATAACCCGAATCAAAATCAATTTCAGCCAAATCAGAACCAAAATCAACAACAACCAGAGGACCCATTTAAAAATAATGGGGAACCTATTGATATATCAGATGATGATCTACCGTTCTAAAGGTTCGGTCTTTAGAACTTATAAATATAATGCAAGGAGGGTTTTAAATGGCAGCTCGTCGTGGTCGCGCAAAGCGTCGTAAGGTGTGTTACTTCACAGCGAATGGAATTACACACATCGATTATAAAGATGTTGATTTGCTAAGACGTTTCATTTCAGAACGTGGAAAAATTCTTCCTCGTCGTGTAACTGGAACTTCTGCAAAATACCAACGTAAACTTACAAAAGCAATCAAACGTTCTCGTCAAATGGCATTATTGCCATATGTGGCAGAGTAATCTAAAACCTCTAATCCAAATTATTTTGGTTTAGAGGTTTTTTATTCTTCATTTCTGTTATTTTTATAACATATGTATCATACGTATGTTATGATTGGAATAATATATACCTTATTCATTTCTTACACCATCTGCCTCCAGGATTTAGCTTCTTATCCTTCGTTTGGGATAAATGAAAATCATTCTACATAATAATCCAAATGAATAAATAAATGCGAACAATAAATAAATATCCGTAACAGAAAAAAGAAATGCGAGAATTGTATATAACAGAAACGGAATGGTTATGGTAAATGCTGTCATTTTCCATAATAGGGAGTAATGTAATTTTCGTTTTAGTATTTTAGAGATTAGTTTACCCAGATAAGCCGTGATGGATATAATTGCAAATACAATAACCGTTAGTGGGAGATAATAAAAAATAAAAAAATAGATTAGTGTAAAAATCAAATTTATATCCGAACCAAAACCGTCCGCATCGGTTAACCGATCCACTAGGGAAGGTATGGATACGATAAGCAGCAAAATTAAAATATAAAAGATAGCAATATCTAAACCAACCCGATTTAGTTGAAACATTGCTTGTTTGTTAGGTAACTTCATACTATTTAAAAATGAATTCCAAAAAATCATTCTTTTCATCCTTGTCCTATAAAATAGAAATAACTATAGGTCCATTATATTAGATTTTGGCAAAAAGTCGTATCATAACTATTTAAAATCATGATATTTCTACATCTTTTAACAAAAAGTGACATTTATATTAGTAGGTATAATACGTTATAATGGAATGAAGATAAAAGGAAGTTATACGGGTTGGATATTATTATGTTTTACACTTTATTCGACAACCATTTCTATAAATTTCATGTTATCATATGATATATTGTAGCTATAGCTAAAATTTATAGAGGATTAGTCGAGGTGCTATATGAATCAATCAAAGAAACTTACAGATGGAGCATTGATGTTAGCCATTTTTATGGTATTGCTCTTTATTACAATCTTTATTCCACTACTATCCATTATTAGCGTGTTCTTACTTCCGGTACCTTTTGTCATATATGCTTCAAAATATAACTGGAAGCCATCCTTATTAATGTTGGCACTCGCTGTCATTTTATCGGTGATGTTTGCAACGATCTTTTCCTTACCAACACCTATCATGATGGGGTTAGGTGGAATTATGATAGGAAGTGCTATTTATAAAAATTTATCAGCATATGAGACATTAGCAAGGGGTACTTTTGGATTTGTCATTGGATTGCTTTTCCTTTTTGTGTTTAGTCAGGTTTTATTCCAAGTAAACATCGTTGAAGATTTCCGTGTGATGATTTCCGATTCATTGGAAATGAGTACATCTATATTGGAAGACTTCGGTGCAGAAGGTCAAGCGGATGAATTCCAGGAAATGATTCAACTCCAAATTGATTATATTATAGACTTATTGCCTGTATTTGTATTAATATCAGCTCTTGTTTTTGCTTTAGTAAGTCAATGGGCCAGTTACAAAATATTAAACAGGTTGGAAAAACTGGATTTACACTTTCCGCCATTTCGTACATTGCGTATGCCATCCAGTATTATATGGATCTATTTAGTCGTTCTATTCCTGACTTTGATGGATTTAAACCAATCAGGAACGTTCTTTTTAATCGTACAAAATGTACAAGTTTTAGCTAGTATTTTATTAGCGATACAAGGTTTTTCCTTTATATTTTATTATGCTCATCATAAGAAACTGTCTAAGGCCATTCCAATTATAAGTATTGTTCTTACGGTGTTACTTCCTATCGTTTTTCTTACCATAGTAAGAATTATTGGTATTATAGATATAGGATTCAATATGAGGGAGCGCCTGATGAAGAATAAATAAATGAGGGGTTTATAGGAGCTGAAAATTATGCCGGATATTCAGAAAAAACCTACACTTAGCAGGCACTTATGGGTCATTTATTCATTATCCATTATCCTGCTTCTATTTATATGGTATTACGAGTGGGTGCTAGGTATTATAATGACTGCTTTGTTAGCAGCTTCACTTTACTATTCCATTCGCACGGAGAAAACCATTATTGACGAAACAGAAGCATATATTTCAACCATCTCCCATCGAATAAAAAAAGTTGGTGAAGAAGCACTGCTTGAAATGCCATTTGGAATCATTTTATTTAATGATGATTTTGAAATCGAATGGTCCAATCCATATATAAATAAATTTAGTGAAGAAGATACGTTTGTTGGAGAGTCACTAAACGTACTTTCAGAAAAACTAATTCCTATGATTAAGGAAAATAAAGAAGAAATTTGGATAGACATCGATTCATTAAAGTTTCTGACCATTATTCGTAAAGAAGAACGTTTATTATACCTTCTTGATCGAACTTCACAAGTAGAGTTAGAAACGTTATATGAGAACGATCAAACGATTTTGGCGTTTATCTTTTTGGATAATTATGAGGAAATCACCCAAAACATGGATGATACGGCTAAAAGTCAATTAAATTCGGAGGTTACTTCTGTTTTAAATAATTGGGCAAGTGAGTATGGCCTTTATTTAAAACGTACATCTCAGGAAAGATTTTTAGCGGTCGGAACAAAACAAATACTAGAGAAACTAGAAAAAGCAAAATTCGCTATTTTAGACGAAGTACGTGAAATCATTGGTGAACAGAATAACCCTGTTACCCTTAGTATAGGGGTTGGTACTGGTGAACTGACCTTACCTGCTTTAGGTGAGCTTGCTCAGTCTTGTCTTGACTTAGCATTAGGACGTGGCGGTGACCAGGTCGCTATTAAGGATGAGTCTGGAAAGGTTCGTTTTTACGGTGGGAAAACCAATCCAATGGAAAAACGAACTCGTGTACGAGCACGAGTGATATCCCATGCTTTAACTGAATTAGTGAAAGCAAGTGATAATGTTATTATTATGGGACATAAGGCTCCTGATATGGATTCCGTTGGGTCCGCAATTGGTATCTTAAACATTGCAAAGACGAACGATGTAGATGGTTATGTCGTGTTTGATTCAGAAGATGTCGATACAGGAGTCTATCGCTTAGTGGAAGCTTTGAAAGCAGAAGATAGTATTTGGCATCATTTTATCGAACCATTCGAAGCGGAAGAAATTATCACGAATCGCAGTTTGGTTGTCATTGTCGATACACATAAACCTGTCATGGTTGCCGATTCAAGTCTTTTAAATAAAACAGACTATAAGGTAATTATCGACCATCACCGCCGAGGAGAAGATTTTATTGACAATCCTACCTTAGTGTATATGGAGCCTTATGCTTCTTCCACTGCGGAATTAGTCACAGAGCTACTGGAATACCAGCCTAAAGGCTTAAAATTAAAAATGCTGGAGGCAACCGCATTGCTTGCCGGAATTATTGTGGATACAAAAAGCTTTACGTTAAGAACCGGGTCGAGAACATTTGATGCTGCCTCTTACTTGCGTTCCAAAGGGGCAGATACGGTTCTTGTTCAGCAATTTATGAAAGAGGATATTGACATATATGTGAAACGTGCTAAGTTAGTGGAGCGTGCAGAAATATTCAGAGATTCCATTGCTATTTCAAAGGCAGAACCAGGCATCTCTTATGGCCCTGTGCTAATAGCGCAAGCTGCGGATACCCTTTTAACGATGACAGGGGTTAGTGCATCTTTCGTTATTTCTGAGCGGGATGATGGTAGAATAGGGATCAGTGCAAGGTCTCTTGGTGACGTGAATGTACAAGTAATCATGGAAAAAATGAATGGTGGTGGCCATTTAACGAATGCAGCAACACAACTGGAAGATACCACGATAGAAGATGCTGCAAATTTACTAAAAGATATCATAGTCGAGTACTTTGAGGGGAGAGAATCGGAATGAGAGTAATATTTCTTAAAGACGTAAAGGGAAAAGGGGAAAAAGGCGACGTCAAAAATGTATCTGATGGATATGCTCGTAATTATTTATTAAAAAATAATTTAGCAGAAGAAGCAACCTCAGGGAATTTAAAAGCATTAGAACTGAAGAAGAAGAAAGATGCTGCACTCGAACAAAAAGAAAAAGATGAAGCAGTGGAGCTGAAAAATAAATTAGAAGAACTAGCCGTAGAATTGAAAGCAAAATCTGGTGACGGTGGTCGTTTGTTTGGTTCGATTACAAGTAAGCAAATTGCTGAGACGCTAAACAAGCAATATGGATTTAAAATTGATAAACGAAAAATTGAGCTGGATCAGCCTATCCGTGCACTTGGATACACGAATGTTCCAGTAAAATTGCATCCTGATGTTTCAGCGACCATCAAAGTCCATGTAAAAGAACAGTAAAAATAAAAGCGAAATTGCCCGTTTAGCGACGTACGGTCGAAATACAAGATTATTATATGAAGATATAAATATAACTGACAAGAGAAATCGGCTTTATTGCCGATTTCTTCTACTCTAAAAAACTCACTTCTGATCATAAAGAAAAATTCTTGCTTTACCATTACTTCAATATAAAAAATCTTCTTTTAAAATCATACACTTCTCAGAAGAACTAAAGGGGAGAGAACTTAGAAATGAGCCAATCATGGAATGAACGAACACCACCTCATAATATGGAAGCTGAACAATCGGTAATTGGTGCAGTATTTTTAGAGCCAGAAGCATTTTCTGCGGCTTCAGAAATATTAGTTCCGGAAGATTTCTACCGGGCAGCACATCAACGGATTTTCGCAGCGATGATGAAACTTGCAGACCGGGGAGAACCGATTGATGTCGTTACGGTAACTTCCTATTTGAATGATGTAAAACAGCTCGATGAAGTAGGCGGTGTCACATATTTAACGCAATTGGCAGAAAGTGTACCAACGGCAGCGAATATTGAGTATTACTGTAAAATAGTCGAAGAAAAAGCACTGTTGAGACGTTTAATTCGGACAGCAACAGACATTGTTACTTCCAGTTTTGAAAAGGAAGACGAAGTAGAAGATGTTCTCAATGATGCGGAAAAAGGGATTTTAGAAGTATCGGGCCGAAAAAACTCCGGTGCCTTTAAATCTATTAAAGATGTATTAATAGATGTATATGATAATATAGAGCAACTGCATCAGCAAAACGGTGATGTAACGGGAATTCCAACCGGTTTTAGAGATTTGGATAAAATTACTTCCGGTTTCCAGCGTAATGACTTAATTATTATCGCGGCCCGTCCGTCTGTTGGTAAAACGGCCTTTGCTTTAAATGTTGCACAAAGTGTTGCCGTAAATACGGATGAAAATGTGGCGATATTCAGTTTGGAGATGGGGGCCGATCAATTAGTTCAGCGTATGCTTTGTGCGGAAGGTAATATTGATGCACAGCGTTTGCGAAATGGACAACTTCAGGCAGAAGACTGGAGTAAACTAACCATGGCGATGGGTTCCTTGTCTAATGCAGGAATCTACATTGATGATTCACCAGGTATCCGTGTCAGTGAAATTCGTTCGAAATGCCGTCGTTTAAAACAGGAGCATGGTTTAGGGATGATCCTTATTGATTATTTGCAGCTCATTCAAGGAAGTGTAAATTCCAAGGAAAACCGGCAACAGGAAGTTTCCGAGATTTCACGGTCTTTGAAAGGATTAGCACGTGAATTGAATGTACCACTTATTGCCCTGTCACAGCTTTCCCGTGGAGTGGAATCACGTCAGGATAAACGACCAATGATGTCCGACTTACGTGAATCAGGAAGTATTGAGCAGGATGCCGATATTGTAGGATTCCTGTATCGTGACGACTATTATGATAAAGAGACAGAAAAACAAAACATCATCGAAATTATCCTTGCTAAACAACGTAATGGTCCAGTGGGTACCGTAGAGCTTGCCTTTGTGAAAGAGTATAATAAATTCGTAGACTTGGATCACCGCTATGAATCAAGTGATATTCCACCGGTAGCCATGTCATAAAACGAAGCTGGGATAAAAATATTATAGTTATCGAAAAATCCGAACGATAATTCTGATTTTGGGATTGTTGTTCGGTTTTTTGGATGATTATTGCCGTTTGTAAAAATTTCATTCTGTTGTGCAAAATATCAACACAACGGGCGCACATATCAACCGTAGATGACATTTATCACTCGTGTCTAGACTTTAGCAGCGCGGGTACTACTTGAGTAATCTCCTTTGTTCCCTTGCGCCGAGGAAGCCAACTACAGAGCATTAATAGAAGACTAGAGGTGCACTTACGGTTTTCCCTGATGAGGCTTTAGGTCGTGCCCACGAACCGTAAGTATTCTTCCGGAGCGAATGAATGCACGCTATCATCATTAGAACAAGCGAGAGCATCACCATAGGAATTTTCATTAGTCCTCAGTTTATATCCATTCCATAATAACCAACTTTGCGAAAAGAGCGGTTTGAACTTTTATACATGTAATCATTCGTTTTTAGGTTGGGTGTTTAATAATGTCCCAGCCTTGTTTTGTTATGTTAGCCCTTTTGTCATAAAAGAATATCGTTTCCATCAATGAGAAATGTTGCTCTATCGATATCTCAGACACAACATATTCGTGGGAAAGGTGCCCGCTCATAAAAAAGGAGTAGGCGCTCATAAAAGAAGAAGCCCGCTCATAATAAGGAAGTACGCGCTCATAAAAGAAGAGTCCCGCTCATAATAAGGAAGTACGCGCTCATAAAAGAAGAGTCCCGCTCATAAAAGGAAAGAACCACCCATAAATAATACCGTTAGTGACAACAAAAATAACAATTTCCAGGAAAACAGCCAAAATAAAAAGCCAGAAATCCCTTTATAAAGGAATTCCTGGTTCTTCTTTATCATCTCGCGAAGACAACTCTCGTACCAGCTATTAAATCATGTATCCCCTGTTTTTCTGAATTAAATGCGACAACAATGTAAAGAAGGAATGTAATAAAGAAAACCCGATGAAGAAATCTTCCTACCAGTTCCCGGAAAATTAGGTCATTCCAGCTTAATTTCTCCCCATCACTTCGAACTACCTTTAATCCAAAAATCATTTTTCCTAATGTTTGCTGATAGAATTTGGTCATCAATACAAAATATAAGTAAAAAACGATACTACTAAGTATTCCAGATAATGTCCAAAAACCTATGTCAATTGCTGCCCCATCATTTAGAAACCTAAGAGGACTTAATATAATTCCATTAATACTAAAAACAATGATTAAATCTGCCAAATATGCCCAGAAACGCATCCAAAAGCCAGCATATGGAGATCTATTCACTACTTCTGCTTCAGGTTGACCCATAACAGTTGATTCTTCACTCATGTGATGACCTCCTTACTCCGAATATAAATACATGGCACGTGGCGCATTGGATTGCCGTAATAAATGTACAATTCCGTCTAATTCAGATTGTGATCCAAAATTGCTGCTTAGTGTCATTCCTAAAAACTGTTCAAAACCTAACCCACTCTTATATTCAACAACCTGTGCATCGTTTAAATCGTAATCTTCCTTCATCATAGCAATCGTATCATCAAGAGTACCTAATTCATCTACTAGGCCTAATTCATGAGCCTGAGAGCCTGTGTATACCCGGCCATCTCCAAGTTCTCTCACTCGTTCTTCCGTCATTTCTCTTCCATCTACAATTACTTGGACAAAATCACCATAAAGGTCGTCAATCATCGTTTGTAAAATTGTGCGTTCTTCTTCTGTCATTTCACGGGAAGCCGACATAATATCTTTAAACTCTCCACTTTTTATCGTATTAAAGTCTACTCCCAGTTGATCCGCTAATTCTGCAAAATTAATGCTTTCCATAATAACACCAATGGACCCTGTTAATGTTGCAGGATGTGCAATGATCTTATCAGCTGGTGCTGCAATATAATATCCGCCTGA
Source organism: Oceanobacillus salinisoli (assembly GCF_009733865.1). GTDB lineage: Bacteria > Bacillota > Bacilli > Bacillales > Amphibacillaceae > Oceanobacillus > Oceanobacillus salinisoli. Next base: position 124,946 of record NZ_WOFB01000011.1, on the reverse strand, counting down.
TGCTGCTGTATTCCCCATAGAGACATAAACAGGCTTATTATATTCTTCTTGTACTTCCTCTACCTTATCATGTATTTCTGCACTTTCGACAACCCCACCACCTGGAGTATTAACTCTTAGAATAATACCGTCAACGGTTGAATCTTCCCCAGCGTCTTCAATCATATTTAAAAAGCGATCATGATTATATAAGCTAGTGTTCCAAGCATTTGTCGAAGTGTCCTGAATAATTCCATCCAAACGAATGACGGCAATTTTGTTTAGTGCAGAACCTTCTTCTAATATATCCTGTTCAAATTCACTTGCATTTAAATTAAATAATTCTTCAAAATCTGTGGCTAAAACAGTTGTAATAGCTTGAAATCCAATCGAAAAAATAAACAAAACGATTGCGATGACAAGGGCAATCCATCTTTTGCGGTTCATAAGTATTTCCTCCTTTAATTTTGATTACTAAGTTTAATTAGCTTAAATATAGACAAGTTAATAACTACTCTTCATTCATTTCACAAACGCATAAAAAATAAAAGCAACACACATTCCTAAAAACATAAAGTAGAAAAAGGTTTTGATTAAAAAAGATTTTGTTTGATGATTTATTACATACTTCCCTCATTAAATTTTATAAGTTTTTACTCCTTCAAAATAGTAAATTCCATTCATAGTAATCCAAAGTAATCCGACAAATAAGAAAGTTACGGCAGAAAATGTAAATAGGATTCCATATGTAAATAATAGTACTAAAGCAACAACAAATATGACATTCATTTTGTTAAAAACAGAATAGCTAATTTTATAAGTTTCGTATTTTTCACCTTCATCCATCATGTTAAAATACGCTTCATTCACCTTTGAGGATAATAAATCCAGCTTCTTTTCCGGATACTTTTTATTCTGAAGATGAAATGCATACCACTGGGTAACTAAAGAAGTAATTAAAAAGATTCCTGACAGAATGAAGTTCATAAATACATAAACAAATATAGAGTTAGATACTTGGTTTAGTTGCATAATGGAGAGCGAAAACCAAATGAAAGTAAAAATAAAAATAATAGAAGATAACGAGATGATTTGATAGAATGCTTTGTCTATCATAAGTTCTGAGGTGTCTTCATCATATAAATGATTTTTCCCCATTGATTTGTAAGTCTTTATATTTTTATAGAATAAAGTATAGCCAATGATGATAATCGTTAATAGAATTCCATAAAGCAAATCATAAGGAAAAATGATGTAAGGTTGTGTAACTAGTAACTGTATGTATTCTTCGCCATAGCTTGCAATAAAACCAACTGAGAAACCTACAGCAAAAAGAATGGCTCCTTTCATTATTAAGTTTAACATTTTATTTTTCACTAATCTTCCTCCTCCAATTGGAAAATTTCTTCTACGCTTTCCCTAAACACACGAGATATCTTTAATGCCAATATAATGGATGGAGCATAATCACCCCGTTCAATCAAGCTGATGGTTTGCCTTGAGGCCCCAATCTGTCTTGCCAACTGTGTTTGATTCAACCCATCACGAGCACGTAGTTCCTTAAGGCGATTTTTTAGCTTCAACAAAACCTCCTCCTCTATGTTAGTACCACTTTAAGTTACTTTCATGGTATTGACAAGTATTATTGTCAATTTGACTAAAATAATTACATTAAATTTACATTCTTAATGCTCATTTAACGAGTTTTGTTGTTTGTTAACTTCGCAGTTGATATAAAGTCCGACGTCGTATAGTGCACCGCTCAATTAATTCTTTACATGGCAGTGTTCTACAAAGTATGAGAAGGGGGAAAGATGTTGTATATAATTCGCTTTTTAAGGGTTGAATAAAAGTGATAAAGGTTTTTATTTATACCGAACGATTTATCTTTAAATTAAATAAACGTTCGTATTTTGCGTTGACTTAACACTTCATTATTGATAAACTTAATTCGTTAATGAATTAAAAACATATTTTATATAAATTAGTGGAGGTGCGCTATGTCCTCAGTAGTAGTTGTTGGAACACAGTGGGGCGATGAAGGAAAAGGGAAGATTACGGACTTTTTATCGCAAAATGCCGAAGTGGTTGCCAGGTATCAGGGAGGTAACAATGCAGGCCACACAATAAAATTTGATAATGAAACCTATAAGTTACACTTGATTCCATCTGGTATCTTTTTTAAAGAGAAGATTTGTGTGTTAGGTAATGGGATGGTTATCGATCCGAAAGCGTTTGTGGAAGAGGTTGCCTATCTGCATGAACGTAATATATCAACAGAAAATCTTCGTATCAGTAATCGGGCACATGTGATTTTACCGTATCATTTACAGTTGGATATCCTGCAGGAAGAAGCTAAAGGTGCGAATAAAATTGGAACAACGAAAAAAGGAATAGGCCCTGCTTATATGGATAAGGCCGCACGTATGGGTATTCGTGTAGCTGACTTATTAGATAAAGAAGCCTTCCGTGAAAAACTGGAACAAAATTTAGAAGAGAAAAATCGCTTGTTTGAAAAAGTGTATGAAGTTGATTCGATGAAAGTAGACGATATCATAGAAGAGTATTATGAATACGGGCAAAAAATGGCACCATATGTGTACGATACATCTGTTGTTTTAAATGATGCATTGGATGAAGGGCGCCGTGTTTTATTTGAAGGTGCGCAGGGAGTTATGCTGGATATTGACCAAGGTACCTATCCATTTGTAACATCATCTAATCCAATTGCTGGTGGGGTTACAATTGGTTCTGGTGTTGGCCCAACAAAAATTAATCATGTTGTTGGTGTATCGAAGGCTTATACGACTCGTGTTGGTGATGGCCCATTCCCAACTGAACTACATGATGAAATTGGAAATCAAATTCGTGAAGTTGGCCGTGAGTATGGAACAACTACTGGAAGAGCACGCCGGGTTGGCTGGTTTGACAGTGTCGTGGTTAGACATGCACGCCGCGTGAGTGGAATTACTGACCTTTCCCTAAACTCCATTGATGTGTTAACAGGGATTGAAACATTAAAAATCTGTGTAGCATATCGTTATAAAGGAGAAATAATGAAGGAATTCCCGGCAAGTCTTAAAGTGTTGGCAGACTGTGAACCAGTTTATGAAGAAATGCCAGGCTGGAAAGAAGATATCACGGGTGTTAGAAGTTTAGATGAACTTCCTAACAATGCTCGCCATTATTTAGAACGTATTGCTCAGCTCACAGAGATTCCATTATCGATTTTCTCTGTTGGACCTGATCGTACACAAACTAACGTAGTAAGAAGTGTATATAGCCCATAATTAGCAAGTGTTTGGATATCGCCTAACAGATTTCAGTTTCACTGATAGAAAATGCTAGTAACAGTAGAAATAACATACTAAACGGCAAGTATAGAAGAGATGAGACTCTAAAATACTTGCCGTTAACTATTGCTTTCCCTAACCATCCGTTAGTTAAAAAACAATCATAATAATCAATCTTGTAGCTGGTTTAGTATCAGTTTCAACACATCGTTCTGTGACATATCTTTAGTCAATGTTGTTTCTTTATCAACGCCAAGATAATCGTTCGGAGTCCACCAGGCGCGTAAAGAGTCTTCCCCAAACTCCATCTTTTTCGAACGAGTGTTGTGTCGTTTGACTGTTTCCTCGAAGGATAAATCAAAATAATATGTATATGCTTTTTGGTTATAGAACTGGATTAAGTTATTTAACATTCCACCATAACGGTCCTTATTCAAGATCCCTTCCACAATAACAAACTTACATGTATTTTTACCGTATTCTGCGATTTGGCGAATCAACTCAATTGACAGATTCCCTTCCCTATCATGAACTTTTAACATTTCACGGCGAACCGTATCCTGTGAAACTAAAAGCGTCCCATAACCAAAATGATTTTGAAGGCTCTTCGCAGTTGTTGTTTTTCCACTTCCAGAGTTTCCTCGTATGATAATTAGCTTAGATTCCATATTCCCCTCCCTGCGCATCCTTCTTCCACGGTTAAAGCGAAATCTGCTTACTGTTAAATCCTTTCTATATAAATAATTGAATTTCCGAGTTTTCAATAATATCTTCTACTAAAGCACCGATAGTTTAGCAAATACTCCAGTTAATCTTAACTCTTCTCGAATGAGCGAACGAATAAGATACCTGAAACTACGGTTAATATAGCTTTTATCTCTGGGTATATAAATGGAATATATGGATAAGGAAAACCTAATCCGAACCACAAAATCCAATTTGATATGGGGATGGATATTAATAAAATCAGAATTAACATAGTAATAAATTTGCCCTGATTTATTTTATAAGTTCGTGCTTTAATGAGTTCTACTATTCTCTCTGATTCTAATACAATACCAAATAAAAAATATATGATACCTAATAATGTCCCGTAAACTAACATTCCTTCCACATTTCCGAATTCTGCAAACTCTTTATATTCTGGGATAAAATAAACAGCTAATAACAGCAATATGACACTTCCTATTATTCGAAGAACACTTAATTTATTCAACCCTTCCTCCCCTTTATTCTTTTTTATTGTTATTAGTTTTGACATGGCAAAATAAACTACAGTAATAGTAAGTAAAAAGTCTCTATTTTATATATGCCCCTGATATTAAATAAATCTGCACCTATTCTTAGGTTTTCTTTCGATTTTCAAGGTCATTTACCCTCTTTTTAAGATTTGAAATATCTTCTTTTAAATCATCAGTTGGACTTTTTATTCTATGCGTTACTCCTTTAATAATCGCTATTACAGTAATAATAAAAACAACCAATCCTGCGACAAACATAAGAATTATTTCCACAAAAAATCCTCCCTTATACTTCTATAACTTTTCTGGCTAAAATAAACGTTACATCTTATTCCAGAAACGCACCCGTAACGAATAACAACTGTTAATCTGACTTCCTTATAAAATGAAAAGTTAAACTCGATAGGATAAACGAAAGTATAATTATTATCGGCGTTACAAAAATAAGAGCTATTAAGCTTGTTTTATAATTCAACGGAACAAATAATTCCCAAACCTCTCCCGTTATCTTCCACAGTACCATAAGAATTAGGATTGTGAACATAAAATAAATTACTCTATCTAAGAACTTTTTCACTGTATTTACTTCATCCCCCCAAACTACTTTATTGCCACTTTTTAGTAGGAATACATGTCCTATAAAACACCCCTGAGTGATTACATAAAAAGGATTAGAAGTAACTGAGATTACCTCAAAAAATTAAATGATACTAAAAAAGAAACGGAAGAACTGGAAGCAGTAGATTCATCGACATTTAGTTTGAAAAACGTGGAGGACGATAGATGGAATATTTGGGATGTATTTTCCTGAATTTTATTTCATACACCCCCTAGCCCTTGAATTTCTTCTTCAGTGCTGATGCCCGTTAGTTAGTAAAAAATTCACATTCTATTTACCTCACATTTTAGCATGCCAATTAGCAGTGGTGTTTAGATTTGGCAGACAATTCTTTTTATGGCTTAGGGAAATTTTAAATACATTTTTCAACAAAATTTCCCTCTATATATCAGTAAATTATAAGTTTCTGGAAAAATATGGAATTAATGATACAGTTTCATTACATTCTTCGACAAAAGGTTTCTAATTCTGAATACCTATGCTAGATTAATAGAGGAGAAAAAATCTTAAAATAAGGCTGTTTTCTAATAGATTTAGACTATGATTACAAAAGCAAATAATCCGCAACTAACATACGAAAAGAGCCTCAAAAATAATAGATGTATAGAATTAAGGAGTACTTTAAGGATGTCATATAGAAAAAATAAACAAAATCGTAATCAATTATTTATAAATAGAAGAAATAAATTCCGTTTTCTAAAAACAGCTACTGTCAGCCTTTGCCTGGCTTTAGGATTAACTATTTCAACGGTGCATGCCGAAGAAGAAGTGAAAACGATTTACCACGTATATATGGATGGTACATATTTAGGAAAAGTGAATGATGAAGCGGTTATTCAAAATATTATCGATGACAAGATAGCAGAAGAAAGCAAGGAATATGAAAATTTGGATCTAACAATCGGTGAAGATCTAAATTACGTCTCTGAGAAGGTTTTTAGCCCTTCTTATGACAATGAAGCCGTTGCTAAAGCGTTGGAAAGTGAAATCTCTGTCATGGCAGAAGCGATTGAGTTAAAAATCGGAAATGAGATAGTTGGTTATTTTCATGACCAGGAAACAGCGGATGAAGTAATTCAAGAATATAAATCCCAATACGTTGATGAAGAAGACCTTGAAAGACTGGAGTCTGAGAAGGACCAAGAAGAAGAGGATCTAGATGAGTCCGAGGTTGAGGAACGTCCAGAACCTTCTTTACAGCTAGGTGATACAATCATTAGTGAGGTTTTGTTAACAGAGGAAATCACCACGTCAGAAGGGGAAATTGCTCCAAATGATCTTCTGACAAAAGAAGAAGGGTTAACCTTATTGGAAAAAGGTACACTGGAAGAGAAGGTTCATCAAGTAAGTGAAGGGGAAGTATTAGGTGGAATTGCCAGTAAGTATGAGTTGTCCATGGAAAAATTACTGGAAATCAATCCATCGATAACAGAGGACACCCTAATTCAAATTGGTCAGGAAATTAATGTAATGGATTATGAGCCATTTGTAGATGTCATTGTCAAAGAAGAGACTTTAGTGGAAGAGTCTATTAATTATGAAACAGAAGTTATCGAATCAGATGATTTATATAAAGGCGAAGAGAAAGTCCAGCAAGAAGGGAAAGATGGCAAAAAAGAAGTTCATTATGTCATTGAAACCGTAAATGGATTTGAAGAAAAGAAAGAAAAAATAGAAGAGACCGTCACAGAAGAACCGGTTAATAAAGTAATCATAAAAGGAACGAAAGTCATTCCATCCCGTGGTACAGGAAATCTAAGCTGGCCAGCTGTTGGTGGATATGTATCAAGTAAGATGGGCGAACGCTGGGGGAAAATGCATAAAGGAATTGATATTGCAAGGCCTAGTAACCGAAACATCTTAGCAGCCGATAATGGTGTGATTGAATCTGCCGGTTATAGTGGTGGATATGGGAATAAAATAGTCATCAATCATAACAATGGAATGAAAACTATTTATGCTCACCTTGCATCCATGGATGTAAAAGTTGGACAAACCGTTGAAAAAGGGAAGAAAATTGGGGTAATGGGTTCTACAGGGAACTCCACAGGAATCCATTTACATTTTGAAGTATATGAAAATGGCGCATTAAAAGATCCTCTTGATTATATTAGGTAAGACTGACTCTTATGAGTTAGTCTTTTTTCGTAGGCAAACAGGAAAGTATAAAACTAACTACAGCATTCGTCCCAAGGCATGGTGAGGCTAAGAATGGATTTAATAATATAGAACTTATTTCCTATAGGCAAAGAATACCATTGCCATTTGGTTTGGCGATAGACAAAAATTCTATTATGATAAGTATACGTAGTAATATTTCAAGAGTGATGATATTTCAACGAGTAAAGACATATTCTCTAATTTACGATAAAATAAAATAAGCAATGGTAAAAGGAAGTGACAAGATGAGTCAGAAAATATTAGTAGTAGATGACGAACAACCAATTGCAGATATATTAAAGTTCAACTTAGAAAAAGAAGGATATCAGGTGATTTGCGCTTATGATGGTGATGAGGCTATTCAATTAGCAGAAAGTGAAAAGCCTGATTTAATGTTATTAGATATTATGCTTCCCAATAGGGATGGGAATGAAGTATTACGGGAAGTAAGGAAATCACAGACGATTCCCATTATCATGTTGACCGCCAAGGATTCTGAAATTGATAAAGTGTTAGGTTTGGAATTGGGTGCCGATGATTATGTGACGAAACCGTTCAGCAATCGTGAATTAATTGCACGGGTGAAGGCGAATCTACGTCGCCAGCAAGTTCCAGATGAACCGGTGAAAGAGTCCAGTGATATAAAAATCGGTAATCTAACCATTCATCCGGATGCTTATGTTGTTTCCCGTGATGGTGTTCAAATTGAATTAACACATCGGGAGTTTGAATTATTGCATTATTTAGCTCGCCATATTGGACAGGTGATGACCAGGGAGCATTTATTAGAAACGGTTTGGGGCTATGACTATTTTGGAGATGTTCGTACTGTTGATGTTACGGTAAGAAGGCTCCGTGAGAAAATAGAGGAGAACCCAAGTAATCCGGCATGGATTGTAACCCGCAGAGGTGTGGGCTATTATTTACGTAATCCTGAACAGGAGTAGTTGTTAATGAATAAAGTTGGCTTTTTCCGTTCCATACAATTGAAGTTTATCATTATTTATATCCTCTTATTGCTGCTGGCGATGCAAGTAATTGGTACCTTTTTCATGAAGGAGCTGGAAGATGAGCTCTTATTGAATTATACAGAGTCCATTAATGAACGTATGGACTTGCTCAGTTACAATTTAGAGCAGGCTTTTAATAGGGAAAGAAGTGAAGACGGAGAAGGCCTAACATTACTGCAAGAGGTGCAGCAAATTGTAAATGATACTAGTATTGATACGGCTGTAACCAATATTCAGGTTATTAATAATCAAGGTCGAATTATAGGTACAAATGATCCTAACTACCAAAGAGATATCGGGAAAAAAACAAGTCTGGACCTTATTGAAAATGCATTGTTTTTTAATTCTTTTAAGGAAGATATAATGCTGGATGAGGAATCACAGGAACGTGTATATGTTCAGGCTTTACCTTTATATGATAATGAGGGTACCGTTGTAGGAGTTGTTTATGCCAAAGCCCCCATTCAAACGGTATATGATCAGTTAAATGAAATAAATGATCTTTTTATACAAGGTTCCATATTAGCCATCAGCGTCTCGGCGTTTTTGGGAATTTTAGTAGCCCGCACCATTACCAAACCAATTATGGCAATGCGCAAACAGGCACAAACGATGGCGAAAGGGGATTTTACACAGAAAGTCAATGTATATGGAAAGGACGAAATTGGACAATTAGCTGAAACTTTTAATGATTTAAACAGTAGGCTCAAACACTCTTATGCGACGATAGAGGAGGAAAGGCGAAAGCTAAGTTCCGTACTATCGAATATGTCTGATGGAGTCATAGCTATCGATAATACAGGTATGATTACTTTGGCAAATGAGTCTGCAGGGAGATTAATTGGTCAGAATCCTGATGAAATCATTGGGGATTATCTATTGGACGTCCTGCAAATAGAAGATCGTATCGTTGACATCACAGAACTTCAGGATAGCGGCTCCATGATCATTGATTTTAGTGAAGATGATGAACCTTTTCTTATCCGGGCGAATTTCTCGACGGTTTTTGATGATGAAGAGGAAATTACCGGTTTTATTGCGGTTATCAGTGATGTTACAGAACAGGAAAGAGTGGAACAGGAGCGAAGAGAGTTTGTATCCAATGTTTCTCATGAATTAAGGACCCCACTAACAACGATGAAAAGTTATATTGAAGCACTTTCTGATGGTGCGTGGCAGGACAAGGAAATTGCCCCTCGATTTTTAAGTGTTGCGCAAGATGAAACCGATCGAATGATTCGAATGGTCAATGATCTGCTACAATTGTCCAAGCTGGATGCGGACGAGTATCCGATGCATAAGGAACGAACAGAATTTATCAACTATTTCCATCAGGTCATTGATCGACTGGAAATGAATATTCCAGAACGTCTATCGTTTAATCGGGAATTGCCTAATGGCCGTTATTATGTATGGATAGATAAAGATAAAATAACCCAAGTATTGGATAACATTATCTCAAATGCGATTAAGTATTCTCCTGAAGGCGGAGAAATACGTCTCAAAGTAGAATATAAACGACATTTTCTATTAATTAGTGTACATGATGAAGGGATTGGAATTGCATATGATAAGCTGGATAAAATATTTGAACGTTTTTATCGAGCAGATAAAGCAAGGTCAAGAAAATTAGGCGGTACTGGATTAGGTTTAGCAATAACCAAAGAACTAGTAGAAGCACATCATGGAAAAATATGGGCCAAAAGCAAAGAAGGTAAAGGGACAACCATTCTCTTTACACTTCCGCTGATGAATCAGAAGCGGAGGGGTGGACGATGAAATTAGAAACGTTAAAAACATTTATTTTAGTCGTCTTAATCGGAATAAGTTTATTGCTTACATTTGGAATGTGGAACTATCAGCCAAGTATAGAATCTTTAAAGGATCCGACACCAGAAGATATTAGTTTAAATGGTTCAGAGGAATCCATCCAATCACTGATTGAACCGAAACAAATTATCTTCCATCAAGCAAGTATGCATTATGGATTTGACAGTCCGCTGGAACAAAGGGAGTTTTACCAAGATGTACAGGACTGGGTCTTATATGATTTTGAAACGGTAAAGACAGAAGAGAATACAAACCATCCTGACGGAGAACTCATTTTTCCGACCCCTTTACCAATGGAAATATTGGATAGTCTTTTTACGTTTAACAGTTCCAATCTGGAGCTTCCCATTTGGTCGTTTCAAAGAGTATATTTGACGTTAGACGAAGAGGCGAATGCAGTAATGGTGGAGTTTCTATCCATTGATGGCAGAGACAAGGCAGTGGCATTTGTTCATGATCCAAGTCATTATGAACAGTTGCAGGCGTACATGAATGAACAGGAGTTAAGGGAATATACTTTGTTTGATGAAGGTGGAACCGACATTTATCTTCCAGAAGGACCGATTCATTTATCCAGACAGACGAGATCGTTTAGTCGAATTAATCCAAATGATCTCGTGGAAGTGCTATTCTCCGATCCTTCTGTGGTGAGGCAATCGAATTATACAAACCGGGGAACCACTTATTTCACAGATAGCAGTCAAATGAGTGTAACAAGAGATGAAGCTAGAATGGAGTTTATTAGTCCCGGTGCGAATAACGAATATCAGGAAGGTTTATATGCAGAAGACCTGCTGAATAAGAGCATTGATGATATTAATGCTCACGAAGGTTGGACAGATGAGTATAAGTTAATGGACATCTTTATCAATGAAAATCTTATTCGCTATCAAATGTATTATCAAGGCTATCCTGTATTTAGTACGTTAACGACAATAGAACAGGAATGGGGACAGCGTTTGATTCAGTATAAGCGCCCCTTATTCCGCAGCAATGATCTTCTAAATGAAATTACGGTTGAATTGCCTTCAAGTGGAGCTATTGTCGATTATGTAAGGGAACATTATAATCCCGATAACATCATGGATATCCAAATAGGTTACCAATTAAACTATGATAAAGACGATAATTTAATTGTTTTTGAACCAAACTGGTATATTCAGCAGCAGAATCAAGAGAATTATTATTGGACTCCTGTTAATCCGTATGATGAAGAATTCACCTTAAAAGGAGGGGACTAGAGGATGCAATGGGGTCATATAAAAACATTATTTATCCTCAGTTTCCTAATTCTTAATGTCTACTTAATTGTTCAATTTGTTCAGAAACAACAAGAAGCAGATTTAGGGATACTTTTTAGTCAGGAAACGACCATAGAGGATCAACTGGCCGCTGATAATATTACAATTACGGATTTGGATATGGATATTGAGGAAGCGACCTATGTTCTGGCATCTCAAAAGGAATTTAATGAATCAGAACTCGAACAGTTATCCAATTTAGATGGTCAATTCATAACCGTGATAGATGACAATTTTATTGTTTCCCAGCTAGAAAAACCAGTACCAGTCTCTGAGGACTCAACAGGTGAAGAAATAAGCCAACTGGTAAAAAGTAATATTCTTTATGGTGAGGAATTTGCCTTTTGGGATTGGCATGAGGAATTAAATATATTAATATTCTTCCAGCAAATAGAGGGACGCACCGTTTATTATAATGAGAATGGACCTGGGTTATTATTATTGTATTTAAATGAAAAGAATGAAATAACCCATTATACGCAAACCATGCTCGGGGAAGGAGAGCCACAAGGTTCTGGGTCTAAGTCATTAATTCAGCCTATCAAAGCAATTGAAGCTTTGTACAACTCACATGACTTACTTCCAAATGAAGAAGTGACGGATGTGGATATCGGTTATTATTCCCGGCTGATTGAAGAAGGAGAACAGATCTTTGCTCCGACATGGAATGTTGTCGTCAATGGGGAACGAAATTATTTTATTAATGCGATTGAAGGCATTATCTTCTCCAATGTCGATGAGGAATTTTTAGATAATATTATTGACGAGACGCTTGAAAAAGTTGAACCATTAATGAACGATGAAGATGAAGACAATGATGAGGACGACGATGATGGGGAAGAGGAAAATTACCATTCTTTTATAAGAATGCTTGAAGAAAAACAGCAGTTCGAAAAATCGGAGTGAAATAGAAATGACATTACGTTTTAGTGTATTGGCATCAGGGAGTACGGGCAATGCCTTTTATATAGAGTCAGAACAGCAGAAATTATTAGTGGATGCAGGATTAAGTGGAAAAAAACTTACGAATCTGTTTGAAAAAATCCAAATAGACCCTCAAGAGCTGTCTGGAGTTTTAGTTACGCATGAACATAGTGACCACATTAAGGGTTTAGGTATTTTTGCACGAAAGTATAATCTTCCAATCTACGCAAATGAAAAAACGTGGAAAGCGATGGATGGAGCTATAGGGAAGATTTCCGTTGATCAAAAATTTCTATTTAATATGGAAGAAGTGAAGACATTTGGTGATTTAGATGTGGAGTCATTTGGTGTTTCACATGATGCGGCAGAGCCAATGTTTTATACGTTTCGTCATAAAGGAAAAAAAGTCGCGCTCGTTACGGATTTAGGGTATGTATCTGAACGAATCAAGAAAATTGTGGAAGATGCAGACGCATATGTTTTTGAGGCGAATCATGATGTGGAAATGCTCAGAATGGGGCGTTATCCATGGAGTGTAAAACGTCGTATTTTAGGTGATTCTGGCCACGTTTCAAACGAGGATTGTGCTTTAGCACTGACCGACATTATCAGTAACCGTACCAAACGCATTTATTTGGCTCATTTAAGTGTAGATAATAATATGAAAGACTTAGCACGTATGTCCGTGAATAACGTACTGAAGGAACGTGGAATAGATATGGAGTTACATGATACCGATCCGGAAGAACCAACGGCATTATATGAGGTAGGATAGCATTTGTGCACCAGACTATAAAAATTTGGCCAGGAAGAGGTTTGACACAGTTAAATTTTAACAGGCCAAGCATAAGAATTAGAAGAGTTAGAAACGAACACCTTCATCAACAGGATGATGTGTTCGTTTTTCTTTGTAAGATAAGAAAGTATAAATTTGCTCTTTGATGTCTAGCTGCATCGCCATAGCGACTAGCGTACTTCCCTTACCTTCGTACTTCGCTAAAAGGGCGCTTGCGCATTTCTTAATTATAATCCTCTAAAGTTAGGAAATACTACTGTGTAGAAATCTATATGTAAAATGAGGGGAAAAGAAATGGGCTATTACAATCAAGGCTATCCACCAAACCCGCATCGTAAACCAAATCGGAAAGTCAGCTGGATCATACCTTTACTGATTGGGTTAGGTGCAGGGATATTCCTGGTAGCACAAGTGATACCAGCTTTCACACAAACAGATGGTAGTGCTGGAACGATGAATAATATGAATAAAGTAAACACGGAAGCGAATGAAAAAAACGGAGGTACTGGTAATATAATTAATACTTCGGTTCATGTTGATGTTTCTACACAAATTACCGAAATTGTGGACGAAGTGACGCCTGCTGTAGTAGGTGTAACCAATCTTATGAAGCATGCAGACTATTGGCAGCAGGAGGAAAGCATGGAGGCTGGAACTGGCTCTGGTGTGATTTATAAGTTAGAAAATGGTACAGCTTATGTAGTCACGAACCATCATGTGATAGAAGGAGCGGATGAAGTAGAGGTTGTGCTCTATAATGAAACTTCTATACCGGCAGAAATTGTCGGGAGTGATATTTTTACGGATTTGGCTGTATTGCGAATGGATGGAGAACATGTTGAAAAAGTAATTGATATTGGTTCCTCGGGTAAAGTTAAAGTAGGCGAACCTGCAGTAGCTATTGGAAATCCTTTAGGACATATGTTTTCCAGTACAGTAACCCAAGGGGTCATCAGTGCAACTGAGCGAACGATACCACAGGATTTTGACCAGGATGGTAGATCCGATTGGCAAGCAGAAGTCCTTCAAACGGATGCAGCGATTAACCCAGGAAACAGTGGTGGTGCACTGATTAACATGTATGGACAGCTTATCGGTATTAATTCCATGAAGGTAAATCAAGAGGCGGTAGAAGGAATTGGCTTTTCTATCCCTGTTGATTTTGCCATGCCAGTTATTGCTGAATTAGAGGAAAAAGGAGAAGTCATCCGACCATACTTAGGTGTAGAGATTTATTCCCTGGATGAAGTACCGAAATCGGAATGGGATAATACGCTAAATCTCCCAAATGATGTAAAAGGTGGCGTGTATGTATGGAGTGTTGAACCATTTTCTCCTGCAGATCAAGCGGGATTAGAGCAGTTGGATGTTATCATTGCCTTAGATGATACGTCAACGTTAGACACAATAGATTTACGTAAAATCCTTTATCATGAAAAGGAAATTGGTGAGGAAGTAAAGGTTACCTTTTATAGGAATGGAGAGTTAATGGAAACGACGATTGAACTCGGGTCTCAATAAATATGGATAGGGCTGCCACATTATGAAAACAGACAGTTCTAAGGTATGCATAGTTTATTTCCAGAGCGGGTAATTGCGCCAAATATTATTACAAGTTATATGCGTACTTTATAGATTTAGTGATAAAAACAAAGATTCATTTAGAAAACAGCTTTATAAAATGGAAAAAATCCGAACCAATTCGAATTCTAACAGGAGAATTTTGAATGATAAGTTCGGATTTTTTCTGTTCACAGGGTTTATGCACAGCCTGTGGATGAAACTGTAGATAAATACAATATATGGTATAGAAAATATGTTCTGCAACAAAATATCACCGAACATTTGTGCATATGTTAATAAGTTTGTGGATAACTTGGCAATTTGAGGATAAAATACGATGTTATTAACGACTTATCAACAATTTTATGTTTTAAAGCAGATTACCAATACTTACTGTACTTCCAAACAACAACTAAAAGCATAAGCATGACGATATCCAATCGTGCTTCAAACAAAAAATGTACCAATCCTCCATCGGATAGAATCGGCAATTTTGTAAGGAAAATCGCAGACAGCATAATAAAAATAAGTGGGGCAGCTGCCTGTTGCACGTACATTCGGGCAACGATTAAACCGCCGCAGCTAATTTCGATCATAGCTACTAAAAATAATGTGAACTCAGGGTATGGTATTCCTAAATTTGCAAAGATTACCTTAAAATCGTTTATTACTAGCTTCACTATACCGGATGTGATAAATACATAACCAATAGAATAACAAACCCATCTAGTTATTTGCATTTGCATATGCTTCCATGTACCCCCTAAAAGACTAGTTATTCCATCTATATGCTTTAAGTTGGACAACGTTGACAAGTAGTTGAAAATAAAAAATAAATATCTACTTTCCTTATTGCTAATGGTAGAAATAAGACATATAATTTCATTTAGATTAATCAAGAAAAGGGTTTGCTGCTAACGCTGGGTGTTAGTAACAGAAAGGGGTGAATGTGTTGATTCGGCGTTTTTTTTCTTATTACAAACCACATAAACGGCTATTTATTGTTGACTTTGTTGCTGCCATTATTGTTGCTATTCTCGAACTCGCTTTTCCGGTTGCCGTACAGTGGTTTCTTGATGAACTGCTGCCAGGAGACGATTGGAATTTGATTGTAACGGTTGGTGTCCTGCTATTATTTGTTTATATATTAAGTACGTATTTACAATATGTTGTCACGTATATCGGACACAAGCTTGGGGTTAATATTGAAACAGACATGCGTAAAGAACTGTTTTACCATGTCCAAAAGCAATCTTTTCGCTTTTTCGATAATACAAAAACTGGACATATTATGAGTCGAATAACCAATGATTTATTTGATCTTGGAGAATTGGCACACCATGGTCCTGAAGACTTTTTCATTTCGATTATGACCTTTGTTGGGGCCTTTGTAATTATGTTTACGATTAATCCTACTTTATCCCTCGTTATTCTTATAGCGGTTCCTATTTTGATTTTCCTTATCACGTTTGGAAATATTCGCATGAATAAGTCGTGGAAAAAAATGTACGAGGATATTGCCGGAGTGAATGCACGTGTGGAGGATGCCGTATCGGGTGTACGTGTCGTCCAGTCATTTACAAACGAGAAATTTGAGATGGAACGTTTTACGAAGGATAACAATCGTTTTCGAAAAGCAAAGATAGGGGCTTATCAAACGATGGCCATCGTCCATTCCAATATTTATTTGTTAATGCGGTTAATTACATTAATTGTGCTGGTTGCCGGTGCCTGGCTAACTTTTAATGGAAGAATGACATATGGAGAATTAGTTAGTTTTATCTTATTTGTTAATGTGTTAACGAACCCAATTAATAAAATCACCGCTCTATTAGAAATATATCCAAAAGGCATGGCAGGGTTCAAACGATTTACAGAGTTACTCGATGTTGACCCGGATGTGAAAGATCGTAAAGATGCATTGGAAGTAAATTTACGTGGTGAGATAGCCTTTCATGATGTAACGTTTGGCTATGAACAAGAGCAGGGAGCCGTTCTGGACTCCATTAATTTTCATATTCGTGCTGGGGAAACGGTAGCATTTGTTGGCCCATCTGGTGCTGGAAAAACTACCATATCGTCATTAATTCCGCGTTTTTACGATGTAGATGAAGGAAGAATCACTATTGACGGAATCGACATACGAGACATGAAAAAAGAGTCCCTTCGCAGCCAAATAGGAGTTGTACAACAAGATGTGTTTTTATTTACAGGTACTCTCCGTGAGAATATTGCTTATGGAAAATTAGAGGCTACAGATGAAGAAATTCAGTTAGCCGCGAAACGGGCACATATGGAAGAATTTATCAATGAGTTACCAAATGGATATGATACACAGGTCGGGGAACGAGGGTTAAAACTATCTGGTGGTCAAAAACAGAGGATTGCAATTGCAAGGATGTTCTTAAAGAACCCGCCAATATTAATTTTGGATGAGGCAACTTCTGCCTTGGATACCGAAACAGAAACAATTATTCAACAAGCATTAAATGAGCTTGCCAAAAATAGAACCACCTTAATTATTGCTCATCGGTTAGCAACGATTAAAAATGCGGATCGGATTATGGTGGTAACGAAGAATGGAATGGAAGAGGAAGGCAGTCATGATGAATTACTGAAAAAGGATGGACTGTTTGCACATTTGCATAGTGTACAAATGAATTAACGAAAGAGGATTTCTTAAGGTGGTGCGCCTATAACAGTGGCCAAATCTGAGAAATCCTCTTTTTTTCGATTCCAATTCTTAGTTATCCACATAATGTTAATAATATGTTGATATGTTTGAAAATTTAAGAAAGATAAACAATTCTTGAAGATATTGTTAGCAGGAATCAAATAGTTATATTTTAGAAAGGAGCAGATTTTCATAGTTAAAATTTTAAATGCTCCTATATAACGATCAACATATTTGCGAAAGAATAAGGAAATAAGCGTTTTTCCTAAAAAATAAATAGGAAATTGTCGATATTTCCCGGGAAATGGAAAACCTCCTCGAATTGGAGGAGGCTCTTAAGGATTGATGGTTTCATGTGTAGGAGTTAAATGTTCAACACGATTATAATCTTGAATTTCCCATTGCTCTTGATGATAATAAATCGTATTAAAGCATCCGTTCAACAGAGGTGTTTTTCTACCTCCGATTTCCCCGTTGGACAGAATGGAGAGCATGGCATTGATGACGGCACCGTGGCTTACGAGTATGATGCGTTTTTCCGGATATAATTGTTTCACCTTTTCTAAGGCAGTGAGTATCCGATGATGTAAAACGGCTTGTTCTTCCTGATTGGGCAGATTTTCATCCTGATACTTTTCTAATCGTTCTTCATAGGTCATTCCCTCAGCATCTCCAAAAGACCGTTCAATAAACTCATTCATTTCTATAAGGGGCAGCTGTAAATAATCATTGATAATTTCTGCCGTTTCTTTTGCACGCTTTAAAGGACTCGTTATGACAACATCAAATTTCTGTTTATGTAAATAAGCACCACATTGCTTCGCCTGTTTTCTTCCTTTATTATTGAGCGGAATATCCGTCCGTCCCTGAAGTCTTCCTACAGCATTCCAGTCTGTTTCTCCATGCCTTATAAAACAAATAGATGTCATTTGATTTCCCTCCAAAAATAATATGTCTAAGTCACTAAGATAAACTATTCCTCCCCTTTTTACTACAAGAATTTGGTGAATAGGAAAAGGGAAAATTACCAAATCTATAGAAAAGGAGGAATGAACATTGAAAAAAATACTATCAGCCATCACGATTACACTGCTTCTGTTTTCCGGGTATACGTATCTAACCCCTGTTCAGTATTTCATTTCTGCAGAAGAAGATGGTATCCCATCTTATGCAAAATGGGGGCGGTTAGCTATGCAGGAAACGAAAAAGAAATACTCCAGTGCGCAAATTATTGATTATCTTCATATTGGACGAGATTCCAAGGACAAGCATTCCGTTGAGAAATTCAAGCTATGGCTAAAAGATGAAAATCGAGAATTTGGGGTATTTATTAATATAGAATTTAAAACCGATACAGAAGAAGTTATCTCTGTTACCTTTGAAGAAACCGACCAATAAAGCTAATCGACAAAATTTCCGATTACAAGATGTTCTGTATGATCCGGGAAATTGTTTGAAGCAATCTTAATATGTTGGTTTCAAATTGGATCGAATCTAGCTTATTCATAGGAACCCTTTATATATATGAGATGTCCTCCTTCTTTCCCGTAAAAGGTTCGCTTCTGGAAGATTTCCTTTGTATCCGATAAAACTTGATAATAGAGACCAATTTCATGAAAGGCTTTCTCACGATATATAAAGAAATTTTCAACAACCCAATATAATTGTTGGGTTTTCATTTTTCAAATACAGTTCTTCATAAAATTCCCACTTCAGACTTTCGCTTAAGTTCTCCAGCATTTTTACCCTTCCCACAGGAGTGCCCAATTGTTACACCTGAACCTCTTTATGATAAGGGTATGATCATGTTGAATAAGGATTCCCACCACACGCTAATTGAATGTTCATACCAATGCTAAAAACGACATCATATTGGTATCGTCCCTATGTATTTAATATTTCTTTTTATTAGGCTGTTTCAAAAAGGGTTGGGACTGCGGTTACTCGTCCCACCGAAAAGAGCATGATCAATAGAAAATACATAGAAATCATATCATAAAATCGGTCAGAAAAGTGGGTAAATTCTATTCGACAAAAATAATTGTAGTGATATGGATATATTTCCAAAAAATAATGTGAAAGCTATAGAGTATTGGAATAATGCCAAGCTAGGTAATAAGAATGGTTTTAGCTAGCACTACTTTCATTTACATTTATATTGTGTATAATTAAAATATTCAAATAAATATCAGGGGGATGTGAATAAGCTAATGAGAAATGTTACAAAAGTCGGGTTCCTTTCACTATTTATATTATCGCTTTTATCGCTTCTGTATGTTGATAAAGGGGAAGAATTATTTGTCGTTGCATCCGAAGATTTAACATCGGAAATTAACGAATCCTTACCATTGGATGAAAAGCTGAACCTAGTTTTGGAAGATGAGCGGTTAGATGGCGCGATAACCGGTGTAAGTGTACGGAAAGCAGATACAGGAGAAGAAATCTACTCCAATAATGGGGACATCCGATTACATCCTGCATCCAATATGAAGCTTTTAACTGCTGCAGCTGCATTGGATACATTGGGGTCAAATTATCAATTTTCAACAGAAGTGTATACGGATGGACAAGTTGTTGGGGAAGTCCTGCAAGGGAACCTTTATATCAAAGGGAAGGGCGATCCATCTTTACTCAAAGCCGATTTGGATCAGTTTGCCTCTGTCTTGAAGGATAAGGGAATTACAAAATTACACGGAAATTTAATTGCTGATGATACATGGTATGACGATGTTCGTTTATCTCAGGATTTAAACTGGTCGGACGAGCCGTTCCATACTGGTGCACAAGTATCCGCCTTAACCCTTTCCCCGGATCATGATTATGATGCTGGTACCGTGATTGTCGAAGTAATGCCAGGAAAAGGGGAAAAGGCCAAAGTAAAAGTTACCCCAGAAACGGATTATGTAACGATTGTGAATCAGTCAAAAATGGTGGCAAAAGGTGAAGCGAAAACGATCTCCATTGAAAGAGAACATGGAACGAATAACATTATCGTGGAAGGAAATATGCCGACTGATGGGTCTAACTCCAAATCATGGGCAGCAGTATGGGAACCGACAGGATATGTGCTTGATGTGTTCCAGAAATCGTTAGAACAGAATGGAATAACCTTTGCTGGAAATGGCAAAGCAGAAACTGGAAAAGTGCCTGATGATGCAACCTTACTTGTTCAAAAGGAATCCATGCCATTAAAAGACTTGCTTATCCCTTTCTTGAAACTGAGCAATAATGGACATGGAGAAGTACTGACAAAGGAAATGGGCATGGTGGTTGAAGGAGAAGGAAGCTGGGATGCGGGCCTTGACGTAATGAAAAATGTTATAGCTAATTTAGGTGTGAATGAAGAAACGATTCTTTTGCGTGATGGATCAGGTATGTCACATAAAAATTATATACCAGCAAGTGAATTAACGAGCCTGCTTTATGCGGCCCAGCAAAAGGACTGGTATGCTGATTTTGAATATGCCCTGCCTGTAGCCGGAGTATCCGAACGAATGGTAGGGGGTACACTTCGTAATCGAATGACAGAAGAACCGACAAGAGGAAATGTCATGGCGAAAACAGGGTCATTAAATGGAGTGAATACCTTATCAGGTTATGTTACATCAGCTGACGGGGAGAAATTAATCTTCTCAGTATTAAACAATAATTATATTAAAGGATCCATGACACCAGTTCAAGATGCTATAGCAACGATACTTGCATCACATGAATTTGAATAATTAGAGTTAGGGAATCTCAGATAGAGGTTCCCTTTTTAAAAAAGATAAGAAAGTATAAATTTTTTTGCTTCGATGTCTAGCTCCAGCGCCCAGCGACTAGCGAGACTTCCCTCACCTCCGTACGATAAGTCAACATCGACTCACTCCGTTCGTCGTGTTTCCTTTATCTCCTGCGGGGACTGTTCGGCTAAAACCGCCGCTTTGCGCGGCAACACCGAACCACCTGGCATGGCCAGGCGCAGTCCGTACGTCGCTAAACGGGCGCTTGCGCTTTTCTTAAGTGAGGCAGTTTTCTAAAAGTGCGATGAAGCTCCGGAGCGGTAGGAGACCTGTTTTGAAGATTAGCAAGCAAACTTTCAAAAAAGCCCCTAATTAGGTAGATAATAATACTATTTTCTGTAAATCTGGTTTAGAATGGAACTATGTTTAATCGTAAAAAGGAAGGTATCTATGACGGAAGATAATATTACTCGATTACATATTAATAATAAAGAGATTATACTTATTGGAACAGCCCATGTGTCCAAACAAAGTGCAGAGCAAGTAAAAGAAGTCATTGAAACAGAAAAACCAGATTCCGTTTGTATTGAATTGGATGAGGGCCGATACAAGTCCATCAAAGAAGGTAACAGATGGAAGGATATGGATATATTTAAGGTGATTAAGGAAAAAAGAGCAACATTATTGTTAATGAATCTTGCTATATCCTCTTTTCAGAAACGGATGGCGAAGCAGTTTGGAATTAATGCAGGACAGGAAATGATCCAGGGAATGGAATCTGCAGAGGAAATTGGTGCCGAATTAGTCTTAGCCGACCGGAATATCCAGGTTACCTTTTCAAGAGTATGGGGGAACTTAGGCTTAAAGGGAAAAGCATTGCTTTTATCGCAAATTATTGCAAGTATTTTCAGTAAGGAAGAAATTTCTGAAGAAGAATTGGAAAAAATGAAGCAGCAGGATACGATTAATGCGATGCTCCAGGAGTTTACCGAGCATTTTCCAAGGCTTAAGAAACCGTTAATTGATGAGCGTGATCAGTATTTAGCGCAGAAAATTAAAAGTGCATCAGGGGATAAGGTAGTTGCCGTGTTGGGAGCTGCTCATGTGCCTGGCATTACGAAAGAAATACAGCATGAGCATGATTTGAAGAACTTATCAAAGCGTCCGCCAAAATCCAAGGCACCAAAGGTTATTGCCTGGTCGATACCGATTCTTATTATTGCAATGATTGCTTATACTTTCATAACCAATCCTGCTGCTGGCTGGCAACAAGCGATTAGCTGGGTTGTCTGGAACGGCTCCTTTTCAGCATTGGGTACTCTTATCGCATTAGGTCATCCTTTAGCCATTTTAACAGCTTTAATCGCAGCGCCAATTACTTCCCTGAATCCGTTAATTGCTGCGGGATGGTTTGCAGGTTTTGTCCAAGCCTATTTCAGCAGGCCAACAGTAAGGGATTTTGAAAAATTAACCGAAGATGTATTTAATGTAAAAGGGTTTTGGCATAATAAAGTGACTCGTGTACTATTAGTCGTTGTTTTAGCGAATGTAGGAAGTTCATTAGGAACCTTTATTGGTGGATTGGATGTTGTCCGGTTATTTATTAATAACTTATTTTAGACTATGTTATTCAACATCGTAATTACACCCTTCAAGTTTCCCGGTGTAGTGTTAAAAATACTTTTTCTGAAAGACAGCCTTTAATAAAGGTGTGTGTTTTGTTTAAATAGGTGTTCTAATGGAATACTATTTTTATACAATAGTAATTAGAGGAATTTTAACGATAAGTATAAAGTCAAAATGAGGGGCTGTGTTACATTTTAACAGGGATAATAAAACGTAACACTTTTCCCGTACTTATAAAGTCATTTATAATGAAACAGAGTTTTATTTTTAAGGTATTTAAGGAGGAACCGGCTCGTGATCATTGCGATCATTTTTTTACTGTTTGTTTCCCTGTTTTTTTCAGGTAGTGAAACAGCGTTGACAGCCACGAACAGGATGAGGCTGCAAACGAAGGCAAACAATGGCGATAAAAAATCTGAAAAGCTTTTAAATTTAGTATCTAAACCAAGTGAATTTATTACAACCATTCTAATTGGAAATAATATTTCTAATATTTTACTCCCAACATTGGTAACGACAATAGCAATCGAATATGGGTTTCATGTAGGTCTGGCCTCTGCCATATTAACGATAGCAATTATTATTTTTGCGGAAGTGATTCCGAAGTCCGTTGCCGCTGCTTTCCCTGATCGGATTGCCTCTATCGTTTATCCAGTCATACGATTTTTTGTGATTGTGTTTAAGCCGATTACGGTCGTACTAAATGGTTTAACCGGATTTATTACAAGGGCGCTTTCGAAAGGGCAGCCAAAGGATGTATCGATATCTAAGGAAGAATTTCGGACGATGGTGGATATTGCAGACTTAGAAGGGACCTTTCGCAAAGATGAGTCGTCGCGTCTGAAAGGAGTTCTTGATTTTCAGGATTTAAATGTAAAAGATGTACTGAAAACACCGCGTGTTGATTTGGTTGCTCTTCCCAGCACGGCGACATATGAAGAGGTCAGAGATGTAGTTATCCAGAACCCCTTTACGAGATATCCAATCTACAAAGACGACATTGATAACATTATCGGAGTGTTTCACTCCAAGTATTTAATTCAGTGGTCACTGGAATCGGGAAAATCATTAAAGGAATTTAGTGATATTGATCCATTACTTGTATATGAATTCCATTCTGTGGAATGGGTATTTCTTAAAATGACGAAAGAGAAGAAACATATGGCGATTGTGTTGGATGAATATGGTGGAACAGAAGGAATTATTACGCATGAAGATGTTATAGAATCAATGATTGGATTAGAAATAGAAGATGAAATGGACCTGGATAATGATGCATTAATTGAAAAGTTAACGGAAACTGAAATTATTTGTGACGGCAAAATTACACTGCGTCGGTTGAATTCTATTTTCGAGACCGATATACCAGAGGAAGAAGATGTACTGGCAGGTTATTTATTAAAGGAATTTAATGATTTCCCTGAAGAGGAAGAAGTCATTGAAAGAGAAAACTTAACGTTTAAGATCATGGAAATCGAAAACCGTACGATTCGAAAAGTACAAATCATTAAATAGCAATAGTTGAAAGCCCCATTTTAATAAAGTGGGGTTTTTTAAAAAGATAAGAAAGTATAAATTTTTGCTTCGATGTCTAGCTCCATCGCCTAGCGACTAGCGGACTTCCCTCACCTCCGTACGATAAGTCAACATCGACTCACTCCGTTCGTCGTGTTTCCTTTATCTCCTGCGGGGACTGTTCGGTTAAAACCACCGCTTTGCGCGGTAACACCGAACCACCTGGCATGGCCAGGCGCAGTCCGTACGTCGCTAAACGGGCGCTTGCGCTTTTCTTAGTGAATGAAAGCTTTTTTGTTAAACTAATGATAATTAAACATGCTCGGAAGGATTGGAAAAGATGAAAATAACGATTGTGTCAGTAGGAAAACTGAAAGAAAAATACTTAAAACAAGGAATTCAAGAATACTTGAAGAGATTAACTGCCTATGCAAAGGTGGAGATTGTAGAAGTAGCCGATGAAAAGGCCCCCGAAAATATGAGTGAAGCGGAGATGCTCGAAGTAAAGCGGAAAGAGGGAGAGCGTATTTTATCTCATATTGCCCAGGACACACATGTGATTACGCTGGAGATACAAGGAAAGATGCTGAGTTCAGAACAACTCGCAGCAAAACTGGATGAACTGGCGACATACGGGAAAAGTAAACTCGCTTTTGTTATCGGTGGATCCCTTGGTATTAGTGAAGATGTACAACGCCGCAGCGACATGGCGATATCCTTTTCGAAAATGACATTTCCCCATCAGTTGATGCGGTTGATTTTGTTGGAGCAGGTGTATCGGGGGTTTCGGATTAATCGGGGGGAACCGTATCACAAATAGTGGTAAAACAGAGAGTTGAGATTGTAATTAATGAGGAGTGGCTAAAAAAAATTAAATGATGTGTGACCTCGATTAATAAGTTATTAGAGGAAAAGACAGGTTTATTCCTGTCTTCTCAATTTACATTCTTTTGCTCTCATAGTGATTTAAAATCTTTTCTTCCTGTTGGTGCAATCTCTCAATTTTAATTAATTTTTCTTCCTCAGAATAAAAAGGATTAGAATTAATGTTTACCTTTCTTTTTTTAAATCTTGTATTAATAAATTTTAAGTAATTTATTCCATAAAATTGATGATAAAGTTTATAATAAGTAACTTTTGCTTCATCTAGAAAATTAATAAATTCTTGATGACTATCAACTAATAAATCTAAGACTTCGTTTTCACTAGCATCTTCTTTATCACTGTCAGTTTGGAACTGTTCATTGGCTTTGATATAAGAATGCCAGTGTATTGCATCTTCATATGAAAGAAGATGTATATTTTTAGAAATCAATTTTTCAACTTCAGGTATTACTTTTTCAAAGCCTTCAATAACAGGATTCCTTTCAATATATGGTGGTTCATTGTCACCTATCTCATGTTCCTTTATTTCCATATCAGCCTTTAAGTTTTTTCTATGAGTTAGAATTAAATAATATAGTGGGCCATACAATTCTTTCAATTTTTCTTTCCTTAATTCGTTTCTTCTATTAAAGGGCGATATTATAAAGTGTAAAAAGAAAAATAATACTATTGTAATTACCGCTGTAATTATTACACTTATTAATTTATAATCCAAAATAATCATTCCTCCTGAAAGGTTATAAACTTCTCTTCTCTTTTATTATACATTCATACTAGATTATTTTGGAATTGCTCATGTAACACTTTTACTTTAATGTTAGTAACTAATAAAAATAAAATGAAATGCAAGGACAGGTAAAGATAATTTCACCTGTCTTTTTGTTATATAATGGAATAAATGATGTTGAAAACAAAAAAAGGAGGACAAAATGTGAAGAAATTTGCCGAATTCTACAAGTGTGCATTGCAAGTTAATCCTTATAGTTATTTAGCATATAGAGGTAAAGATCATGAAGTAAGTGAAGATAAATATAACCAAATGATTTTAACTAACGCTCTTTCTGAAGAAATTAAAGTAATAGGATTAGCAGACCATGGAAATGTGGAAACGTCTAATAAACTTAGAACTTTATTAAGTGAAAATGATATTACTGTTTTTCCGGGGTTTGAAATTGCGACTGCAGAAAAAATCCATATTGTATGTCTTTTCTCTGAAAATACAACATCTGAAGAATTAAATAGATATTTAGGTAGATTAGGGTTAACTAATGTAGATAATGGGGTCATGCCAAGTCATCTATCTTGCTTGGAAATTGCCAAAATTGTTGAGGAAGATCTGAAGGGATTTTGGTATGCTGCCCATATTACAAGTGATAATGGGATTTTGAAAATGGGTCAAATGAATCACATTTGGATTGATTCAAAACTTAAAGCAGCACAGATACCATATAGTTTAGCAGAGGTTGACCCAAGATATAATAATATTATTAAAAATAAAGAACCTATGTATAAAAAGACCACCCCATTTGCATATATTAATGCGAAGGATATTTGTAATCCTGAAGACTTACTTGAAAAGAATGCTTACTGTTTAGTCAAAATGTCGGATTTGAATTTCACATGCTTTAAAGAGGCCTTCCTAGACCCTAGTGCTAGAGTAAAACTATCATTTGATCAAAATGAGCGATATCACAGTAGTATAGATAAAATAGAAGTTTTTGGGGGATATCTTGATGGATTTTCTATTGACTTATCTAGAAACCTAAATACTGCTATTGGTGGAAGAGGGACAGGTAAATCATCCTTATTAGAACTACTTCGATATGCTCTTGATTGCGAACCTAAAGGCCATGATTCGAAAAAATACTTTAAGGAATTAATTAAAGCAAATTTAGGTTTGGACAATGGAAGGGTAGAATTGCATATCACCTCTAACCAGCGCTATGGGCAAAAATATAAAGTAATTAAAAGGTATGAAGATCCTATAGTAATTGAGAATGCGGATGGTACTGTTTCAAACTTGAGTGTAAAAGATATATTACCCAGCGTTGAGATTTTTGGACAGAATGAAATTATAGAACTAGTATCTGATGAAGAAGCAAAATTAAATATTTTAAGCAGATTTCTTCCTAATCAGGAGGATAGTATTTCAGAAAGAGAAGAAATTATAAAAAATTTAAAACAAAATGCAGCCCAATTAATGGATAGAATCCAGAAAAGGGATGAGATTTCAGGAAAAGTTTCTAAATTGCCGAAACTTGAGGAGAAGGTAAAATTTTTTAAAGAGAATGGAATTGCAGATAAACTTAGTACTATAGAACAATTATCGACAGAAGAAGAATACATAAAAAAATCATTAGAGGTAATAACAAAGCATTCACTACAATTTACTGAAGTAGATGCTCCGTTTACTAAAGAATTTATTGAAGAAACAGCCAATGCAGATAAATTTAATAAAATTTCAGGTATTATAAGTAACTTTAACTTGGAACTTTTTAAATTAAAAGATGAGTATGAAAAACTTGTTAAAGAAAGTGCAAGGAAAGTGGAGGAAATAAAAGGTGAGTGGCAAGAAATAAAAAATGATTCTGAAGGAGAAGTTAAGAAATCAATCAAGACTGTAGAGGGATTGAATGGAAAAACTGGCCCAGAAATCGCTTTAGAGTATAGAGAGACCGTATCTGAAATTGCACGAATAAATCCAAGTAAAAATGAATCTAGAAGAATAGCAGAGGAATTAGAAAGCATAATTAAGGAAAGAAGAACGTTGTTAGAGAAGTTAAAAAAGAATCAAGATGAATCTTATGACTCCCTAAGGAGAGCAGTCAAAAAAATAAATAAAGGGAAATTAAATGGGAAAGTACAGGTAGAAGTTCAAGCAGGAAAAAACAGAGAAGAGTTAATTGAATTTTTGTCCGAAATTGATGGTCTAGGCCCGAAAAGTTTAGGATGGATTAGAGAAAAGGATGAATTTTCATTGCCAACATTTATTAAACATATCAGTGAAGGTAGCACAAAATTATTGGAGGAATATGATTTAACAAAGTCGAAGGCTGATATATTAGCACAATTGCCATTGGAAAAGAGACTTGAACTGGAATTAATACCACTACTAGATATGATAGATGTAAAACTAAATACCGTAGGTGAAGATGTTGAAGGAGAAAATTTTAAATCTCTTAATAAACTTTCGAAAGGTCAACAATGTACGGCAATACTTAATATAATAATGTTAGACAACAATGATCCTTTAATTATAGACCAGCCAGAAGATAATCTAGATAACTCTTATATAGCAAATAATTTTGTTGACGGTTTAAGAGATTATAAGTTAAACAGGCAATTCATTTTTGCTACACATAATGCAAATATTCCTGTTTTCGGTGATTCTGAACTAATAGCCGTAATGAAAGAAGTTGATGGGCAAGGTTGTATTGCAGACAATTGCATTGGTTCAGTTGACAACCCAGATGTTAAAACTGCAGTAATCAATACTTTGGAAGGAGGAAATGTTGCTTTTCAAATGAGAAAAGCGAAGTACAATTTATAGGTGAACTTTAAAAAACCCATACCTTTATTAGGTGTGGGTTTTTGCGCTTTTTATGAAAAGGTTTTTAATTCTAGAAAATCACCTAAAAATCAATGATAAATACTCCCTCAAATCAATTATAGGAGTGCTAGTTATATATTACCCATAAATTTAATTATCCTTTATTTGTGCCCAAAGAATCAAGGTATTAACTACGTTATCTTGAAGAGTCATCATGAAAAAGTTTCCAAAAGATAATGGAGGAGATACACTTGAAAAGAAACAATCACTCAAGAAAAACAAATGAAAATGAAATAGTTGAATTCCGTTACGAAAATTTTCTTTTTATGATTACACGTTTTAAAAGAATCAACTGGAAGCAATACAAGGGGTTTTCTCAGTATCAGTATTTTTTATTTATATTCGATAAAAAGTTAGAGAGAGTTAATAATGAAAATTCTTTAACTGATGTTTTCGATACAAAGGTTAGAGACAATGTTTTTCTAACCTTTGAAGATCTTAAGCATAGAATAGATGCTATTTTGAGCGAGTATATTTTAGTTGATGATGCTATTTTCGAGTGTTTAAGACAGGTTGAAAAACTAAATCCTATTTATTTGGAAAAAGACAAGGAATAAAATCCTTGTCTTTTTAATACTTAAATCTCATAAAATTCTTAATCTAAAAATGCAGTAATATTCCCCTTTGTGTTGAAGTAAAAGGTAAAGGGAGGTGGAAATATTGCTTAAATTAAAGGTAGAAGAATTAGTAGAAATAAATGATTTTTATAATGGTGCATCTAGGGTAACTATAACGTATGCAACAGCCAATAGTGTTCTATTAGAACTTTATGATGGTAGTGATATAGAGGAATTTATTCTTAGTAAGAGGGATTTGATTATGGTACTTAGAAACTTTTATGTAGCGGATATTTGTGATATTGTTCATTCAGGGGTTTATGGTTTTATTGATGTAAAAGAAGATATTTTAAATGAACATTATCCTGTACAAATCTCTGTTGAAGATGGACATAAGTATTACTGTAATTTAGAAGAACTTAATTATATATGGGAGATAATTAATTATCAAAAGGAACAGTTAATATAATAGGTGAAATTTAAAGATAGAATTAGTGAAATAAAGGCAGACTAGATTGAGATATAGAAAAAATGATATGTGTAGGATAAAATAGGAAGTGGTGTTTATTTATCACTTCTTTATTTGATGGAGGAGTTATTATGATATGTAAATGCGGCGGGGTCTTAAATGTGATAAGGGTTGAAACTCCCCCTAAACATCTTAGTAAACAGGAAAAATTGGTATATAGTAGACTATGTGATGTTGAATGTTTAAATTGTGAGAAAATTTACTACTCCCAACCTTTTGATGATGGAAATAGGTTGAATATTGCTAAGGATTTAAGGAGAGGAGGAGACTAAGTATCTCTCCTCCTCTTTTTTATGTAAAAGTGAAAAGTTCTGGACCTATACCACTATAAGTGTTATAATTATTCCATAAATGTAATGCTACATTAGGAGTGGAAAAAAATGACTTATCCTGTAATATCACTTTTTAGTGGAGCGATGGGCCTAGACTTAGGTTTAGAAGCCGCTGGACTAGAAATTAAAGTAGCGCAAGATATAGATCCGTGGTGCCAAAAAACGGCTATTGCAAACGATAAAAATTATTTATTAGGCGATATAAAAAATTTGATAGAAGAAGATCCAACCTGTTCATTTCTTCTTAATCAAGCCAATTTAGAAGCAGAAGAAGTTTTTGCAGTAGTGGGCGGGCCGCCTTGCCAAGCGTTCTCAACTGCAGGAAAACGCGAGAGTATAAATGACCCACGTGGTTCATTATTTATGGAATTTGCTCATGTAATAAGAACTGTTCGTCCTAGATTCTTTGTAATGGAGAATGTAAAAGGATTAACTTCTGTATCTGTAGTAAAACCTCCAAAAGACAAGAAAAAGGAAGATTACACACCAGAGGAAATGCCCGGTAGTGCTCTAAAGGTTATAATAGAGACGTTCAAAGATATAGGATACAAATTAGAATTTGGTGTAGTTGACGCCGTTCATTACGGTGTCCCTCAATTTAGGGAAAGATTAATTATTGTTGGTTCGAGAGATGATGAAGATATATTTTTACCTACTCCAACGCATTTCCAAAAACATCAAAACCCAGATTATAGATGGAGAACTTTAGGAGAAGTAATCTCTGACTTAGAAGAGGAACAGGGAATTTGTGGAACATTCTCTGAAGAAAGAATTAACTATCTTAAACATGTCCCAATGGGTGGCAATTGGAGGTCATTACCTATTGAACTTCAAGAAGCAGCAATGGGCGGTGCTTTTAAATCTGGAGGAGGTAAAACGGGATTCTACCGTAGGCTAGATTACAACCAACCTTCACCAACTTTAGTTACAAGTCCAACACAAAAGGCTACATTACTATGCCATCCAACAAAGAATAGGCCTCTAAGTGTTAGAGAATACGCACGAATTCAACAGTTCCCCGATAATTGGATTATTGAGGGAGAAGCAGACGATGTATATAGACAAATCGGAAATGCAGTTCCAATTGGGTTAGGTAAAGCAATTGGACAAGTTCTAATATCTGTAGCAGAACAAAATGCTCAAGTAAAAACAAAACGTTTAAGAGGAACATCAGTTCATAAATCTTTACAACAAGTAGCCACAGCAAAGGAAGTACAAATTATTTAAGCAAAAAGGGTTTCTATTTATATATAGAAGCCCTTTTTGTTTAGTTCATTTTAACTGTTCATTTGGTCCTATCCAAAGCCCTTTTACTATTATATACTGGTAATAAATAGGGAGTAGGAGGGGACAATATGAATGAAAATACTAGGCAACTAGTAAGGGAGCATATCATTGCGGCCATGGATAGAAAAATCGAACATTTAACTATAACAAACCCTTTTAATGAGGAAGAGGTCTATGAGAGAAATCCAATTGGTGCTCGTATAGTTCCCACTGAAGTATGGAAAGGATCAAAGTTTGAACGTTCTTTCGTAACAACACTTGGGCAAGGAATTTTTGAGCAAATTGGTAGAATCATAGCAGAAGGTACAGGGGCTTATGCTGAAAATCAATACTCTTCAACAGTTACACTTAATACCTTTCAAACCCAAACAATAGAGCAAACAGTTGATAGGCAGGCTACTGGAAGAAGAACCGCAACACCTGATATTTCTGCTGAAATCCAACATTTAAGAACACTTAATTATGATGCTACTGTAAATGTATCTGTCATTAGTGATTTATTCATAAGAAGGCAAGATGGAACGGAAGAATTCTATTCTTTCAAAACTGTTAAGCCAAACAAAGACCAAACAGCAGCGGCAAAGAAAAACTTGCTTTATTTAAGAACTGCCAATACAAATAATTATGCTTATTTTGCACTACCGTATAATCCAGCAGGTGAAGGTCGTTCATATATGCAACAAAAGCATAAAATACCTGCAAAGTTTTTTGATATGGACGATACTGACTTTGTACTTGTTGGCTCCACTCTTTGGAATCAAATTGGAAATGACCCAAACACATATACAGAACTACTTGATATCTTTGAAGAGGTAGGGCAACATACATCTGAACGAATTAGAAGAGAATACTTCGGATTGTAAGAGGCGGATAAAACCGCTTCTTTTTTTACTTACTCTGTAAATAAACCAATCCATATTTATTTTTTGAGGAAAATTTTACTCAGTTTTGTGGTTGAGAACATATGTTCTTTAATGAAATGGATATAACTACAAATCTAATAGATTGCCTCTTCTTAATATCCTAAGGGAAATACCTATAATTTCAGTTAACTTAATGGCTACCAAATAATAAAATAGTAAAACATAATTACAATATGTAACAATAAGGAATACAAGAGTATCTTTTGTTATGATATAGAAGTAGTATTTTGAATTTTCTAGGAGGTCATGGCTTGAAATCATTAGGTGAGCATTTTCCATCATTAATAAGTGAATGGCACCCCACAAAAAATGGAGAAAAGTCTCCTTTTGACGTTTCATATGGATCTGACTATGAAGCATATTGGAAGTGTACTATTTGTAAATTTAATTGGAAGGTACGAGTGGCTAACAGAACACTTCGTAAAACAGGATGTCCAAATTGTAATAAAAGATGGAATCATTCGTTTCCAGAACTTGCGCTATTTTATTACATAAAGGGAATATTTTCCGATGCAGTACTAGATTTTGAAATTGAACATGACCGTTTTAGGGCAGCAGATATTTTCATTCCATCTATCCATACTGTAATTGAATATGATGGTTATTTTTATCATAGAAAACAGTTGTATAGGGATTGTGAAAAGACGAGATTCCTTTTAGAACAAGGATATTATGTCGTTCGCATTAGAGAAGAAAAATTGCAGGATTTAGGGATTATACATTCAAAACTGCAAGTTTACTTATACCATAGAAATGGAGAACCTTCAGTAAAAAAATGTATTGAAGATGTCTTATTATTATTAGGTAATATACATAAAATCGACAAATCTGCACAGCAGTTAATATATAAATACAAAGAACAAGTAAATATCATTAAAGATACAATCCCAATTCTTGGACAATTACTTCCTGTTGTCCAAGAGAGTAATCTTCTAGAAATGTATCCGGAATTAGAAAAAGAGTGGCATTTCGAAAAAAATCATCCTTTTCTACCACAACATTTCAAAGCGAAATCAAACTATTCTGTATGGTGGAAGTGTGATAAAGGTCATGAGTACGATACTAAAATTATTAGTCGTACAAAAG
The DNA here is from genome assembly GCF_009733865.1 of Oceanobacillus salinisoli. Lineage (GTDB taxonomy): Bacteria > Bacillota > Bacilli > Bacillales > Amphibacillaceae > Oceanobacillus > Oceanobacillus salinisoli. Next base: position 91,484 of record NZ_WOFB01000011.1, on the reverse strand, counting down.
GACACGGTTGCAGGTTTTGTGAAGGATTAGAGGTTACGGAAGATAATAGTTTATTAAGGTTATATCCAAATATTGCAAATGAATGGGACTATCAAATGAATGGGATGATTACGCCCGACAAAATACATGGCCGTTCTAATAAAAAAGTTTTTTGGGTATGTCCAAACTGTGATTCCTCATACGATAAAATTATTAATGAACGTACCGGTAGTGGAGAAAATTGCCCTTACTGTGCAGGTAAAAGGGTTAATAAAACAAATTCATTAGCAACATTGCGACCTGACCTAGCAAAAGAATGGCACCAAACTAAGAATGAGAAGAAGCCAGACGAAGTATCTACGGGATCCCATTACTACGCCACGTGGAAATGTAATCGAGGACATGCCTATCAGGCATATGTTTATGAACGTAGTGCGGGACGAGGTTGTGGAACATGTTATGAAGAAATCGGACGCTTCCAACCCCACAAGGTTTCTATTGAAAAAAGTATAACTACAAAAAAACCTTATTTATTAGCACAATGGGATTTTGAAAAGAACACTGTTATCCCTGAAGAGGTGGGGGCGTACGCAAGGCAACTCATTTGGTGGCGGTGTTCAAAAGGATGTAGTTGGCAACAAGAGCCAAATGCAAGAAATAGTTCAAGATGTAAAATTTGTAGACTTAAAGACTAAGTTTGCTAAGCAATAGGTTAGTATAAAAGAGGTGAAAATTTTGATTAACTATGCTCTAGTTCTTCTAGCATTATTAATAATAGGTGTTTCTTTAATTATTCGAACTGGTCGTAATGAATCGAAAAAACTAGATGAAGCGTACGAATATCTTAATAAGTTTCGTGAATATGGTAATAGTCTTATTAAAGGTAATGAGAATTACGAGGCTTATGAATGGCTTACAATGAGAGGGCCAAAAATGCAAGCCAAAGTTGGTGAATTAGGAATTGCTAGGGGTTTTATTCCACCCTACTCAAATATTCAGTATAATACTTATCAGATTATTGTAAACGCACTTCCCACTTTAAGAGATGAAGCACGGGATCCAATGAGAGGCTTTAACAGTCTACAAAACCCTGTAATACATAATTACTATTCAATGATAGATGATGTATTATTACGTTATATAGGTAGATTGGATAATAGACTAGAAGATGCAAAGGCACAAATAAAGAATCCATTTATTTGGTTAAGGGAAGGGGTTCAGTTCTTTGTTCAATTGCCAATTCTCCTACTATACTGGAGTGGGTTAATCAAATATACTACTTACTATAGATTTTCTAATAATTTTATTATTAAATTAATAAACTTCCTTATAATTTTGATAGGATTAGTTAGTTCAGTAATTACTATTGTGACGGGCTATAACCCCTTTATGGAGATCTTTAACAATATGTAATACGGTTCAAGGAAGGATCTAGTGAGATAAAGTTTCACTAGATCTTGTATATTTAGAATATTATCATAATGGACTAAGAGCAGATTTAGTTATAGCACAGTTATGTGAAGAGCCCGGCTTTAATGGACATTTAAGGAATGACGTAGTAGATATTTTAGCAGTAATTGAAATGAAATATAAGTATGACACTAATGCCGTTCTTTTTAAAAAAGATATTTTTAAAGTTAAGAACTACATTAGAAATATAGAATATAAAAATTGCCAATATTACTTAGCGTTTATTCATGAGGTAGTGAATACTAAAAAAGGAATGTTCATGGCTAACCCAAAAAGACTTAAAGTGGTCTGCTGGTAAAGTAACAGAACTCAATTGCCATTTTACTGAAGAAAATGAAGTTCCAGTATTCCAAGTTATTTCATACTAATCGGTAGTGGCTTTTATAAATCAATTTATAAGAAATAACTGAATTTCTACTGTTTTTGCTTAGTGGCAGTAACATTAATTCCTATGGATTTAATAACAGAGAAAGTAATTTAAAATGCTAATTAGATAGCCGTATTTCAAAGAGTAGATAAATAATTTCTACTCTTTTTTTGGGGGAGTAAAAGGGAAACGTTTGTTTGTGTCTAACATGTATACATGTAAAATTAGCCTAAGACAATGGAGGAGATACTCTTGAAAAAAGAGCACTTTATGGTAAAAGGTATGGACACAGAATTTGTTGAATTTCGTCACCTAGAACACGATATTTTATTTACTAGGTTTGAGCGTTTAAGTTTAACAGGCGCAAACGTTCGGGAAGAAGCCAAATATTTATATTTAATTTATATTTTCCGTAAACAGCATAAGTTAGCAAAGAATCGTGATAGTGATGGGGAAATCGATACTTTTAACATTATCTGTTTTAATAAGTCATATCATACTTTTGATGAAATGGTTCATAACCTATATTCCATTTTAACGGAGTATATATTGAATCAAGATGAAGTTTTTAGGTGCTTAAACGAGGTTCAAAAACTTAATCCGAAAAATTGTTAGAACAAGGAGTGAAATCCTTGTTTTTTTGTATGATAATCAATGCTTAAGTAATCCCGCTCTAACGTTGCTTGTTGGTGGAGCAACGTGGATATTAGGTTATTGTATATCCAAATTAGTACCGAATATTTCACGTTTAAGGAGAAAAAGTGTAATAATTAAATATGGGTTACAGTGTACAAAGAAAAAAGAGTGATGGTTCACTCTTGGAGATTGTCAATATGGGTATGAATTAATATCATTGTAAAAAGTTGCAGAGAAAAGTACTTATTTATTGGTTTTTAGTCTTTTTAAGCAATGCCTTTTTTAATATATTATCTATATCCATCCATTCTTTATTAGGAAATGCCTTAAGGGTAAGTTGGGTTTTGGTATTACTATATTCCTTTAGTTTCGGTGCCTTTATAGTAATGGAGATATCATTATCACCATCCACAAAATCAAGGTTTAATTGGTATGTATTTGGTAGGTTATAGAAGGTTTCTCCATCAAATAGGATAGGAGATCTCATAACCTTAATAACTTTTGATTCCTCAAGTTCCTTTATATGATTAAATGCTGTCCTAAGTCCACATGGTGCAGAGTTCGCGATTTGCTTATATGTCATATAAAACTGACCGCTTTCATCTGCGAAACGTTTTGAATGAATAAAGAGTGCATTAATAGTTTTGTGAAACTTTTTAGGATATTGATGAATAGTTAGTAAGTCATTTCTTGACACTACTATTTGTGTTTTTGATTTGCCTCCCCCAAGAACAATGTTTTTAGAATAGACACCTTCTACGATTCGGCTAATCTCTTTAAAGCAAATTTCCAAGGGGGTATCATAATATTCCTTCTTTTGATTTTTCATCCAATCTCTTAAGATGCCTTCACAACTTTCCCTTCTGTGATTCCTCGTGTTTAACCATATCGCAAGTTTAATAAGACTTTTATGTCTTGTACCTTTACTCCTTAGTCCATTTTTAAATAAATTTTCTAAGGAATTCAGTGTGTCACTGGTACGAACCTGTCTATTATGTTTGGCATTTTTACTTATGTCTTTTTTTGCAACTGGGTTATTTTCAGAACTGCTCTTGCTTTTTATAGTTGGTAATCTTTTGATAATTGACCGGATTTGATTCACGTCAATTGGTTTAATATCTAGAATGTAATCTAACGTTTCTATTGGTTTAAAGTCATCATGTATATTTACATACCAACAAATATTACTATTCACATTCTTGTTATTTCTATTGACGCCCAGTGGAAGTTTCAGTCCTTGGGTTGGACTTGGTCTACATTCAATTTTCTTTTCTTCTAAGTCGGGATATTTTTGAAGCAATTTAGATGCAACATAGTCGTAAAGTTTAACCATTTTAGGGTAGCCAAGGGTATCAGAAAAATAAACATCCACATGATACCCCTTTGAGCCGCTCCAACTTGTATGTATAAATTCCGATGAAATTCCGATTTGATTTAAAACTAGGTAAATGGATTGCACGACTTCCTTTGATGGGATATCAACGTCAAAAGAAATGAATTTAGTTAATTCTTCTCCACAAAATATGCCGTATGTACGCTTTCGTTCCAGATGTAAATCAAGCATTTCATCAATAAAGTTCTTATCTTTCCATGTATATGAACCGTCTTCGATCTGAATAATATATTTCTTCCTCTCAGTAATAAACAAATGTTTCATTTTCTTCGCAAAAGCACTAATGTCATTGTCCATTTAAAACACTCCTTTCAAACAAAACAGATAAAGTATTCATTAATATAACTGAAAAAAACTGCATAGAAGTTTACTTATTTAATGCCTTTTTGTTAATAGTCTTTTAATTGGTTTTAATAAGAATATCATGTATAATTCTGAATTTCATATTTTTATGAAACTTGTACAATTAGTTCTAAACATACTTATCTCGTCTTTTTCTTTTTATGTTATAACAATTGTAAGCCAATTAAACTGGCAAAATGGAAGGAGAGGATGATTAATGGAAGAAGTAATTAAAGAGGAAATGGATAATCTGTTTAATGTGGGTGTTGGTAATCAATATGATTATGTAGGATTTTATATTGATAAGGAGAAGGAGAAGGTAAGGTGTCTTATAGACCGAACTGATGGTGCTACCTATACAGATGACTTTATAGCCGAAAGTAAGGTGGAAGCAATCATCCTACTTTTTGAAAAAGTTGAGGAAATGGTTGATGAGGTACAATCTAGAATATCAGATTACTATTCTGAAATCGCAGCAGAAGTCCCTGAAGAAAAAAATGATGAAGAATTAAAAGAGAAATTGGAATATGCTGCCTTATGTGCTCTTTATAAAATTCAAAGAACCGACTTAAAATCATTATTTAATGAAGATGAGTTAAAACTAGCAGAATTAAAACACAACAAATTAGTAGAAAGGTATAACCTAAAAGAAGTGAACGATATAAGTTTTAATTACTATAAATAGAAGTTTCTCTTAAGTTAACAGTTGGAGGTGATTTCAATGGAACTACTATCAGATACAGATTTAGAATCAGTAAGAGGAATGTATCAGCATGCAAACTTTAAAAGTGCTAGTCTCAACAATGATGGCACATTTAATTTATATTTAAATTTCGGTTGTGGGTGTGACGAGTATAGAGTAACAGAGGAGCAATTAAATTACATTCAGCAGTGAAACGTACTTATTGTTGCTATATAAGGGAAATATTCAAAATACATACGAAAGGCGCTGGCAAAGTGATCCTTACGCGCTATAATACGACCAACAACAAGTTTGTCAGATAATATGGTTTATGCGACAAGAGTACTTCATTTTCATATATTTTCTCGTCGCATAATACCTATAAAAGAAATACTTTTTTCGTCGTATAACATAGCAGGGAGGATTGTTATAATGAACACGGCTCCAGCCACTATTTCACAATCGGTAGAAAGTTTCAAAACACATCTTCTGGAACAAGATAAAAGTTTAAACACCATTAAAAGTTATACCCAAGATTTGAACCACTTTTTAAAATGGATCCATCAAAGGTATGAACCACCTCATTTAATATCCGATCTTACTTCTACTGACTTAAAAGATTATGAACGACAACTTAAATCGGATCAGTCTATTGCTCCAACAACAATCAATAGAAGGTTAGTTGCATTAATGAAATGGTCAGAATTTCTGGTAAGTATTGGATCAACCAATGTCAATCTTTCCAAAAACATTAAAATCAAAAAGATTCAAAAACAGAATAACATACGTTGGCTTACAAGGAAAGAAGTTGGTAAGTTATTACATGCAATTGAGTTGACTAAACAACAAAACCATAAAAAAGGTATGCTTCATCAAACAATAGTTTATTTGGCTGTAAATTTAGGCCTTCGTGTACAGGAGATTTGCAATGCCAGAATTATCGACGTAGATACACAAAGGGGAATTCTTCGAGTAAATGGCAAGGGAGATAAACATAGGATGGTTCCTTTATCCGAAAATACCAAGGAGGCAATAGTGAAATGGTTGGGGGAAAGAGATTCTGAATCCGAGTTTTTACTAATGAGCAGTAAAAGTAGCCATATTACGACAAGAGCAGTTCAGCATATATTTAAGAAATATAGTAAACAACTAGGGATTGAGATAACTCCTCACTCACTACGGCACACATACTGCAAACAGTTAGCACAACATGGCGTAGATATCCAATCTATTGCAGAACTGGCTGGTCATAGTAGTATTGAAACCACTAGGGTGTATGTCACACCTTCAATTCAAGAGTTGCAAAGTGCCTTGAAACGAACAGAGTTTTAATTTTGAGCGTTCAGTTTACTGAGCGCTCTTTATATTACCCATTAATAATGAAAGTTAAGCGTTTTAATCAAAATAAGAGATTATTTATTATTAATAATAGTTCTAATGAGTAAAATGATTATAATCAATAAAATGATTTTAATCATTAATAACTATAGTTAATGAGTAAGATCGAAAGTGGAAAATTACCACTTTTGTTACCTGAATTTTAGGTAACAAATAAAATACCATAAAAATGAAAAAAATACATGATATAGAGAATTAAAATCAAAAAAAATACTCTGATAGAAAAAAACAGAAGAAATTAGGTTTTAAACGACATTTAATCCAAATCCTTAATTCTCCCCGATTCTCCCGTTTTTTGGACGAAATCACCACATTTTTTTGTTGACCATTTTTGCTGCCTAAAATCAAATTATGGTTTACAAAGAGTAAATAAAATTTTTCAATAGCATATTAATTAGGTGTTAGATACTAGATTTTTACATGTTCTTTATCTATGAATAATACAAACTACACATTTAATAGATAAAAAAACTTGAAGATGATTTGATTCGCGCTATAGTAGTCATCAAATATAATTGGGAAGGTGATAATGTGGGGATTTACTATGGAATAACATTTAATGTAGCGAAGTGCCAAGAAATAACTGTAAAGTTGCAGGAACATGCTAGATTCTTTAATAAAAAACTAGAGATGCATTTAGTTGTTGACCTTAGTGTTTTGGAATCTTATTTAAAATCAATGGATTTAACAATTATTGATAGGATTTTGCTTTATGACTATGAGGAACTAGGGAGTTGGGATAACTTCAAAAGGTTCTCTAATTTATGCAAAGAGTATGGGTTAGAGTATAGCATCATAAAAAAAACAATTGACTTACATAGTGATGTTGATGTTCCAATTGGATATCTTACTGACATTATCCAGTAGAAGTTACGAATAAAATTAAAAATTATAGGGAGGGACAGGTTTTGGATAGTCAATTCCAAACATATACGAAGAGCCAAATAGACTTCATCAATAAACAACTTCAGGCTGCTGCAAGAATGGCTGCTAGAACTGAAAAAGAAATTCTTTCTATCTTTACTGATGATGAAATTAATTTGGTAAAAGAAGCATGGAGTAGAAGTAAATCTTCTAATGGTATGTCTTTTAAAAACAGGTTAATAAATTGTGTAGTTGATGAAACTGCTGAAGAATTTCTAGTGACTAAATGGAATGTTAACAAGAAAGAACTTTTGCAGAAGGTTATGGTTCTAACCGTATATCAGGCTTTTACATTAATCCGTGTTTCTAGTCGACGACTTAATGATTAAAGATGACAATTTTTTGATCGTTGCAGGTTATGTTTCCTAAAGAGGGCGTCGTGAATTTCACGATATGAAAACAAAAATATCATCTACCACATTGTAGTAATTGAAGGGGGCTTTATCATGGGTTTGATATTTGAAAAACAGTGGCATAAAATGGTCGTTCTTTTAATTTCACTTTATTTTTCACTGATTTTTACAACTGTATTTTTACCTTGGATGTGGACTTATTATATAATTCCAACCACTGATTATTACCTTATTTCTTCTGTTGTCATGTTTTTTGGAGGAGTAGTATTTAATACCGTATTATTCGTTAATTTTCATAATAAAATAATAGAGATAGAAAATGGCTTTCCAATAGGAATTGTTCATAAGTTGTTTGGTTGGTTAATACTTGCGTACATCATTCTATTTTTTTTCATGGTGTTTTTTATTGATAACGTAATACCTATTTTATACTTTATTATTTTTCTCACCATTGGTGGATATTCGCGGTTTTGGATACTTCAAGGATACATTAAAGCAAAAAATAATAAGTACAAGAAAAGTGAAAATTTAAAACATAAATCTTGGTTGGAAAGAATCCTATTCTTTAATATTGTTTTATCATTACTACTTGGGTATCTGCACCGACTCGGTTAAATAGTTATTTTTTAGGATAGTCTCTTACTTAAAAAGACTTGTTTACATTATTTGGACGTTATATACTTTTACTAGAATATACCGAATATACTTTTTATACACTTCGGAAGGGCTTTCTAGAGGCCTTTCCGAAAAAAATAAACTTTTTTATCAAAGGTCCTTTACAAAAGGAAATATTTATACTAAGATATTAATCAAGTTATATATATTATATTTTGATTCAATAGTTTTATTTTTTCTTTAATTAGTTTTCTATAAGTTTTATATATATAAGTCTCTTTCTTTTTATTACGGAAGAGCAAATGAATATATACGAATATACAGAATAAACGGGAAAAGTGTGTGTTTCACATGCAATTTCCAATGGTTGAGTATGCTTTCTTATTCTCAATCAAACTTTAGTTTCGTATTTGTATATATTCATTTGCTCTTTTTCTATTTGTAATAAAAAGGAGGGGACTTTTTTTGTTGGTCTTTTGTAATCATATGTTGCAATAAATGATTTTAATTATGCTCTAGATGGCTGTGATATCAGCACTACTAACGAAAGGGAGAGGTTATTTATGAGAAATATGAAAATGAAAGAAATGTTTCAGAAAATGAAGCCGGGATTTATGTATTCAACAGTTATTAGTAATGAAGGTACTTCTGAGATAGTGTTTGTGATTAAGGATTATAACCACAAGGTAAAAAAGATGGTTAATAACCCTTATGCAAATGTTAGAGCAGGTATTGAAGATAATGGCACTGCCAGTGGATTACTTTATTTGGTGCAATTCGGAGATTATGAAAGAAATATTTATCATTCTTGGTTTGATAAAACGATCCAATTAAAGCAATTAATCCCCCTTTTAAATCAGAAGAAGGTTGTCCACTATTTTGTTAACGAAAGGAATCAGATAGTAGACATATTAGCGATTCCTAATTCGCTAAATGAAATTGTACATAAGTACCTTCAGAATGTTGATCCAATATGGACAATTAAAGAATTTGACTCTTTAGTTTATGAAACTATGAGAAAACATAAATCCAAATTAGGATTATGGAAATACATTACTAAAAATATGGCATCTTGATCTTGCCTAAAGATTCTAAATAAAAAAGTTTAGGAGGAAATTGTTTATGCAAACAAAATCATTAACCAAAGTAGGGTATTTAGTTCATCTAAGTAGTGAGAAAGACGATAGCATAGACTTAGATTTAAAGAGACGTGTATTGGAAGTGTTATTGGAGGAAACAACAGGTTTACGGGCAACAAATTCTTTGTCTTACAAAAATAACCCTTTAGTTGCGCAATTGTTTATAAAAGATTTAAAGAAGGATGGAATTGATACTATAGTCGTCCATGATTCATTAATTTTTGATAAAGAAGTGATTGGTCTATTTGTTGTTGAGGGATTCCGTTTTGTATTGGTTGAAGTAAATGGGGTTAAATCTAAATATCGTGTTACAGCGATATCAAATGATGATTTAAGACATGGTCACCAGAGAAACAAAATCAGTGCATCTAAGTGGATAAATTTAAAAAGTAAGTATAGTAAAGCGCTGTTTCGTAATGAAAAAACAGCAAAATGGCTAAATGGCATTATCGATGAAATGGAAAAGAAAACAATGTAATTACTCAATTTTGAGGAATGCTTTTCCATTAAACATAATTAAAAAAATCTTGCAGGGAGGCGTTAGCAGGAGGTGCGGGAGGTTGACATTACTTAATAATTCGAAAAACTTAGTCTTTCCTACTACGGAAGAACTAAAGAAACAAGAACTTATCGAAACGTTAGCCAAACTTGTAAAAGCGTATGCTGATACAAAACGTAAATAAATACTAAAATTTGGTGGCTTTGTGCCACCAAATAAATAAAAAGGAGAGATGAATAATGAATAATGCTGCTGCAATTTATGCGCGAGTTGCTACAAGTGAACAATTTAATGATGTATCAATAGAGAGCCAAGTTGAACAATTAAAAGCATATTTAAATAAAAAGGGTTATACAAACATAGAGGTGTTTGCTGATGAAGGATATTCTGGTAAAAACTTTAATCGGCCTGAATTTCAACGATTAATAAGAAATTTAGATCGGTTTGATGCCATTTCGGTTTGGAAACTAGATAGAATTTCAAGAAACAATCGTGATGTACTATATTTGATTGATAACCATTTAAGGCCTTCCGAAAAAAAGTTATTAGTAAGTACATGTGATGTTGATAGTTCAACTACAAATGGGTACATGTTTATTGCTTTACTGGGAACCTTTTCTGAATATGAAAGAAGGATAAGTTTTGAAAGAATTAGTCTTGGGATGAAAAGAAGGGCTCGTTTAGGAAGATGGAGTGGTCGAGTAATGATAGGTTATGATTTAGATAACGGTGAACTTACTATAAATAAAGGGGAAAGCCAAATAGTTAAAGAGATTTTTGAATTAAGGAATAAAATGAACAGTTATAAAAGTATTGCTGATCAAATTAATAAAAAGGGCTATAGAACTAAGAGAGGAAATTGCTTCAGTATAAATTCTGTTAAAACGATTCTCGAAAACCCAATTTATGCTGGATTTATAAGATATCGACAATGGGATGACCATGTTGTAAATAGAAAACAGTATAAGTTAGTTAGAAGTCAACATCCAGTAATCATTGACAGAGAATTATGGGAAAGAGTGCAGACTATAACATTAGAACAGAAGCATATTTCCACAAGTGCTTAAAACAAAATAATGCAACTAAAAAAATTTAAGGAGATGGTATTTATGAAAAATGTAACCTTTTTCACATTATTGCCTGAGTCAATTAAAGGAAAAAGCATGGAGGCAGATAAGGAATTTTTGTTATATGTGACAAGAGCATTTAACTTCGCTGACAAAAATAATCTTAATCTTCAAAATTCGTGTGGTGTTACAACCTTTGAAAATAGTAGTCTAGATAAATATTTTTCGAAACTAAAAAGAAGGTCAACTGTATTAATAATATCACCTGCACTAGTTGCAAACCCTAGTATTCTTAATAATTTCATTAAGAAAGATGTTACTTTTAGGGTCATCGAAGGTGATTATCTTATGAAACCAAAACTTCTAAAAGAACTTTGGTTAGAAGAAGCAAAAACTGCAACAATAAATTTTCCAGACGCAGTAGACTATTTAATTAAAACAGAGGTATTAACTTCAGAAGGAAAAGTTAGGCAGGCTTGAGTTGAGAAACTAAATAAATTATTGGAGGATGATAAGTATGACTAAAAGGGCTGCAATTTATGCACGTGTGTCGACAGAGGAACAAACAAAAGGGTTTTCGCTTGGTAGTCAAGTGGATCAATTAGAAACTTATCTTAATAGGAAAGGATATAAAGATCTAGAGGTATTTATTGATGATGGTTATTCTGGCAAGGACTTTAATCGTCCTAATATTCAACGATTAATAAAAAATTTAAGTAGTTTCGATGCCATTGCTGTTTGGAAAGTTGACAGACTTTCAAGAAACAACGAACAGGTACTTAGTTTAATAAATAACTACTTAAAGCCATATGATAAAAAGTTGTTAATAAGCACCTGTGATATTGATAGTTCAACTGCAAATGGTTACATGTTTATTTCGTTGTTGGGAACGTTTGCTGAATATGAAAGGTCTCAGATAATTGAACGAGTTAGTAGTGGAATGAAAAAAAGGGCGGAAAGTGGGAAGTGGAATGGGGGTATTATCCTAGGATATGACACAGAGGAAGGCGAATTAAAAGTTAATGAATATGAGAGTAATATTGTAAAAGAGATATTTGAATTAAGAGCATCAGGACATGGTTATAAAAGTATTGTAAACCACATAAACACTAAAGGGTTCAAAACAAAGAAAGATAAAGCATTTGGTATCAATTCTGTGAAAACTATACTCGAAAATCCTACATACGCAGGTTTTATTAGGTGGGGAAAGCATCTAAATTGGAGTGAAAAGCGTAGATCGGGAAAGCAAACAGAAGTTAAGTTAGTCAAAGGAAGACATGAGGCTATAATTGAACGGGAATTATGGACAAGAGTTCAAGAGGTTGGAGAGGAACAGAAAAAGTTCATTAGAACAAGTAACTTTGAAGGGGAGTTTGTATTATCTGGAATATTAAAATGTCCGCAATGTGGTAAAGGTATGGTTATGTCAAAAACTAAAAAGTCTGATAAAGAATACTATCTGTATTACCAGTGTCAAAACTTCCATCAAAGAGGATTAGCAGCCTGTAATTCAAACTTAGTTGTAAAAGAAGATATTGAAAAACAGGTTCTCCTCAAGGTGAAAAATCTTATGAATTCTCCTAAGTTAATTGAAGAATTATGTAGCAATATAGAGGAAGAACGAACGGAGGATATTCAAAAGTATAGGATCGAACTAGGATTTTTGCAAAAAGAATTAAAAGAGAAGATGGAAGAAGAGGCAGCACTATTAGCAAAAGCCAGACAAGCAATTAAAGCCAAAAACGAAAATGAAGAAAAAAACTATAATTTGATGTTAAATCAGACTGTAGGTGAAAGAGAAGATATTGAAAAAAAGGTTAACGAGTATGAGATCTTTATCAAAAATCATTCGTCATCCTTAAATATCACCAATGACCAAATTATCACGGCTCTAAGAGACTTTGACGAATTACTTCAAATAGCCGATAACAAAACTAAAAAAGTACTACTACGTTCAATAATAAAAGGGATTAATTTAAGTAAAGACAGGAAATCAATTAAGTCATTGACATTGTGGTTTGAAGAAGGGGACGACACCCCTTCTCCACCACCAATTTTTTTTGGTGATATTTTCCCAGTGAATGACGAACGGAGAGCCGTACCACAAATAAGGGTAATGGCCAGACTCCCTAACAACTTCTTCACTGAAACATAATCAAGGGTGTAGTATTGAATTCGGATTAAAGGGTCAGTCCCCCACTGCGCTAAAGTGATAGAGAAGTGGTGACTGACACCATAGCCACTGCATAATCACCTTTAGTTACTAATGATCTATATAAATAATTGACTATAACCAAATTGCCTATTACAATATAATTATATTGACTGAGACAATATTTAGAGGCAGGTGATCAATTGATCGGTCTAGAATACATCTTAGATCTTTATGGGATGCAGCATATTGAACTAGCTGAAAAGCTTGGTATCAAAAAGCAAAATATTAATCTATGGATTAAAGGGAGGCAAAATATCTCTAAAAAGCATCTACCTACTTTAGAGAATATTTTTGGTATAGAGGATAAATACTTTTCTAAGGAATTAACCGAATTGGAGAAGCTGGAAATCCAAAAGGAAAAGCTAAAACGAGATCTACAGCCTGTTATAATGAAACATGAAGAACAATTCTTAATTGGAGAAGAGAATGATCTAGTTGAAGTCCCGGTTTATGACAAAGAGGAAATAAATCAAATTGAGCATGATATTGAAAAAGCCAAGCTTATTGAAAAGTTCCGGAATATGATAAATAAAACGGAACACCAACCTTATTTAGATACATTTAAGTTAGTTTTGGAGCTTTTAGATAAAGTGCAGCATGAACCAACTTTCCATAAGACAATTGAAGGATTGGCGCATTATTTAGAAGTGTTACCTAATTGGGTGTCTACAGGTCCCGAACAGGATGAATTTGAGAGTGAATTATTTGAAGTATTAGATGACCACAACTACTAAGAAGGAGTTTTAGAACATGGAAACAGCAAAGATTGGATTTGAAGAAACACTTTGGAAAGCAGCAGATAAATTACGAGGTAGTATGGATGCCTCGGAATATAAACACGTTGCATTAGGATTGATATTCTTAAAATACATTTCTGATAAATTTGAAACCAAATATAATGAGTTACTCGAAGAAGGAGATGGATTTGAAGAAGATCGTGACGAGTATACATACGAAAACATCTTCTGGGTGCCGAAACAAGCACGTTGGGGCTTTATTAAAGATCACGCAAAGGACCCAAAGATTGGTCAATATATCGATGAAGCGATGATTGAGATTGAAAAGGAAAACCCATCCCTTAGAGGGGTGTTAGATAAACGTTATGCACGTCCAGAGCTTGATAAACGTCGTTTAGGGGAATTGATTGACCTAATTTCTACAATAAAACTACACAGTAAAGAAGAGAAGGATTTACTTGGCCGTGTGTATGAATACTTCCTTGGTAAATTTGCAAGTGCAGAAGGAAAAGGCGGGGGAGAGTTCTACACCCCGCAAAGTGTCGTAAAAACTTTGGTTGAAATGATTGAACCCTATGAGGGGCGAATCTATGACCCTGCTTGTGGTAGTGGCGGTATGTTTGTCCAAAGTGAAAAGTTCGTTGAAAGTCGACAAGGAAATATTGAGAACCTATCTATTTACGGTCAAGAATTGAATTCAACAACTTGGAAACTTTGTAAGATGAACCTTGCTATCCGTGGCCTCGAAGGAAACATCGGCGAACATCATGCGGATACATTCCATAATGACTTGCATAAAACGTTAAAGGCTGACTATATCTTGGCCAATCCTCCTTTTAATATCAGTGACTGGGGAGGAAATGATTTAGTAGATGATGTGCGTTGGAAATATGGTACTCCACCAAATGGAAATGCCAACTATGCATGGCTTCAACATATGGTCTATCACCTTGCACCAAATGGTACAGCAGGAATTGTCTTAGCGAATGGTTCATTAAGCTCTAACACTTCCAATGAAGGGGAAATACGTAAAAGTTTATTAGAGGCTGATTTAGTTGATGCTATTGTTGCTTTACCTGATAAGTTGTTCTATTCAACTGGTATTCCTGTTTCATTATGGATTTTAAACCGCAATAAGAAAAATCATCCGACCTACCAAAGTCGTGAAAATGAAATTTTATTTATTGATGCTCGAAACATGGGACAAATGGTTGACCGTCGCTTACGTGAATTAACGGAAGAAGATATTCAAAAAATTGCAGGAACCTACCGTAACTGGCGTAAACCAGACGGTGAGTATGAAGATATTAAAGGTTTCTGTAAATCAGCAACTCTAGATGATGTTCGTGAGAATGAATATGTGCTAACTCCCGGCCGTTATGTTGGATTAGTTGATGTTGAGGATGATGGAATTCCGTTTGAAGAAAAGATGGAGACTCTTACTGGAGAATTAAGAGAGTTATTTGATAAATCCCACCGATTGGAAGAAGAGATTACTAAGAATTTAGGGGGGATTGGCTTTGACATTTAACGATTGGAAAGAAGTATCCCTCAATGAAGTTATTTTATTTAATCCTAGAGAAAGTTTAAAAAAAGGAACAATAGCAAAAAAGATTGGAATGGATAAGCTCTCTGAATTTCAAAGGAAAATTACTGGGTATGAGTATTCTGAATTTAAAAGTGGAACAAAATTTAGAAATGGAGATACTCTACTAGCACGAATAACTCCCTGTCTTGAGAATGGAAAAACTGCGCAGGTTGATATTTTAGATCAGGATGAAGTAGCTTTTGGATCTACTGAATTCATAGTTATGCGAGAAATACCAGAGAAGTCATATAATGATTTTATATATTATTTATCAATATCTGATAAATTAAGAAATATTGCCATAAAATCAATGACTGGTACTTCGGGTCGTCAACGGGCGCAAAAAGATGTAATAGAAAAAACAAAGATATCAATTCCACTATTAAATGAACAAAAGTCTATAGCAAACATCCTCTCGACCTTAGACGACAAAAAGGAAACAAACAATAAAATCAATGAAAAGCTGGAAGAAATGGCTCAAGCGTTGTTTAAACATTGGTTTGTTGATTTTGAGTTTCCGAATGAAAATGGAGAGCCATACAAATCTAGTGGCGGAGAAATGATTGAAAGTGAGTTGGGGATGATACCTAAAGATTGGAAAGTAACTAAGTTAGATGAATTAATCGATCTTTTTGATTCAAAGAGAATTCCTTTATCCAAAAATGAAAGAGATAAAAGAGAGAAGATATACCCTTATTATGGAGCGTCATCTTTAATGGATTATGTTGATGACTATATATTTGATGGTATATACGTATTGTTAGGTGAAGATGGAACTGTAGTCGATGATCTAGGTTATCCGATACTACAATATGTTTGGGGGAAATTTTGGGTAAACAACCATGCTCACGTGATTAAAGGTAAAGATGATTATTCAGATGAGTTTGTCTATATGGTACTAAAAAATACAAAAGTAAGCTCTGCAGTTACTGGAGCAGTTCAACTTAAAATAAATCAAAAGAACCTAAAAAGTTTACTTGTTATAATACCTGAAAATACAGACCTTATAAAGCAATTCTCTAGTGTAATGGATTATCAATTTTCAATTATTAGAAATAACAGTAATGAAAATAAAGCTCTTACGTCAATTCGTGATACACTTCTACCAAAACTAATGTCTGGAGAAATTCGTGTGCCTTTAGATAATGAGTTTTAAATGAACAGATGTAGTAAATAAATCCCATTTAGAAAGGAGAGAGGCGAATGAGCTTTCTAGAAAATTTCACCGAAGATAGGTTAGAAGAAGCAGCCATTGAAATACTTCGAGAGCTTGGTTACGAATATGTTTTCGGACCTGAAATTAGTTCAGACGGGGATCGACCTGAAAGGAAGGATTATCGTACAGTAATCCTAGAAGACCGTGTGAAAGATGCATTATTTAAAAATAATAGGCATTTACCACATGAAGCTTTAGAAGAAGCGTTCCGCCAAATTATTGCGTTTAACAGTCCAAGCCTAGAAGAAAATAACCGCTATTTTCACAAATTGATAACAGAGGGAATTGATGTATCATTCCACAAAGATGGGCAAAATCGCTCAATGAAAGCTTTCTTAATAGACTTTGAAGAACCATCTAATAATGAATTTCTTGTAGTCAATCAATTTACTATTGTTGAAAAAGAAGAGCGTCGCCCAGATTTAATCCTATTCATTAACGGTATTCCTTTTGTTGTCATCGAGCTAAAATCTGCTTCTGATGAAAATGTGAGTATAGATAATGCCTACGCACAGATACAAACATATAAACGCGATATCCCATCCTTATTCTACTATAATGCATTTTGTATTTTATCAGATGGAATTAATGCGAAAGCGGGGACCATTACGGCCAATCAAGAACGTTTTATGAATTGGCGTTCTGTGGATGGCGAAAAGATTGAACCTTTGGAAGTTCCGCAATATGAGGTCATGTTGCGAGGTATGCTTTCAAAAGAACGATTAATTGATATTATCCAGAATTTTATTCTTTTTCAAGAATCTCACGAAGAGGAACGAGATGAAAATGGTAAGAAAATCGGGGATAAGAAGTCGATTGCAAAAATCATGGCTGCCTACCACCAATATTTTGCTGTGAAAAAGGCTGTGGAACATACAAAAACAGCAACAAGTGAAAATGGAGACTGCAAAATCGGTGTTATTTGGCATACACAAGGATCAGGAAAAAGTTTTTCAATGGTTTTCTATACAGGCCAACTTATTAATCAGCTAAATAATCCAACCATTGTCGTAATTACAGACCGTAATGATTTAGACGATCAACTATATTCTACTTTTTCTAAATCACAGGATATATTAAGACAAGCACCGAAACAAGCAGATGTTCGCAAGCTTAGTGATGATCAAAAAAAACAGCAGGCCAATGAGAAGGCGAAAGAAATAAACGGACTGTATGACCTTCTAAATGAGCGACAATCAGGTGGTATTATCTTTACGACCATCCAAAAATTTAAGCCAGAAGAGGAAGGCGAAATGCCAGTTCTGACTGATCGAAAAAATGTCATTATTATTGCTGATGAGGCGCACCGTAGCCAATATGGATTATCTGCAAAGACAAATACAAAAACAGGTGACGTAAAATATGGATATGCAAAATATTTACGCGACGCACTTCCAAATGCTTCTTTTATCGGTTTTACTGGAACACCAATTGAGTTAGAGGACAAGTCAACACCAGCTGTTTTCGGTAACTATATTGATATATATGATATGACACGAGCGGTGGAAGATGAAGCGACAGTTCGAATTTATTATGAAAATCGGATCATTCGTTTAGAAGCCAATGAAGAAGAATTAGCCAGAATTGATGAGGAGTTTGAAGAGATTACGGAAGATCAAGAAGAATCCACTCGTGAAAAATATAAATCCAAATGGTCTAGGCTTGAAGCGATTGTTGGTTCACCTAGTCGGATTAAGAAGTTAGCAAAAGACATCGTCAACCATTACGAAGAAAAAGCTAAAACAATTGATGGGAAAGCAATGGTTGTCTGTATGAGTCGTCGTATATGTGTTGCACTATACGATGAGATTGTTAAGATTCGACCAGATTGGCATTCTGATGACGATGACATAGGGAAAATAAAAGTAGTTATGACTGGTAGCGCAGGAGATGAAGATGCTTTACAAGCACACATTGGTGGAAAAAAACGCCGAGACTTATTAGCTAAACGAATGAAAGATAACAGTGATGAATTAAAAATTGTTATTGTTCGTGATATGTGGCTAACCGGATTCGACGTTCCTTCTATGCATACGATGTATATCGATAAACCAATGCAAGGCCACAATTTAATGCAGGCGATTGCACGAGTTAACCGTGTGTTTAAGGACAAATCAGGCGGTGTAGTTGTTGACTATATAGGAATATTAGAAAGTTTGAAAAAGGCTTTAAATCAATACACAGACAGCGATAAGAAAACTACAGGTATTGATACGTCAGCTGCTGTTGCTGTGATGAAAGAGAAATTGGAAATCTTGCAAAATATGATGCACGGTTATGATTACTCGGCTTATATGAGTTCATCACAAGCGGGACGTATTCGTGCCATTACTGGTGGTATGAACGTTATTTTCGGTAAGAACGAAAAGGAACAAAAAGAATTTAAACAGACTGCAACAGAATTAGCCAAGGCCCATTCACTATGTGCAGCGACTGAAGAAGGTAAAACTGTAGCACTTGAAGTTAGTTATTTTAAGGCAGTAAAAGCAAGTCTTAATAAACTTCAGGAAAAACAACCGAAACGTAAATCGAAAAAAGAAGTAGAAGCACGAGTTAGTCAGTTACTTGAGCGCTCTATTATTTCTGAAGAAGCGGTAGATGTATTTGAAGTAATGGGACTGAAACATCCAGATGTATCCATTTTATCGGAAGAGTTCTTAAAAGAGGTTCGAACATATGAGCATAAAAACTTAGCAGTTGAATTGCTTAAAAAATTACTAGAAGGCAACATCAAAACGATGGAAAAACGAAACCTTGTTAAATCCAAGAAATACTCGGAAAAGCTGAAACAGTCCTTAAATAAATACAAAAACCAAGCAATTACTAACGCTGAAGTAATGGAAGAATTAATCCAAATGGCGAATGATATGAAAAAAGCACGGCAAGAGGAAGAAAATTTAGGGTTAAACGATGATGAAATAGCCTTCTATGATGCTCTAACATCAGAATCCGTTGTAAAAGAGTTAATGGAAGATGAAGTATTACTGAAAATAGCAAATGAACTTACGCAGGCAGTAAGACGTAACATGACTATTGATTGGCATGTTCGTAAGAGCGCACGAGCTGGAATGCGAAGAATTATTAAAAGGTTATTGAAGAAGTACGATTATCCACCAGATCAAGCGAAAAAGGCATTGGAAACAGTAATGCATCAAGCGGAGTTGATGGCGGAGCATACAGAAGTAGGGGATTGGGATATACAGCAAGCAGCAGAATCAAAAGGTGAATATAGATTATAACAGCAAATGTCAGTCATCTTAGAAGTTATTTGAATGAACTTTTATGGATAACTGGCATTTTTGTGTATGTGAGTGACTGTTCCTATGTTATAGGACAGATAATCTCAAACTATAAAATTAGTAATTTAAGGAGGTGATAAAGATGGCTGTTAAACATATACCAACTGGAATTGTGCATAGTGGGACAAAAGGTGGAAGCACTGGTTGCGGATTTAATACGAAGGAAAATTCTAGTCATTGGGTAAATACTAGTTCCAAAATTACTTGTGACAAAAATGGTTGTAAGAACTAATTGTACAAAGTAAGGTGATATTTTATTTGGTTAGAAAAGTTAAAAAGCAAAGGGGCTATATTAATACTTATTGCTATATAAGATTTGTCCCTTTGCTACATTTATTTATCCGATATAATTTTTTCAACCTTATAGATTTCTTGAGAACAAGCTGTGTATCTTTATAAGATTTCAAAAAAGGGGTAAGAGGTATGGAACTTAACCACGATTGTGTTAGAGATTTACTTTTGGCGGTAGAAAAACATACTAACTTAAATGAACATCTTGATCATGATAAAATACTAGTGTTACCAGAATTAAAAGAATACGATGGAGATACAGTAATCTACACTGCTCAAAAACTTAACGAAGCAGGTTTCATTAATGGTAACTTCGATTTTTATTATGACGGTAATGCTCACATAGCAATTAGTTCATTAACCTATGATGGTCATACATTTTTAGATACAGTACGTGATGATATAGTATGGAGGGAAACGAAAAAAGCTGCATCAAAATTTTCAAGTGTTTCACTATCAACTCTTCTAGATATTGGTGCTTCATATTTAAAAAATAAATTGGGCTTATCATTAATTGATTATCGTCTTTTTCCTCTCTTACATTAAATACCAGTATCTTATTAAACAAATGTCAGTCACCTATAGAAAAGATTTGGAAAAAGAACTTTTATGGATGGTTGATACTTTTTATTAAATCGCTAAGGATTTAGAAAGGGTGGAGATTTATTATGACAGTTTGGTTATTTCGTGCTGGAAAACAAGGGGAATTTGAAAACAAGTTTCTAGATGATGAAAGAGTCTATCTTACTTGGGATGATCTTAGTATAGATTTAAAAGAAATTGAATCAAAGGAAACACTATATAAACGACTAATCGAGCATTATGATTTAGATAAAGAAAAAACAGCAATCAACTGGGCTTCACAAATTTGGCCAATTGCACATGCAATGGAAAAAGGTAATTTAGTAGTCTTACCTTCAAAGTTTAATCGAACAATACATATTGGTGAGGTTTCTGGTGATTACGTGTATGATGAATCACTTGGAAGCCCGTACTATCATTATCGCAATGTGAAGTGGATTGCAAAAGATATACCAAGGGATCGTTTTGAACAGGATATTTTATACTCATTAGGTGCTTTTATGACGGTATGCAAAATACATAGAAATAATGCAGAAGAACGTATAAGAGAAATGCGTGACAATAATTGGCATGTACCAAAAAATAAAAATGTTAAGGAACTAGTTGAGGAGAATGAAGAAACAGTTTCAATTGATTTAGAAGAGTATATTTATGATCAAATTTCAGAGAGAATTATTCAACGCTTTAAGGGGCATAAGATGGAAAATCTGGTTGAGGAAATTTTGAAAGCTAAAGGATTTACAACATACAGAAGTCCAGAAGGCGCGGATCACGGTGTAGATATATTAGCAGCTTCTAGTACATTGGGATTTGGAGATCCAAGAATTTGTGTTCAAGTAAAGACATCGGATACGCCTCTTGACAGGCCTACATTAGACCAATTAATAGGAACTATGAGCAATTATAGTGCAGACTTTGGATTGCTAGTTTCATGGAGCGGTTTTAAATCATCTGTTACGAAAGAAATTCCTAAACAGTTTTTCAAGGTCCGTCTTTGGGACTCCAAAACCATTATTCAACAAATTTTTGAGAACTATGAAAAGCTTAGCGAAGAAATTAAGAAAGAGATTCCTATTAAAAGAGTTTGGATGTTGGATAGTGAAGTTGATTGACACTAATGAAACCTTTGTTATTAAACTACATTCACAGATGATTTTTTTTATTGGAAAGGGGGTTCTATTAATATGGAGAAAATATCTGATACATATTTTCCAGAAAGATACAAATACCTTAACTATCCTAGAGAGTCACAAAAAAATCACGGACTTAGAAATGCCCAAATAGGTGCTATTCATTCTATTTCTTCCTTTTTTACTATTAGTAATTCTAATGCTGCAATTATAGTTATGCCAACGGGATCAGGCAAAACTGCTGTGTTGATGATGACACCGTATGTGTTAGAGGCAAAGAAGGTTCTTGTTGTTACTCCTAGTAAAATGGTTAGAGGGCAAATTACTGAAGACTTCAGTCAACTAAAAACCCTTATTAAAGCAAATGTATTTAATGATAAACTTTTAAAGCCTAATGTATATGAGATGAAACATTTACTTAGTGAAGATATGATTGATGACATCGAATCTGTTCAAGTTATTATAGCAACACCAGCTTGTGCTTTGTCTCTAACTAAAGATACCAACATAAATAAAGAGATTGATTTAGTGTTAATAGACGAAGCCCACCATGTACCAGCAAAAACTTGGCAACAAATACTTATTAATATGAAACATGCTAGGCAAATTTTATTTACTGCTACACCATTTAGGATGGATAATCGGGAGATTAAAGGCGAAATAATATATAATTATCCACTTTCCTTAGCTTATAAAGAAGGTATATTTGGTGAAGTACAATATATACCTATTGAGGAGTACTTCGAAAAGGATAAATTGATTGCAAAAAAGGCAGAGGAAGTATTTTTATTAGATAGAGAAAAAGGTTTAGATCATTATTTAATGGTAAGAACCAATTCTAAAAAGCACGCAAAAGAGTTAGAGAGGTTGTATAGTGATAATACAACATTAAAATTAAAAAGAGTTGATAGTTCTATGGCTAATTCAACGGTAATGAAATGTATAAAAGATTTAAGAGGAAAAAAATTAGATGGAATAATTTGCGTAGATATGCTAGGAGAAGGGTTTGATTTTCCAAATTTAAAAATTGCTGCTATTCATGCTCCGCATAAATCTTTAGCAAGTACTTTACAATTTATTGGTAGATTTGCAAGAACTAATGCAGAAAATATTGGTGCTGCAAAATTTATTGCAATGAATGACAGTGAGTTAATTATAGAAAACCAAGCTCTTTATACTAGTGACTCAGTTTGGCAGGACATGATTATTGACATGAGTGAAAGTAAAATTTCTGAGGAGGAATCTATAAAGGAGTATATTGGTGATTATCATAACGTCAACGAAAATAGGGTGGAAAAGATTGATGATTTTTCTTTGCATGGTGTTAGGCTAAATTGCCATGCAAAGATCTATAAAGCGTTTGGGTTTAATAGTTCTGCTAAATTTCCTGACGCTTGCAAAATTGAATATGGTCCGTTTTTAAATGAAAAAGACAATACTATTGTTGCAATAGGAAAGGATCACACCTCGCCAAAATGGTTTATTGGAGAAGGTGTAAAGGATGTTGAGAATCTATTATACTTAGTTCACTATCAAAGGGAAACAAACTTACTATTTATTTATTCGCAGATTAAGAGTGAAATTGTTTATGAGGGAATAGCTAATTCATTCTGTTCATATTATGAAAAAATACCTAAACATGAAATGAACAGAGTACTTGGTAATTTACGTGAATTTGAAATCTTTAATTCTGGTATGCAAAATCGTTATAACGATTCAGGTGAGTCATATAGAATTTCAGCCGGTGTTGATGTAAGTCAATCTATTGATCCTAGTACTGGAAAATTATATTCAGCTGGACACGTCTTTTGCAAAGCTTTAACTGATGAAAGTGAAATTACTATAGGATATAGTAGTGGATCAAAAATGTGGAGTAGTACCTATGCATCTATAAGAGATTATATAAAATGGTGTGATTATAATGGGTCAAAGATATCAAATAGTGGAATTGTAGTAAAGACGAATACAAATTATGACTATTTACCTGTACCAAGTAGATTGGTTTCATATCCGTCTAATATATTTATTTCTGATTTCTCATGGAAAACATATGTTAACCCACCTACTATTTATTTTTCAGATAATAAAGAAGTGCAAGGTATTTTATTAGATGTTTCTATAAGGATTTTAAATGTGAAAGCAGATGAAGTAAGACTTTTATTGAAAGTAGACGATACTGAAGAAGTAATAGTATGTGACGTTAATTCTAATTATTCTTCTGATTCAAATAAAATCTTGGTTTCAGATGGACATAAACAAATTAAATTATCAGAATACCTTAATAATCATCCACTAGTTTTTCGCACTACAGATGATGTAATGATAACCGGGATTGAACAAAGTGAAGGAAATCCAGATGCAATGGTATTTAGTAATGATAATATAGTTCCAATTGATTGGATTGAGGAATACGGTACTGATATTAAGGTAGAAGTAAATGATCCAAGATATCATCCGGATGAAAAATCTATTCAAACATCTTTGAGAGAAATTTTATTGACTGATAGCACCTTGAAGTATATCATATACGACCATTCTAAAGGTGAAATAGCTGATTATATAACTGTATTAGAAAATAAAACGTCGTATGAAATTACCCTTTTTCATGTAAAGAAAATGTCTGCAGCCAATTATAATAGTGATGTAAATGATATTTATGAAGTAGCAGGACAAGCTATAAAATCCATTATTTGGCTTAAAACAAAATCAATTTTATTAAAAAAGATTGAGGAAAGAAGAAAATCAAAACATTGTATCTTTATACGCGGTGATTATGATGAATTTAAAAAAGAACTACGAAGTCAAGATAAGCAAATTATAGGTAAAGTTGTCATTGTTCAACCTTCGATAAGTAAAGATACATATATGCCTGATAAGATACAGGAAGTATTAGCAGCTACAAAATATTATATCTCCAATTCTGGTAAAGTTAAGCAGCTTGAAATTTGGGGAAGTAAGTAATCATTTAAAAAGGTATCTTTTTGCTTTAGTTGAAAAAATTAAGGATGTTATGTATGAAAAACCAAACAAGTGGAGAGGGAAATTGGATGTTACTTACTGGTTTACGTGGACTGGGGAGTTTTTTATATAATGCATACCAAGAGAGACCGTTCCCCCCTATTAAACACTTAATATGAGTTATTTTGAAAAGCAGCATTAAGTGGGATTTCCTAATGCTGTTTTTTGCCTTAAAATAATCAAGGCATAACTTAGTAGGCTAACGGATAATTTGAGATAAGGAGTTGATGTTTGTGAGTTTGGGAAATTTCCTTTATAGCCTAATTCATTCTACTGAGCCATTTGAATATATATCAAATTGGAGCAGGTATGATGAAATAACAAAGGATTATAGGTTAATTGCTTCATCTGATAAATACAATAAAAGTGTTGTCTATCCACCTGGGCTTGTAGACATACTTAATCAAAATAACACTGACTTTGTTCCATACTTTATGAGTGAGAAAATCTTTTCTATTGATACCGATATAATAACTTCAATGCTGAGTAACTCAGGCGTACAGATATTATATGACCATTCAATAATGCTAGATACAAACTACACCAGTTATATAAAAAGGTTCTTGAGTGGAATAGAAAATTCAAATCTATTAGAGGAAAGTACTTTTAAAACACTAGATATATTGTTAAAAAGTAATTTTAACTATGATATTACTTTTTATTTATTGGAAAATTATATGAATATATTTTCATCCGGAGAAAATACATTTACGGTTTCAAATGCTAAGCACCTTGCACTGTACGAGAATTTATATTATGTAGAATTGTTTAAGAATATAAATCAAGAACAGTACGTTGACTATAATAAGGTAGAGTTTACAATAAGTAAAAATGAAGCAAAACAAAATACTGATGAAATCATTAGTCTATTTTATAATGGAAACCTTATAGCTAATGAAGTGTTAAGTTTGTTTACCAATAAGCATCAAAGTATAACCCTACTGTTAATTGGTATCTGGCAAATTCAATTCGGTAGTAATTCCAGTCCGAAAAACAAAATGAAAAAACTTTTTGAATATGTAATTAATAGAGTAGGTATATTTTATGAAAGGGAAATGGTCATTGCATTCAGATATTTTGAGGATAGAAAATCGGTATCAATGTTAAATAAAATAAATAAAGGAGGTAAACCTATTACTTCAAAAGAACTATTAGATAAAATAGGGAATATAGCGTGGGATTTCATGGTTCCTAGAGTTATGGAATTTCAAATTAATGCAAACAAAGATTCTTCTCACTTTATTCCTCTTTTCTTATCTCATGATAAAAAATTAAAGGAGTTAATCGGGCTTTTCAACATCAAGGGGATTCTAATGCATAGAAAGACGAATGAGTATATTCCGTTTTCAGATTTAGATACTACTGATTTTTTTGATAAAAAGGGATTATTAGATGAACTGGAAACGTTAAAAACGGTTGAAATAGAGGCTAAGAGGAAAAAGATAAGAGAGAAAAATATAGAAACTAATTTTTGTAGTGTAATAGATGAAATAAGAAAGCTTCATGAAATTCTTTAAGACAAGCTACTAATAAAAATAATAGTAAGATATAACTTTGAATGTAAACGCCTGATACTTTAGAGCCACACTTTTATTACAATAGTGAATGTTGACTATTGATTTTAGAAAATGGGACTTGCCTGGTTCATCATAACAGTTTTTTTTTAATCGCAATAGTAGGCGGCTATTTATCTGGAAAAACAAATGGAATTGACTTTTCAAATAATCAAATCCTTGCCAATTCAATTCAAAATTACTTATTGGTTGCTTTAGTAAGCTCTATTAGTATTTTTTCTATTAAATCAAATCCAAAACAAGAGGATGAAGTGGATATCCAGTTTGGGGAGTAGTAGAAACAGATAAAACGATTGAGATGCAGGTTACAAGTATAGATGATCTTTGAATGACTGGGAGAGTTGAAGAAAATGTTGAAGCTATAATTTCCCCTTAGAAAAAATTGCTATTTGATTGAAACATTAGAGTTAATGTGCTGCAAGTAGTATTCTTGGTAAAATCTAAAAGTAGCATTGGATAATGTAAGTTCCAATGTTGTTTGTTGCCTTTTAAATAACCATGTTGAGCATATGTTAAATAGAGTCAAATTTAATGAGTATTACATTTGCTTTGAAAATTTTTTAAAATAAGAGGGAGGGACTTTACTTGTCTAGACTTAATAGAATTCAAGAAGAAAAGGGTCTGGCCCCATGGGTTCTCAAAACAAAGGCACCCCTTTGAGGAGGTTTTGAAGGCTTATTTACCGATAAGGATAAAACAATTGTCCAGTCAAGTAAAATACTACATAAAGGTGATAAAAGTTTTTATAGAAGCTTAAAAGTAAGTCGTTAAAGTTTTGTTTAGTGAAGACTGACTGACCGATACATAACAATATCTATTGATTTTGCTCTGAGTCAAAGAATGAGGGGCTTGCAAGAGCGGTAGAGTAAAACCATAATTTTCCGTGGGGAATTGTATATGAAAAAAATTAATAACTTACAATATAAAATTGATTGACTTATTTGTCTGGACCATTAGGAGAAAGTGACTTATCTATAATAAAATCAAAGTTAAATGAAATAGGAATTGATTTTCAGTCAGAAGATAGAAATGGAACCATTATGGCCTCGATTGACGACTTTGTTAATGTATATTCATTCATTATCAATTCTTCTTTAGCTTTGGGTTTTAGTATCAGGAGTTATCGTTAATTCCACATGGGATAGTATAAAATTTGTTATCTTGCATTCCTTTTAAAAAGTTCGAGGTAAAAAGTATTACAAAGTAACAAAAAATGGTGCTCAGGATAAGGAAGTAACGTTTGGAATTGAAATTAAGATAAATAACAATCTTTACAATTTCAGATTTAATGGAATATACTCAGATGAAGGATTATCGGAAGCCCTAGATAAAATTCTCCTTTACCTGAAGAGTACACAACAGCAACCAAAGGAAAGGGATAAGTTAACTGCTAAAGGATTGCCCAATTATATAATGACATATAATGAAAGAACAAATATATGGATCGTTAGAAATACTAAAGAATTAATCAAAGAAAAGATAAAGGAATCAAAATAAAAACATCAATACTCTAAGAGGATATGAAATTATGATTTCACGTCAATAACACATCTGATTGACTACGAGAATCATTTTTAACAGTTTCGGATCCGTTTACCAACGCTGATTATCTTCATGAATGTATGTGGCGACATTAAATGAAATCTTTCAAAAAGGATGAAATCATTATGACAAGCTTTATTTGGGGACGTTCCCCTCAAGAAGCATATGAAAATCCATATGAATACGAAGCCCAAGAACAGTTTTCAAGAGAAGCCTGAGTGTTAATAAGTGATTTATTTTCTTATTTAATGAAGAGAAACGGGATGTATCCAAGAGATGATAGGACGGATCAAAAGGCTATATGGATGCTTTTTGTTGATGGTATAGAAACAATAAATGATTGCCTCGAATTAATAGATACCAAACAACATAGATTGGCTTGTAGATTATTTAGAGATGTCGTTGAGGCGATAGATTTAGCAACATATTTTTCAAGCTCGGATAAGGATAAAGAGAAGAACTTGAAAAGCTGGTATGATAACAAGGTTATTCCAAATAGAGTGTTTCGAAATTACGTATCTAATACAGCTGGTGAGACTGTAGCCCAAGCCTATAGGAATTTATATCGGGATTTATCAAAATTAAATCATAGAACCTATAGGTGACTAGCATATTCATACATGTTAAGGAAGGGAGAATTTCTTGTTTATGAAAAGGAATATAGTAATACACTATTAATGCTGCCGCAGCCAGTTGCAATGTGTTATGCGTTGCTAGCAAATGTGATAACAAGATATTCTAATAGAATGCTTGAATGTGAATTAATCACACTTGATGAATTGACAACTATATGGGACAAGGCCCTAGAGAAGAAGACAGTACCGCCAAGGTTCATGACAAAAGAAGATTATAGAAGAGTGTTTAAGCAAATTAGGGATGACAATGACTTCACATAACACCATACTCACCCAAGAGAGGTTGACTCCCTTCAATAGGTGCTATGGGGCTTGTCTCTAGCACAAATAGAAATGCGTTGTTATACAGAAAAAAGTGCAATGAGCTAGATAAACAGAGCCTAAAGCCTTAATATAGGAAACTGGAAGAAAGGGGTAAGATATAAAGAGATAGTTACTTGGATTGGTGAGAACATTTGGGTTGTATCAATTTTTACGTTGGTACTTGGTGCTTACCTTAATACTTTCCTTACAAAAAATAAAGAAGTTCTAATGAAAATCGCGGATAAAAAGGGGCAGTATTATGCAGACTTTGTAAATTCCCTTCTTGATTTTAATAAGTCACATTATCAGAAATTATTGGCTAACGATAAGGGTGAGATTAATAGAAATTACTTTTATATGAAAAATTTAGTCATATTATATGGTTCAAGTGAAGTTATAGAAAAACTCTCAATTTGCGAGAAAAGGGGGATAGATTTTGAGGTTGATGAGGGAAGGGAAATTTATCTTGATTTAATCGAAGCAATGAAAGAGGATATTGAAAATCCAAAGATAATATACTCATGGTGGAAAAGGAAATTAAGCTCAAAAGATAAAAGGAACAATATAGGTTATATTCTTTTTGGCTATAAAGAATCGAATGATGAATAATCTTTGGATTTATGGGTCGGACCCCAACTCCTTGGTCACATTAACCAATGCCTCAATTTTTTCCCTCTAAAATAACGACGGTAACTGTCTGTATGTTTTCACACTCAAGTACTGGTTGATTAATTGATGAGCAAAGGAACCGTTCCCACGATTCTAACTATTATTTGTTGAGAAAGTTTTTGATTAGGGAGATATAAAAACATTGTAGAATATTGGAAAATAACACCACTTGTTGTATTATAAAATTAGAAAAAACGATTATTTAAAATCGAATCTAATTACTATCAAAAAAGGCAGAAGAGTATCCTAGTTGGGAAGAGTTCTTCTATTTTTTTATATTCTTTGGAGGTAACAATGGCGAACAGATCAGCAATAGATACAATAAGGGGATATTTCTATCAATTTGATTATTCTATAAAAAGATTATTAGAGTTAGAAAATGAAAATGATACAGTTGTAGTTGAAGGGATAGAAGATATTGATATTAAATCAGCTACGGAAGAGACAGCAGTTCAATGTAAATATTATTCTAAAACAGAGTACAATCATTCAGTAATTGGAAAACCGATTCGTATGATGTTAACACACTTTAAAAGTGTTAAAAAAGGAAAAAACAAAAAAGTTAATTATCATTTATACGGTTATTACAAGTCTGGACATGAGAAATTAGTCAATCCTATTACTGTAACCTTTCTTAAAGAAACTTTTCTTACGTACACCAAAGAAAAGGTTAAATATAAACATCATGAAATTCTAGGATTTAGTGAAGCTGATTTACATGATTTTTTATCTTTATTGCATATCAACATTAATGCGGTTGATTATGATTCACAATTAGATAGTGTTTTAAAATTATTAGAAAATCAGTTTAATTGCTCCCGTTTTGAAGCGGAACACTATTATTATAATAGCGCATTAGATGTACTAAGGAATCTATCAATTGAAGAAGATATTGAAAATAGAACAATAACAAAAAAGAAGTTTCTAAAACTAATAAATAACCAAAAAATATTATTTAACATGTTGTTTATAAGATATAAGGGAAAAAAAAGATATTTAAAAGAATTAAGGCAACATTTATTTTCAACTTTAAACTCTTCACCTTTTGAAAGGTTCTTTGTAATACAAGTCCCTGATGAAAATTACGATAGAGTAGATTTAAAAGAATTATTGATGATTATTTCTAAAAAGTATTCTAAATTGTCTAAAAGGGAATCTAGGCCTTTTTGTCCTTATGTTTGTTTGTATAATATGGAAAATCAGGAACTAATAAAATTAAAGAATGATTTATATAATGAAGGGTTTAAATTTAAAGATGGGTATGATTTTCAAGGTGCAGAATTTAATCCTAGCTCATTAATTATGGAAGCAAATTACTATAATGATGTTAGATTAAAGGTATTGAGTAACTACCCACAAATGGAACTTACATTAAAGCTGATTAGTAAGACAAAAGAAATTTATCAGTTTTATATTTCTAATCCATTGATAAAAAGGAAATTTGAAAATATTAAGCAAATAAATATTCAAATAGAAGAGTTAACTGATATAAGGGAGGTCATTTAATTTGAATTTACAAGGCGAAAAGATTAATGCAGAGGTAATATCGGTTTACCCTAATAAAGTGAAAATATCTGTCGACAACTTGGAAGATTTTAGAATTGCAGAGGAATCATTAAAGGTAGGTTCTTATTTGCGTATTCTAGATAATGAAAATGCAATTCTTATTGCAATAATAGAGAACTTTTCAATTGAGGTTAGAGATGATGGAAAGAAAGACTACATAATTGAAGCAAATCCACTAGGAATGATTATTGATAACGAGTTTATTAGAGGAGGAGATTCAATTGCAATACCTCCGAAAAAAGTAGAAATAGCCAAAGAAGATGAAATAGTAAGTATATATGAGCATTCAATCAACGATACAGAAAAATTTACTTTTTCCTCATTATCTTCAAATGGAAATATCAAGGTACCGGTAAATGGTAATAGATTTTTTAATAAGCATATAGCAATAGTAGGGTCAACTGGTTCTGGTAAATCACACACTGTTTCTACAATTTTACAAAAAGCAGTTAATGAAAAGATAGGTGACTTTGATTTAAATAATTCTCATATAATAATTTTTGATATTCATTCAGAGTATAGTTCTGCTTTTCCAAAAGCAAATTTACTAGATATTAATAATCTGGTATTACCTTATTGGCTACTAAAAAGTGACGAACTCACCGAGCTGTTTATAGATACAGAAGCCAATGACCATAATCAAAAATATATTTTTAAAGAAGCAGTTGTAAATAATAGAAGAGAAAATTTTTCAGGTCATGAAAAAGAAAACTTTAGGATTCATTTTGATTCTCCGTATTTTTTTGATATCAATAAAGTCCTTGAATTTATTACAAAGAAAAACTCCGAAGTAATTGACACTGGGGAAGTATATAAATCAGGTGATAAAAAGGGACAAAAGAAAACGGTGCAGGGTAGCTTATATGGTAAGTTAACAAATTTTGTTAACCGTCTTGAAAATAAGGTTTATGACAGTAGGTTGAAATTTCTATTGGGGGATAAATCGAAACAAATTACTTTTGAAGAAACAATTGAGCAATTATTAGGCTATAAACAAACCCAAAAATCCAATATTACTGTAATTGATCTGAGTGGTGTCCCATTTGAAGTTCTAAGTATAACCGTTTCATTAATATCAAGAATAATATTTGAATATGGTTATTATTACAAAAGAATGAGATATTCCCAAAATCCAGAAGAGAAAATCAATAATGACATACCAATCCTAATGGTTTATGAAGAGGCACATAAATATGTTCCTAAAAGTGATCTATTAAAATATCGTGCTTCAAAAGAGGCTATTGAAAGAATTGCAAAAGAAGGAAGGAAATATGGAGTATCACTACTTTTATCAAGTCAAAGACCATCTGAAATATCAGAGACTATTTTCTCCCAGTGTAATAATTTTATTGCAATGCGCTTAACAAACCCAAACGATCAGTTATATGTTAAGAGATTATTACCTGATACTTTAGGCAATATTACTGATAGAATGCCTACTTTTAAAGCAGGAGAAGCACTATTACTAGGAGATGCTGTTGTTTTACCATCAATAGTTCAAATAGATAAATGTACAACACCGCCATCTTCTAATGATATTCCGTATTTAGATTTATGGAAAGAGGAATGGAAAAACTTAAATTTACCTGATATTAAAACTGAATGGTACAAGCAATAAATGATTTAGAAGTTATATAAAACATTTTTTCGGGCTTATGAATAAGTGAAAAGGCATTGCTATAATTTTACCAATGCCTTTTTGCCTCTTAAATAATCACGGTGAACCCCATTAAATTATAAAACAAAGAGATGAAGTTATCTTTAAAAGGAATGGATGAGATATGAAATGTACCATGTGTGCTTTAGTAAAATATTTAAAGGGTTAGATCCACTTTACAATTCTAAAAGAAAAAGTATCGCAAAGTATCTAGCTTAGCTATTAATTACTTAAACCAAATGCAGCCTTGAGCGAAAATGCAAGCTTTATTTGCTCTCTGGTTCTTTGATTGACGTTAAAATAATTCCAAAAAGCCGGTGCACAAGTGATATAACCACCACATTTAACATAATAAAAAATAATTCAACCCAAATCCCCCCTTTTTACCCTTTCATTTCGATTGTAGTAATGAAAGAACAAAAGGAGGTGTTTTTTTTATGGAGAGAAAAACGATGACGGTGAAGGAAATGGCGGCTTATCTTGGGGTACATCTGGATACGGTGTACAAAATGGCACGTTTAAACGAGATTCCACATTTTCGAATTCGTAGAAGGATTTTATTTTCAAAAGATACGATTGACGCTTGGATGGAAAATCAGGAAAAACAATCAAATTGAACTAAGGCTACCCTTTAAGAGGGTGGCCAAAAGGGTGGGTAAGCCAGAATAGGAAGAGAGAGGTGATTTAGAATGAACTATATCAAACAGTTAAATGCATTTAAGGAATACTTGGAGTTCCATGACATACCATCAGCGGCGATTTTGTTGTGGCACACCTTAATGATGATTAACAATATGGCTGGGTGGAAGCATCGATTCAATGCTTCCAATGCTTTAGTAAGGCAGTATGGTGGTTTATCAAAACAGCGCTTATCCGAGGCACGGGCAGTACTCGTAAAGTATGGGCTCATTCATTATGAGCCTGGGGCAAAGGGGAGGTCACCAGTGTATGAAATGGTAGTACTCGACCAATCGTGGAATCAGGGAAATGTGAAGGAAGTGGACATATCGGGTCGGCAGAAGGAAGGCGGTGAACGTACGGGGGCATCTGAGGATTCCTACCAATACCCGGACAAGTTGCATTACGAATCCGTGGACACCTTAACAAAAAGCTCAACGGAACAATTACCGGACCCATCCTTTGACCAATTACCGGACGAATCCCGGACCATACTTAAACAAAAACAAAAGAGAAGAAGAGGAGAGGCGTCACCAGATCCTTTTACATTTTACAATCAAAACTTTTCAGCCTTAAGACCGGCTTCTCGTAAGGTCATTGCTAGCTGGTGTGATGCGAGTGATGCACGACTTGTGTTAGAAGCAATGCAGGTTGCTGTTATGCATGGAGGAAGAACCTTAAAATACATCGAGAGAATTTTAAACGAATGGTCCCGTGCTGGGCTGAGCGATTTGGATCAAGTACGGAGTTTTGTAAAAGAAAAAGAGTCGATGCAGGAGCGGAAATGGTCGGTCCCATTCTGGAAAAAAGTCCAGTCAGAAAACAAATCTGTGCTTCATAAATTAAAAGAGGAGATGTTGTCATGACAAAGGAAGAGGCGTTTGATGTACTAGATGCGATTCAGGAATTTTACCCAAGTGTTAAGCTCGGGGAAAGGAAGATAAGAGTATTCATACCGCAGCTGCTAAAGATGGATTATGAAGGTGTGATAAGCAACTTGAATGCCCACGTTATTAGTCACCAATACGCTCCAACGCTTACGGAAATAGCGGCATATCCAGTGGAGCCGAATGGGCATTTAGAGGAGCTGCGTGCTTGGCAGGAGGAGGCGGCAAAGGTCCCTGAAGAGACGAAGCGCCGTTTTCAGGAGGCATTAACTAAATTGGTGGAGGGATGTCGCCATGTCGATTGACAATTATGAGGCTGAAGTGGCGGTGCTTGGTTCCGTGCTGCTTGATGGAACGTTTTTTAAGGATCTGGGAGTGCAGGAGGAGCACTTCCATGATCCTCGGCATAAAGCGATTTATCGGGCAATGAAACGCGCATCGGATCAAGGGGAGTTCATCGACATGGTTGTTGTAACTACGAGGCTTGGAGATGCAATCGAACAGGTTGGAAACACCTCCTATTTGCTGGCAATGACGGAAACCGTGGCGAGTACGGCAGCTATCAAGCATCATGAGCGGCTTATTTTCGAAGCATACCGACTACGAAAATCACGGGAGGGTGTGATGCAGTATTTGCGAAATCCGTCTGATGAGGAACTAAACATGCTGATTGAGCAACTGAAGACCTTTCAAGAGACAGGGGCAGTTACCCAGGAAAAAGCTGTCTATGATTACCTGATGGAAATTGCCGATGATATGTTCCATCCAGACCGAGTACAGCAAGGATGCCTCACGTCGTATGAGCAGCTTGATAATATGACCGGTGGCTTGCAGCGTGGCGATCTATTGATTGTCGCAGCGAGGCCATCCGTTGGCAAGACAGCATTTGCACTGAACTTGGCTGCAGGGCACTCTAAGCAAGGTGGATCGACATCGATTTTCAGTTTAGAGATGGGGACGAAACAATTATTGCAGCGATTGTTATCTGCGGAAGGTGCTATCAATGGTCGGAAGTGGGGGACAGCATCGTTTTCTGAGGAAGATTATGAACGGGCAGTCCGGGCGATTGGTGTGATATCCAATTGGGATCTCGATGTCTATGACAAGAAGCGAACACTATTTGAAATACGCTCCGCTATCCGGAAAAAGCTCCACGATGATCCAGGGAGGAATCACCTTGTAATCATTGACTACCTGCAGTTAATTACGCCAGCAAAGCAGCGCGAACGAAGGGATCTCGAGGTCGGGGAAATCACTCGTGAGCTGAAGCTGTTGGCGATTGAGTTAAATATACCCATTCTACTAATCTCCCAACTATCCCGGAATGTCGAGTCGCGTCAAGATAAACGCCCACTCATGTCTGACTTACGCGAGTCGGGCAATATTGAACAGGATGCAGATGTTATTTTCTTTCTCTATCGTGAGGATTACTATGATCGGAATACAGAGAAGGGTAATCACATGGAAGTCATTATTTCCAAACACCGAAATGGGCCGACTGGAACGGTGGAGTTGGTGTTTGAGAAGGAATATGGATGGTTTGGAGAGGTGGGGTAGGTTGGATGAGTTGGATCCAGAGGGACAGGTTTCCCGTCCAAAAAGGCTTATCTTAGCGTTGGACCAAGGTGCCTGTCCCTGTTGGTCCACAGATTATTCCCATAGGGATGACGGAACACATGCTATACCAGTAGCACTATATGAATTAGAGCGATACATTGCGGTTGATAATCCAATGGTAACAGTAGAATCGGGACTTGTACATCCAGAGTTTAGCACTTATCCTACTATCGCTTTAAGAGAATTTTTATTTAATGCATTTGGTCATCGAGATTACCGGATGAATGGAACTATTATGTTGAAGCAATATAAGGATAAGTTAATACTTACCAATCCTGGAGAGTTTATCGGCGGGATTACACCTCAGAATATCTTTATCATCCACCAGTAGCAAGGAATAATCATTTAATGGAGTTGTTAGACAGATTAAAGTTGGTAAACCGTTCAAATTTAGAGGTATTAAGGATATTTCGCTCATTGTTAATTGAAGGAAAAGAACCACCGATTTATAGAGAAGTTGGTAGCAACATTGAACTCACTTTTATATCTTCACCTTTAAATAAGGACTTTTAAAATTTAATTAACCATATGACGCAGGAAAACAATCACGTTGACGTTGACCACTTGCTTATATTGCAATACCTAATAAGGCATGAAGAAATTGATACTGCAATAGCTGCTGAAGTTACGCAAAGAAGTATGGAGCAAGCACGTGAATTGCTAAGTAAGATGAAAAATGAATTTAACTTATTAGAATCAGTTGGTCGTGGTAAAGGGAGATACTTTACACTTTCACGTAGTGCTTATGAATTGTTAAAAGGTGACATGCAATATGAAAGGCAGCAGAGTTTAGACAAGGAAGCAGTGAAAATTCGTATATTGTCTATACTTAAAATAGATCGAAGTTTGACTAACAAGGAAATAAGGCAATTAACTGGTATGAACCGCAAGCAAGTACAACGTTTGATAAAAGAATTAGAACTTGATGATGTAAAGGTTGTAGGAAGAGGCGCTGGAACAAAATATATCTATGCTCCTTAAAATAGGGACAAAAAGGGACAAAATTGGGAATTCAATCCTTTATATTTAAAGTGCCAAGGGGTAAATAGGGACAAAAATAGGGACATTAAGAGAAAATTTTGGATGGTCATTGACTTAAGTCAATGGAGTGTAAAATTGTGAAGGTTATTAAGGTGCTGTGAAGAGCCTCATAATAAGTTAAATCAGGACTTTGAATCAATCAAATTGCGGTTATCCTCCATTTAAAGTAGAAAAAGCAAAGAAAAACGTGCTA
Organism: Oceanobacillus salinisoli; assembly: GCF_009733865.1. GTDB lineage: Bacteria > Bacillota > Bacilli > Bacillales > Amphibacillaceae > Oceanobacillus > Oceanobacillus salinisoli. Next base: position 54,182 of record NZ_WOFB01000011.1, on the reverse strand, counting down.
GACTAAAACAAACTGTTTATTTACATCAAACAAAAACATAAAAGGATGAATAGCATGGAAACATCTTATATATACGAAATGCGTAAACCAGAAACAGAAGAAACAGGAAAACTCTATCCTGCCATATTCCTCATGCATGGAATGGGCAGCAATGAAAAGGATATTATGTCGCTGGTAAGTGGGCTAGAGAAGGATGCTTACATATTTGGCATTCGCGGTTCCATTACACAGCCACCTGGATTTGCTTACTTCACGATTGAGGGATTTGGAAAACCTCATCGTTCTGTATATGATGAAACAGTTCAGAATCTGGAAGCATTTATTGACAATGCTTTAAGCACATATGCAATTGACCAAGATAAGGTATTCCTTGGAGGCTTTAGCCAGGGGGCTATTCTATCCATGACTCTTGGTTTAACGATGGGTAGTAAGATTAAGGGGATAATAGTCTTTAGCGGTTACATTCCAGCATTTGTCGTAGAAGAGTATTCCAAAAAGGATGTATGCGATCTACATGTATTTATTTCCCATGGTCAAAAGGATCCGGTGTTTCCGCTCGCATGGGGTGAAGCGAATCGGGATTATTTCAACCGATTAGGTGCAACTGTTAGCTATCATGCTTATCCAGAGGGGCATACAATTTCGCTGGAAAATTACCATGACTTCCGAGCATGGTTAGATCAGCAACTATTAAACAAATAAATCCTGTAAAGTTGATATAGAGAAAGGGCTTAACTAGAAATTGCCCAGTTATAATAATTAGTAAATGATAAAACACCTTAATTATAGTTTAAGGTGTTTTTTGTATTTATGGAAAAAAACACATGTAAAAATTCTCGGGTCTCTCCCTAATTTTCTAAAGATAAAAGGGAAGATGTTAAGTTCAGATCAGCTTGGTAAATGGGACACTTAATTTGTGAATGATTTCACTTATGCTGACGGGTGCCACTCGACAAGTTCTGTTCTAAGCGTTCTAAACGTGAAAGCATTTAATCTTAATTATATAACCGAGGATGAGAATGATAGAGCCACGTTTCTTTAATCTTCCCGTCAATACTGTGCTTAGATTTAAAATAAGGGTTTGCAAGAAATAGGGCGATTAGGTATATTAAACATTAATAACAAAATATAATGAAAATAAAGAATAGGGAAAGGGGAATGAAAATGGATGTAAGGTACCCAATTGGAAAATTACAAGTACCCGAAAAGGTAACATTTGGAAATATTCAAGAATGGTTAATGCAAATCGAAACTTACACGACTCGATTAAGAGAAACGGTAGACTCATTAAGTGATGAGGAATTAAGTAAAACGTATCGTGACGGTAGCTGGACAGTTCGCGGGCTAGTTCATCATATTGCTGACTCTCAGTTGAACATGTATCAACGTTTGAAGCTGGCTTTAACAGATGAGAGTCCAACAGTCCCAGCTTTTGATGAAGAAAAGTGGGCTATTCAACCGGATACCAAGCTCCCTGTAGAATGTTCTATAAAAATGTTGGAAGGTATAAATGAGCGTATCGTATCTTTGGGTCAAAGTTTAACGGAAGAGCAATTAAATCGAGATTTTGTTCATCAGACAAACGGTAAAATAACAGTTGAAACAAAGGTTGCAAAATTAGCTTGGCATGAAGAACACCACTTAGCTCATATAAAAATCGCATTATCAAAATAGCATCATATATTAAGAATTGAAAACAAGAGTCAGTTCCTCCATTTCACTAACACTTTAGCGAAGTGAGGGACTGACCCTTTTCACTTTTCCAAGGGTTAGTCCCCCATGCTTCACTATATTTTAGTGAGTTCCTACATCCAAACAAAAAGGTATACGAAAAATCCTAGTAGGTATAAAATAGGAAAGTTAGCATTTGGGTGTAGGAAGGGTGATACATATGTTGAAAGCATATGCTTGGCTAACATTTTGTGTAATGGTGTGGGGAAGCAATTTTGTATTTGGAAAGATGTTAGTCCAAGATTTCTCCCCAGCTCTGTTAACGATGCTTAGACTTTTGTTTATTGTACTATTTTTAATTGGATTATCCTCATTCAAGAGACACCTTAAACGAGTTAATAAATCCGATTTACTCGCAATTTTTTTTCTGGGGGTTATTGGTGTTTTCATAAATCAGTGGTCTTTTTTTGCAGGATTACAAACAGCCGATCCAACAACATCTGCATTAATTTTGGCAACTACCCCTATTTTAACTAGCGTATTAGCTGCCATTTTTTTAAAAGAAAAATTAACCATTCGTATGTTAATTGGGTCTATTGTGGCAATCATAGGTATTTATTTTGTTGTAGCAAAAGGGGATTTATCTTCTTTACATATCGATAAAGGTCTATTATGGATTGTTATAACGATGATTACATTCGCCATTATGATTATCATGACGAGGCTTCTTTCTAATAGAATAGATCCACTTACCATTACGTTATATTCAAATGTGGTAGGATTAACGGTGTCGATTCCTTTTGCTTTTTTACTAGATACTCCCTTACAAATAAGTTCTAAGGCGTCGGATTGGTTATTTTTGATTGGTACTGCCGTTGTTGTACACGGTATCGCAACATTGGTTTGGAATAACAACATTAGACATGTGGATGCTTCCAAGGCTGCAATATTATCTAATTTAGAACCTTTTGTGGCAATGATAATGGGAGTGATATTGCTATACAAACCAATAACGGGAGCAGAAATTATCGGGGCATTATTTATCGTAGGTGGAGTAGTACTATCTACGTATCAGCGCAAAAAGCTAAATAGCCGATTTTGAGGACCACCGGGACAGGCAGAGACCACTTGAATACTCGCTTACTGAGCAAGGAGAAAAACTTTTACCGATTTTAGATGCCATGTATGAATGGGGCAAAGATTATATAGAGAATGTATTGGAAAAGGAAACAGATGACTTAGTTAATAAGTAGAGCCAGAGGAAAAAAGAGCCAGAGGGACAGGTTCATCGGCCCGGTAAACTTATCTTAGCAGTGGACTGAGGTGCCTGTCTCTGTGGTTCTCTAACCTGGTGGTGTAAAGGTTGTAGATTTTTAAAGCACTGACTCTTGAGGATATTCCAATATATGGACAAAAGGATAATATATCAAATGCATATATACAAACAAAAAAATAAAAGACTCCCTTAAACAAGATAATATCGCTGTTCTAGGGGAGTTCTTTAGGCGTTAAAGACAGAAAATCTGTATTAAAGTTATTTAATTAATTCATTATCGCAACAAGTCTTCCTGCTACTTCATGACGTTCTAATTTTAGAAGGCCTTCCCAAATTTCATCAAATGTTATTTCAGAGATGGTAGGGTCAATATCACCAGAAGCCATTAGCTTGTAAACTTCTGCAATATCATTGACATCGCCACCAACACTACCTTTTAATGTTGCGGCCTTTAGAATAAGAGGATCGGTGTTAATTGTTGATTCTAATTTACCCATGCCAACAAGGACAACTGTTCCGCCTGGAGCAATTACGTCAATAGCTCCCGCAGTAGTCGTACCAAATCCAGCATAGTCAACGATTAAGTCGGGTGCGATATCTGCCAATTCTTTAACATCTTCAAAAACCTCTTTAACACCAAGTTCTTTTGCAAGTTCACGTGCTTTGGGGCTAACGTCCACTGCATATACTTCAATACCTTTTACGACCGCAGCGCGTGCTGCAATTTGCCCAAGACCTCCAATACCAATGACACCAACCTTCATACCTGGTTTTGCACCACCAGTTTGAAACATAGCATGATAAGAAGTCATTCCAGCATCTGTACCAGCTGCAGCCTGTGCGAAAGTAATTCCTTCTGGCATAGGAACTAAGTCAACGGCAGGGGCAGATACTAGATCTGCGTAACCACCATCATAGCCATAACCAGGGCCTAATCCAATTTTACTTACAGGACAAACACCTACTCGATCGCCGACCTTATAATCGGTAACACCTGGGCCAACTTCTTTAATTACACCAGCAACTTCATGGCCCATAATAATTGGTGTATGCTCAATAATGTTCAACCATTTTTCATCACGTAATGCACCAACATCTGAGTGACATAGTCCAGCCGCCTTCACTTCAATTAATACACGGCCTTCTGTAGCTTTAGGGTCTGGTTTTTCTACCAGTTTCAATGGTTCATTTGTTGTAGTAAATTCCCAACCTTTCATTTCTAATCCCCCTTTTTATTTTACTCTTATATTATATTCTAGTTTGAGATTGCTAGCAATTTATCAGTTTATACAGATTAGAAAATAATAGATTAATCAATCTTTAACCTATTCATGTTATGTAGAACTGTACCACCTTAAGAGCAAAAATAAAAGAGACCTCATCGTTCCTTTTTAATTACTATTTCTAGGCGTAATACCTATTTTTTCGTTAAACATTATTTAAAGTAAGCATCCACTTCCCAACGTAATAATGCTTTTTATTCTCTTTAAAGCCCACTATTTGCATTCTAAACAAAAAGTACCACTATCTAGAATTATCGGTTAACAGCAAAATTAACATTTTTCAGAAGATATATAGAATTATTCCTTAACTTATGCTATTCTAATTTTTAACCTGCCAAAAAAGCTTTACTATAATAAATTTTTGACAAATAGGAGGAATAAAAATGAGGAAAAGGAAAGTTCTTACACTAATATCAATATTATTTGTAACACTTATGCTAGTAGCCTGTGGACAAGAATCAACTGTTGATTCTTCAGATACAAATGCTAACTCTGAAGCAGATCAAACAGAACTAGTACCAGTTGAAATTGGGATGTTGAAATTGACAAGTTCAGCTCCATTTTTTATTGCACTTGAAAAGGGTTTCTTTGAAGAAGAAGGAATTGATGCCCAGGTGAGCTGGTTTGAGGCGGCACAACCAATATCAGTAGCAACGGCTGGTGGAGACGTTGATGTTGGAGCAACAGGCATTACAGCAAGTCTATATAATATGGTTGCGGGTGGTGAAGAATTACTTATTGTTGCTGACAAAGGTAGAGAACAGGAAGGTTATTCATCCACTGCTTTATTGGTACATAGTGATTCGGATGTAGAAAGTATGGAAGAATTAAAAGGGAAAAAGATTGGGATTACCCAAACAGGATCAACCTTCCATTACATGGCTGGTAGATTACTAGAAGAGAATGGGTTAACTACGGATGATGTTGAATTAGTACCAGTCAACAGTATCCCGGGTCTAATGGAAACATTGGAAAGTAAACAGGTTGATGCGGTACTGTTAAATGAACCTAATATTACAAGAGTTCTAGAAGATGGATATGGCAAGGTGGTCACGCAAGTAGGTGACGTCATTGATTATCAGGTTTCAGGAGTATTTTTCTCTAAGTCTTTTGCAGAGGATACAGAAACGGCTACAAAACTACTAAAAGCATATGTGAGAGCAACCCAATATTATTATGATGCTGTTCTTACAAAAGAAGATGGGGAACTTGTACCAGGGGATAATTATGATGAGGTTATAAATATTATTGCAGAATATACCGATCAGGAACCGGCTATTATTGAACAGGGCTTGCCATATATGGACCGTAATGGAGAGTTACTTGCATCAGACATTCAAACACAAATCGATTGGTATGCAAAAGAAGAATTAATAGAATCATCCTTTGATGCCGGGGAAATTGTAAATACAGAATTATTTGAGAATGTACTGAATGAATTGGAGTAGTGACAACGATGAATATCGTCATTGAGAATGTGGGAAAGAAGTTTACTGATTCTAAAAAGAATGAAGTAACGGCGTTAGAGAATATAAATTTTTCTATTAAGGAAGAAGAATTTGTTGTGCTGGTAGGGCCGAGTGGATGCGGGAAATCAACGCTGTTGAACATTGTAGGCGGTTTAATGTCTCCAACTAGTGGTAGTGTTTACTTTGAAGGAATTGAGAAAAAGACTCCTAATTTAGGGATCGTTTTTCAAGAAATTGCTTTGTTACCATGGCGTACCGTTTACGAGAATGTAATTTACGGTCTCGAAGAAAGAGGAATAGGGAAAAAAGAGCAAAAAGAAATAGGAAATTATTATATTGATATGGTTGGTTTAAGTGAATTTAAGGATGCTTTTCCAAAACAATTATCGGGTGGCATGAAGCAGAGGGCTGGAATTGCCAGGGCACTTGCTGTTGAACCGGATTTATTATTGATGGACGAGCCCTTTTCAGCTTTAGATGCACAAACCAGGACCCTCATGCAGGAGGAGTTATTGACCATTTGGAATCGTACAAAATTAAGCACGCTTTATGTAACCCATAACATTCAAGAGGCAGTTTATTTAGCAGACCGGGTTATTGTATTATCCAGACATCCTGGCCAAATTAAACGTATTATTAACATTGATTTGCCCAAGACTGGCAGAAATGAAGATAAATATCGTGAAAAATCCAATCAATATGCAGATGAAATTTGGCAACTAATTCGTCATGATGCACAAGAGGCATTAAAGGAGTGAGCATGAATGGAAAAACATAAACAAGTCATTACGAATCGTGTTGCTTTTCTTGATAAAAAGGTACCATTCTATGCTTCCTTTTTAGGTATAGCGGGACTTCTTTTGCTATGGGAATTGATATCTAGATTGGGTATTGTTTCTCCGTTATTTCTTCCTTCTCCGTCCAGTATCATTATAACGGGATGGGAAATGCTTATAAGTGGTGAAATATATGGCAATCTTACTGCAAGTCTCTATCGAATCGTCATTGGATATGCCATTGGGGCAGCTTTCGGTATTCTAATTGGTCTGATTCTTGGCTTCTTTAAGTTGGCAGATGCCATCGGAACGCCGATTGTTTATTCTATTTACCCAATCCCGAAAATTGCCCTATTGCCATTATTTATTCTATGGCTAGGTATCGGCGAATTATCAAAGGTAACAATTATTGCATTAGGTGTATTTTTTCCAGTTGTCATTAATACATTTTCTGGTGTGAAAAATGTTGATCCCATGTTGGTTAAAGCTGCAGTAACGTTTGGGTCCAACCGAGTGAATGTTATTCGTAAAGTAATTTTACCTGGATCACTCCCTATGATATTTGCTGGCCTCAAGCTTGCTGCTGGAACATCATTACTTTTACTTGTATCAGCAGAAATGATTGCTGCTCAACAAGGTATCGGTTCCATGGTACTTCATTACGGTAACTTAATGATTACATCAAAACTTATGGTAGGGGTTTTAATCTTGTCTCTTCTAGGATTAACGTTTAATAGAGGTCTAAAGTGGCTGGAAACGAAGCTTATACCATGGAAATAGAATGAAGAGGCATCTGGGATAGAAACTTTTGGTCTAATCCTTAACTTTAAGGTACCTGTCTGGTCCTCGATTTTGGTGTCAGTCCCCCACTTCACTAAAGTGAAAGATGAGTGGGGGACTGATACCTTTTTTCTGCTCATCTTAGTAGTGGACCAAGGTACTAGCCCCTATTGGTCTAAGCCCGACTCCTTACAAGGGAAAAATCTTAAGCAATAAAGATTTTTCATATAAAGCTTAACTCAGGCTTAACGAAGGTTTGTTATAATAAAAACAACGATTCACTCCTTAACTGACTATCAGCATTATAGGAAAGTGGTGATTGTGTTGTTAAAGATAGGTTTAAAATGTTCATCTGATCCGGAACAATTGTATGATCGATTAAGATATAACCCGGATATTATAGAACTGCATTTAAATGAAGACGATCTGTTTGGAGAAAAAAGAAAACAATTAGAAAGTACGATCTCCATGTTATTGAGCCAGGGGCGTGATGTATACTTACACCACCCCACAAAATTTAATGGTCGACATTTAGATATTATCCACGAACAGAAAGAAGATTATCTTTTTTATCATTTATCTACTAGAATTCTTGCTGATATATGTATATCCTACTCTATCAAATGTGTAATTCATCCACACTATTTGCTGACTGCCACTTCTGCAATAAGGAAAGAGAATATGGATAATATGGTAAAGGAGATAAAACATATCTTGTCATATGGAAAAGATGTTTTCTTATGGGAAAATTCCATTAATGGTATTTTTAGTGCTCAAAACCCGAATTGGTTCGAGGACATGGTTAAGCCATTACATTTACCATTGGCATATGATATTAGCCACGCCTTTATCTCTTTCCAAGGTGATAATCGATTATTGTTAGAGCAGATACAAAAATTAGATTCCTATATTCAATATTTCCACGTTGTAGATAGCGAAGGAAAGGAACATGACGGATTAGCATTAGGAACGGGTAGGATTCATTGGGGGCCTATTCTTCCGTTTTTAACGAGCAGACCGTATATATACGAAATTAATCTTAGAGATCTAAAGGATGCAGCCGAAATGCATGAAAGTCATCTCTATTTAGTTCATCTATCAAAATATAGTGAGTATCAGAATGTGCCGGTAGAGAAAAAGTGAACAATGGAAACATGTAAGCGGATATTCCTCCTTAATTTTTAGAATCATGTAGGTGAAGCACCTTTTGGGTGTATGTTCATAGGATGATAAGTAACCTGGATTGATGAAGGAGGAGTAGCTCTAAATGGACTAATATGTTCGAAAGGTCTTCCAGTTGGTATGCAATTCATTGGAAATCATTTATCGGAACCACTGCTATTTCAAATAGGAAGTGCGTGGGAGAAAGTAATCCACCAGACATAAAATATAGAATCAGGGGGAGGAATGGAAAGTTCACCTTCCCATGATAAGTGGGCTGTTTCTTTTGCTTATTATTTTTGCTTAAAAACCAGAACCACTTCTACATAGAACTTAAATTTAGAGAGTACAATACCAAGCGTTTATCAAGGTATTGTACTCTTTATTTGTTTTGAACTAATAAAGGGACATTTTATTTTTTATACTTCGTCCTGGGACAAGGGACCTAATCCCTTGTCCCTCGAGGATATGATAGTATATGTAACTTTTTATGAGGATTTCTACAATATACATAGATTAATAAGATTAATCTCAAAAAATAGAAAAATATCATCATAAACCGAGATTTTTCTAATTTTTAAATGTTTAAACATATCGATATAATTAATAATGTCGTTTTGACAACAAATACATTTTTGCAGGGGGCTTATCATAAATGATTAAACAACAAAAGAAAAACACTTTTGTTAATAAGATGGTAATGGTTGTTTTAGTTGGAATCATTGCATTTGCATTAGCAGGTTGTAGTACAGATGAAGTAAATAGTGAATCTTCGGGTGAAACAAAACAGGAAATTACAGTTGCAGTGGTGCAGGACTATCCACCATTTGAATATAAAGTAGATGAAGAATTGACTGGTTTCGATGTCGAATTAGTCGAAGCAGTTGCTGAGGAAGCAGGTTTAACTGTTAACTGGAATATTATGAAGTTTGACGGTATTATCCCAGCGCTTCAAGCTAATCAAGTCGATGCAGCCGTATCCGCAATTGGAATAAGAGAGGACCGTTTAGAAGTAGTAGACTTCTCAGATCCATATTTTGAATCTGGTTTATCCTTAGTTACTTTAAAAGATAGTGCTATTGAAGACGAAGAAGACCTACAGGGAAAAACAATTGTTGCCAAACAAGGAACATCTAGTTTGGAACTAGCCAACGAACTTGCTGAAAAATATAATGGCGAGGTTACGAAACTCCAAGATGATGCCACCATGTATATGGAATTAGAAAACGGTAATGCCGATGTTGTCATCAATGATTATCCTAGTGTTGCGTATAAGATCAATCAAGACGGTGAAGCATCTCAACTTCGAATAGTTGGTGATAAGTATCCAAGTGAAGATTATGGAATTGCTATTTCAAAAGGTAGCGAAGGTTTAGTAGAAAAAATTAATACCGGACTCGGAGAGCTAAAAGATAGTGGTGAGTTTGACGAAATTTATAGCAAATATTTCTCAGAAGAATAATGTATATAACAATCTAATCGAATAAAAGGTGTGGCATAGTTTTGTCACACCTTTTCTAAAAGAAAGAGGGAAGTCACGCATGATGGAAACGATTAATATTATTCTTGAAGGATTACCCACTCTATTAAAAGGGATGGGATTGACAATAGAAATAACGGTCATATCACTTATTTTAGCAATGTTTATTGGACTAATACTAGGTGTGTTTAGTATAACAAAGAGTAAGATCCTACGAACAATTTCAACTGCCTTTGTTGATATCATTCGAGGAACACCATTACTCGTTCAAATACTATTCATTTATTTCGGTTTGCCAAGTGTAATGGATATTAACTTAACAGCATTTTCTGCGGGTGTAATAGCGATTACAGTCAATGCTGCAGCCTATTTAGTAGAAATTTTCCGTGCTGGAATCAATTCTATTGATAAAGGACAAATGGAAGCCGGAAGAACAATTGGTTTTTCTTATGGCCAAACTATGCGTTTAATTATATTACCTCAAGCAATCCGTCGCATGATTCCCGCATTCGTCAATCAATTTATTGTAAGCATTAAAGATACTTCACTACTTTCCGCGATAGGATTGGCTGAGCTTACGTTATCTGGCCAATCCATTTATGCAGCTAATTTCCGTGCTTTTGAAATATTATTTGCTGTTGGAGTTCTGTATTTCATCATTATTTATTCATTAAGCCTATTCTCACGTTGGCTTGAAAGGAGATTAGATGTAGCATGAAAATGATTGAAGTAAATAATCTAAAAAAGTCATTTGGTAAATTAGAGGTTCTTAAAGATATAAATATCGATGTTAACTCACAAGAAGTAGTTTGTGTGATTGGCCCTTCAGGTTCAGGAAAAAGTACACTTTTACGTTGTATGAATCTATTGGAAGAACCCACTGGTGGAGATATTCTTATTGAAGGAGATAATCTCACCGCACCTAAAACGAATATTAATGAATTACGCCAAAGAATGGGAATGGTATTCCAACAGTTTAATTTGTTTCCACACATGACGGTAATGGAAAATGTTACTCTTGGACCTAAAAGATTAAAAGGCAAATCACAATCAGAAGCAAAAGAATTAGGAACACAGCTACTTGATAAAGTTGGGTTAGTAGACAAGGCAGATGTATACCCGGACAACTTATCCGGCGGGCAAAAACAACGTGTAGCAATGGCTCGTGCTTTAGCCATGGAACCAAATATTATGTTGTTTGACGAGCCTACCTCAGCCTTAGACCCGGAAATGGTCGGAGAAGTACTACAGGTCATGAAGGATTTGGCTGAAGAAGGAATGACGATGACAATCGTGACTCATGAAATGGGCTTTGCAAAGGAAGTCGCCGATCGTGTTATCTTTATGGATGAAGGTTTTATCGTAGAACAAGGTACACCAGATGAACTATTTGGCAATCCGCAAAACGAAAGAACCCAAGCATTTTTATCAAAAGTATTGTAACTATTAAAATATTAAACCAAAAAGCTTAGAGGACCTCTAAGCTTTTTTAAAATTAGGATATTTTATAAAAGGTTGTGAAGTGATTATTTGAAGGACATGTAGATTCCTTTTGGAGAAGTAGCTATCAGCAGGGGGTAACCACATTCCCAAAAGTGAGACCTTGCCGATGAGCCTGTGTATTCTAGTAACATTTTGAAGTATTATTTTTCATGAGATATTTGTCAGCAAATTTTGGGATTTGTATTCTATGTAATCAGTCACCTTTTCAGATCTTTTAGAGAATCATAGTGATTGTGAATCAGATGGAAGTGAAAGAATAAACCATATAAATAGACCATTTTCCGGTAATCCAATTAGGAAAATGGTATTTTTATGTTTTTCTATATGAACGATTAACTAGAAAAAATTATAAAAAGTAAAGAGTAAATTAACACAATTTAAACTTATTATTAATATTGATTTGTTATTATTAAAAATACTGATAAATAAGTTTAATTAAAGCGCAACTTAGGTGGGGATTTGTATTAGCAAGGGTTGGAGGTTTTTTTATAATATATGTGATTGGTCTTTAAAACTCGCAACTATTAATTTAATGTGGGTATTTTGTACAATCTTAGGATTAAGTATTTTGGGGGTATTCCCTTCAACAATAGCAATGATCTCAGTTATACGTCGATGGACGCTGGGTGAGATTGATACGCCTATTATAAAGACATTTTGGATTTATTTTGTAAGTGAAATTAAAAAAGGTAACATTCTTGGATTGTTTCTATTGCTTATAGGACTGATAATATTTTTTAATATTAATTTTTATCATTCTTTTGAACACCCAATATTTGACTTAATTAGCATTATGTTTATACTATTTTCTGTTTTTTACGGTATTATTATACTTCACTTATTGCCAATTTACGCTAACTATAATTTTACAATAGTTAATTACATAAAGTTTTCCTTCATGACCGCAATTAAACACCCGATTGTATCTATCCTGATGGTTATCATACTAGCCATTATAAATATTTTACTAGTATATATACCTGGTCTAATTCTGTTTTTTGGTGTAAGTCTATCAGCAACTGCACTAACTGTAATAGCAAATCATTTTATCCATTTTAAAAAATGAGATTTATACATACAATTAATCTTTTATGGAGGAAGAATAAATGAATAATAATATAAATTCGTGTTGTTCAATAAGAAGAGATTCGACCCTAGAAAAGAAAAGGCCTTTGAATCACTTCAAAGAAAATACTATAAAAAGTGACTATAACCAAATGGTGCTCATAGAAGGTGGAACTTTTCTTATGGGAACTGAAGATAAGAATCAAAATAAACTTGATGGTGAGGGCCCGATTAGAAAAGTGACTGTGGATTCGTTTTATATGGATGCTCATGCTGTCACGAATAGAGAATTTGAAAAGTTCGTTAGGGAAACAAACTATAAAACGGAAGCAGAATTATTTGGAAACTCGTTTGTGTTCTATCAATTCGTAAGTCAGAATGTCCAGAGGGAAATTAAGCATAGAGTTCAACAGACGCCTTGGTGGCTGGTTGTGGAAAGTGCAAGCTGGTTCCAGCCTGAAGGAATAGATTCCAATATTGATGATCGAATGGATCATCCTGTTGTACATATATCCTGGAATGATGCTGTTGCTTATTGCAATTGGGCTGGTAAGAGACTTCCTACAGAAGCGGAATGGGAGTATGCGGCGAGAGGAGGGTTAGAACAAAACCTTTATCCATGGGGAAATGAACTTGTCCCAAACGGGAAACACCAATGTAATATTTGGCAAGGGGAATTTCCTGTTCAAAATGATGCTGAGGACGGTTACAGTGGTACTGCTCCAGTAAATAGTTATGAACCAAATGGATATGGCCTTTACAATATGTCTGGTAATGTGTGGGAATGGTGTACAGATTGGTTCACTAGAGATAGAAATATAAGAACCGATAGTATAAATCCAAAAGGACCTGAGCATGGAGAAATGCGAGTTATTCGTGGTGGGTCCTATCTCTGTCATGAATCCTATTGTAATCGCTATAGAGTGTCTGCAAGAACGGCTAATACACCAGATAGTTCTACTGGTAATATGGGATTTCGTTGTGTTAAAGATATTTAGTCATTAGTTAAATTGAGATATAACGAAAATAGTAATAATTTACATAATAATTACATATCTACACAAGAAAATTAATGTAGTACATATAGAATATTAAGAGTGGTGTGAAAAAAGTCTTTATTTATAAAAGAAAGTATAGAAAGGGATGACTGTTTAGAGTGGATAAAAACAAACCTAATATTGTTTTAATAATGAGTGATCAACATAGAAGCGATTGCTTAGGTTCCTATGGGAATCAAGACGTAGATACCCATCATATCGACCAATTGGCTGAAGATGGTGTGCTTTTTGAGAATAGTTTTTGCGCTTCCCCAGTATGTACACCATCTCGCTATTCCTTATTAACCAGTATGTATCCACATCAACATCAAGGATATACGAACGAATCAACCATTCCAAGTGGCATTGAAACTTTCCCAAGACTGTTGAAGAATAATGGTTACCAAACGAAGGTCGTTGGAAAAATGCATGTTACACCAACATACCTGGATGTTGGGTTTCATGAGATGATGTTGGCAGAACAAACAGAACCAGGAAGAGATCAGGATGATTATCATAGGTTTTTAAAAGAAAATGATCTAATTGATGAAGTAGATTTAATGGATCAAGTAGAAGAATACCGTAATCAAGCACCGAAACATTATTGGGAAACATTTGGAGCGTTAGAATCTAATTTACCAGAGGAATACTATTCAACTTCATGGATTGGGGAACAAGCTCTCCGTTCAATTGAGCAATGGCAAGATGACCAAAATCTTTTAATGGTTAGCTTTATTAAACCACATCACCCCTTTGATCCTCCTTTTCCATGGAGTGAAATGTATAATCCAGATGATTTGTCTTTATTACCGGGTTGGACTCAAGAATGTTTAGAGGATGACTTAAAGGTTCATCAAGGATATTTCCCTCATGAGGATCTAACAGAAATAAAACTTAAAAATGTTATGGCAAAATACTATGGGACTATCTCGCATATTGATCATTATGTCGGGAAAATAACGCAGCTACTTAAAGAAAAAGGAGTATATGATAATACTTTAATTATATATACAAGTGATCATGGTGAATATATGGGTTATCATCATCTACTATTAAAGAGCAATCACATGTACGATCCTCTTATGAAAGTACCTTTAATTATTAAATACCCTAATCAATATAACAAGGGGTCGAAATCAAGTATGTTAGTTAATAACATTGATATAGGTTCTACCATACTTGATGTAGCACAATGTCAAAATGGGAAGTATATGTCAGGTAAGAGCTTACTAAATGATTCTATCAACAGGGATTTTGTCTTTTCTGAAGATGGAAGAGGAAAGGAGTATATGGTACGCTCCGAGGAATTTAAGCTTTTGCTTAGAAAGGATCAAGAAAATAGCATGTTTTTTGATTTAGAAAAAGATCCATTGGAATTGAATAACTTATATGATTATCCTGAGTATCAAGAACAAATTAATGAATATAAAGATATATTAAGTCAATTTATTTTATTTGATTCCCCTTCTCCAGTACATCTGGATGAGAATGCGGCAAGATTAAAGGATAATACAAATACTGAACTAAGGGAATGGGTAAATAATAAAGCAAGTTTTCTAAAGAGTTAATAAGACTATTAAGGTTTTTAAGGAATTGGGAGGATATTCAATATGACAGATTTAAAACCAATATTAACCGGTGGAAATAAACCATACATAGAAGGTCATAGAGGTGCACCAACTCTTTGTCCAGAAAATACAATATCGGCTTTTAATAAAGCCGTTGAGGTAAAAGCCGATCTAATAGAAATAGATGTTCAGCTCTCCAAAGATAATGAAATTGTTGTTTTTCACGATGAGAAGTTAGATAAAAAGTCAGATGGTACAGGTTTTCTAAGGGACTACACTTTATCAGAACTACAAAGGCTGGATGTCGGTTCTTGGTTTTCTCCAGCTTTTACCGGAGAACGTATGCCTACTTTAGAAGAAGTATTAGATTGGGGTAAAGGGAAAATATGGTTGAGTATAGAGTTGAAAAATATTGAAAACTCGAAGCATTTATTAGTAAAAAAAGCTGTTGAATTAGTTCAATCCTATGCAATGGAGGAACAAGTTCAGATTATTTCCTTTAATCATGATATGTTGGCACAAGTAAGAAAGTACAGTAAAACAATTATGACTAGTGCTATTACACCTTGTAGACTTGTAGATCCGGTTAAATACTTAAAGTCTTTTGATGCTCAAGTTTTAAATGGACCTGGTGAGTACTTAACAAAAGAGCTAGTAGATGAGATTCATCATGCAGGTTTATATGTGAATGGCGGTATGGTGAATGATATCGAGCTGTGGAAAAAATTAGAAGGTTATGGTGTCGATTTAATGTGCACGAATTTACCAGAAACGATGAAGGGCGAATAGAATAAGAGAGTTGTAATAGCTAATAATATGGCTATCGCAACTCTCTTTTTTTAGTGGGTTGAGGTTCTTTTCTATAAGCTTGGATGCACATATTTTGAAATATTATTAATATTGTTTTTTATATTCCATGTAAACAAAATAAGCGAAAAACGCAATAGATTTAACATTTTTTACAAAATCACATTTATTTAGGAATATTTTTACAAATAAATATAATTACATTTAAACAAATTTAATAATAAATAAGTATCATGTTGAATAGACCAGTCAGAAAAGGAGGAACAACATGATTAATAATTAAGTTCTATTTTTTCGTGAACTTATAACTAGAACCATTAAATAATTTATAAAAGGGTGTGTATAAATGAATAAGAAAATTATATTAGCTTTAACAAGTATTGCAATGCTTGTATTATTGGCAGCCTGTGGAAATGCAGATGCGAATACAGCATCTGGAACTGAAGATAGTGGAAAAGTAACACTAACGATGTGGTATTGGGGTGACGAAAGTCCTGAAATAGAAGCTAAGGTAAATGAACAATTCGATAATGTTGAACTTAAAGTGGAAAAACTACCTTCTGGTGAAGATTTTAAAACACGTCTACAAACAACCTTAGCAGGTGGCGGAGAAGGACCTGATATTGTTGCGATGGACAGCTGGATTTCTGAATTTCTACCACATCATGATATGTTTGTTGATTTATATGATTATGGTGCGGAAGAACTTGAGGATACTTACCTAGAATGGAAATTAGAAATGGCTACTGCCAAAACTGACGATGGTGATAAACTAATTGCGCTTCCTATAGATATAGGTCCTATTGCATTATACTATCGAGCTGATTTATTTGAACAGGCTGGGCTTCCTAGTGAACCTGAAGACGTAGCAAAAGAGATTCAAAATTGGGATGATTACATAGCGGCATCCAAAAAAGTATATGAAGCAACTGGCGCAAAAATGTATACCATTGATGAGATCTATCGTAATGTTATTGGTCAATCAGACAAATTATACTTCGACGAGAATGATAATTTTATAGCTGATCAAGAGCATGTTAAGAATGCTTTTGACACTGCTGTAAGAGCATATCAAGAAGGATTAACATTTGTTAGTGAATCTGGTAGTGAAAAAAGAGCTGCTATGAATACTGGTGATGTGGGATCGTTAATTCATGCAATGTGGTTTAAAGGTGATGTCGTAAACTCTGCTCCTGATCATGCTGGGAATTGGAGAATCGCATTTCCTCCTGGTGGAGGTGGAAACCAAGGTGGATCTTTCATGGGAATTCTAAATTCTTCTGAACATCCAGAAGAAGCCTATGAAGTTCTTAAATGGTACTTAAATCCAGAAAACCAATTGGATAATTTAGTGAATCATGGCTTGTTCCCTTCAACACCTGAAGTATATGATGCACCAGAGATGCAGGTTGAGGAAGAATTCTTCGGTGGACAAGTAGTAAACGAAGTATTTGCTCAATCTGCTGAGGATGTAAAAATTGCATATCGTAGTCCTAATGATTCATTAGTAGAATCTTCCATCCTGGAACAGTTTCAATTAATTGTAAATGAAAATAAAGATCCGGAAAAAGCATGGAACGATGCGATTGATAGAGCAAAATCCCAACTTTCTAAATAAATCCAAATAATAATTTTTTTAAATTAAATTAAATATTTTTCTTACTGGTGCTCTTCGCTTCTTTAATAAACTATAAGGATTGTAAAGGGATGTCAAATCATTATCCTTAATAAATCTACGGTTATAGAAGCGAAGAGTAAATATTATTTATAGGAGGGTTTTAATGGAAGCTGGCAGATACGGTTTGAAAACCGATAAAAAATTGCAAACGCGGCGTGCTGAATCAACACTATGGAAAGATATAGTTCGTTCTAGAACTTTATATTTATTTATTTCTCCTTTTTATCTTTTATTCATTGTATTTGGCATTTTTCCCATTCTCTTCTCAATATTTCTTTCCTTTCATAGTTGGGATGGTATTGGAGACATGAGTTTTGTTGGATTGAATAATTTTACCTCGCTTTTTAGTGATGGTGTTTTTTGGAGATCTATTATTAATACGTTTATTATTTGGATCATCTCAGTTGTGCCTAGTATTATTTTGGGGTTAATCATTGCAAATTTAATCAATAGCCCTATTACTAGATTTAAAGATTTTTTTAAGGTTACATATTTCTTACCTAATGTAACTGCAGCTGTAGCAGTAGCCATTGTATTTTCTTCTGTATTTTCAACTCATTTTGGGTTAATAAACTTCTTTTTAGAATCAATAGGATTGGAAAGAATACGATGGTTGACCTCTTCTGTGGGAATTAAAGTAGTTATCGCCCTTATGGTAATTTGGGGAAGTGTTGGGTATAATTCAATTCTTTATTTAGCTGGTTTACAAAGAATACCGAAAGAGTTGTATGAGGCGGCTCAAATTGATGGTGCGAACTCGTTACAGATATTTACGAAAGTAACATTGCCATTAATGAAGCCTATTATACTATTTACAGTTATTATGTCTACCATTAGTGGATTACAAATATTTACAGAGCCTCAAATACTTGCAGAAGGTCGTCCTATTCAAGGTTCAATGACAATAGTCTTGTATTTATATGAACAATCATTTAAATTTAATCAATTTGGTTATGGTGCTGCTATTTCATGGGTGCTATTTATAATAATACTATTCTTTTCCATTCTTAATTGGAAGTTCTTCCAAAAGCCTAAAAACGAAGGGAAGAAGCTAAATCATGGATCGTAAATTATCATTTAAAAGTATTATTTTACATTTTATCTTATTTCTTGGTATCTTCATTTCGCTCTTTCCATTCTTTTGGATGGTAGTAATGGCAACGAATGAAACCAGTGCAGTTTATAGTGTTCCTCCAAAACTGACTTTTGGAACAGAACTATTCAACAATATAATAGAGGTTTTTGAAAGTACTAATTTTATAGGTTCGTTTATGAATACCGTGTTCGTTTCTGTTGTTGCTACAGTGTTAAAGTTGTTTTTTGCTTCACTTGCAGGCTTTGCATTTGCTAAGTTCCATTTTCCGGGAAAGAATTTTTTGTTCTTTTTCCTTTTAGCAACGATGATGATTCCCTCTCAACTCTCTTTAGTGCCAAACTTTATCGTTATGGAGACGCTCGGCTGGTTAGGAACGTTTAAGGCACTGATAATTCCTGATATGGCTAGTGCTTTTGGTATTTTCTTAATTAAGCAATATGCTGAAGAAGCTATTCATAACGAGTTAATGGATGCGGGTAGAATGGATGGATGTAATACGTTTCGTTTATATTGGAACATCGCATTACCTATATTAAGACCTATATTAGCATTCTTTGGAATGGTTACATTCATGGGGGTGTGGCAGGATTATCTATGGCCATTAATCGTAATGACAGATACATCCAAATTCACATTGATGATTGAGCTAGCCCAGCTTAAATCTCTATATGCTACAGACTATGCCTTAGTAATGACAGGTTCGGTGTTAGCTACAATTCCGCTAATAATAGTGTTCTTACTATTCAGTAAGCAATTTATTGCAGGTATTGCAGATGGTGCTGTGAAAAGTTAACTTTTTAAGAGTATGTATCATGTGACAAATGAGGAGAGATACAGTTGTTCTCAGAAGTAATAAAAGATGCTAACGATATTATTCGAGAAAATATAAAAGATAATAAAGTAATTGAAATGTTTCATGTTTGTTTTGAAGATACTTTATTAAAAACTGTTAAATGGTTAGATGATGGAACGGTTTTTATGGTAACTGGTGATATACCTGCCATGTGGTTAAGAGATTCTTCATGTCAACTTAGGCCCTATTTAAACTTCTTAGGGAAAAGTGAAAATCTAGATAGCATGGTAGAAGGAGTAATTCACCGCCAGTTCTCATATATTATAGAAGATCCATACGCTAATGCATTTAACGAGACAGCAAACGGAAATAGATGGGACGATGATATTCCATTACAAGATCCAATTGTTTGGGAACGTAAGTACGAGATTGATTCCCTGTGTTATCCATTTCAACTTGCATACCAATATTGGAAATACACAGGTAAAACTAATATTTTTACAGACAAATTTAGAGAAGTTGCTACGACAGTTATTTCTTTGTGGAAGGTAGAACAAAACCATCATAAGTTTTCTACTTACCGATTTCAGAGACCAGGGAGAAAAATGCTAATAAATAACGGTAGTGGCTCACCTGTAGGATATACAGGTATGACGTGGTCCGGATTTAGACCAAGTGATGATGCATGTAAATACCATTACTTAATCCCTAGTAATCTTTTTGCTATTAGAGTATTAGATATTATTTCAACTATTTCAGAAGAAGTATTGAAAGATCCTATATTAAAAAAAGCCGCAGATAATTTAAGGGGAGAGATTACTTTAGGTGTAAATACATATGGAATACTTGAAAACGGCGATGGTCAAAAAATGTATGCATATGAAGTAAATGGATTAGGTGACCATTTATTGATGGATGATAGTAATATGCCTAGCTTATTATCATTGCCAATGTTAACCAATATTTCTAAAGACGATGAGATTTATCTTAACACTCGAAAGTTTATCTTAAGTAATAATAACCCTTTCTATTATGAGGGGGCGAGGGCAGTTGGAGTTGGAAGTCCACACACCCCCGCTGGTAATGTATGGCCAATTGCTATAGCTGTAGAGGGAATAACGGACGTATGTATGGATAAAAAGTGGGAAAAGATTAAACTCATTTCAAATAATGATGCAAATACAAATCAGGTCCATGAATCTTTCAACCCTAATAACCCTTTTGAATATACAAGAGAATGGTTTTCCTGGGGAAACGCTATGTTTTGTGAATTAGTATTGAATTACTGTGGCTATGAGGTTATTCACTAGACATTGAGCATTAAAGTTAGATGATTAATTTTTTATATAGGCAAAGAAAAGAGGGATTCTTTGTTTCACTCAATAGAAAAACTGAAAAGAAGAACGAAAGAGTTAGATCAATATCGATATATTGATAGAAGACCTATAACAGACTGGGTTTTTAAAGAAGATGCAACGAAATCAGAAAAATACCCTCCTCTAAATGGTGAGTTAGTGGGTTCCAACTTTATTACGCCCGGTAGTACTTGGTCTGGTAGGGATTATTACTTATGGCTTATTACCAATCAGTTTATACCAAATACAACAACTATAGATTATGATATAGTACTTTTATTTGATTTTGGAAAAACAAATAGTGGGAATAACTCCGGCTTTGAATCTTTATTATTCATTAATAAAGTCCCTTATCAGGGAGTTGACTCAAATCATAAAGAAGTATTTTTGGATAAAAAGTATCATGGAAAAGAAGTTCAGCTGGCTTTAAAATTATGGTCCGGTCTCGAAGGTGGAGGACATCCTAGAGATATTAAGCATGAGTTTAAATATAGTGATATAGCATATCTCCATCGAGACGTGGATGATTTAATTATTACAGCAGAAATGATTATTAAGACTATAGAAATTTTAAATAGTCATAACCCAACAAGAATTCATTTAGAACGAATACTTAATAAGGTTCTAAATCATATAGACTGGTCTGTTCCTGGAAGTAACGCGTTTTATAATTCGTGTGTGAGGGCTAATACCTTATTACATAAGGAACTTAATGCTATTGAAAAACATACGGATATTGAAGTTACCGTCATTGGACATACTCATATAGATGTAGCATGGCTTTGGAGGACAAAGCATACAAGAGAGAAAATAGCTAGATCATTTTCTACTGTCTTGAGATTGATGGAAAAGTATCCTGAATATATATTCTTACAGACACAACCCCAATTATATTCTTATATAAAAGAAGATTATCCTGAGATTTATAAGCAAATTAAAGATAGAGTCAATAAAGGTGTTTGGGAAGTGGATGGTGGAATGTGGCTTGAAGCCGATTGTAATATTCCTTCAGGTGAATCATTAGTAAGACAAATTATGTACGGTATTAAGTTCATGAGAAAAGAATTTGGTAAATCACCAAGTTACTTGTGGCTGCCGGATGTATTTGGATATTCATGGTCCTTGCCTCAAATTTTAAAGAAATTTAATATAAATACCTTTATGACTACAAAAATAAGTTGGAATCAATATAACCGGTTACCTCATGATACATTTTGGTGGAGAGGGATTGACGGTAGTGAAGTACTTACACATTTTATAACTACTCCCGAACCAGTAGACTATGATACGGATTCATTTCATGCTACCTATAATGGAGTGTTAGAGCCTAAGACAGTAAGTGGTGTTTATGAAAAGTATGCTGACAAAAAGCTAAACTCTCATCTGTTATTGTCCTATGGTTATGGTGATGGTGGAGGCGGGGTAAATAGAGAAATGTTAGAGAATAGAAGGAGAATGGATAAGCTACCTGGACTACCCTTTGTAAAAACGGGTACCGCAAAAGAGTTCTTTAACAGCTTACATCATACTGTTAATGATTCAGATGAATATGTCCACGTTTGGGACGGTGAAATATATTTAGAATATCATCGTGGAACCTATACATCTCAAGCTTTTATTAAAGAAAAAAATAGGAAACTTGAATTTGCATATAGAAAAATCGAAATTGAAAATGTTTGGGCAGAATTAGAAATCAGTGATTGGAATTATCCTAAACAAAAAATCGATAATGGTTGGGAGATTATCTTAAGGAACCAATTTCATGATATTATTCCTGGTTCATCCATTCATGAGGTATATGAAGATACAAAGCAAGAATATAAGGAAGCAGATAAAATTATAGAAGAAATACAGAGTTCATTATACGAACGGATTTTCAATTTAAAATCGTTTTGTTGGACCGTGTTTAATCATAATGCTTGGAAACGGGATGATTATGTTTTTATTAAAGAAAAACGTCAGATCAATAACTTTACGGACCAAGATAATAATAAATTAGAATTCACTAAATGTGAAGAAGGCTATTTAGTGTATGTAACAGATATACCAGCTTTAGGTTTTAAGATTATTAATGGACTGATAGATGGAGAATATAAGAGTGAGGAAGAAACGTTTCAAATAAAAGAAAGTAAAGTAGAAACGCCTTTTTATACTATTACATGGAATGATTTTGGACATTTATTAGAGATATATGACAAAAAGGCAGATAGACAAGTATTGGCTTCTAAGGGTAATGTATTTCAAATATTTGAGGACAAGCCTTTAAGTTTCGATGCTTGGGATATTGATATCTATTATTTAGAAAAAATGACTGAGATTAATGCCTGTAACATTAAAATAAAAGAAGTTAATTCGCTATTTACAGAAATAGAGTTTTATTATGAATTTGGGAATTCCTCTATAGTACAATCTATGATTTTATATTCTAAAACTCGAAGGATAGATTTTAAAACCCTTATTAATTGGAATGAACGTCAGAGATTACTAAAAGTAGCTTTTCCGGTAAATATAAGAGCAGTAGAGGCAACATACGATATTCAATTTGGTAATGTTAAACGGCCAACTCATTGGAATACAAGTTGGGATATGGCTCGTTTTGAAAGTGTCGCTCATCAGTGGGTAGACATAGGAGAGTATAATTATGGTGTTAGTCTTCTTAATAATTGTAAATACGGTCACGATATAAAAGATAACATAATAAGGCTAACCTTGTTAAAAGGCAGTAAATATCCTGATCCTGAGGCAGATATAGGAATTCATGAATTTACTTACAGCCTTTTTCCACACACAGGTAATTTTCTAGAGGCTGGCACAGTACAAGCAGCGTGGAGCATAAATAACCCATTACAAGCTGTACGAGGAAATACTAGATTCAATAAGCCTATGTTCGAAATAAAAGGAAACCAATATATTTATATCGATGCAATAAAAAAGTCTGAATCTGGTAATGGTGTAATATTTAGGTTACATGACTATTCGGGTGGCACACAAAAAGTAAATTTTCAGCCTAATTTTCATTATAGTTCCTGGGTTGAAACAGACTTAATGGAAGAACCATTAGGTGATGGAAACAAAGGACCTGTGGAAGTAGTATTAAAACCATACGAAATCAAGACTATATTATTCACTAATTAAGGATTCACCCCAAATGGCATGTCTATTGTACAATATTGAAATTATATACGGAGGTAACTCTATGATAGTTAAATTAAGTAATTTGGAATACGAACGGTATATATTTATAAATGGAAACTAATAGAACTACTACATTTAAAGCTTTATTTATCCCCATTCTAGTCGAACAACTTTTTATTTTACTGTTACAAAACATGGATATCTTAATGTTAAGTCAGTATTCTGATGAAAGTGTCGCTGCTGTGGGACTAGCAAATCAACTTATTATTGTTGCAACAATGGTATATGGATTTATAAATATCGGAACTACAATACAACTCACTCAGCTTTCGGGAGCAAATAATAAAGAACAAAGTGGAAAGATTATTTGTCAATCTATATATTTAAACCTGTTGTTTACTATGATCCTTACTATTGGTATGTCCTTTTTTAGTGGGAATCTGCTTACATTAATTCAAACTCCTAGTGGTTTAATGATAGAATCAACTACTTATTTAACTATTATCGCAATTGGATTTTTCTTTCAATCCATTATGGGGGTTTTTAGTAGTATTTTTAAGAGTTTTTCAATGGTTAAAATAGTAATGAATGTTACTGTTCTAACCAATATTATAAACATCATTCTTAACTATCTTGTATTATTTACTCCATTTTCCTTGATTGGTGAAGGAGTATTTGGTGTTGCGATTGCTACTAATATTAGTCGATTAATCGGTGCTATTTTAATGGTTGCTTACTTTATTTTTCATAAAAAAGGTTTAGTCGGGGTACTGAATTGGAAAAAAATCGAGCTAGGTGTAATGAAAAAAATATTAGTGCTCGGTATTCCTTCAGCCGGGGAACATGTATCTTATAATTTATCACAACTAGTAATTACTGGTTTTATAGCAAGCCTGGGAGCGGCTGCTGTTACATCCAAAATATATGCCCAAACAACGACTTCTATAGTATTCACTTGTTCAATGG
Source organism: Oceanobacillus salinisoli (assembly GCF_009733865.1). Taxonomy (GTDB): domain Bacteria; phylum Bacillota; class Bacilli; order Bacillales; family Amphibacillaceae; genus Oceanobacillus; species Oceanobacillus salinisoli. Next base: position 29,283 of record NZ_WOFB01000011.1, on the reverse strand, counting down.
CTATTTCGCAAGCTTCACAAATATTAATAGGAAAATTAATTGGAGGGGAGGAGAAGGATAAAGCCTATTATTTTTCTTTATTAACGCTAAAAAATGGTATATTTTTGTCTACAGCCTTTACTGTTTTGATTGCATTGTTATCATTTGGTATCGTTCCTTTCTTTACTTCAAATGAAGATATTATTAAACTCACGATACAGCTTGTGTTTTTGAGTGTTTTCTGGGAATCAGCTAGAACAGCTAATGTTATTCTTGTTTCAGCACTCAACGTAGCAGGCGATGTAAAATATCCAGTTCTCATTAGCGTTTTAGTAATGTGGGTATTTGTAATTCCTTTGAGTTTTGTAATTGGTGTCTGGCTTGGGTATGGCTTAGTGGGTATTTGGATTGTCTTCATACTAGATGAATGGTTAAGAGCTTTCCTACTATACATTAGATGGAAAAAAGGAAATTGGAGAAAAATATCTGTAATTGATGTAAAAGCTTATAGCTAAGCTCCTTGAAAAGATATGCTTATTGATTATCTAGTGATAAACAAGTAAGGGACTTCCTTATGGACCAAAAGAAGAAGAAGCTATCTGTTGAGATTTGAGGAGATAGTAAATACTGCAATACAAGTGCTCAAATGCTTATGAGAGTTGAAAATGTATAAAACTGGGAAGGGCTCCTTATTAATCTAAAAAAGAAAAAATAGAGATAGTTTACTGGTGGGATGAATTGGGGAAATGTATAAAATAAAAATGTTCAACTTTTATATTTTCATTAGGCGGGAGCTTTACTTCTCTCGTCTATATTTTTGCCCTATTAAATGGCCAAGAACCAGAGGGGCAGGTTAAGATCGCTGAAAAAAGAACCTTTTTGTTAGGTGCTCCTTTGTGAATTTATGTACACACTTTCTTGGATTATCTATTTCCGTGTGCACTTTTCAAAATATTAATAGAATTGGAATATTAATGCATATGCCGTTAATTTTTGTTTATAAGGCTACTTCTCTAAGTAGTTAATTATTTAATAAAAAACGACAAAATTCGGGAAGTGACAGGCACCTCTAAAAGTCATGGTTATTTTGTATGAGGAATATTCACAGAAAATTATTTGTAAATTAATCGCTTCTATATATTAGTTCTCTATACTTTACTTTGTAGGATTTGTAGGAAAGTAGAGGAGGAGAAATATGTTAGAGAAAGAGAGATTTGGAAAAAAAGTAGCTATCGTAGTTAGTGCTGTTCTATTATTGTCGTTGTTATCTCTCCAAACTAGTCAAGCATCACCAAAAAAAGATGTTACATCAAGTGAAAGTAAAGATGTTTTAGCACATTGGAAGTTCTCTAAGGACTACGTGAAATCCGGTTCCATTGAATCTGGAGACCTTTTATTAGAAGATGCTAGTGGTAATGGGAATACTTTAGCCCTGGAAACGGTTGGAGATGCTTCCTCAGAGGAAATGGAAGATATGGTGAGATGGTCTGAGGATGATTATGCAAATGATGAAACTATCCAAAGTATAGAGTTTGGAAACTATAAACAAGCTCCAGTTGGGCGCTACTTTAGAACAACAGATGATGCACCTATTAACTCAGAAAAGTTTGAAGATGGATTTACGATAGAAGTGATTATGAAAATGCCTCAGGATTTTGCTCCTGAGAAACATTCTTGGATGGGAATTTTAACTAGACAGGGCCAAGCCGCAGATATCAATAAAACAGAGGGTGAAAAAGAGATTCTTTCTACACTATCTGTTTCCAATTTGAAAGAATTGCAATGGACAAGCCATCCGACGAACTTAAATTATAATCAAACAAACTGGTCTTTCTCGTTAGATAGTAAAGAAGACTGGTATCATGTTGCGATAGTAAATGATGGTACTCATTCAAAGTTATATGTGAATGGTGTTACTGATTTTCGTAATACAGATGAAGTAATGATTGGAATTGACGCAGTGGAAGGAAAAGGCTGGAATATTGGTGCTTCTGAATGGGCAAACGAATTAGATGCGCTATTCGCTGGGAAAATCCAGGAAATTAGAATGACCAATCAAGCCCTTAATCAGGAAAATTGGTTAATAGATGGTGTACAGGAAAATTATGTGGAATATGGAACCAATGAGAAAATCCCTTTATTAACCGATAAAGACAATTATAATTTTGTTTTTGTACCAGATCCGCAAAAAATGGTGCGTTATCAGGATGAAATTTTTTATGAGCAAATGAAATGGATTGCTACGAACAAAAATAGTCATAACATCACCATGACGGCTTTTGTAGGGGATATGGTTGACAGGAGCAATGTTTTAGATGAATGGATCGCATCTGATAGAGGTGTGGACTTACTTGATAGGCAGCGCGTTCCTTATCTTGTTACTGCTGGTAACCATGATTATGGATTGGATGACCCTTACTTGGATTATTATGGGGAGCTTCGCTTTAGAGAGAAAGATTATTTTAAAGAAAGTTCCCCGTCTGGATATAGTTCATATGGTATCGTACCAGCTGGAAATTATGAATATTTATTTTTGATGGTGGATATGAAACATGCCGAAGAGGACAGCGATTGGGCAAAACAAGTATTAAACAATCATCCTAACTTCCCAACTATATTAGTATCACATGAAATACTTGCCGTTTCCGGAGACGGTAATTCAGCAGTGGATTCAGCCCGAGGTGATTTTATTTGGGATGAATTAATTAATGATTATAACCAAGTATTTATGACAGTAAGCGGCCACAATCATGGTGCACTGCACCGCGTTAAGGAAAATGCAAAAGGTAATGACGTTATTCAAATACTAGTAGACTATCAATCTAGTTATGCTGGAGGAAATGGTTGGTTACGTTTTGCGGAGTTTGATGAGCAAGATAATCAAATTAATTTTAAAACCTATTCCCCTTGGGTGGAGAAATTACCAAAACCACAACGGACCTACTTTGATGTGAAATATCTAAACTCTGAAAATGATCAGTTTGAAATTGATTTTAATTTTGAAGAACGTTTTGATTTTAATGGTGAAAAGTAATTGAAATTAAATGTATGAGTAAAACGCCCGGAAAAAGTCTTTTCCGGGCGTTTTAAGGTTCTGAGTATAAATCTCATTGAAAAATAGGTCGGAATGGTGGTGTGAAAGTTAGACAAGTGATAAAGCGAATAGTTTAAAGCTAAAGCATCTTCTTTGTAATAAAGGAATGCTTTTTAATTTTGTCTAAAATCCAAAGTGCATAACAATAAAAAAATAGTGATATTAAATAAAAATATATTGTTTAACGATAAATTACATGTTAATATCAGATAGAAAATAAATGAGAGAGGTGCATCTTATGAAACGAGGTTCAACGTTGTTTTTAAAATTAGCACTTATTATTATTGGAATTCCAGTTCTCGCTTTATGCATATATATGCTACCAATAATAGTAAGGAATTTGGCAGAAGGCATGTCGGGGTTGGATTATGTGATACTTGGCATTTTAATAATTATGTATGTAACGGCAATCCCATTTTACGTTGCATTATATCAGGCATTTAAACTGTTAAGCTATATCGATGGGAATAAAGCGTTCTCGGAATTGTCTGTAAGAGCATTAAAGAAAATAAAAAACTGCGCAATCACCATCGGCGGTTTGTATATACTTAGTTTGCCACTTTTCTATATCTTTGCGGAGCTAGACGACGCTCCTGGTGTTGTAATTATCGGGATGATGCTTGTTTTTGCCCCGATGGTAATCGCAGTCTTTGCTGCTGTTCTCCAAAGGCTTTTACAAGAAGCTATTCATATAAAATCAGAAAATGATTTAACGGTCTGAGGTGATAACAATGGCGATAATAATTCATATTGATGTGATGTTAGCTAAACGGAAAATGAGCGTTACCGAACTTTCTGAGAGGGTTGGAATAACGATGGCTAATCTTTCTATATTGAAAAATGGAAAGGCAAAAGCGATTCGTTTTTCAACTTTAGAAGCAATTTGTAAGGCATTGGATTGCCAACCAGGGGATATTTTAGAATACCGAAATGATGATGAAATCGAGGATTAAATAAATATAAAATAGTCAGGTTTGTGAGGAAGGCATCGTTTTGTTTCACGTAAGGACGGTATGAAATTATAAGGAAGGTATAAAATTTCTCGAGGACTTTAGGAGTTGAAAATAATGGATGCAAAAAGTAATGGTTATAGAACACCTCAGTGAACGTTTTAAAACATGCATGAAAGAAAAGAATGACAGTTTAATTCGATTTTGATATTATCCAAGGTCTTAAAAATTTATATGATGTATTGGGGAAAATGAAATAAAAGTAAAAGCGATGCAACTGATGGAAATGGAAGAGATAGTAAATACAAAAGAAATTGAAAAAGTTTGGAAGTAAAGCACCAGAGGGGCAGGTTCACCGGACCAATAAGCTAACCCCAGTAGTGGGCCAAGGAGCCTGTCCTTGTTGACCTCAAATGAAAGCGCCGCCTTTTTAAAAAGTGAAAAGATTATAGAAAAATGTCGAAAAAGTCATTGATTTTTATTACTTTTCGGTATATCATTATATTTAAATTTTTTAGAAAAAAAGGGGGGGGTTCAGCGGTGGTTACTTTTATAGCATCCATCTTGTTGTTAATTGTTGGTTATATCGTTTACGGAAAGGTGGTTGAACGGATTTTTGGCATTAATGACCAGAATCCAACACCTGCTTATACAAGCAATGATGGTCTTGATTATATGCCAATGAGTTGGTGGAAAGCGAGCTTGATTCAGCTTCTAAATATCGCTGGAACTGGTCCGATTTTTGGCGCAATAATGGGTGCACTTTATGGTCCTATAGCATTTATATGGATTGTTATCGGTTGTATTTTTGCTGGTGCGGTACATGATTACTTTTCAGGTATGGTATCACTTAGACATAATGGAGCACAATTTCCGACACTTGTCGGTAAATACTTAGGCGGAAAAATGAAATTCGCTACAACAATTGTTTCTATCATTCTAATGATTTTGGTAGCAGCAGCATTTACGGCAGCACCTGCTCAGTTATTAACGGAAATCACACCGCTTAGCTTTACGACTTGGTTAGTTATTATATTCGCTTATCTGATTATTGCGGCGATTTTACCGATTAATAAAATCATTGGTAGAGTTTATCCGATCTTTGGAGCAATTCTAATATTTATGGCGGTATCGATTGGAATCGGGATGTTCTCTTTTGACAATCCGATCCCCAATTTAACGTTAAGTAATTTACACCCTGGGGAGATGCCAATCTGGCCATTATTAATGGTAACCATATCCTGTGGAGCGATTTCAGGATTTCATAGTACACAAAGTCCTATCTTAGCTCGAACATTGAAAAAAGAGAGTGAAGGTAGAAAGGTATTCTATGGAGCAATGATTGGTGAAGGGGTTATTGCAATGGTTTGGGCAGCGGCGGGGATGACCTTTTTCGGTAGTACAGGTGCATTGAACGCTGCACTAGAGGCAGGAGGTCCTGCTGGAGTCGTGAATGAAATCAGTCTAACCACGCTTGGAACATTTGGCGGAATACTTGCGATATTGGGTATTGTTGTTCTCCCGATTACGACTGGTGATACGGCATTACGTTCTTCCCGGATGATGCTTGCGGAATTATTGACGCAACTAACGAAGAAAGACTTTAACGGAAAAGGGAAATTAGCTTTACTTATTGTACCGGTAGCAGGAACAACGCTATACCTAACGACGATTGATTATAGTTTCCTTTGGCGCTATGTTGGTGGGACGAATCAGATTGTTGCTGCGGTTATGTTATGGACGGGAGCCATGTATCTCCTGAAAAATAACAAGTTCCATTGGATTTGTAGCATTCCAGCTTTATTCATGACGGCTGTAGTAAGTACGTATTTCTTGTATGCACCAGAAGGATTTAACTTGGAATATGGTACTTCACTGATTTTAGGTATGGTTATTTGGCTAGTAGTATTTGCTTGGTTTGTAAGGCAGCTTATGAAACATAAAAAAGCTGGCAACTATGAAGATTCAGAATTGAAAGCAGGATAAATATAGAGTTGAATGTAGGATACTGGAAGCTAATCCAGTATCCTATTTTTTTGCTCCTTTAAATACATTTAAAGATAAGATTTTCTTTCATTGATGTTTTTAAGCGGAACATAATGGAGTTGAAGATTTCATACTTGTAAACAGTTAATAATGCACGGTCTGTATACAGATAATAAAGAAAAAGTTCCACCTGCTTTAATACATATCGATGGATTTGTTCTTCATAAAAAAATATTTTGTTACGTATTTTTGTTTTAATATCCTCACTAGTTGAAATAATGAATTTCAAAATAGATCTTTCTCCATTCACGTTTGGCATATTCATATGTTTCCCCCTAAGTTTTCTATTTATCGCAGGTCTTGTTAAATGGACATGCGTCTGATAAAAAAGAAATTAAAGAATATTATTAATATAATAACAGCATTTAGGAAAATATGATATGGGCAAATAGTCAAAGTTAAAAACAGGAGGAAAGTACTTATTAATGGTGCCTGTTACTTCCCGGATTTTGTCAGTTTTTGTCGCTTTTCTCAAGTTCAAGAGGGTCTATTGCAAAATCAAGCGACAGTTACCCAGCTCTACCCTATGATGGGTGAGTGGACCGTGTGCCTGTCCCTGTGGGATCCACCCAAAATCGAACGAGCCTATCGCCGAATCTAGCGGCAGCCACCCTGCTCCAGCCCTAAGTCGAACCTCGTGAACCGGCGTGCCTGTCCCCGCGTTCCGCCAGCACTCGCTCTAATTCCTCTAAAAACAAAGGAATGGCAGGATTTTTATTTTTCTTTTGATGATAGACTAAAATGTCTGTCTTATATGCTTCCCCCTCTAATTCCACCAAACGTATAGAAGAAGTTGCATACATTTTTAAATAATTAGGTAGGATGGATATTCCAATACCCGAATCAATAAATAAAAATACGGTTTCGATTCTTTTCGTTTGACTCACTATCTTCGGGGTAAAGTTACTTTCTCTACATATGGATAAAGTATAATCGTACCACTGTGGCGATTCCTCCCAATGCCGCATAATAAATGATTCATTGGAAAGTTCAGGGAGTGTAACGGATGATTTTTCTGCTAAAGGATGTTGTTGATGAACATATACACATGTAGAATCAGATGAAAGGATATGGCAATTTAGGTCACTAAGGTTCTTAATTCCAGTAATGATAGTAAAGACAATGTCTAAGTCATCAGATTTATTAGGATCATTGAGGTAGGCTATTGGTAAATGGTTTAACTCTATTTCTACATTAGGGTACTTGACCTTAAAATTTCGTATCACTTCAGGTAGAAATTCTCTTACAGGAGCAATTAAAAAACCAATCTTTAATTTTCCTATCGTTCCAGCGTCCGCTTTTTTCGCTTTATCAACAGCTTGCCGGGATTTTTCTAAAATGGACATAGCTTCATCATAAAAAACCTGTCCAGCATTAGTTAATTGTACCGTTCGTTTTGAACGATAAAACAACTTCACTCCGATTTCTTCTTCCAGTTTTGAAATCTGTTGACTAACCGACGATTGGTCTACATACAAGGATCTTGCTGCATGAGTAAAATTTAAATGCTCTGCAACGGCAATAAAATAGTGAAGATGACGAAGCTCCATTTTTTCCCTCCTTTTTGTATTTTAACTCAAATAAGAAAAACTCATGGTCCAAATACGAATAATTACTTTTACTAATTACTGATATTATATTTTATAATTTCAAAATATTCAATAACTAGATTATACTAATAAATAAGAGGAAGGGAATGGAGGGGGAAGAGTTGAAGACAGAAAGTAAACCAAAAGAGGCAGAGATTCGTGATGGAATGAAAATACTGTGGGACGTTCCTATTACAATGAGTGATGGGATTACGCTTCGTGCAGATGTATTTCTCCCTGTTGAAGAGGGAGCATATCCAACCATTATGACATATGGTCCTTATAGTAAAGGACAGTTATTTCAAGAGGCATATGCAAGACAGTGGGAAGTCATGACGAATGATTTTCCTGAGATATTGGAGGGTTCCTCTAATAAGTATCAGAACTGGGAAACGACAGATCCGGAACGCTGGGTACCAGACGGTTATGCAGTAGTGCGGGTAGATTCCCGCGGGGCTGGTACTTCGGAAGGTATTCAACATCTCTGGTCCAAACAAGAGGCAAATGACTTTTATGAATGTATTGAATGGGCAGCAGGAGAACCTTGGAGTAATGGCAATATTGGCCTCTTAGGTATTTCCTATTATGCGGCCAACCAGTGGCTTGTGGCAGCGATGCAACCAAAGCACTTAAAAGCAATCATACCATGGGAAGGAACGTCAGATTGGTATCGGGAGTTCTATTATCATGGCGGTATTAGATCGACATTTTTAGATAGTTGGTTACCTAAACAGCTGCAGATGCAGCATGGATACGGGAAACGTGGAAGAAAGAATCCACATACAGGTGAATGGGTAGCTGGACCAGAAACATTTTCAACGGAAGAATTAGAAAGAAATCGTGTGGACCTTTTACGTGAGATAAAGAGTCATCCACTTAACGATGAATATTATGAGGATATTACAGTCGATTGGTCAAAAGTGAACATACCGATTCTATCGGCCGCAAACTGGGGTGGCGAGGGACTTCACCTTCGTGGAAATATAGAAGGCTTTCTTCAAGCAGCTTCCAAAGATAAATATTTGGAAGTACATGGTTTTGAACATTGGACTCACTTTTATACGAATTATGGGCTGAATTTGCAGAAGCAATTTTTCGATTACTGTTTGAAGGAAGAAGAAAATGGATGGGGTGAGAAGCCAAAGGTACAATTGCAGATACGGCATGTCGGGAATAAATTTGTGCAAAGAAGCGAATCAGATTGGCCTATACCAAGAACAGAATGGACGAAATATTATCTAGATGCTGAAAATAAGACGCTTGATAGAAAGACTCCTAATAAGGCGGAGAAAGTGACTTATACAGCATTAAATGAAAACGTTATCTTCTATTTGCCAAAAGCAGAAAAGGAAACGGAAATAACGGGTCCATTAGCGGCAAAATTATTTGTCAGTTCGGAAACAGAAGATACAGATTTGTTTTTAACGGTTTGTTTATTCTCAAATGATGGAGAAGAGGTTTCCTTCCGCGGTGCCATGGATGCGAATGCTCCGGTCGCACAAGGCTGGCTAAGAGCTTCCCATCGAAAATTAGATAAAGGAAAAAGCCTATTCTATCGACCTTATCATACACATGATGAGAAACAGCCATTATCCCCTGGTGAGGTCTATGAATTAGATATTGAAATTTGGCCAACTTCCATTGTCATTCCGGAGGGCTATCAATTGGCATTAAAAATTAGTGGGAAGGACCACGAATATTCTGGAGAAATCACAGAGGAGTCTAAGAAATTCCATCGCTACCCGTCTAAGGGGTGTGGGCCATTTCTTCACGAGGATCCATCCGACAGACCGGAGGAAATTTATGGTGGTGAGGTCACGATTCATACAGGCCCAGAGTATTCATCTTATTTATTGTTACCTATTATACCTGAAAAATAAAATGGAGGGATGATTAGAATGAAACAGCCAAATCGAGCTATTCAATTTAAGTCTAGTAATGAGGTAGAACTTTTGGAAAAGGATTATCAAGAGCCGAACATGGATGTAGCTCAATTAGCGCATGTAGAGATTTTTTCACCGAAACCAGAGGAATCTGTGGATTTTTTCCGTAGAATTTTAGGAATGGATGTTGTTCATCAGGAAGGACAGTCCGTCTATATGCGTGCATATGAAGATACCTATCATAACACATTGAAAATTACCGAAAGTTTTGAAGCAGGACTGGGACATGCTGCTTGGAGGGCAAGATCGCCACATGCACTACTACGACGAGTAGAAGCACTGGAGAAGACAGGTCTTGGGTTAGGGTGGATAGAAGGAGATATTGGTCATGGTGCTGCCTATCAATTCCAAACGCCAGATGGACATAAAATGGAGATTCTATGGGATGTCGATTACTACATGCCACCAGAAGAACAGCATACAGTATTGTTAAATCGTGCTCAAAAACGACCAGACCGAGGAGTTCCTGTACGACGCCTTGATCATATTAATCTAATGAATTCGGACACAAAGAAAAACACGGATTTTCTTATGGATGCACTAGGTATGCGCTTAACAGAAAAGATTGTGACAGATGAGGGGGATGTATTGGGTACATGGCTAAGTGTATCGAATATTGTCCATGAATTAGCATTTATGAACGACCCATCCAATGCAAAAGGCAGACTGCATCATGTTTGTTATTGGTATGGTATCCCACAGAATCTATTTGATGTTGCCGATCTTTGTAAAGAAAATAACATTCATGTGGAACTCGGACCTAGAAAACATTCTATCAGTCAGGCATTTTGCTTATATGTCTATGAACCAGGCGGCAACCGAATTGAATTGTTCGGTGATGCTGGGTACCTGATCTTTGACCCAAGCTGGAATCCAGTCATCTGGAGTGATTTGCAAACCGTATCTGACCGTGGAGTGGGGGCTGGTTTTACAGAGTCTTATTGGAATTACGGAACACCAGATGTGAAAGCGAGAGTGCATATGGATTAATTATATCAGGTTGAAAAATGCATAGTAAAAAGTAAATGAAGATGATTTCGTGGGCCCTATCTAAAAACCGGGTTTTCTGAAAGCTTGTTAATATCCTGGTTAAAAAGTTACTATTCTTAAAAACTTAATAAAGGAGAGTATTATTTTGGATTTTAAAGAATTTAGAAAGTGTATGGGGCATTTTGCTACAGGGGTTACTATTATTACGAGTGAAACTGACTCTGGAACGCATGGTTTTACGGCAAATTCATTTACTTCCATCTCACTTGATCCAATGCTTGTTTTAGTTTCCGTAGATAAGAGCACGAAAGCTATGCGTATTCTTAAAAATAATAATTTTATTGTTAACATACTAAAAGAAGACCAACAAGATACTGCGTTACATTTTGCGGGAAGGACAATGGGGCAGCTACCTTTTAAGTGGGAGAAGGGGTTGCTTGGTAACAGAATCAAAGACTCGTTAGCATATATTGAATGTGTTCCATGGAGAGAATACGAGGGAGGTGACCATGTATTATATCTAGGAGAAGTTAAAAGCTTTGAATATAGAAAAGGGGCTCCTTTAGCGTATTATGGCGGTAAATTTTCGGAAGTAGTCACAAAATAAGATTGAATAGGAGGATTTAGAATGGGAAATTATAAAAATAGATTACCATTGACTGGCGAGGAGTATTTAGAAAGTTTAAGAGATAATAGAGAAGTTTGGATAAATGGTGAAAAAGTTAAAGATGTTACAACACATCCAGCCTTTCGAAATTCAGCAAGATCAATTGCTCGTATGTATGATGCGCTTCATGATGGAAAAACAAAAAGTATTTTAACAAGAGAGACGGATACAGACAATAATGGATATACACACAAGTTTTTTCGATTTGATAAAACACGCGAAGAACTTTTGCAAACTAGAGATTCCATTGCGGAATGGGCAAAAATGTCATATGGTCAGATGGGGAGATCCCCTGACTATAAAGCCTCTTTTATGGCAACCTTAGGTGCGGATCCAGATTATTATGCACCATATGAAGATAATGCTAGGTTCTGGTATAAAGAAGCTCAAGAAAGAAACTGGTTTTTTAACCATGCTATTGTTAATCCACCGGTAGATCGTAACAAACCTCTGGAAGCAGTAAAAGATATTTTTATTAAGGCAGAAAAAGAAACGAACGAAGGAATCATTGTTAGTGGTGCGAAAATGGTAGCAACGGGCTCTGCTTTAACAAACTTCAATTTTGTTGCTCATTATGGCGCGGTTCCAATCGGAAGTGAGGATATGGCATTAGTATTCATAGCACCACTGGACAGTCCAGGGGTAAAGCTAATATGTCGTCAATCCTATGAAATGCAAGCATCTGTTATGGGAAGTCCATTCGATTATCCATTAAGTAGTCGGTTTGATGAAAATGATGCTGTACTTGTCTTTGATGAAGTGCTTATTCCTTGGGAGAACGTTCTAGTTTATCGTAATGTTGAAAAAGCAAATAATTTTGTGAAACATAGTGGTTTCCAATATCGTTTGACATTGCATGGAGCAACTAGATTAGCAGTAAAACTGGATTTTGTAAGCGGTTTATTAATGAAAGCTGTTAAAACAAGTGGTACAGACCAATTCCGTGGAGTTCAGGCGAACGTTGGAGAAGTTATTGCCTGGAGAAATATGTTATGGGCTTTAAGTGACTCAATGGCAATGAATCCAGATCAAGGACCGAATGACACGCTAATCCCAAATATGGATTCCAGTTTATCTTACCGTGTATTTGCGGCAGAAGGATGGTCAAAAGTTAAAAATATTATTCACAATGTAGTTGCTGGTAACTTAATTGTTCAACCTTCCAGTGCGTTAGATTTTAAAAATCCTGAATTAAAACCTTTACTTGATAGATTGTACCGAGGATCTAATGACATTACTGCCCATGATAAAGTTAAATTAATTAAATTACTTTGGGAAGTAGTAGGTTCTGAATATGCTGGTCGTCATGAATTGTATGAACGGAATTATACGGGAAACCACGAAAATATTAGATTAGAGAACTTACTTATTGCCCAAGCTACTGGAAAAGCAGATGACTTTGTTTCCTTTGCAGAACAGTGTATGGCAGATTACGATATTGATGGATGGGTTAATGATACTTGGGTTAATCCAGAAGATGTAAGCTACATTATTAGGCAAAAAGAGTTGAGATAAACTTGTGTTGGGGTATTCTTCCAGAGTCAGGTGCGATATGAATTCTTTTTGCTAAGCACAAAGGCAACAGGAAAAGGTGAAGTGAAGGAAGTCGTTAAAATATTTATAAGTATCCATGATATAATAAAGCAATCTTATTGTGAATCAATTCACAATATGTTAAAATGAAGGTAGCAATGTAACGATTCCCAAATATATTAAAGAAAGTGAATCATCAATTAGCGGGGATTTTTCCACTGATTATTAGTGCCACAAGGGTATGACCTAAGACCTCTGAATGAATTAGGAGTTTACAGGCTACTCACCCCCGCTTATCTTTCTAGAAGTATCTCGGATTCTTCTCGTTAAGGGTCTTACAGCCAGTTCATCACGAGATAAATTCAGTGAACAAAAAATAAGAGTGGGAAAATAGTAATATTCCCACTCCTAAAATTACATATTCAATTCCAATCATATAGATTTCTATTTTGTGTCCATATTTCCCATAGTTTAGCAATAATGCAATATGTGATTGGATTTGAATTTATGATATTATTCTCCACCAGTAACACCAAGTGCCTCCCCGGTGATTGCTGCAGCACCGTCTGAAGCTAAGAATAGCGCAGTAGCCGCAATTTCTGAAGGTTCAAGTAAACGTTTCAGCCATTGATTCCCTATGATGTGGTGATTTAATGCTTCTTCCACAGTTGTTCCATCTTTTTCTGCAAGTTTTGGTAACTGTTTTTCAATTAATGATGTACGAGTAGGTCCAGGTAAGATTGAATTAGCTGTAATACCATATTTTGCATTTTCCATTGCTACTACGTTTGTAAATCCAATTTGACCATATTTTGCAGCAACATAAGCAGATTTGTAAGCATCTGGTCTTCTACCATGGCCGGAAGATATGGTGATGACACGACCTTTTTTTTGTTTCTGCATAGCAGGAAGGACATGTTTCGTTGTTAAGAATGTCCCTTTGAGAATGACATCGACAACAAGGTCCCATTTTTCATCTGGGAACTCTTCAACTGGAGAAATAAACTGAACTCCTGCGTTGTTTATGAGGACATCAACTGTTCCACGTTCGGCAATGACCTTTTCAACCGCCGATTTAACGCTTTCTTCATCTGCTACATTTACTTCATAACCATTTGCATTTCCTAATTTTTCAGCGGCACTTTTTGCAGCTTCTTCATTTAAATCGAATATTGCAACAAAGTCTCCATTGTTATGAAATTCTTCTGCAATAGCATAGCCAATTCCTTGGGCTGCTCCGGTAACGATTACTGTACGTTCATTTTTAGTTGTCATTAGTAAATCCTCCTAAGTATGTTTTTTTCATCTAATATATAACATTTACTATTAAGTACTAGAAAAAGTGTTTACGATTTTCCTTTATCAAAAACACCTCCTTAAAGGGAAAGCCTACAAAAAATAAAAGTAGTCTTCACTTTTTTAAAAACAATTAATAAATCAAAATGGCTGTAATTAATACCGCAATTAGGGCAAGTACATTTGCCCCTGTTACCGCAATAAATTGATATTTAAAGCCATTTTTGTGAGTAAGTCCGGTTAAAGCAAGGAATGTCAGCACAGCACCATTATGTGGCATAAGTGTTATTGTTGACGATGCAATTGCTGATACTCTATGGATGACATCCGGATTAAGTCCCATTTCAAGATAACTTTGACCGAAAGCTTCCATGACGATCCCTAGTGCTCCGGAAGCAGAACCTGTTATCCCCCCAAAAAGAGCTGATGCAACAGACAAGCTGATAAGGGGATCGCCCGGGATATTTAGAATGAAATCAGAAATATAATTGAACCCAGGTGCAATGGTAATGACGACGCCAAAAGCTACTGCGGATGATGTTAAGAAAACTGGCATGATAGATCCACTGGCACCTTCATTTATAACCTCCTTTTGGTTTGGAATGTATTTATGGAATAGAATGGCTGAAGCGATTACAGAAACAGCTAAACCAATCACAATAATATTAGGTATTTCCAAAATACTTCCTACCAAAATAACTGCAATTAAAAGAACGATAGGTAGAATACTAATGATAAAAGGAGGAATATTGCTTTTTAATACTTTACTTGCTTCTTCATCATCTTCTTCTACATTAAAATCGCTGAATGTTTCTCCTCTATCCAAGCTTTTATTTAATGTAAATTTCATATACCATAGGCCAAAAACAATGGCCACAACAGAACCTATAATTCCCAATAGTGGTGCTGCCGTCAGGGTTGTCCCAAGATAAGCTGTTGGCACAACGTTTTGAATAGATGGTGTTGCAGGCAACATAGTCATGGTAAAAGTACCTAAGCCAAGCTGAATAGGAATCGTCACCAGATTCCATGCAATATTTAGTTGTTTAAATAATGGTTTGGCAAGTGGGATAAGCACGAATACAACAACAAACAGACTAACACCGCCATATGTTAAAATAGCTGTAATAAGGAGCAGTGCTACTAACACGGAAAACGGATTTTTTGTCCCCGTTTTATTTAGGATTTTTTGTGCAATGGATTGTGCAGCTCCACTTTTATCGATATACTTTGCTAAAATTGATCCTAAAAGAAAGACAGCAAAGAAATTAATGATAAATCCAGTAAGACCGGTCATATAGGAATTCTCTGTACCTATTAAAGAAGAGAAAAAGTCTAACTGATTTGTTACTATCACTATAATGGATGCAATCGGAGCAACAATCAAAATGCTATAGCCTTTCATTGCTCCAAAAATGATTGTTATGATTCCAAGCAATATACCTAAAACTTCAATGAACTCCATAATTCTTTTCACCTCAAAATTTTTCTGGTTGTCAGTTATTTTGCTGATTAATAACCAAAATATTCCTCATAGTACTATATTGTAAAGTTCTTAATTAAAATATCTTTATTTAAAGATATTTACCCCCAAAAAAATACCTATAATATATGTAATTGCTACTCTTAAAGGATTTGTTCTGCGGTGTAATTTCTCCATTACGTATATTTCCAGTTTTTGGCTACATAAGCAATTAAATGTATACTAGACATTTTCTAGTGGTCTTCTAATCTCTATAATATTCCTCCTAAAGTAATATATTTTTTCCATAATCTAGTATGTCACAGATTATTCACATTATGAAATACCATTTTCGTTATAATATTTATACTTAATATGTTATAACTTTATAAGGTTTTAATATTCTTCTTAAAATACAATTAATAAAGTGATATACCTATTGGTAATAGAATGTATGTAAATATGGTATAAGGAGTTTAGAAATATGAAAGATCTTTCTGGAAAATATGTAAAAGCTATTGCAGAATACGGGAATTTCTCACAGGCAGCGAAAGCTTTATACATATCACAGCCATACCTCAGCAAATATATTAAGAATTTGGAAGACGAGCTTGGAATTGAGATCGTGAACCGAAAAGTGCATCCAATATCATTAACGTATGCTGGGGAACGCTATTTATCTTATATGAATGAAATGGAACAGACGTATACAAAAATGCAACATGAGATGGAGTCGATTTCCAATTTGGAAAAAGGGCGGCTAAAGCTTGGTATTAACCCAATATTAGGTTCTCATACTCTTTACAATGTTTTACCGGATTTCATATTAAATTATCCTGGTATTGAGATTGAGCTTGTTGAGGAATCTGCAAATGATATGGAATCATTACTTTTAGAGGGGAAAATTGATATTTGTTTAAACATGCTCCCTATATTTAATCCGGACATTATTTATGAAACCCTTTATGAAGAAAGGCTATATCTCGTCGTTCCTCCTAGCCATAAATTTTATAATCCCAATAAGAAACCCATTAACCACATTCCATTTCACCCCCGTCTTCTAGACGGAGAGAAATTTATTTTGCTTAAACAAGGACTTGGTTTAAGAAGACTTACAGACGTTATATTCAATGAATACTCGATTACTCCAAATATCGTCATTGAAACACAAAATATCGAAAGTGCATTTCGATTAGCTAATAGAGGGGTTGGATTAACGATTATTCCGGAAAGTGTTATTACCCGAAACAATATCGTTAATGATTCCATTTTTTACACTTTAGGTAATCCGATTTATAAAAATCATGTAGTCGTTAGTTATAAAAAAGGAGAATCCTTATCCGCTCCTGCTCTCTCTTTTCTAAATATGGCAAAGGAAAAGTATAAACAATTTTAATCTAAAAAGAACTCTCACTGTTAAACAGCCAATAAAAGGACTTAGATTCTTTCTAAGTCCTTTTATCATGCTTATAAATTCAACTCATTTCATGTAGTAAAGCACGGGCACGATTCTAATGCTCCATGCACAAACAGTTTGAAGCAAAAGAACCGCCCCCCCGCGTTTTTAGGGCATTATTAAAAGAACCACAATGCGAAAACTACCGTAACCAGCAGGCCAATGATGACAGGGAAAAAGCTTCTTCGGACTAAATCTATGACAGATATTTTGGCAAAGCCGGCGATGGCGACGATTGGTGACCATGCGATAAGGGTACCTCCACCAACCCAAATGGAACCGATTTGTCCGATAGAAGCAAGGGTTGTTGGGTCTATACCTGCGGAGGGGGCCAATGCCTCTGAAAGCGAACCAATTAGTGGTAGAGCAGAGAAGCCAGAGCCGTCAAGACCAGATAACATCCCTAAGATCAATACACCAAACGCTGTGAAAAACTCGTTAGTTGGAATATAAGCCTGACCTTCCTCGACTAAGTCAAATAGGAAAGAAGGTGTAGAATCAGGATTTGTACCGAAAATCTGTCCAGCTAACTCCCCACTTCCGATAAAGAAGAAGGCGGCAACAGGAATCACTAGCCCCATTACTCGAAAGGCATAGACGAAGCCGTTTAAGATATGGTCACTGACTTCCTGTAACGTTTTTTTGTAGTTACGGAACAGAGACATGATAATAATCAAAATAACCGCTGTACCGCCTACAATAGCTGAACCAGCCCCGTCTTCAATTGCTGGTACCGCATCAGAATAAGTAGCCACAACTACGTACGTGACAATGATTAAAAAGATGAAAGGTACAAGAAATGAAAATATTGGACTGTACTTTCCCTTTTTAATGTCCATGTCATTCGGTTTTAAGTTTAATTCATTATCACCACTTTTTTTCCATTCAGTAAGATTTTCTTTGGATGGTTTCTTTATAGATTTACGTATCATAAAAAAAGCAATAGTTAGGGAAATAGCACCGGTGACAAGAGATAAAATGAAGGTTTGCTCTCCAATTGCATGAACATCCAGTGCCGGGCTGCTTGAAGCTGTTAATTTCGGTGCAACCTGTAATATAAAATCGGATGATAGTGCCATCCCATGTCCTGCAAGGGAAATCGCAATGGCTGTGCCTATTGGTGGAAGTCCAGCTTGGATAGCTACTGGAATTAACAGTGCGCCAATGAGTGGAACAGCTGGTGCTGGCCAAAAGAATAGCGATAAGAAGTACGTGACGGCAACTAGTACCCAATAAGCTAAAGTGCCATTGCGCATCACCATTTGGAATGGTTTTACCATTTGTTCATCAGCGCCGATCGACTGAATCGACCTAAGTAGTGCAGTCATAATGGCAATAATTAAAAAGATATGAAACAGCTCCGTTGCGGCAGTTAAGTTTGCATTAAAAATGGCTTGAACCCCATCTAAAAAAGATCCAGTAAAGGACCAAGCTACAAGAAAAATCATGACTAATGCTGGTACAACAACATTCTGTCTAGATACCATCGTTAGAATAATGATCAATGTTCCGACTAAATATAACCAATGTGCTACTGTAAGTTCCATATATATCTCCTTTACCTTGGGATATACAACTATTTTATGTGATTTTTAGGTGGATGTGAGAAGCGTACAAAGCATGGGGAAAGTTCTTTTGCTTCATGTTTGTGCAGTTTGAAGCGAAAGAAGAAGGAGATTTAATCCTTGATGTCGGGCTATATAATATAATAAAAAAACGTCCGCTTGCGCTTTTCTAATTTTCATCCATTATCCCAAAGCATTTCAACCCCTCTTAAATCCGCACAACCATAAATTTGGTTATGCTTTCTATAAAATCAGGTTAAATAAACCATGTCAGATTTCCTTACAAGTTAGTTGTGCGAACATTTCAAATATAGTAAGTTAACAAATAACAAAAGATGTTAAAAAAACTAACAAAGGGAGAGAAGGAAATGGAAATAGTTCTAATGGACAATTTATGGGTAATCATTGGTACATTTTTAGTTTTTCTGATGATTGGTGGATTTATTTTACTTGAAGCTGGATCAACGAGAATGAAAAATGCTGGTCATATTGCTGGTAAAACGATATTCACTGCTGGGATTGGCTCACTCGTGTTCTGGGCTGTTGGCTGGGGGTTTATTTACGGTGAAGGGAACGCCTTGATTGGTTTATCAGACTTCTTTTATGGAGATGCCTCCATTAGTGAGGAAGGACTAGCTCCAGCTGTAGACTTTATGTTTCAAATGATGTTTGCTTTAGTTGCGTTGACTATTGCGTTTGGTGGATTTGCTGAACGTGCGAAATTATCTTCATATGTTATTTTTGCAGTGTTATTCTCAGCTTTGATTTATCCAGTTGTCGCACATTGGATTTGGGGGGGCGGCTGGTTAGCGGATCATGGAAAACAGGACTTTGCAGGTTCAACGGTTGTTCATTTAACAGGTGCAATGGCAGCACTTGCTGCAACGATTATCTTAAAGCCGCGTATTGGTAAATATAACAAAGATGGTTCCCCCAATGAGCTTGCCGGTCACAATCAAGTCTATACAGCATTAGGTGTTTTGCTTCTATGGGTAGGCTGGTTTGGATTTAATGGTGCTAGTACATTTGAAGTTGCAGATGCCTTCTTTGGATTCGTGGTTCTTAATACTCAAGTAGCGGCAGCAGCTGGTGCAGTGACAGCGATGTTTGTAGCCTGGGCTTTAACTGGAAAAGCGGATGTGCCGACAACATTAAATGGTGCATTAGCAGGGCTTGTGGCGATTACAGCTCCTGCGGGTTTTGTGGAACCATGGGCTGCCGTGATTATTGGGATGATTGGTGGAATCATTGTCGTCTTTAGTATGAGGCTGTTTGATAAGGCTAAGATTGATGATCCAATTTTTGCATTATCCGTTCATGGTACGGTAGGTGTTTGGGGGACACTTGCTTGTGGATTGTTCGCTGTCCCTGCATTTTCTTCAGAGATTGGCTGGGGTCAACCAGGATTATTCTATGGTGGCGGATTTACGCAATTAGGCGTTCAAACCATGGGTGTCGTTGCTAGTGGTATATATGCATTCGTTGTAGCTTTTATCATCTTGAAGGTAATGGATAAAGTAATGGGCGGAATTCGTGTATCTGAGGAGGAAGAAATGGTTGGACTTGACCTAAGTGAACACGGTGGATATGGATACCCGGAAAACATTCCGAATCCTAATGATCAAAAAGGAGCATAATGGCATGATATGATTAGTTGAAACAAGGGGGTCGACTATTTTGAACAGGTACGTCGAACTGAAAAATTGGCGACAAAAATATATAAAGATGGTATCAACTAATCATGATGAGTTAAATCACTTCCATGATGAATTGATGAGGAAAACGGTTGAATGCGCGATGGAGAAAATACAAAGGGAGTGGGGGAATCCTCCTGCCCCTTTTTCCTTCTTTTTAATGGGAAGTGCTGGCCGGTTCGAGCAGTCGGTGTGGAGCGACCAGGATCATGGACTAATATTTGATGGGGATAGAGAGTGTGAAGACTATTTTTTAAAATTGGGAAAGGAAATCGCACATGGTTTAAATATAGTAGGCTACCCATTGTGTGATGGAAATGTGATGGCATCCAATCCACTGTGGTGTCAGTCGCTTCATCGTTGGAAACAGCAAATATCGGAATGGTTAATGGAAGCCAGCTGGACATCACTGCGCCATTTTTGTACGTTCTTTGACTCCAGGGTATTAATTGGTGACCGGCAATTTTTAACAGATATGAAAAGTCATGCGATTACCATGATCAACAGTCATCCCAAGTTATATTTACGCTTTGTGGAAAATGTTGATTTTATCAAAAAGGGAATCGGTATATTCGGTCAATTATTGCCAGAATCCTATGGGGAGCAGTCCGGCAGCATACAGCTGAAACAAACGACCATCTTTCCATATGTTAATTCACTGCGATTGCTAGCCGTAAAAGAGGGGATTTTAGATTCGTCCACCCTCTCCAGATTTCACAAAATAAAGGATATATATCCATCCATTTATCGTTTTGAGAAATATTTTGTTCAGTTGCTTCATTTCCGACTTCATTTCCAACAGGATGCCCAAAGCTATCAGCAAGTTCACCTTATACCAATAGGTCATTTGACGAGAAACGATAAGAAGGAGCTTAAATTATTCATGAAAAAAGGTTATGAGCTTTTTTCTCATACAAAAAAACGAATAGTAAATGAGTGGCAGGCATGGTGATGCATCAGTTGCTTCAATTTGTCAGACAAATGACAGGCCGATTTCATTCCGATGCTTATGCTTCTATATCTGATCCGAAACAGCTCGCATATATTAGGGACTTACACCGGGAAATAAAGAAGCGGGACGTGTTACATATTCCGTTTGATGAGCTGCGCGTTGTTGTTTTTGATATAGAAACTACGGGATTTTATCCTTATAAAGGGGATCGAATATTAACGATTGGTGCTGTGAAAATGAAAGGCGACCATATTTTAAATGAGAACACCTTTTATTCTGCCATTTACAGTGATAGGGGTCCTTCCGAAGAGATAGAGAAATTAACTGGTATTACGAAAGAACAACTAGTAGTGGCTCCTCCGATAAGAGATGTTTTACAACGATTTTACCAGTTTGTTGGGAGTGATGCGCTCGTTGCACACCACTCCAGCCATGAGAAACAATTTATGAAACATGCAAACTGGCTGGCATTACGAACAGCTTTTCACCATCGAATTCTTGATACATCCTTCCTTACCGAAGTCACTCATCCCGGCTTAGGTCTTCACACACTGGATGAATACTGTGATTACTATGGGATTATAAATCAGCAAAGACACCATGCTTTGCATGATGCCATAGCAACGGCAAAACTCTGGTCGGAAAGTATTCGCCAAGTAAAGCAATTCGGTTATACTCATTTAAAGGATGTGTATACACAGTTAGCAAAGATGAAATAGTGGATTACGAAATCAAATAGCACCCGCTGTTCTTCATTGTGTATTTAAAAAGGTGTTAACAAAGTATATTATTGGTGAAACTTTTTTAATAAATGATTATAAAATTCCCCACCGAACGGTAAAATACTCTTAAGGTGGTGAAAACATGACTGTTATAAATCAAGTACAGCAAGCTCTGGCCAATGCAAAGAGTGCTCAAGCAAGTTTTGAATCGTATTCATTAAAAACACAGGATGAATCAGCTAAAGAAATGTATATAAATGCAGCTGGCCAACTACAAACTATCATTGATGGGCTCGAAAACCGTTTGAAAGAAATTGAACGGGATGAACCTTCTTATTTAAAGTAACTCCCATTACATCTATAATGGTTACTCTATAATGGGTAGCCTGCTCTTTAGAGATTATAAATCAAATGGAGCCGGTGTATAATTTGATCCAGACTAACTTTGGATTCATACTCATCCTCTTCTTTCAAGCTTTCTTTTAATGCTAAAATCTCCAGTTCAATTTCTTTATAATCTTCCAGTTCACCCAATAATTGTAGTTTCCATTTGCGCTTATTATAAAGTTCTTCAAATTCATCTATTGTAGATATAGCCTGACCCCATTCTTTTTTATTAATTTGCTCTTCTAACAGAGTGACGGAGCTAAATAATAATTCATCTTTTTCTGTTTTAACCAAATCGCAGCCAGAGGTTAGGATAAAAATAAATACCAAAGCTGAAAGTAATTTAATCTTCCCCACTATTAATAACACCTTCTTCTATTTCAATTAAAAATAAAGTATGGTTACTATAAGTTTTGCCTAATAATGTAGTGAATAGTACGGAAAATAATAAAAGGGGTAAAAATAGTGAATGATTTAACATATGTTTTTATAAGAGGGTTAGTTGCATTCATTTTAATGTTCATCTTGGCGCGTCTTATGGGAAAAAGGCAAATCACTCAAGTTACATATTTTGATTATATTGTAGGTATTACGATTGGTAGTATTGCTGCCGAATTAACGTTTAGTCCACATATCAGAATGTCTAATTTTATTTTAGGAATGTTCATTTGGGCATTTATACCAATCTTAATTTCCAAATTGGAATTGAAGTCAAAACGTTTTCGAAATATTATGGAGGGGAATTCTACTACTTTAATAAAGGATGGTAAGATTCTAGAAAAAAATTTAAGAAAGGAGAAACTAACCATTGATGAAATGATGGTTCTTCTTAGAAAAAAGGATGTTTACAAGCTTTCCGACATAGAGTCAGCAGTTATGGAGAAAAATGGGGAAATTTCAATTTTAAAGAAGAGTGAGCTTCAGCCCTTAACTCCGGTAGATATGGGGATGGTTGTTGAAAAGGAACATCTTCCATGTATTGTTATTATAGATGGAAATCTTTTAGATAAAACATTGGCTGACTATGGGTATACAGAAGAATGGCTGTTAGGGGAAATACAGAAACAAGGTGCAGAAAAGATATCTGATGTATTTGTAGCACAAATCGATTCAATGGGTAATGTGTATGTGGATTTATATAATGATAACGTAAAGAGTCAGCAAATTAAGGATAAGCTGTTAGTAGCAGCGAATATCAAGCAGCTTCAAACCAATCTTGTTAACTTCTCCTTACAAACGCAAAATAAAGAAGCTAAGGATATGTATAGTCAATATGCCAAACAAATGGATAAACTGATAGAGGACATGTCCGTGTATTTAAAAGAGTAATTGATAAGGAAGAATGGAAGTAAAACAACAGGTTTATATGGTCTGCCTCTTTATTTCTAAACAGCAAACTTATTATTTGGACTTAATTATTATAAAATACTGTTCACCATTTTCTCTAAGTTATTGAAGACCAACATACACTAATGGCTCATTTTCCTCAAATAGTGTATAATTAAATGCTGTTGTCTTTTTGTATCATCAAGTACTAATTTTGCAAATTCATCAGCATTTCCATCGAATCACCAAATGCCCATGCCTCATAATCCTTCGATGTATTTGGGTTCATTTTCCGATAGTCTTCCCATATTTGAATAATTGATTGAATCATTACTTATATATTTAAAATCTGCTTTCTATTTTTTAAATAATACTTTAGATTTGTACTTCTCGATAACCATGCAGTAACTCGGGGGAGTTGCTTTCCTAAAAGCCGTGCAAATGAGAGTTTTTCTAAGGGAACAACCTTATAAAAAAATAAGTAGATTTTAGTTAAATAATTAGTTAATTTAAGTTATCATAAACGAAAATGGTTAAGACATAAGAAAGAAATAATATGAAATATTAAAATATAGATGTTTAAGGAGGGAATTTATGTTCCAATTTCCACTTGAAGAGCCGGTCATTATTTTTGCCATAGCTATGGTTATCTTTTTCCTATCGCCTATTATTATGAACAAACTCCGAATTCCAGGAATTATAGGACCCATATTAGCTGGAGTTATAGTTGGCCCCAATGGATTAAATCTGTTGGCTAGAGACCAAACCATAGTATTATTAGGTACGGTAGGGCTCCTATTTATTATATTTATTGCCGGACTTGAATTAGATATAGATGGTTTTAAGAAATATCGTAACCGCAGTATTATATTTGGGCTGCTATCATTTAATATTCCACTTATCTTAGGGACCGTGGTTAGTTTGCTGCTTGGTTATAATTTAATGGCTTCCATATTAATTGGTTCTATTGTTGGCTCCCATACGCTATTGGCATATCCGATTGCGAGCCGACTGGGTGTTGCAAAGAAAAAGGCCGTAACAACAGCAGTTGGTGGGACGTTATTAACGGATACCCTTGCATTATTGATACTGGCTGTGATAACTGGAGCGGCAGAGGGGCAGTTATCCTTTGCGTTTTGGAGTGAAATGGTTGTCTCCTTAACCATCTTTGTGTTTATTGTGCTTTGGGGAACACCCATTATTTCAAAGTGGTATTTTCGTAATTCCTTAAATGAGGGAATTGCTAATTTCACATTTGTCATGGTTATCCTCTTTACTGCAGCATGTATAGCAGTTGTCATCAACATGCAACCAATAATTGGTGCATTCTTAGCGGGATTAGCATTGAATCGTTACGTACTCGATCATGGAACATTGATGAATCGAATTCGTTTTATCGGAAATGCGCTGTTTATTCCATTTTTCCTGCTATCTGTAGGTATGTTAATGGACTTGAAGGTGTTATTTACGAATCCTAAAGCTTGGATTGTAACACTTGCCATATTATTTGCTGTATTTATTGGAAAATGGTTAGCTTCTCTTATTACGAGTAAGGTTTACGGATATTCCTCTAATGAAAAAAATGTCATTTTTGGATTAACCATTCCACAGGCTGCTGCAACACTTGCATCGACACTTGTTGGTTTTGAAGTTGGTCTGTTAGATCAATCCACTGTCAACGCAGTAATTATTATGATTTTAATTACATGCTTTATGGGGCCATATTTAGTTGAAAAGTACAGTAGGGAAATAGCACTAAAAGAGGAAACAAAGGCACCTGATCAGAATCGGGTACCAGAGCGTATTCTTATTCCTTTATCCAATCCTGAAACAGCCGAAGCACTTATGGACTTGTCTTTTTTAATTAAGCAGCCGAATACAGATGATCAGCCGTTATATCCGTTAAAGGTTGTGTTAAAGGATATGAAGTCAGTGGAAGCAGAAGTCGCGAACGCAGAGAAAATGTTAAGTCATTCCTTAGAACATGCAGCAAGTGCAGAGGTTCCGGTCAGATTAGTTACAAAAGTGGATAATAACGTTTCAGACGGAATTATTCGGGCAATTGCTGAGGAGAGAATTAACACAGTAGTAATAGGCTGGAATGCAGAAAGGACATCAAATAAATTATTTGGGAGTGTGCTTGATCGTCTTATTGATCAAACGGGTCAGACCGTTCTAGTTACAAAGCTTGGTCACCCATTAAACACAACCAATCGAATTGTTTTGATTATTCCTTTTGGAGCGGATCATAAACCAGGATTTTATGAAGCGCTTGGAAGAATCAAAATGCTGACAAGTAAACTAAATGCATCTTTATTTGTGTATGTTATTAAAGGTTCGGTTGATATTTATGAAAGACATATGAAGGAAGTAAAACCAAATCCTCCAACCGAAGTAGAACATGTTAGCGGATGGTCTGATTTAAGGGAAGAATATCAAAATGAATTGAAGGATGATGATCTTGTTATCATATTAAGTGCGAGAAAAGGGACGGTTGCCTGGCATCCTCAACTGGAAGAGTTGCCAAAACAATTATCAGCCGTTAAACCGGAGAGCTTTATCATTTATTATCCAAGAGAAGAAATGGAAGTCGATATAAGAGGATCCAGAGGCTTGGACGTTCCGAAAGAAATATTAAGGAAGAAAGATTACGATTATAGCTAATAACCAGGAATGCTAGGAGCGGTTTTTATATAAAAGGCTTCTAAAAAAACAGTTACAGAATCAGTGAAAGGTTATTAAAAATGTGTTAAATTTTTTCGTAATCATAAAAGAATAGGTTGATTGCTTTTTGTAGATTTGTTAAGATAAGTAATAATTAAAAAAGGCTATGTGTAACTGGCGAACACGGATAACCGTGAGGGAGCACATAGTATCGAATAGCCGTTCGCCTGGGCAGAGGTAAGGGGTTCAAATCCCTTACCTCTTTATGCTTATTAACATGAGATAATCAATAAATGTCATTCTAGTAAGAGATTTTGGATTATTAATAATATTAATACCTTTGATTACTATGTTTTTATTTTAATAGATTAAATCTAAGAAAAAGATAAGGGTGTGAATGTGAATATGAACAGAGTCTACAATTTTTCGGCAGGTCCCTCTATGCTTCCGTTGCCGGTATTGGAAAAGGCACAAAAAGAACTGGTTAATTATGCAAACTCTGGTATGTCTGTCATGGAATTGAGTCATCGATCAGGACTCTTTACAGAAATTATTACAGAAGCAGAACAGCTTTTAAGAGAATTAATGCGTATACCGGAAAACTACAAAGTTCTATTCCTTCAAGGAGGAGCATCACAGCAATTTGCATCAGTACCAATGAATTTGTTTGGTGAGAACGGAAAGGCATATTATATTCATACAGGTTCATGGTCTAAAAAGGCGATTAAGGAAGCGAATAAATTTGGAAGCATTCGCGTTATTGCCTCATCCGAAGATAAGAATTTTAGTTACATTCCTTCTGTTGATCAAAGTATGATTGATCCAGAGGCAGATTATGTGCATATCACAACGAATAATACGATTGAAGGAACTACATTTCATGAGATTCCGGATACAGGCGATGTACCTTTAGTAGCTGATATGTCCTCCAATATTTTGTCAGAGGAAGTGGATGTCTCTAAATTCGGCTTAATTTATGCAGGTGCACAGAAAAATATTGGTCCAGCTGGATTGACCGTTGTTATTATACGTGAAGATTTAATAGGAAAAGCATCAGATAGTTGTCCAACCATGCTTAACTATCAAACACATAGTGAGAGTGGTTCTTTATATAATACCCCACCAACGTTTTCTATCTATATGGCAAAGTTAGTTTTTGAATGGTTAAAAGGTCTTGGCGGCTTGAAGGAAATCGGAAAAATAAACCGGGAAAAGGCAAATATCTTATATCAATTTATTGATGAATCAAAGATGTTTACTTCCCCAGTTGAAAAAGAATCTCGTTCTATGATGAACATTCCTTTTATTAGTCCATCTGCTGAACTGGATGCTTCATTTTTAGAGAAAGCCAAAGTAGCGGGATTGGAAACATTAAAGGGCCACCGTTCAGTCGGGGGCATGCGAGCAAGTATTTATAATGCGATGCCTGTTGAGGGAGTTCAATCACTAGTTGAATGTATGAAGGATTTTGAAAAAAATTATAAATAAAGTGAGGGGAAACCATGAGTACCATAACATCAAATAAAGTAAAGACTATCAAAACGTTAAATCAGATAGCAGATAGTGGTCTACAAGTTTTCGATGAAGAAAATTACAAGATAGATAATGATAGTGAAAGCCCGGATGCTATTTTAGCCCGCAGCTATAACATGCATGGAATGGAGTTTGACAATCCATTAAAAGCGATTGCCCGAGCAGGAGCAGGTGTTAATAATATTCCAGTAGATAAGTGCACGGAACAAGGGATTGCGGTGTTTAATACACCTGGTGCGAATGCGAATGCAGTGAAGGAGCTAGTGATTACTTCTCTAATGGCATCCTCTCGAAACTTATTTGACGGAGTGAAATGGGTAAAATCATTAGAGAATGAAGGAGAACAAATTCCGAAGCTGGTGGAAGCAGGGAAGAAGCAATTTGTTGGTAAAGAAATTAAGGGAAAAACGTTAGGTGTCATCGGTTTGGGAGCAGTTGGGTCATTAGTAGCAAACGATGTACTGAATTTAGATATGGATGTTATTGGATTTGATCCGTTTATTTCCGTAAATACAGCATGGAATCTATCCCGAAATGTACAACGCGCTATGTCCATGGAAGAAGTATTCGAAAACTCGGATTATATTACGGTTCATGTGCCATTGACAAATGATACCAGAGGGATGTTTAATGAACAAGCCTTTAAGGTGATGAAAAAAGGAGTTCATATTTTAAACTTCTCTCGTGGTGAGCTGGTCAATGAAACAGATATGGCTGTTGCGCTGGAAAGTGGGAAAGTAGGGAAATATATTACAGATTTCCCGAATGAAAATGTATTGAAGATGGAAAATGCGATTTCTGTCCCACATCTTGGTGCTTCAACAAAGGAATCGGAGGAGAACTGTGCCATTATGGCAGCTCGACAAGTAAAAGAGTTTCTGGAAACAGGAAACATCAAAAACTCAGTCAATTTCCCAAATGCATCTCTTCCTTATACAGGTAAACGCCGTGTTGCAGCATTTCACCAAAATGTTCCAAATATGGTTGGGCAAATTACGTCTGCTATATCCAATTATCATTTAAACATAGCTGACATGGTGAACAGAAGCAGAAATGATTATGCATACACGATGATTGATATTGATGATAAAGTGAATGGAGATATTATTCCTGAATTAGTGGAGGATATCAAAAATATAGAAGGAATCGTTACAGTACGTGTTATATAATAAGAGGTAAAAATTGTTCGATACTGATGAAAAAGCACCTTTTTTAAAAAGGTGCTTTTTCAAGTGGTCTCGGACAGGTTCAACGTACTCGAATAGGTTCAGGAATTATTCAAGAGGTCACGTGGAAGGAATCTAGGTGCCCGGATGAACTTAAGAATCGTTCGAGGGGGAACGTAGAAAGGTTCTAGATGCCCGAAAGAGTTTAGGAATCAATGAAAAGGTCGCGTAGAAAGGTTCTAGTTGCCCGAATGAACTGGAGAATCCAT
>NZ_WOFB01000010.1 GCF_009733865.1 Oceanobacillus salinisoli | reverse complement strand
ATAGAAGGAATCGTTACAGTACGTGTTATATAATAAGAGGTAAAAATTGTTCGATACTGATGAAAAAGCACCTTTTTTAAAAAGGTGCTTTTTCAAGTGGTCTCGGACAGGTTCAACGTACTCGAATAGGTTCAGGAATTATTCAAGAGGTCACGTGGAAGGAATCTAGGTGCCCGGATGAACTTAAGAATCGTTCGAGGGGGAACGTAGAAAGGTTCTAGATGCCCGAAAGAGTTTAGGAATCAATGAAAAGGTCGCGTAGAAAGGTTCTAGTTGCCCGAATGAACTGGAGAATCCATGAAAAGGTCACGTAGAAAGGTTCTAGTTGCCCGAATGAACTCAGGAATCAACGAAAAGGTCACGTAGAAGAGTTCTAGTTGCCTGAATGAACTCAGGAATCAACGAAAAGGTCGCGTAGAAAGGTTCTAGTTGCCCGAATGAACTCAGGAATCAACGAAAAGGTCACGTAGAAAGGTTCTAGTTGCCCGAATGAACTCAGGAATCAACGAAAAGGTCACGTAGAAGGGTTCTAGTTGCCTGAATGAACTCAGGAATCAACGAAAAGGTCACGTAGAAAGGTTCTAGTTGCCCGAATGAACTCAGGAATCAACGAAAAGGTCACGTAGAAAGGTTCTAGTTGCCCGAATGAACTCAGGAATCAACGAAAAGGTCACGTAGAAAGGTTCTAGTTGCCCGAATGAACTCAGGAATCAACGAAAAGGTCACGTAGAAAGGTTCTAGTTGCCCGAATGAACTCAGGAATCAACGAAAAGGTCACGTAGAAAGGTTCTAGTTGCCCGAATGAACTCAGGAATCAACGAAAAGGTCGCGTAGAAAGGTTCTAGTTGCCCGAATGAACTCAGGAATCAACGAAAAGGTCACGTAGAAAGGTTCTAGTTGCCCGAATGAACTCAGGAATCAACGAAAAGGTCGCGTAGAAAGGTTCTAGTTGCCCGAATGAACTCAGGAATCAACGAAAAGGTCACGTAGAAAGGTTCTAGTTGCCCGAATGAACTCAGGAATCAACGAAAAGGTCGCGTAGAAAGGTTCTAGTTGCCCGAATGAACTCAGGAATCAACGAAAAGGTCACGTAGAAAGGTTCTAGTTGCCCGAATGAACTCAGGAATCAACGAAAAGGTCACGTAGAAGAGTTCTAGTTGCCTGAATGAACTCAGGAATCAACGAAAAGGTCGCGTAGAAAGGTTCTAGTTGCCCGAATGAACTGAGGAATCAACGAAAAGGTCACGTAGAAAGGTTCTAGTTGCCCGAAAGAACTCAGGAATCAACGAAAAGGTCACGTAGAAAGGTTCTAGGTGCCCGAATGAACTCAGGAATCAATGAAAAGGTCACGTAGAAGAGTTCTAGATGCCCAAATGAACTTGGGAATCAGTCAAAAGGGAATCATCATTAGTTTTTAGCAAACTCACCGTCAACTTCTACTGTCTCGAATATATTAATAAATGCTTTTGTATCATGCTTTCGTACAATCTCTTTTACTTTCATTGTTTCGTAGCGGGTTAGAACCACCATTAAAATTTGTTTGTTTTCCATCGTGTAACCGCCATAGCCATCGGTAATGGTTATGCCGCGGTAGATAGTCTCCAGCAGTTCTTTGCGAATGGGTTCTCCTTTGGTTGTAATGATTTGCATAGTTAGCTTAATATGATTGGTGTGGAAAGTATCAATCATTTTCCCTGTAAGATAAATAGACAGGAGCGTATATAATGCCAAATTCCAGCCAAAGAAGGTGCCTGAAAATAGAATAATAATTCCATTCATCCCGGTTAATAGAAGACCAACACTCATATTACTTGATCTGGAAACAATAATCGCAATAATATCCAGCCCGCCTGAAGTTCCGGAGTATTTTAATATGAGGCCAATGCCAATACCGCTAATCACTCCTCCGAAGATTGCGGATAATAATATATTATCGGCCACAGCACTTACAGGTATAATGTATAAAAACACGGAAAGAGATATTACACAAATGAGCGTATTTAATGTAATTTCTTTCCCCAGTTTATAATAACCTAAAATTAGAATGGGTAAGTTCAGGACAAAATTCATCACCCCTATATCAAAAGGTGTAATTAGTCCGATCAAAATGGCAATTCCACTTAATCCACTGCTTAAGATTTCATAAGGAACCAAAAAGAAATTAAAAGCAAATGCAATGATTAATGAACCTATAATAACTATTAGATATTTCATCTACTTAACTCCTCTTAACTTTCGCATAAAAAAACCCGTCCTTAAAATAGGAACGAGATCAATACCGTTTTTAAAATTGTAAACGAACAATGAATCCTCAACGTGAGAGAATATTTAATCTGGCACATTCCTTTATATGGGTACACTATACATTTATGTTGTACTTCTATGTTAGTTATTGTAGCCTATCTGTTCATTTTTAAACAGGTATGGACTAACAGGAAAGTACTAGATAGAAATGCTTACTTGGTTGTGCATGAACTCCTATTATTCTAAAGTTTCCTTTCTTGTGCTAGGATAATCTAATTTTTCGTAGACGTTATAATGGAAGC
This sequence comes from Oceanobacillus salinisoli, assembly GCF_009733865.1. Classification (GTDB taxonomy): domain Bacteria; phylum Bacillota; class Bacilli; order Bacillales; family Amphibacillaceae; genus Oceanobacillus; species Oceanobacillus salinisoli. The sequence continues at coordinate 3,666 of NZ_WOFB01000010.1, read as the reverse complement.
AACTTTAGAGACAATTATTTCACTATCGATAACAGGTGAGTCCTGTTTAGCTTCCTTAGTGTTAGTACCTTTATGGGCTTCTTTAAACATGTCACTATTTTTCCATGCTTGGAAACCTTCATAATTGTGCCAGTACATGTTTACATTTAATTCGTCGTAGTCTTTTGGATTTTCTGTTATGGTAACTTCCACCTTATGGAAGCCTTCCATCTCTTGTAATGGGCCAGGTTTTGTGAATTTTGGAGCTAACTTTTCGGCAAATCCTTGTTTCGTTTTCATTCGATTCGTAACAATAATCATATATTTTCTTCCTCCATTTATCAAATAACTCTTACATTAGGATAAAAGTTTAGCATGAAAGGGATTCTATACAGCAAAAATTTTTATGTACCAATTTCATGTACTAAGTATAAGAAAAACGTTGCCCATTCGCAAGGGAAAGAGTGAATGTGTAATGTTTTCCTGCTTTTTATTTACCACAAAATACAAGATTACATTAAGACAACTTATTCATTTATTTCTAAAAATATATTGACCTAAAATATAATCATTGATAATATAAATTTATTCTTTTTTATACGTTAAGAAAAAAATTAAGATTTTAGCGCGAAGAGGAAATCGACGTAGCTGGAGTTTTCCATGAACTATATCAAAATAAATAGCTATGAATTTTGTGGGTAGCACTACAAAAGGAGCAGCTTCTGGAGAGACCGTCATTGCGGCGCCGAAGGATTCAAAATCTCAGGCAAAAGGACAGAAGAGTAGAAAACAAATTATACTCTTACCCTAACCCGAGATTGGTTTCATACCAATCTTTTTTTAATGGCTTTTTTCATAGGATTCTCATTACGAATTCTATGAAATCTAACCTTATATAATGTTAGGACAGTCGATTGCGAAGGGGAAATGAGAACCTTAAAGCCCCTGCAGAGACCGTTCTTTACAGGTAAATACAATGAATATGAATAATGAAGAGGTGACACCAATGGAAAATAAACGTGCGGTGGTAAGTGTGGTTGGGAAAGATCAAGTCGGTATTATTGCAAAGGTTACTACCATCCTATCGGGAAATCAGTTGAATATTTTAGATATCAGTCAAACGATTTTACAGGATTTCTTCACCATGATGATGATTGTTGATGTAACGGGAGTAGAGAATTTAGATCAATTACAGCAGCAATTTGATGAATTAAGTGAGGAACTTGGTCTGAAAATTAATATTCAACTAGAGGAAATATTTAAAGCAATGCATCGAATATAATGCTTTTTTAGGTAAAAGGAGAATGCAAAATGGATATTGCACTTAATGAAATGTTGGAAACGATACGAATGATTCAAATGGAAAATCTAGATATCCGTACCGTTACAATGGGCATTAGTCTGTATGATTGTGCCGATTCCGACTTCGATAAGATGAATCAAAAAGTATATCATAAAATTACTAACTATGCAGGTGAACTTAAAGAAGTTGCGGAAAAGGTGGAAAAGGAATACGGAATTCCAATTATTAATAAGCGTATATCGATTACACCAATTGCCGAAATATTAGGTAACGCGACAAAGGAACAGGCAATTGAGTTAGCGAAAACATTGGATCAAGCAGCACTTACCCTTGGAATCGATTTTATTGGTGGTTATTCCGCACTTGTCCATAAGGGAATTTCAAAAGGTGACCAAACGTTACTTGATGCACTTCCAGAGGCGCTTAGTGAAACGGAGAGAGTTTGTGCCTCCATTTCTGTTGCTTCTACAAGATCAGGAATTAATATGGACGCAGTTGGAAAAATGGGGATGATTATGAAAGAAGCAGCGGAGCGTACGAAAGAGCGAAATGGACTAGCTTGTGCGAAACTCGTCGTTTTCTGTAACCCTGTAGAAGACAATCCATTCATGGCTGGTGCCTTTCATGGTGCCGGCGAAGGAGAGGTTGTTCTTAATGTTGGGGTAAGCGGTCCAGGGGTTGTTTTAAATGCGCTGAAAAAACATCCAGAGGCAGATTTAGGTGAAGTTTCAGATGTGATTAAAAAAACCGCATTTAAAATTACAAGAGCTGGGGAGTTAATTGGACGGGAAGTTGCCAAACGTCTTGATGTACCCTTTGGGATTATGGACTTGTCGCTTGCGCCAACGAATGCATTAAATGACAGTGTTGCGGAGATTTTAGAGGAGATTGGTCTAAAACGTGTTGGGACACATGGAACGATAGCAGCCTTAGCGCTAATGAATGATGCAGTGAAAAAAGGGGGAGCTATGGCAAGTTCTTATGTCGGCGGACTTAGTGGCGCGTTTATTCCAGTTAGTGAAGATAATGGGATGATTCAAGGGATTGTTGATCATTCATTAACCCTACCGAAGCTTGAAGCGATGACTTCTGTTTGCTCTGTTGGACTAGATATGATTGCTTTAGATGGAGATGTTTCCGCATCTACATTATCCGCGCTCATTGCTGATGAAATGGCGATTGGTGTGATTAATAAAAAGACGACAGCGGTGAGAGTGATTCCTGTTCCAGGTAAGAAAGAGGGCGACATGGTAGAATTCGGTGGTCTATTAGGGCGTGCCCCTGTAATGGGTGTAAATGGATTTGGATCTGAAAAATTGATATCACGAGGCGGGCGAATTCCCGCACCACTTCAATCATTGATTAATTAAAAGAGGAAAGAGGCTATGTATCAGATAGCCTCTGGTCTCTTTCCTTATAAGGCGTATTCAATTTTAAATAATCTCATACTACGTTTTATTCTTGTTCTTCTTCCACTTCCGTATTTTCTTCTGGTTGTTCGGTAGGCTCCTCATTAGTAGCTGGATCTTCCTGGTCCTCAGCTGAGCAACCAAATAGTAGCCCACTGGAGAGAACTGCTGTAAGTAAAGCTAAACTTAACTTTTTGCGTTCCAACTTCTTCACCTCGCTTGCCCTAATTTTTATGGTACGTGTATATTGTAAAGGGCAAATTTTAAGAGAGTATAAAGGGAATGTAAATTATTTGAAAAGTTCGATTATTATAATTACTTTTGACCTATATTGTTTTTAAGGATAGGACTAAAGACTTATATAGATGTTAAAAACACCTCTTTATCTGTATTAGTTGAAGTGTTTTTAATCATTTTAGGCTATTGGTGTTCCGTTTTTTACTTGCTCATCTGGTTTTAGCAATACGACGTCGCCATCTTCAGGAACTCCACCAATTACTAATGTTTCTGATTTAAATCCTGCTATTCTCATGGGAGGAAAATTAACGACACCGACAACCTGTTTTCCAATTAATTGTTCCGGATTATATCTTCTCGTAATTTGTGCGGAAGAGTGTTTTATTCCAATTTCCTCGCCAAAATCAATTTTTAATTTGATCGCTGGTTTTCGTGCTTCGGGAAAGGGCTCTGCATGAAGTACAGTTCCAATTCGTATGTCCAATTTTTGAAAATCCTCAATTGTTGCCATTATAATACCTCCATTTAAATTTCTATCTATTCTTTACATTATTCTAATATTGTACCAAGTATAGCCGGTTATTAGTATAATAATAACAGAAAATTTATATTTGAGATAACATTCTATTTATTGCGCTCTGGAATGGAATCTAAATTTCATAAGGAAAGTTAGTAGGATTTTCTTCATAACTGATTTTTTAATTTAACAAGGCATTCCCTTGGATGGAAATGAATAGA
>NZ_WOFB01000001.1 GCF_009733865.1 Oceanobacillus salinisoli | reverse complement strand
TTTGCTAAAATTTTATACTTTCCTAACGTGTAAAAAAACGCCCCGGCAAACAAACCAGAACGTAATAATAAAAACTATTCATTATTTTTATTAATCATCACTTGATGTGGATAAGGAATCTCGATACCATTCTGATCAAGTGCCTCTTTTAAGGATTTCCTTAATTTTCTTTCCACCGAAAACTGTTCCATATTCTTCGTCTTACAAATGACTCGAATAACAACATCTGATGAACCGAGCGCTTGCACCCCTACAACATCCGGTCCTTCGATTATATCTTCCTCTTGATCCGCAATATCGTCACATGCATTTTGGAGAACTTGCATCGCTTTATCCATATCATCATCATACGAAATTCCAATATCAACCAATGCTCGCATATTACCTCTTGAATGATTGCTTACACTTGCAATTTCCCGATTTGGAATATAGTGAAGTGTTCCATCAAATCCCCTTAGCTTCGTTGTTCTTAAGCCAATTTCTTCCACAATCCCATCCTTCCCAGCAATCGTGACATAATCTTCCACGTCAATCTGTTTTTCCAGTAAAATAAAAAATCCTGTTACCACATCACTAACCAGACCTTGGGCACCAAAACCAATAGCAAGACCGACAATTCCTGCACCTGCTAATAATGCCTTGATATCTAATCCGAATAGTTCAAAAACAATCCCTATGACTATAAACATGAGGAAATAAGTAAAGATGTTTACAGATAGTGCCTGTAATGTTTTTGATCGACCGGCAGACAAACCCTGATTAGCCCTTTCAAATGCCTTTTTAATTGCTCGGTGTCCAATCCATTTAGCAATAAAATATACAATGATAACGGCAATTAGTTTTACAGTAATAATCCCTAAGTTCACCAATAAGTGTTTCCAATTAAATCCTTCTATCCAATCTATCACTGCTCTCACCTCTAAATTATTATGCTATATTTTTTGCATTCCTCAAATCTGTTAACACTGGAAAATTGTATGTATATGACGATATTTGTTATATTACCCCTAATCACAGACGCTAAAACATCCAGTACACTGCCCCTATATATTCTAAAACCCTCTTATTAAAAAACTGCTATTCTTAAAAAATAGCAGTTTTTCTGTGTGCAATATGTTAACTTTTTGCTAAATGTTCTTTTAATTCATGTTGTCTATGATAATCGTCAATCAGCCTAACCTTAATCGCATCCAGCATATCCTCGGTTAAACCAATGGCTATAAGGTATTTATCAAATGTTCCAAAGGTTTGAATAATATAATCATATGCTTTTAAAATATAGTCACGATGTGAATATAAAAAGTTTACCGGAAGTGTGCTTTCCACATCATGTAAGGATTCCAGTTTTGTATAGGAAACTTCATAATTGGCTACAATATCCTTTCTCTCCACACCTGCCAATCCTAAAAGCAGCATAGCCAGTACTCCTGTACGATCTTTTCCCACTCGGCAATGAAAAAGAATACAACCGTCTTCCGCATGATAAATCGTTTCAAATATTTTCTTCACCGCTTGTTTTTGTCCTAATAAATCAATATAAAAATCCCCCATTGTAAAATCCGAATGGTCCTCATTATATTTTGTAATATCAAAAATACTCTTCGTCATAAATGGAACATTGTTATAATCAAAAGTCTCCCTTTCTGCCAGAGGATTTTTTGCCCTTGCTATTTCCTCCTCTCTCCTAAGATCAATAACCGTTTTCACTCCATATGCTTCTAAAAACGATATATCCCCCTCTTCTAATTGACTCATATCACTTGATCTTAAAAATGAATGCCATCTTGTTTGCTGTCCATATTCCGTATTATAACCACCTAATTCCCTACAGTTTTCAAGGCTTTTAATCGGTAATCGAACCCAATTAAGTTTTGGATTTTTCATAATGAACCTCCCAGGAATACTCTTACTTGTAAGATGATAAGCACTATCGTATTCAACTTACTTCAACCAAATTATACGAAATATTCCCAAGAAACTCAATGTTATAAAATTTGGATATCACTTTCTCTTCTGGTTAATAACAAATTTCCCCTGAATGGTACTGGGAAATTGGCTGGTAAACAGGAGAAAAAGTCAGAAGAATAAAAGAAACAGAGTACACTCTTTTATTTTCAATTTTGATAGAATTCTATGTAAGTAGTTGTTCAAAAGTCCGGTGATAAGGACACATCGAATTTCTTCGTTGACTCGCTTTTCCGTTGTTCACCTATGGCAAGGAACTTCTACTAAAATCGCCCCACGTCCTGTAGGCAACATAGAAGTCCACAACACGCTTGGAGTCCGCTACTCAAAGCTTCGACGCCTCGAACTTTAGGGCGCACAGGACGTACTAGTGTTGGCGCTCGCAACAAATGTTTTTGGTGGGACGAGTAACCGCAATCCCAGGACGTTGCGATCTTATCCGACCGGTCCTTTTCATCCTCCATTTTGAACACGCACTGTAATATATTTGCTAAAAAATTCTCTTTTGGAAGTCTTGTGATTTTTGTCCTAAAAATTTTAATTAAATTGTTATATTGTCTGCAAATAAAATGCACAATTCTAGGGTAATGTACTAATGACAAGCAAAATGGAAGGAGAGTGTAAAACTTTGAATTGGAAAATATTCATGATAGGAATGATTTCTTTAATTGCTGTCATTACATTATCTGCGTGTGGTGGAACTTCAGACGATGAGGAAAACCAGGCAGATACTGGCAATGAAGAAACAGAAATGGACATAGAAATGGAAGATAAAGGAGAAAAGGAGGAAGATGCTGATTCCCATGCCCATATGGATCATTCCGGTTCTGGAGATGTACCAGAAGGTTTAGAGGAAGCAGAAAATCCTACATTTGAAGTTGGCAGCCAAGCAACTATTCAAGCGGACCATATGGCTGGAATGGAGGGAGCCGAAGCGGAAATTGTTGGTGCATATGATACAACGGTTTATACCGTATCCTACACTCCAACAACTGGTGAAGAACCTGTAGAGAACCATAAATGGGTAATTCATGAAGAAATCGCAGAAGCAGGAAGCGAGCCTTTTGTGCTTGGCGAAGAAGTTATCCTTGAAGCAGATCATATGGAAGGTATGGAAGGTGCAACGGCAACCATAGATTCCGTTGAAGAAACAACCGTTTATATGGTTGATTTTGTTACAACTACCGATGGTGAAGAAGTAAGAAATCATAAATGGGTAACTGAAAGTGAATTATCTGGTGAATAATTCGTTTTTTACTATTTGCGAAGGCGGCTAAAAGGGCTGGTGACCAGTCTTGCCGTCGCCTACCATATTATATCCCCAATAAGCCAAAACCGATTAACCAATCCTATCCAATCGAACCAGCAATAACAAACAGTACTTAAAAAAACGATAGACCAGCTTCTGTACTGGGGGGACTCATTACGAAAACTAATTCACCCAACCACTCTCACGTCAACAAATTTCGACAAATCCCGGGAAGTGACAGGCACCATTTAGAGTTCGATTGGTAGTTGATTTCCGATTTTTAACGTTTTTTCTGTTACTTTCGTTTCGTATGCTACCATTTGTACACCTTTTTGATTTGCTAGTTTAAGTGCTTCGGCAAAGTCCATGTCCATTTCTGAATGAGGTGTAAAAGTATGACATCCTTCCATCTGAACGAGAAAGAAAATGGTCCCTTCGTAGCCATTCTGTACCACGTCCATCATTTCCAATACATGCTTAGTTCCACGGGTTGTTGGGGCATCAGGAAACATTGCGATACCATCCTTTTCAAGAGTAACTCCTTTAACTTCCATAAATCCCTTTTGACCCTCTCTTTCATAATAAATATCAAAACGGGACTTTCCATAGGTTACTTCTCTTTTTAATAAATCCACGAAACCAATTTCATTAATCTTTCCGTTCTTCAAAGCTTCATAAACGACCTTATTCGGTGCTTGAGAGTCAATATTGATCCATTTTTCATCCCGCCAGACTGCTGTTAATGAGAATTTCGTCCTCCTATTGGAATTGTTTGATGGTTCAAGCGCAACTTTTGCTCCCTTGACAAGCAATTCCTTTAGCCTGCCTGTATTTTTAACATGTACTCTTTCAAGCCTGTCATGTATCATTACTTCTGCAATAAAACGATTGATCCTTTTACTAAAAATTCCATATACAATACCGTGATATTTCATCGGTTTCACTTCCTGCACTTTCATAATATAGCTGCTGCTCTTTCTCGTACTTCTTGGCATTATAAATCCTTTTACACTAATAAATAAAACAATACACAGAAATAATGAGATGCAGTGCCGGCCAATACAAATATATGCCACACCATATGATGGTATTTAAATCCGCGCCAAACATAAAAAACCGCACCAATTGTATAGCACAGCCCACCAATTACTAGTAAAATGACCCCATTCATATGTAAATTTTCCACAATTTGTCTCCACCCTACAACAACTAACCACCCCATTAGGACATACAGGATTGTCGATGTAAATAAAAACTTTTTCACAAAAAAAGCTTTAAATATAATGCCGCCAACCGCAAGCCCCCAAACAATTCCGAACAAAGTCCACCCCAATGTACCTTCTATAACCAGGAACGTAAACGGGGTATAGGTACCAGCAATAAATAAGTATATGGAAGAGTGATCAAAGATCTCAAATAAATCTTTTGCCTTACCCTGAGGCAGAGCGTGAACCAATGTTGATGATGTGTATAACAAAACCATCGTCGTTCCAAAGATTGTAAAACTGACAATATGCCAAACCGTACCATAAAGGGACGAAAACACGACTAACATCACTAAGCCGACAATACTTAAAACCGCTCCGATGCCATGGGTTACTGCATTAGCAATCTCCTCGCCCTTTGAAAAGCTGTGAGTTTCAGCCAAATAAATCACCCTCTATCTTCATTATGTCTCACTTATTATACCAAAATGAACGGTGCAATAATATTCCATCTGCAAACAATTATTCCTTATTTTTCCATTTATACCAAATTGTAATATTTCATAATCGGATTGTAATTTTTATCCCACATTATTCACACAGTTTTCGATTATCTTAAACTTGTACCCAAAAACGAAAGGAGAATGCAAAATGAAATTTAAAAAAGTCTTAATAGGGGTTACTTCTGTTGCTGCTGTTTTAACTTTAGCAGCTTGTGGAAGTGATGCGGAGGAAGAAAACGCTCCAGAAGAAAACATAGAAGAAGAAACTGACTTCAACACAGATGAAAATGAAAATGAAATGGAATCCGATATTGAATCAGAGCCTGAATTAGAGTCTGAACCAGGAACAGAGGATTCGGAATTAGAATCTGATACAGAATTGGAAGACGAGCCAGCAACAGGTCAAGAATCTGAATTAGAATCTGATACAGAGCTTGAAGGTGATTCTGAGTTAGAAACCGATTTGGAATAATTGTATGAAACTAAAACATAACTAATTGTCCCTCTTAACATAATAAAGGGCTGTCTATCAAAAGACAGCCTTTTTTTATAAAAAACATTTGTTATGCCTTTTTCATATGAAATGTGATTCTTTATCCTATTATAATTTATACTAAGCGACATGCAAGTTGGTTACCGTTACTAGGTCGAAGTTTATATCTACAGCGACATGAAAAACCAACACAACTTAAAGTAAAGGGCCTTTTATAATCTTCTTTGTCGTAAAATCATTCGTCTTTAGAATAGAGTATTTAAGTAATTTCCCTGCCTCCGTTCTATTAAAATACGAATGTTTTAGCCTATTTTCTACCTTTTACAATAATTTTCCCAGCTGCACCTTTCTACACATGATTGAAATGGTGTGTTACAAACTTGTATTCTCCTTCATCTGTTAATGTAAATTCTGCAACTGCTCCACCACTTGCAGGTAACCCAACCGTTTGCATTCCTTTATAATGGTTAAACGGACTGCCATCAATGTATACATCATCAAAGACTGTACCAATGACATGGAAACTGGAATATTCGTTAGGTCCCATATTGGCAACGTAAAAGCGAATTTTCTCTCCAGCTTTTGCCTCAAGCGGCCTGTCAATAAGTCCACCAACCGTGCCGTTCGTATTTACTTGTCCATCATGGAGTGCTTTTGTGGAAAAAACAACTTGAGAAGGTTCACCATTTGTCATATCCTCTAAATCATTGTATCGATACCATTCATTTTGAATAATAACGAATTCCTGATCAATCTCTGCATCAGTTGGATAACCCTCTGCAGGCTGAACGATGATAACTCCATGCATACCATTTGCAATATGTGATAATACGGGATCGGTACCGCAATGATACATAAATACACCAGGGCTATTAGCAGGGAAAACAAAGGTACCTTCTTCATTTGGTGCTACATCAGCGAACCCCTTATTCGGTGCGGTATGAACAGCGTGGAAGTCCATACTATGTGGAATCGATGGATCCAAATTTTCTAATGTAAAACGAATGGTGTCTCCTTCATTTACAACAATGACAGGGCCAGGTGCTTCGCCATTAAAGGTCCATGCTTTATAGTTGTAAGTGTTTGCAATTTCGACATCTGTTATTTGGGCAGTCATTTGAATATAAACATCACTTCCATCCCGCTCTACTTCAGGGGCTACTGGTTCCTGAATTAAACTTTCGTGAGCACCTATAACTTCCGTTTTGTTAGCATCCGCACGAACTACATCATTTTCTTCCACTGCTTCCGAACTACAAGCAGACAAGATTAATGGAATCACTAAAAGACTAGTAACTATTCCAAAGTTTCGTTTACTTCGTTTCATTACCCTCACCTCATTTATCTATTTGATAAGAATGACAATCCTTTATATCGAACTGCATTGTAGTTGGATTGTTTCCTATCTTCAATTTAAGTATAGAATAATAAGGAGTGTAATTTGTGATTTAAAGCACTTAATAAATCCCCTTTGTGACTAAAAAACGATCATTTTCAAGGGGGTGCCTGTCACTTCCCGGATTTTGTCGAAAAATAAAAAAAGCACCTTCGAAAGATGCTTTCTCTATTTATCTATTGAATTGTAACTTTAACTTTACGAACTCCCCAGTTTTTTGCTGCTTGCTGGGTCGGAACATATACATCAATTTTCTTTCCTTTAATCGCACTGCCTATATCTCCGGCAATTGCATAACCATAGCCTTCTACATGGACAACAGAGCCTAATGGAATGACGCTTGGATCAACAGCAATTACTTTCGTATTAGGATTTTTCCTTAAATTAATTCCCGTATACGTGATCCCTGATCCTCCAGCACTTTGCACTGTATAGGCAGTAGACGTTACCGTAAATGTCTTTTCTTCTTTTTTATCGTTTGTTTTCGTATTGTCTTCTACTTTGCTTTTATGTTCCAGATTTGCACTTTGTGAAGACGAAGTTGTTGCATTTGCAACTTTTGTCTGTTCGGGTTTACTTTTCTGTTCTTCATTTTGTTTCGCAGCTTCTATGCTCTGTTTCACTTCTGATTCCATTGAAGCAAGATTTCTGTCCTTACTTTCCAACTCTTCCACCAATGCTGTCAATTCATTTCGTTTACTTTCCAATGCTTCTTTGCTTTGTTCATTTTGCTGCTTTTGTTCATTGATTTCGTTTAATGCTTCTTCTTGTTCTAATTTCATTGTATTAAGTTGATCAAGCTTTTCCAGAGCAAGCTGTTGATTTTCTTCTACCTGTTTGATGTCGTCTTCCAGCTGTTCCATTAAGGAAGTATCCGATTCAACAATTTTAGTGACCGTTGAAACACGACTAATAAAGTCACCAAAACTTTCAGAACCGAATATAACTTCTAAGTAATTCACTGAACCGCCGGCCTGTTGATAGGAAGAAACTCTATTTTTTAAAATATCGTAGCGTTTTTCAATACTTTCCTCTAATTCTTTGATTTCATCCTGAAGTTCGTTGACCTCAGATATCGTATTGTTTATATCTTTTTCCGTATCATCAATTAACGCTTGCTTTTCTATTATAATTTGATTGACGCGTTCTATTTCATGATTCAAACCGTCTATTTCCGAAATAATTTCAGTGACTTTACTCTCAGTCTCTGATAAATCTTCTTTAATATCTTTGCGCTGATCCTGTATATCATTTAAATCCTTTGTTGATTCTGCATAGCTGTAATTGCCAATAAATGAAGTTCCTATAACAATTGTAGTAGCTAAGGTAATTGCAGTTAATGTATTTTTCAACTTTTTCCCCTGCTTCCTTTATAATACGTTTTAGATAAAATAATAGCTGTAATACTCTAGAATCATATCATTTCTAAATGACATGACTATTATAGGGATATTACAATTATATTTCAGAAGCTAGTAATATAATCCATTGATGGAATATCTTTTATAACCCTTATAATTTTTGCGAAAAATACATGTATCTAAATCAAAAGGACACGTGTAAACAATGCAGACAGATTTTATAAACGTAGGTTTTCATATAGAATTTTTCGTACATATAACGGTAATTATCATCGGCTTTTTGGGTTTACTATTCTTTTTAAAATTAGATCCAAGAAGATATGGTCTGTTATTTATTTTAGCTACTCTCGTTGGGAACATCCTTTGTTTCATCTTCGTTAAGCTAAACTTTTACTTATTCCCGTACGTATTGTTCCCTGCTTTTGAATTTATGCCGATTTCTGCCGTTACTCTTTCCTTTCCGATACTCGTTCTCTTTGCAGTTCGTTACAGTCCAAAGCAATGGGGATGGAAAATTCCTTTCTATTGGACAATTGTACATATTGGGGTATTTATAGAAACATGGGCACTAACCAATACATTACTCATTCAATATGATAAGGAGTGGGATCTTTGGGATTCTTATACATGGTGATGGATATACTTACTAATCTTTGAATGGATTGGCGGGAACCTTATTCCACATGAACTAAGAAACCCAATCAGCCATAGAAGTCTTCAGTTCGCAGGATTGGTTGGGCAATTATTCATTTTATCCTAATTGTTACTATATTCCTTGGAGGATATTTTCTTGGTGCTTTAAAATAGAGAATCACTACATAGATGTATTACTGAAGAGGTTTCAGTCAAAATTGTCACGTAAATTCAAAGAAACTACAGGATAAACATAGACGCATTTTCAATTGCTGAAAAGGCAAAACTTGCTCGAAATTCTATTTATCCTATAATTCAATAATCAATTTACACAACAAAGACGTTCGGGCAGGAATTTCCCTGGCTAGTATATGTTCATCTTTTGCATGAATGCCTTCCCCGACAGCACCAAGACCATCCAGGGTAGGTACACCTAAATTAGCTGTGAAATTCCCGTCGCTTCCGCCACCAACATATGCTTCCTGTAATTCCAAATCAATTTCTTTTGCAACACTTTTAGCTATTTTAAATAGTCTTCTCGTTGCTTTATTACGATTCATTGGGGGACGGTTAATCCCTCCACGAACTTTGATGCTTATCCCCTCTAAATGAGGCTGTAACCCTTTCATGATTGCATCAATCCGTTTTTGTTCTTCCCTTGTTCTCGCCCGCACATTAACACCTAATCCAGCAGTATCAGGAACGACATTCAATTTGCCTCCACCTTTTACTGAACCAACATTTATCGTCGTACCTTTACGATAATCGGTTAATGATTGCAAAAATATAATTTGTTTTGCTGCTTCCTCAATGGCGTTAATTCCATCCTGATGATGATTCCCGGCGTGCGCTGATTTCCCTTTCACTTCTACATAATATCTGGAGGAACCTTTTCTCCCCGTTTTTAGTGCTCCCGTTCCGGCCACTGGCGGTTCTGTAACTAAAGCATACTTGCTTTTTTTCGCCTCTTTTTCAATAATTCTTCTTGAAGATGGACTACCTACTTCTTCATCACTGGTACAGAGAAAAACTACTTTTTTCGTTAACTTGAGCTTTAAATCTTTTATCGCTTTTAAAGCCCAGATTGCCTGAACAAGACCGCCTTTCATATCGAGGATTCCTGGGCCATATACTTTATCTCCGTCTACCCTAAAAGGTAAGTCTCCTTTATTCCATACCGTATCAAAATGCGATAAAATCAGAATGGTATCTTTCCCTTTTCCCATCGTAAAACGAAGATGATTTCCATATTTTTCTTCTTTGATTTCTTCTGCTTTGTAACCAAAATATCTATAAAACAATTTCTGAATTCGCTGCTCACAGGCATCTGTTAGTTGTTTATCCATTGAGGGAGAATCCCTTTCAACAAGGTATTGCATATCTTGTAAAATTTGCTGATGATGGTGTAACATATATTCTTTTATACGATCCATTTTCTCTCCTCCGTAATATTGGTGCCTAATATTGGTGCCTGTCACTTCCCGGATTTTGTCGATTATTGTCGGGAAGATAATAAATCATAGAAAGCCCTGCAATCAGCAAGGCTTTCATCTGCTTACTCTTCCCTTCCAGTCGGTCTTCTAAATTGTTCATATGTCTGCATCGAATGAGCTGTTGGGTCATCCACGTCAGCTTCGTCATCCACATCCATTTCCTCACCAAACTCTGTACCATAATTCACATTTCCTACTCTTCTTTCCGCACCATCCAATTCATCGTCCGCTATTGGATAAATGGTCCTTGTTAAATAATATAACCCGCTCAAACCAACTAGACCATACACCACTCTGGATAAGAATGCATTTTGTCCTCCAAAGATAGCGGCAACTAAATCAAACTGAAAGAAAGCAATTAACCCCCAATTAAGTGCACCAATGATAATCAATGTTAATGTAAGACTATTTAAAAACCTCATTTCATCCACCTCCTTCATCTTTTATTAAATTACATCCTTATCATTAGTAATTTTCCTGTAATTATTACGTAAAGGGTGCCTGTCACTTTCCGGTTTTTGTCGAAATTTGTTGTACCATTTTTTAAGAGTGGATATGGAAAAACCACTCAAACGTTTCTTATCTTTGGAAAGCATATACATTCAATGGACCCAATACTTTTTATTTAACTAGCCGTTTTTGCCCTCTCCTTTACTTTATTTTAATACGAAGACACTCCTTCGATTTTTCCCCTAATTTTATTGGATTTACGCATTACCAATACTTCTTTAAAAAATCCTTCTTTTTCACAACAATCGTTTTTGATTCATTTTATTGAAATTTCCAAAGAATAGTGGAATAATAATATAGAAGTAATTCCAACCAGTTTAATAAGAATTGAACAATCAAACTCTTTATAATGGAGGGTAAATATGAAAATAACGGAAAGAAACACATTCGAAGAGAGAATCGAATTAATCCAAAAAACGGTAGCACCCTTTGCAGAACGTGCCATAAAACATGATGAACACGCCTTATTTCCACATGAAAATTTTCAGGATTTAAAAGCGATTGGATACCCTTCTCTCACTGTCCCAAAAGAATATGGTGGATTAGGAATATCACTATATGAAATGCTCAAGTTCCAGGAAACGATAGCTAAATCGGACGGATCCACAGCACTATCCATTGGCTGGCACATGGGAATTATGAAGCATCTTGGTGAAAACCATATTTGGCCAAAAGATAAGTATAGAACAGTGGCAGAAGACGTCGTTCAAACTGGTGCTCTGTTAAATACCGCTGCCTCAGAGCCTGCAACTGGCAGTCCGACACGAGGTGGAAAGCCGGAAACTTTTGCTCGCGAAACAGATAATGGATGGTTAATAAATGGCAGGAAAACATTTACCACACTTTCCCCCGCTTTAGATTATTTTATAGTCAGCGCTTCAATCGAGGACAAAAATGAAGTGGGAAACTTTCTAGTAAAACGCGAAAGAACTGGTGTCAGGGTAGAAGAAACCTGGGATTCGATTGCCATGCGTGCTACAGGAAGTCATGACCTTGTTTTGGAGAATGTTCATGTTGATAGGGACGATCTTGTGGAAAAATTAACACCCGGCAGGAAAAAGGCTGCCGGCTGGTTATTGCATATACCCGCATGTTACCTCGGTATTGCTGGAGCCGCACAAGAATATGCAGTACGTTTTGCAAAGGAATATTCTCCAAACAGCATTGAAGGCACCATTTCAGACTTACCGAATGTAAAACAAAAAATCGGGGAAATGGAATTAGTGTTGCTAGAATCGAAGCACTTCCTTTATTCTGTTGCGAAAAAATGGGATGAAAATAACGAAGAGATACGACAAACGATGGGTCCTGAACTTGGTGCGGCGAAATTATCAGTTGTAAATAACGCATTAAAAGTGGTTGATTTAGCAATGCGGATTGTTGGGGCAAGAAGCTTATCCGGTAAAAATCCGCTACAGCGCTATTATCGGGATGTTCGCGCAGGTCTTCACAACCCACCAATGGATGACATGACCATCATGCAATTAGCTGACAAATCGATTGGTGAACATAGATAAAAAAATCAGGATTGGCCTTATCTTTTAGTAGATGTCAAAATATAAAATTCTACTTTCTAACATGTTATAAAATTTGATTTTTTCCTATCTTGTTAAAAATAGCAGGCAACTCCTTTTCCGTTATGACGAATTGGGAGCTTGCCTGCATCAGTAGAATGGAAATTTCCCATTAAACAGGACGAAGCCAATTGGCTAAATAATCCGTTGTATAAACATCATCAGGATAATTTACAAAAGCCGTATCTCCCTCTTCATACAAAAATTGCATAAATTCATTTAATGCCCCCATATATTGTTCATATAGGAATTCAAAGCTAACCGTTTCCTTTGGCATTAAATTTTGTTCACAAACGTCGGGATTCGTATAATTCACATAGGTCCGGCATGGAATCGGACGAATCTCATAGGCCATGCATTGGTTTGTTTTCGTATCTAACAGTGGGCATGGGACAAGACTTTTCCGATATTTATGTTTAAAATCCCCATCCTCTTCGAAATCCACTGCAGTAATTTGTTCCAGCACCTCACCATATTTCTCGTAATAGCTTGCTAGATGCTTTTTAATTTTATTTTTCCTTTGTTCCGGAAACTTCTCCATTGCCTTCTTCATGATTTTTGCTTCCATCTCATTAATGATAATGGGGAAATAACAGCAAAAAGCACAGCCTAAGCGGCAGGTAGCCTCCATGTTCACGGTCTGTTCCATACTGTTAATTTCATCACTGACCATTTGCAATAATTCTGTAAAACTATTTAATATCTTTTCTTCAATGGACACATGTCTTTCTGCCCATTTTTCTACAATCTGATAAAACTTCTCTTCATCTATTTCATATCGTTCACTTAATAGACTGCATTTATTCTGTATTTCATCAAAAGTAAGATACTGATTCATTAAAAATACTCCCTTATTTTTACACACTCTATATCCATTGTTAACGAAATTCACGAAAATGTAAACAGGATAAATCATCCACCCCCCTGCAAACCATTAAACAGTGGACTGATTTTATGTTCATTAACTTTTTAAACTAATGACATATTTTTGAAATAAACGAGACAGGAATGGAGATGAAGATGTTGAATATATGTTATATGAGGCACATTACTTTTTGCCAAATATTTCAGATAAAATGAGGTGACGTGAATGATACTTACTGAGCAGCAAAGAGATAAACTGCTTCCGGTGACAACCAATCGTGATCGCATTAACTCCATTCTTTTGGAACTTAAGGAAAAAATAACCGATTACCAACATGATGACCGCAAATATTATGATGCCGAGCAGGATGAATCAGCAAAAAAACAATATTACAACGGCATTGATTTTAAAAAACCTAAAACTTTACAATCTTTGCAGCAGCTTCTCAAAGAATCGCATACAAATCAAGTACGATATGACCCAAGTGAACATGTATATCCTTGGGTTGATTTACAGCCTGATGGAAATTTAACTAGTATTTATACCGGAAAAGACCGAAATCCGCAAGAAGTCATAGAAGAAGACTTTATTGCCTCATTACAGCGAAAAGAAGCAATAAAAAATGTGACCGTAAAGGCTGGTCACCATGTAACGCACTCAGAAATGGTTCAAATTGAAAATGATTTTCCATACAACTGTGAACACGTCGTCCCTCAATCCTGGTACAATGAAAAAGAACCGATGCGAGGAGATATTCATCATTTATTTACATGTGATCCAGTTTGCAATTCGTACAGAAGTAATTATCCCTATCATGACTTTCCTGATTACAATCCAGAGGAATTCCAAACCAATCGAATAATAGCCTCTTGTGGTAAAGCAGAGGATGACTTATTTGAGCCAGAATTTGGAAAAGGGACGGCTGCCCGAGCGATGTTGTATTTTTTAGTGCGATATCCTGAGGAAATCGAACACAAGCATATGGAAAAAGTCGATAAGGAGCTTTTGTTACATTGGCACATTTCATTCCCCCCTGGCTTGTATGAAAAACATAGGAATCAGGCCGTTTTTGAGATACAGGGCAATCGTAATCCGTTTATTGATTTTCCTGAAGAAATGAGCCGTATTTTTAAGTAGCTAGAAAAAATGAGAAAAGCACAAGCGCAAGTTTATCGGCGTACGGACTGCGCCTGGCCATGCCAGGTGGTTCGGTGTTGCCGTGCAAAGCGGCGGTTCTAACCGAACAGTCCCCGTAGGAGATTAGATGATCTTGATTTTTACGAATGTAAAAATCTTAGTGAATCTTATGCTTGAAGAGCGAAAAGGAAACATGCCCCTTCATAGGGGTATGCCGACGCCTGAGCGCTGGCCCGCTTTTAGTCCGCCTTCCTAAAAAAACTGAGTCGATGTTGACTTTCACCGCAAGGGTATAAGTGCGACTAAGCCTCTGGTTTTACCAATCGGCAAGTCTTCTTTATCGTACAGAGGTGAGGGAAGTCCGCTAGTCGCTGGGCGATGGAGCTAGACATAAAGCGCAAATTTATACTTTCTTATCATTTGAGAAAAACTTAACGAAAAAGCCAGTTATCCCTTGATAACTGGCTTTTTGATGCGGAAAATATAATCCTTTATTTTGGACGATTTCAAGCAACTTCCTTTTGGCTTTCTTTAAGAAGGTTTGCCTGAAGCAGCCGCTGTCTTACAGTTATACCAATCCAGCTTGCCAAAAAGGCTTTAATTAATCCAACAACGATAAATGGATAAACACCTGCAGCAATTGCTGCATTCCACCCTAAATCTAAAACGAATTTCAACTGAATTGTTCCAAAAATCAACGTAACTACCATCCCTACAATATTAGCGACTAACGCCATAGGAATGGTAAATTTCGTTTTCTCCAAAATAAGCCCCGTCACATAAGCAGCTGCAATAAATCCAAATATGTATCCACCAGATGGTCCAACAAGGACTTGTGGACCTCCACTAAAACCTGCAAATACCGGGAGACCGACTGCCCCAATTGCTGCATAACATACCATGGATAACGTACCTTGTCGACTACCGAGAATAGTGGCTGCAATACCGACTGCGAGGGTTTGTCCACTTATTGGAATAAGGGGTAATGGAATCTCAATCTGCGCCAAAATTGCTGTAACTGCAGCAAAAATGGAACAGTTAAGAAGTGTTCGTAATCTTCTATTTTGATTGTTCATACCAATCCGTTCCTTTCTTCTTAAATTAAAATGGATATAAAGTTCATTGCATAATTTTCTTACTGTTTCGATTATAGATTGATGCCCTTTTATTGTCAACAATTATTTAAATAAGGTTTACAATATTTTTAGATGAGTTTGACACTCCTTACATAGTGGAACAGTTTATACATACCCATCATTACAACCTTATTCACACCTCTCACGTAACAATCGACAAAAATTGACAAAACCCGGGAAGTGACAGGCACCGTAAAAAACTTTACAATGTTTGAGAAAGGAGTTTATCTATGAATACAAATTATCAATTGCCAGAGTCGATTTCTGAGATTCTTGAACAGCATAGAAAGTCTGGGGAAACATTTAACGAACTAATTCGTCAGGGCGGTTACATGCCTCCAAATATCGAACTATTGATAGATGCCATCACAGCCCTAAGCATGGGGAAAAACATTTTACTGAAAGGACCAACAGGTGCTGGAAAGACAAAATTTGCTGAAACCCTCTCGAACTTATTCGATCAACCAATGTTCAGTGTCAACTGTTCCGTTGATTTAGATGCGGAGAGTTTATTAGGATTTAAAACCTTAGCCTATGAGGATGAAAAACAAGTTATTGAATTCGTTCCAGGGCCTGTTATCAATGCGATGACGAATGGTACTTTCTTATATATTGATGAAATTAACATGGCAAAACCTGAAACATTGCCATTGATTAACGGTGTACTTGACTATCGGAGAACAATTACTAATCCATTTACAAACGACATTGTTACAGCAAAGGAAGACTTTGGTGTAATTGCCGCTATCAATGAAGGGTATATTGGAACCGTTCCACTAAATGAAGCACTGAAAAACCGGTTTGTCGTGATCGAAGTACCATATATTGAAGGAGAACAACTGAAAAATCTTATCCAGAGCAATACGAAATTAACGGATGAGACAACAATTAACTTGTTCGTAAAATTATCCGCAGATTTAATTCAAGCAGTGTATCAAGGAAAACTATCCGAAGATGCAGCTTCCATTCGCGCACTGTTGGATGCTTGTGACTTAAGTGTAATAATTCCGCCAAAACGCGCGATTAAACGTTCGATTATCGATAAATTAGATGAGGACAGAGAACGGGAGTTTGTCATGAATTTAACAGAAACACTATTTTAGATAGGAGCATACAACATGTATCGTTTTCATGATCGGAAGGTGGATACCAACTTTTTCATGCAGCTGCAGGACTTAACGACGGTTCTATCCGGTAATCCAAATGTGGCATTTGAATTCAGCTTTGGCTCCTTCATCGATATTATTGATGAAAAAGTAACAGCAAGCCGAATGTGGGATACGGCCAAGGAAGAGTATAAGGAGGCTGGTCAAAAATCTGATGTGTTTTTACGGACCATTGGATCATTGCGTTACTCGAATGTTACGGTAATGAAAAATTACCTTGATAACATTAGTGAATCAAGTCTGCCTAAATTCTCTTCCCAATTGTTTGCTCTGCTGGAAGATATCCGCCTCGAGGAACAAA
Organism: Oceanobacillus salinisoli; assembly: GCF_009733865.1. Lineage (GTDB taxonomy): Bacteria > Bacillota > Bacilli > Bacillales > Amphibacillaceae > Oceanobacillus > Oceanobacillus salinisoli. The sequence goes on along the minus strand of NZ_WOFB01000001.1, from coordinate 387,516 downwards.
TTAAAAAAGAGCGTCCTGGCACAAGAAAGGTTTTTGACATACGCAGACAGTATTTGAAGCACAAGTTTGAAAATGAGTTGAATTCTCATGTTACAAGGGGGCTTGCACTGGATGAATTATTTTGCCTCATCTATTTATTGATTCAGGCGGATAACCCTGATCCAAGTTTTCCAAGAGTAAATGAGGCACAGCTCAACCAATTGGATAACTTAAAACCACTTCTGTATTCTGTTTTTGAAGCAAAAACAACGAGCGACATAGCACGGATTAGTGAGCAAATTGTATTTCGCTTAGATGAAATATATAAAGATACGATTTATGAATATTTTATTTTTCCAATTGGCCATTTGGAAGAAATGAAAAAAGATACGTTATTTGATGAGTTGACACGGACGGATGAACTCAAAAATGATGACAAAGAAGAAGTCGACGATGACAAGAATGAATATATAGACGAACGATTTTCCAGCTGGCATCGGGAAAATCAAAACAGTGACAGAAAGCAGACATTCCTCCAGTTTGAGCTGGATGTCGGTACAAAAACCAATATGATGGGCGGCGGTGCCAGGGAGACAGAGGATGCAGACCAGGCTATGGGTACCATTCAAGGTGCTTCCGGACAGTCTAAGAACAAAGATTTCTCGGAGCTTGAGTCCCTGGAAAAACAGGAATCCACTCAAGGCAAAAATGGGGAATATGAATTCGGTGAGGAAAATAAAGATGCCGTGAACCTTGTTAAAGAAGCCGAACTACCGACCAGTGATGATGTCATGGCCTACAAAGAATACGTGATGGATATCGAGCCGTACAAACGAAAACTCGCCAACACGATTAAAAAGACGATTGAACATAAAAAGAATGCACCAAGAAGAGATTTAATTATTGGACGCCTATCAAAAAAATTACTGCCAGTTGTTCTTGATGAAACTCCCCGCGTTTTCTATAAAAAAAATCAAGAATCCAAAGAGTTTGATGCAGCGTTTACTTTGCTGGTTGATTGTTCTGCCTCCATGCAGGGAAAAATGGAGGAGACAAAACGTGGAATTGTCCTGTTTCACGAAGTATTAAAGCAATTTAAAATCCCCCACTCCATCATCGGTTTCTGGGAAGATGCAATGGAAGTGAAGGAAAATTATCAGCCAAATTATTTTCATGTCATCCATTCCTACAATGATTCTTTTCATCAGAACAACGGCGCAAAAATTATGCAGCTCGAGCCACAGGAAGATAATCGCGATGGCTTTAGCATTCGTGTGATTACAAAAGAGCTAGAAGCACGGCATGAGAAAAACAAGTTCTTACTGGTCTTTTCGGATGGTGAACCTGCTGCATCTGGTTACGACCAAAATGGGATTGTAGATACGCATCTTGCTGTATCGGAAGCACGAAAAAAAGGAATGGAAGTCATTGGAATGTTTTTATCTGATGGCGAAATTGATGAAGCGGAAGACCTGACGATGAAAAATATATACGGAAAAGAACGAATCATGGTACCAAGTGTTTCGGAATTACCAGAACACTTCGCACCACTGCTAAAAAAATTACTCCTAAAAACCATCTAATTCGGGAGGTGCCTGTCACTTCCCGGATTTTGTTGTATTTTGTCGAAGGAATTTCATCCTACTTTTCTTTTCATTCTTTGCGGTTTATAATGCTCCAGTTTCATAAATTCCTCTTCTGAAATACTGTCGATCATCACAACCCACGTTAATTCATTAAGTAGTTCCGGCTCATCCATCATTTTATTGTTGATTTTTGTTAATTTTCCTGACAGTGGAAGTGGAAATTCATGAACTGCCTTACGAGATTCTACATGAAGAAACGGTTCATCTTTTTGGATTTCATCAAGTGAAAGTAGGTCTAAAAACGTGATGTCCTCCAATTGAGTCAATACTTCCATTGTCAGTCCAACCGAATATAAATCCTTTTCCTTCATGATCCAAAGACCTTCACCAGTATGTTTCCAATAAAAATCCCTCACCATGATAACCCTCCTAATCTAATATACATGTATATCTATATACCATAGCAAGCTGTCCTATGTTAACATTTTTGGTGCCTGTCACTTCCCGAAATTTGTCGAAAATTAATGCCGGACGTTAACTGCCGACAACTGATTGATTCTCATTGACATTCACGTCCATATCCTCATTCCACTTTAAGATTCGCGACCGTCTTCTTAGCTGTAATACATAAACCAGAATAATGACAGCAATTCCAAATACGTCTGATAATCCCCCTGGATACATGGTCATAAAACCGCCCGCAATTAAAATCGCACGCTCTATAGGAGCCATCTTTATCACCATCCACCCAATCACACTAGCAGCAAGTGCAATTACCCCTATAAAAGCAGTAACAATGGCAACAGTGACTTCACCTCTGGAACCTTCCATCAATAAAGCCGGTTCTAATACAAACATATAAGGGACTATAAATCCAACCAACCCTAAACGTACCGCCTGATATCCAACCCTGTTTGAGTTTGCATCAGCAATTCCTGCTGCAGCAAACGCAGCAACAGCAACAGGAGGGGTAATCGCAGAGAAAATAGAGAAATACACAATGAACAAATGTGCTGCCATTACTGAAACTCCTAACTCCATTAATGCTGGTGCCGCTAACATTGCTGTTAAAATATATGCAGCTGCAACAGGCATTCCCATACCAAGAATAATACAAATCAGCATAACTAAGATCAAAGTAAGAATGAGCATTCCTACTGTTAAACCAAGAACAATGCTCGTTAACTTCCCGCCAAGTCCTGTAGACATCATTCCAGCTATCACCATCCCTGCCGCAGCACAGGCGGTCGTTACAGGGATAGAGGATCTGGCACCATCTACCATCGAATCGAAAATCGCACGGAATTCCATTCTTGTCTTTTTCCGAAACCAGCTTACAACCACTATCGCTAAAATACCGTAAAACCCAGTACGGGATGCACTATGACCTTGCGTAAGAAAGAAAACTAATATGATTAGCGGAATAAAGTAAAACCAGCCTTCTTTTAAACATGCGGATATTTTCGGAATATCTTTATCATCAGCCCGTGGTAAATCCAATCTTAACGCCTCAAAATGAACCATCATCAATAAAGATACATAGTAAAGAGCTCCAGGAATGAAAGCGGCGATAACGATGGTTCCATACGGCAATTGGGTTACAGAAGCCATTAGGAAAGCGGATGATCCCATAATCGGCGGCAATATACTCCCGCCTGTTGAAGATGCTGCTTCGATAGCGGCCGCAAAGGATGGCTTATATCCCGTTTTTTTACTGACTGGAATTGTAAATGAGCCAGTTGTTACAACATTCGCCGTGGGACTTCCGGAAATGGAACCAAAAAAAGCACTCGTTAGAACAGCTACCTTGGCTGCTCCACCCTTTGTTCTCCCTGCTATGGCAGTGGATAATTTGAAAAAGAACTCCCCCGCACCTGCTTTTTTCAAGAACGCTCCAAACAGCATGTACATAAACACAATCGATGCAGCAACGGAGATGGGTGATCCCCAAAGTCCGTTATAACTAAACGCCAGCTCATCCAAAAATTCAACCGTACCAAACGGCCGATGTCCCCATACCCCAGGCAAATGATGTCCCCACAATGCATAGCCAAAAAATAGAAATACAATAACAATAATCGGCAAGCCAATCGTTCTCCTTGCCGCTTCAATAGTCAAAACAAGAAATATAAATCCAAAAAAGATATCTAAATTCGTCAAAGGCTCCATAATGGGAACACGTACAGCAATCCGTTCAGCATGGAATGTAAAATACCCCCCCGCACTAACCGCTAAAATTGCGGAAACATAATCTGTTTTCGTTGGTACCAACCTGGATTCATTGCGTGTTTTTTTCGAATAACCGTATACTAAAAAAGTCAGTGCCAATATAAACGCCAAATGAATCGCCATTTGATTCATTGGATCCAGCTTTCCCCACAATATGGACCAAATTTGAAAGACAGATAGAATAAATGCAATGACTACAACAACCGTTAAATGGACGCCTGATAAAGGACGCCTGTATCCTACTTGAAACCAGCCTGTAATCGCTTTTTTTACGCCCATAAAACTAAGCTCCCCCTTAAAAGGAAATGAATGTAAGTTAATCTATTAATCCTGTTTCCTTAAAAAATTTCTCTGCACCGGGATGTAGTGGAACATTTCCAACCTCCGCCATCTTTTCTACCGTTAAATTTTTAAATTCTTCATGGACGGTACCTAAATAATCCAGATTTTCATAAATGGATTTCGTTACCAAATACACTTCCTCTTCCGGTACATCCTTGTTGACAATAAATATCGCTGGTGTATTGACAGTGGCTATATCCTCTTCTAAAAAATCATAGCTGCCCGCTTTAATTATCCCAGCTTCCATACCAAGGTTTTCTGAAACGGATGCAATAATATCAGGATTTAACCCGAAAAGTTTTAAATCATTGGTCGTAGCTGCTTCAATAATACTACTGGAAGGAACTGATACCGCATCACCGGTCGCATCGATGCGCTTATCTGCCATCAATTCAAATGCTTTTGAATCTCCCAAATGATCCACAGATCCGCCCCAGGATATAATATCATCATAAGTTACTCCGTATTCTTGCAAGATGTTCCGGGTAATAATTTCACCTGCTGAGCCTTTTTGGTCAACTGCCAAACGGACAGGCAGCTGTTTTTCCATAATTTCATCGATCGAATTATACTCTACATCCGATCTAACAATAAATTGATAATAATTGGATGGAATGACAACACTAATGGCTCGAATATCTTCAAAAGCCTGGTCATACGGTTCCTCGCCACTGTAAGCAGCATAAGCTGTCATAGCATAAGACAAACCATAGGGAGTCTTATTTGTACCAACATTTAGCGGATTTTCAATAATCCCACCAGGTTCTACGGTTACAATCGATCCATCATTTTCCCTTCGAATCGATTCCGCTACACCTTCTGTGAATACGGACCATGCTCCACCGGTACGTCCACCCATTATCGTAGTTTGAATGGGATCATTACCTGTATCCACGGAAATGTCGGACGGAGTTCCTTCTTCCTTACCACATGCAGCCAGAATCACGAATCCTACCACTACTAAAATACTTAGCTTTATATTTCTCTTCATCCTATTCGACATCTTTTTTATTCCCCTCTTTAACTTGGAAGCTAATATCCATTGCTTTTACAGAATGTGTTAAAAAGCCTAGTGAAATATAATGAACACCAGTCCCTCTATAACTTGCTAGATTATCCAGGTTAATTCCACCTGAAGCCTCCATTACAATAGATTCCGGTACATATTTCGAAAATTCCCTCACCTCTTCTGGTGTACGATTATCAAACATGATTACATCTGCACCAGCCTCAACAGATTCAACTACTTCTTCCTTTGTTTCTGTTTCAACTTCGATTTTCACCATATGACCTATTTGTTCCCTAACTGCTTCAATTGCTTTCGTAATGGAGCCACAATAAGAGATGTGATTATCCTTAATCATTACCCCATCATATAAGCCTTGGCGATGGTTTTTTCCTCCGCCACAAACAACAGCATATTTATCAAGCATTCGCAGTCCTGGAACCGTTTTTCTTGTATCACAAATTTGGATGGAGGAATCGTTAAGCGTTTCCACACATCGATTTGTTATCGTTGCAATTCCACTCATTCTTTGGATTAAATTTAAAATTACTCGTTCGCCAGTGAGCAAATGGGATACTGGTCCAACCACTTCCGCAATTTTTGCTCCGGCAGCTATTCGATCCCCATCTGAATAACAGAGAGTTACTTCAATCTTTGGATCCAGCAAATGGTAGGCTTCCTCCATAATCTGCAAACCGGAAAGAACCCCATCTTCCTTAGCTAGAAATACGCCTTTCCCTATCATTCGAAGTGGAAAAATAGACTGGCTTGTTATATCATTGTCTCCAATATCCTCCAATAAAAAAGATTGAAGCAATGTACGCAACTTTATTTGATTCATGATTCTAACTCCTTACATGTATAATTCGGGAAATTTTGTTCGTTATTCATTTCACATTTAAAATTAATCATTTTGGCAGACTCTTACATTGCTATTATTGTTATTTACTCTAACCTTGCCTCCTCTCAATAATTTTCACCTTCTTGAATAGAGTTTTATAATTCTATTCATGAAATAAATCACATTATCGCAAAAAGAGATTGATAACCCTTTCACAAACCGGAAAGAACTTGTCATTACAAAGTATTAGAAACTCGGATAAAGTTTTAGTATATTCAACTGTCTTGACATCTATATTTACATAAGATTAATATAATAGCAAGAGAATTACGTAAATTTATAAAAGAATATTTGTGTGATTTTTCCCTATCACATCAAAATAGTTAGTTTCGGAGGTTTTTTGATATTGTATTTAAATACAATGCTCCGACTTTTTTAGTCGCAAACTGATAGAAGGATTAACTGGGAGGAAAACAAATGAAGGAACATAATAAAATGTCGTCCACTGACAGACAGACACTTATCACCCGCTTGTTAAAGGAAACCTTTAAACCAATCACAGGAACGGAATTTGCAAAAAAAACGAATGTCTCCAGACAAGTTATCGTTCAGGATGTGTCTCTTTTAAAAGCAATGGGAGAGCCAATTGTTGCAACAAGCCAAGGATACATCTATTTACATCAAAATGAAGATGAAGTATTAGAACAAATGGTGATCGTTTGTCAGCACTCACCAGAACAAACCCCAGAGGAACTATATCTAATAGTGGATCATGGAGTAACGTTAAAGGACGTCATTGTGGAACATCCTGTATATGGTGATTTAACTGCGTCCATACGTGTGAGCAGCCGCTTTGAAGCCAATCAATTTCTCCAAAAAATCCAGGAAACCAATGCAACTTATTTATCCAGTTTAACAGACGGAATTCACCTTCATACGATTAAGGCTGATTCAAAAAAGAAGTTGGAATCGGCATGTGCTGCATTGAAAGAAGCTGGGATATTAATTTCCAAATAAAGTTAAACCAATCAAAGGGGTTTCTTCATTCCCCACTGATTGTTAGATGAAGAAATTAGTTTAGTAATTTTGTTATAAACTTACTGAATACAAACAAAATAGTACACCATTTTCAATTGGTGTACTACTTTTACAAGTTAAGAAAGGAAAATTTTAGACAGAAAACCTGGGTTCAATATAGCCAAATTTAATGTCCCACGAACACAAATAGGCACGTAATGTTACAAAATGATTTTTTAAGCAGCACTCCACACAATACTACAAGAGCTGACTCTCATAGAAAATGATGTAAATTAAGGAGTTGCTGTCACTATAGAGATAGAGAATGCGGGTCTATATGAAAGATTTGCTGTGTACTATTGTCTCCTTCTCCCTATAAAAAACATGATTAATCCAAATAAAACTGCTCCTATAACCCAACCCCACATTGGTATCCCTTTTTCGATTTGGGCTTGTGGTAAATCAGTTTGTGTATGCTCAACATACTTTTCTACATCACTATTTTCAATGGTGAAAGTTTCGGATGATTCAAAAGTCTTATCCCCACTTAGTCCTTCCATATGAAGAGTATACTTACCGTCTTCCAACATTTCATGACCCCATCGAATCGGGAACCTTATAGCAGTATTTGGTGCCATATTAAATGGACCAAACTTTCCACTAAATAACTCATTTCCCTCCCCATCTGTAACAAAATATGTACCGGTTATTCCATCCTGAATCTTTTGGGCATGATTTGTCATTTCCGAATACACTTGGGCAGTTTCCGGAATAAAACCTGCATTTCCTAGTAAAAAGTCCGATCCTACTTCATTTACTAAATTCATTTGAACAGCAACCGCATGAACAGTTTCTGTTTTTATGACAAAGTTAGCAGTTCCGTCTTCCACTTCTTCCTGATTTTCATTTTCCTCTCCATACGTAGTAAACAGTATTCCACCCAAAAAGGTTTGCCCTTCTACTTCCGGCACATGTAAGTCTATAGGAATACTTATAGACGTTCGTGGAGGAATCGTTACTGTTTCATCAACCGTTATATACTCAGCAACACGTACAGCATTCTCTAAAAGACGAGTATCTGGTGAGTCTATATCGTTTTCATAAATAATCCCTCCAGATGGATGTGTAAATGCATTTGCCGGTTTAATACTAACTAGAACTTCCTTATCCTGCTGGTTTGTAATCCTTACTTCAAGAGTTTGCCGTTCCCCTTGATTTACGGATAAATCAAAATAACCAACTGTTTCGGGATTATGATTTTCCGGATAAATCGGTTCAATCATTAATGGAAGGTTTTCTTCTTGCGCAAAAGCAATGTCACTCATACCAAAAAGAAATAACATAACTACACTTAAACAGGAAAAAATAACAGTGCTGGAAATACTTTTCATACTTTAACACTCCTTATGTACTTATCTTTTCCAGATAGAGTGCTTGTATCCAATGAAAAACTTGGCATCTTCCTTATAAGTACGCGTTCAAAAAAAGGTGAAAGATGGAGAGTGATCCATCTTAAGTAATCTGGGGTAACTTTCTTACCTTATTAGAAAAAATCGTATTCACTCATCTTTTTTTTTACTACTTGGGATCGTTAATATTTTAGCTTCCGTCAAACCGCTTCTAAAAGTTTATGCTTACCTAACATGAAAATTAGCCATGGCTGTATAAGCCATGGCTATGTTCCAAATAATATAAATTAAGGTCCTGTTGTTAGGTTTATTTTAATAGTTGAAGTATATGTTCCAGCATATACATCTTTTGGATTTAATGTTAAATCTAATGCGTTAGCAGGAAATGCAATATCGAATTTACCCATTCCTTCATTAGCAGGTGCACTTAAAATTTTCACTCCTACATCATCCTTATCGATAATCCCAGGGGTTGTTGCAATCAGTGAGGCAAGAGAAGATCCTTCCTGCGCAGTTACGGTTGGTGCAGCAATCGATAAACTTCCTTTTGGTAATACTTTATTATCTAAAGATGTGAATTGACTTGCAGTTACAACGACATTCCACCCTGCACCAGAACCTCTCGAGTCAGTTATAGTAAATCCGTCAATATTAGCATAGCTATTTTGGATTGTACCATCTAACGTTACAGAATTAAAATTCAGTACATTAATTGTAGGCATATCTAATGAACCAGGATTTATAGTAGTTTCTGAAGCAAATGCTTTATCACCCGCAAAAACCGAACCCATTATTACTGCAGCAGACATAACTGTGAGAAACTTCGTAAATGACTTTTTCAATCTATTATTTCCTTCCTTTTTTTGAATATTTATAGAAGCGTACTGCTTATTTGACATAAAAAATATCCCTCCAAAACAAAATGATTTTTTGAATCGGAAGAATCTCGAAATAAACTCGTTAGAGCCTCATTCTCCATTCTTCTGTAACCCAGCCGCCCTAGCATGCATTACCTTAGGCCTGTTGGCTTTGCGTCATCGCATTTCAGCGACTTTGCCTTTTTGAATGAAAGCGATGATAGACTCTATATCTCTATGTCTTTTTTCGTTCATCACTCTCTGAAACTAATCATAATCGGTTTTTCAAAAAAAGGATAGACCTCAAATATTACCATATTAGCTAAATCTTGATTCTTGCCAAAAACGAAAACACCCTGCCTCCAGGAGCTTATAAACAACAAAAAATCCCTTGACACCAAGGGATTGAACATCTATACAGCATAATCCAGTTTATCTAAAGCTTTTTTCAGTGCATCTTCATACACCTGGTAATCTTTCTCGGAAAATAATGTCATCGTAACTTCACCAAAAGTATTATTTTGAAGAAAATTAATGATTGCATTTATCGCCACAATGGATGCCAGCTGGACGGGATAGCGATATACTCCAGTAGAAATAGATGGGAAAGAGATACTGTTGATCCCATTTTCCTTCGCCAGCTTCAGAGAGTTTATATAAGAGTTGACCAAGCGCTCTTTAGCTGCTTGCTTGTTCCCGTCCCACACTGGTCCAACAGTATGAATGACAAATTTTGCAGGAAGGTCATAACCTTTTGTGATTACCGCTTTTCCTGTACGAAGATAGTTGCCGTCCAAGTCTTCCTCACGAATTTTCTTGCATTCTTCTACTAAATCACTACCAGCAGCCTGATGAATGGCACCGTCAACACCTCCACCGCCCATTAGCGTCCCGTTTGCAGCATTAACAATGGCTTCTGTGGACTGTTTAGTAATGTCTCCTATCATCAGTTCTAGAGAGTTTCCATTAATGTCTATTTTCATACTTGCTAGTCCCTCCTCAAGTTATTAAACCATACGCCCAAATTTACAAAGACTTTACAAATATTTATTATAACAATAACTCAGTTGAAAGAACATTGTAAATAACTAAATTTCACTATTGTCATATTTTTCCCATTATCTACCAAATACCTATTAAAAAATTTCCTTCAACTATACCGATACAAAATTCAGCTCTAATATAGTATATTAATAAAGGTTATAATATTATGATAGGGATTGATAGGTATATGAAAAAGAAGGAGCGTTTTCCAATGTGATATAAAATCTGAACACAATTTGAGAGGTTTGAAATAATAGTTGGTTCCTTAATCACCCACTACGGAAAAATATGTACTATGCACACTTGAGGACGGCTTATGGGCTGGGGTACTACTTGAAGAAACAACACTCTTATCGAAAACAGCCCATTATTAAACGAAAGGGATTTTTTATGACTGATATAACAAATGAAGTAAATAAAAGAAAAACTTTTGCCATTATTTCCCACCCGGATGCAGGTAAAACAACATTAACTGAGCGCTTGCTCTTAGTTGGAAATTTAATTCGGACTGCTGGAACCGTTAAAGGGAAAAAATCCGGTAAATTTGCAACATCTGACTGGATGGAAATCGAGAAACAGCGTGGAATTTCGGTTACCTCCAGTGTCATGAATTTTCAATACAAGGATTTACAGGTAAATATCCTTGATACTCCTGGTCACGAGGATTTTAGTGAGGATACGTACCGGACACTGACAGCTGTCGACAGCGTGGTCATGATTATTGATGCTACAAAAGGTATTGAAGCACAGACATTAAAGCTATTTAAGGTTTGCCGCATGCGTGGAATTCCAATTTTTACATTTATTAATAAACTGGACCGGGAAGGAAAAGAACCATTCGAACTGCTGGAGGAGATTGAAGAAGTACTGGATATTGAAACATATCCGATGAACTGGCCCGCAGGCATGGGAAAACGATTCCTTGGAATTTTTGACCGTCATGGTAAACAATTTGTACAGTATAACGGGAACGAAGAAGAAACATATATTCCTTACGATGAATTGGATAAGCATCAGGAGATAGTGGAGCAGGCAACGTTTGAATCTGCAAGTGATGAAGTAGAATTGCTGGATGAAGCCGGAAATCCATTTTTACTGGATGCCATCTTAAAAGGGGAACAAACACCTGTATTTTTCGGAAGTGCCTTAGCCCCTTTTGGCGTAGATATCTTTTTTGACACGTTTATTTCGATGGCGCCAACACCTAAACCAAGAAAAACAACAGAAGGCGTTGTACATCCAGATAACCCGGATTTTTCCGGGTTTATTTTCAAAATTCAAGCCAATATGAACCCAGCACATCGTGACCGGATTGCTTTCCTAAGGGTATGCTCTGGCAAATTTAAACGCGGTATGAATGTAAACCTTGCCAGAACAGGGAAATCACTGAAGCTTTCCCAATCCCAGCAAATTATTGCTTCAACAAGGGAAACCGTTGAAGAAGCTTATGCGGGGGATATTATCGGAATATATGATCCGAATGCATATCAAATTGGCGATACGCTAATTGAAGGAAAGAATCAGTTTGAATATAATGAACTGCCACAGTTCCCTCCTGAACTATTTAAGAAGGTGACAGCCAAAAATGTCATGAAGTCCAAGCAGTTTAAGAAAGGAATTGAGCAGCTTGTTCAGGAAGGTGCTATCCAGTTATTCAAGGATAGGCGTACTGAATCCTATATTCTTGGAGCGGTCGGAGAATTGCAGTATGACGTATTTAAATACCGCATGGAAAATGAATACAATGTGGAAGTGCTATTTGATATGATTGGTGAGAGAATTCCGCGCTGGTTAGATCCAAAACAACAAGTGGATGAATCCCTCTTTGATGAACGAAGAATGCTTGTTCGAGACCGTCATAATAACTATCTCGTTCTTTTCCAAAACGAATTTGCCCTCAATTGGTTCAAGGAAAACAACCCTAAAATCGAACTAATCGACCTATTCGAAGTCAACAAATACGCCCAATAATTTGGTTAATTTGGTGCCTGTCACTTCCCGGTTTTTGTAGAATTATGTCGACAGATAGAATGTAAGAATTTAAATCGTGAGACGCCCCACAGTCGGAAGTCTCACGATTTTGTAGATAGCTAGCAGGAAGAATGTTGAATGAGGATTTAGGTTTTCTTTTTTTAATATCCAATTCATAGCAACTTTTCGAAGCAGCATAATGAGTTGGAAGATTGGAATGACTTAAGTCTTCTAAGATAAATGACAATAGGGAATTTTAATCGATTTTAACATTTGTATCTTGAACCATCCAGTTTTGATGTTGAATATCTCCTCTTGGTAAGAGGTTTGTACCGAAAGAATTAAATGTAGATCATTGGCTGCTTGAGCAGCACATATTCCGGAATTATATATCTGGACATTATTTAACCATTGTTTACAAATGTCCACTGAAAAAAAGTTCAGTGAAATTATCCACCAAACCTGTCAAAAATTATTTAATTCGACAAATTTCGGGAAGTAACAGGCACTTCTAAAAAGAAACTCAAATGAGAACCTCTAAAGAAAGCTCCTTCAAAAGCTGCAGCGAAATATGCGGAAGTCGAGGGTATCTTTATATTTTTTCATGTATTGTTCATGCTGTTCAAGAATATCAAATAACTGATCATCCATTTCTTCAGATAAAGAAAAGTCAGGCGCATTTTCAACATCATGTGCATCGAATTTAGGTTCATATTTTTCCACTTCAATTCGATTAAAACCTGCATCTTTAAATTCTCTCATCCATTCCCCTGTTGTTCTAAATCTTGAAATACTATAAAACTCAGAAAGCATAGATAATTCCTCTTCTGGAATATCCTTTTCCAGAACCATCTCAATAGCAAGTAACACTCCAGTTTCTTTTAATACTCTACTAAATTCATGGATGGTTTTAGTTACATCCGAAAATGCTATAACGGATTCTGATAAAATGATATCATAAACTTTATTGTTAAATGGTAAATTCTCCGTATTACCATGGATGACATCGGTTTGAAGCCCTAAAGCATCAAATCTCGATCTTGCTTTTTTTACCATCATTTTATTATAATCTAACGCCGTAACTGTACAACCGTAAAGCTGTACAATATTTGCAGCTGTTTGACCAGTTCCACAACCTGCATCTAAAACCTTCGTAGATTCGTTTATGACTTCCGGTTTCAACATTTTTTTCGTAAGCTTTAATCCCCCAGGATGAGCACCACCAACACCAAGTTCTGCTAAACAATCCAAATAGGTTTTCTGCAATTTTTATCCCACCTTACTTTAAATTGAATATACTATCATATGAAATTAGTCTATTTTGTTTCCACCTTAAAATGGTACTCTTCCTGAGGTGCTGGATTATATTATCGATTAATAAATCTGGAGATCATTGGACTTACTTGCTTATAAATCCCATTAATTTGCTGGGCCGTTCCAATTACTTTTTCAAAATCCAGATTTCCGTCTGGTGACTGAAACATGGATAGTACATTTTGAATACCGGAATTCTGTTGCTGCCCTTGTACTGGTCTCCCTGGACCACCAAACATAAAAGGATCACGCGGTGGCCGTGGTGGCGTCTGATGCATTGGCCTCGTTGGTCTTGCTGGTCCCCTAGGTCTGCCTGTTGGAAACATATAATCCCTCCTTTATCTTAAAATATTCAATAGGAACTTTTTTTGAAAAGATGTTTATCACGTTTTATCATTTGATTTGCATTATTTACAATATCACCTAAATTAGCTGCATAAAAAGAAATCGGCTATTCTGCCGATTTCACACCCCTTTATATCCAGAACCATGGAAGTAAGGCTAAGGAGGTTATTGCGCCCAAGGCAATTCCAAAACCAAATCCAGGAACGAAGCCAAACCCTGGTCCATAAAAGCCGTAACCAAACCCGCCTAAACCTCTACCTCCAATAGATTGGATATACACTCTTCCAGAATCGACATGTTTAATAATACCCCGATGCCTTCTTCCATCCCTAGTAACAATTTCTACTGCCCTTCCTTTATAACGACAACATAGATCATAATAATGTCTAGACATTTTTTCACCTCCAAATCATCCGCCTTATGGCATCGTATGTATGCACATTCACTTTTGTAAGGGATAAATATAACAAAAGAAATTAGGTTGGCATCTATTTTAAATAACAGTATCCTTCGACAAATTTCGGGAGGTGACAGGCACTAAGATCCTAGAATCTCCAAAAAAATTAAAAAAAGCGTAAGTTACACCAATTGGTGAAACTTACGCTTTCTGAACGAATTGAAATTTATTTAGAGTATTCACTTACTTAGGAGAGGAGAAATATCAAATTAAATGGGAGGTTGTATTACATTTCTCTATAATTTTTTGAGTGAAACTCTTCTCTTCTTTTTTCGTTGGCATACCTGCTTGTGCACCGAATTTTGTAACAGCGAGTGCAGATGCCTTTGAAGCATAATCAATGGCATTATCCAAGTCTTCGCCACTGGCTATTTATACTGCTAATGCTGCATTATAACAGTCTCCTGCACCAGTTGTGTCAACTACTGGGACTGTGTAACCCTTTTGGTAGGTTACTTTTTTACCTTCTTTTAAATAAACAGATCCATCAGAGCCAAGTGTAGTAATTACATGTGAAACACCTAAATTGGTCATTTTCAGAATAGCAGTTTCAATCTTTTCACCTACATCATCTATGCCAGTGTAATAAGCAAGCTCGGTTTGATTTGGCGTCATATAATCGATATAGTTAAAAATATCTTTCGGTATATCCAAAGCTGGTGCAGGATTTAGGATGACTTTTTTACGAAGTGTTTCTCCTATTAAGGGAATTCGGTCTGTTTCTACAACAATATCCATATATAAACTGCCGATTACAACAATTTTTGCTTTGTGTGTTTTGTACAATTTCGTCACTCCTATGTACTTTCACATTTTCTTCGTCGCTTTTCCTTTATCATATCAAAATCTACAAAGCAAATCTAAATCATAGAATAAGCTCTGCAGTAAAAAAACGCAGAGCTTTCGACAAAATTCGAGAAGTAACAGGCACCTTATTCGTTGGATAGTTTTAGGATGTCCAGAAGTTTAAAGAATAGGCTTAGGACAATGGCAACAATGGTTGCAAGGCCCATTCCGGATAATGCCACTTCGCCAATGGTTAAGGAAGCTCCACTTACTCCAATTGCAAGTACGATACATGTTAGGATTAAGTTTTGTGATTTATTATAATCGACTTTTTGTTCAACCAGCATACGCAAACCACTCACAGCGATGATACCAAATAGAAGCAGGGAGATCCCCCCCATAACTGGTGTTGGTATCGACTGAATTAAGGCTGCTAATTTACCGCAGAATGATAGTACAACGGCAATAAGTGCTGCTCCACCAATGATCCAAGTCGAGTAAACCCGGGTAATTGCTAATACTCCAATGTTTTCCCCATAAGTTGTATTTGGAGTAGAACCAAAGAAACTGGATATCATCGTAGAAATACCATTACCGAATAACGAACGATCCAAACCTGGGTCTTTCACCAAGTCTTTTTTAACAATACCTCCAGTGACAACCAAGTGACCAATATGTTCTGGTATTAATACTAATGCGGCTGGTAGAATAATCAAAATATCAGACCAGTTGAACTCTATTGCGTAGAAGGTTGGCATTTGAATCCATGCTGCTTCACTTACTACGGAGTAATCTACAATTCCAAATATCGTTGCAATAATATAACCTGTCACAATCCCCAAAAGAATTGGGATGATTTTTAAGAATCCTCTCATCGTTACCCAATAAATAATCGTTGAACCAAGTGTTAATAATGCTACTGTAATCGCTGTCGTATCCACTGCTACATCAGCCGGCCGCAGTAATCCTGCCATCTCTGCAGCGGTTGGAACAAGTTCCAATCCGATTACTGCAACAATTGCGCCCATTGCTGCTGGCGGGAATATGACATCTATCCATGAAGTTCCTACTATCTTAACCAGCAACCCTACAAGTACTAGCACAAGACCAACGACAAAGAATCCGCCCAATGCTGCTCCATAGCCGCCACCAGTTGTTAGTACGGCCGTAACTGGAGAGATAAATGCAAAACTGGACCCTAAATAGGCAGGAATTTTTCCCCTCGTAATAAAAATATATAGAATGGTACCAATTCCGTTCATCAAAAGGATTGTTGCTGGGTCCACTCCGAATAAAATTGGCACCAATACTGTTGAACCAAACATCGCGAATAAGTGCTGGAAGCTTAATGGTAAACTTTGCAAAATTGGTAAACGTTCATCAACTTGGATTTCACGCTGTGACATAATTTTTCTCTCCTCTATAAGAAATTGGTATTCCGAAAAACTCGCATTTTCCCGTCTTTAGACGTTTAAAATTTTAGCTGTCATACACACCTCTCAGCTAAAATTTAATACATACTTTCCTAATGTAATAAAAAAAGCACCTTGCCTGGCGTCCTGGCAAGGTGCACGTTTGTACGCAGCAAAAAAGGGCATATCCCTATTTTGCTATTAAAGTACAGGTTCATCCGCACAACCTTACCAGCCTCACAGGACTGATTTAAAGGTTCACTATTATTTGTTTTTATATTACAGACAATCCGACAAAAAGTCAAGATTTATTATAAGCACCATTCCAGCATTTGATAACGTGAATCCTCAATCAGTTTTTTTCATCCCCCACTGATTACTGGATGAACAGAATTAGGAGTTTACTGGCTGCCCGTTCCCCACTTATCATTCTTGAAGTATCAAGAACCCTCCTCGATAAGGATCTTACAGCGAGTTAATGACGTGGGTAAAAAAAACAGGAATTTGCTCGTCTTTTTCGTGAATGGGGGAGCAGTTTGTGTATCAGAACTC
Organism: Oceanobacillus salinisoli; assembly: GCF_009733865.1. Taxonomy (GTDB): domain Bacteria; phylum Bacillota; class Bacilli; order Bacillales; family Amphibacillaceae; genus Oceanobacillus; species Oceanobacillus salinisoli. The sequence goes on along the minus strand of NZ_WOFB01000001.1, from coordinate 370,369 downwards.
TCCCCCTTTCTAACGTGGAAAGATCATGCTCATCCTACAATAGAAATTTTTCATTAATCACCCTGGCAACATCTTCTGAACCTAGATCAGTATTGTTCATTTTTATGTAATTTTCCCGTGCTATTTCATCGTTTTTTGAATTCAGTCTGTGTTTCTTCATGGTTGCAAGCAATTCATTCTCCGATGCTTCAATGTTTCTTTTTGATGGTTTCTTTTCTAACCGATTCGAGGTTTTATTTCGCTGCAGCCTTTCATTAACATCCGCCCCCAGTTCCACCATATAGATATTTCCCCCGTATGATGTAATTATCCTTTCTACCTCTTCGACAAAATCCCAGTCTTCCTGCTCGTCAAATGCCCATATGAACGTAAAAATTAATCCATTCTTATTACATTTTGCAGCTGCTTTAAACACTTCCATCCGGAACAGACTGGATAATCTCCACATTTCCTTAGTAAATCCGAAGATAACAGATCAATAGTCATATGATTATGAAACAGCTTTAAACCGGTTATTTTCTCCAATTCCTGACCCACTGTCATTTTCCCAACCGCCTGTGGACCAAATATCATGATTAAATTCATTCTCCCACCCTCCCCACTATTATTGCAGAAATCATAACACACCTTGAATTTCAGATAAAAAACGTCCTCCTAATGGAGTATAAGAGTACGTCTGCAGCTTTTATGCAATTGGACAAAACAGCAAGAGTTAAGTACCAAACCGCTTACCCATTAATTCCACAGCCAAAATATTCCTTAAATTAAACATTCTAACTTTTCGCTTTTCATAACAATATGCCAATATACTATCCTCATTCATTCGTATGACACGAATCGTTCTTTGAGATATTTGATTCGTATTGGAAAGGTAAATCATACGAAACTTTTCATTATGATTAATCGATCGAATCAACAGGTTTTTCATAACCCCCCCAAAACGAACATTCGTTCTTATTATATCACATTATTCATATTCTAAACATGATTTCTTAACAATTTGACATAATAATATCGAACATCCTATTAAAAGGAGACCTTATTATGTCTGAAGTAACATTTTTTGTACAAGAGGCAACTACTGATCAAACGATTCAACAAATTGAAAAACTTTTGAATGAGTATGACGGCATGGAAAGAGTGTTAATCGATACTGATGATGGTGAAATAAAAATTGAATTTGATGACCAAATTATCACAGAAGAACAAATTGCAACCGCATTAATGGAACAAAATTATCTTATCCATTAGGAGGAATAGTTTATGGATAAAAAGAAAAGTAATCAGGTACCTGATACAGCCCAAGCACCAGGAATCGACCTGGATGATTCATATGGTAAAAATGCTACACAGGAAGATAAAGAAAACAAAGAAACCACTCAAGTTACAAGACTTGTCTATGATGAATACGATGCAAGTGAAAGAAACTAAAAACCTAAAGTGAAGCGTCTTTTCTAGACGCTTCACTTTTTTAATTAATAAATTAACTATGATGCATAAAACAGGAACTTAAAGAGAATATAAATACGAAGCGAAAGAAAGGTGAATACCTTATGAATTTAATTAGGAGGTTTGTAATGGGAATTTTAAGTGGAAATCCAAAAGATGAGCCGATGCATTATGGAGAGGTCTTTGGTGCCTGGTCATTTGTAACTGGGACAAAAGGGATGGTAGCAGGCTATCAAACGTTTCGTAATCATGCAGGAGATGCGGATTTAATCAACTTAATTGACGAAGCAATTAGTCAATGTCAGCTGGAAATAAGGGAAGTGGAAACATTGTTAAAGGAGAATGGAGTGGGTCTTCCTCCAACACCCCCGGAACGTGCCGAAGTAAATTTAAAAGATATTCCAACAGGGGCTCGGGCAATGGATCAGGAAATTTCCGTTAAGATTTCTGCTGATATTGCTGCTGGATTAGTTACATGCAGTACAATGATTGGACAAAGTATTCGTGAAGATATCGCAACGATGTTTGGTCAATTCCACATGCAAAAAGCTGTACTAGGTGCAAAGTTTCTGCGTTTAAACAAAGAAAAAGGTTGGTTAGTACCACCACCGCTTCATCAGAAATCAGATGTTTAGATGGCTGCTCTCGTAGAAATGGAAAACAATGAAACGTATAGATCTTCATTATTTATAAAAACTAAAACTGCTTCTACTTGGAAGCGAATGCCCAATCCAATTAACAAAGGATGATTTCATGAATAACCGCGGTATGATGACTTCCCTGCTTACCATTGGTGCTGCTGGTGCCGCTATTTACGGTATTACTCGTGGCGTTCAAAACGGGACGATTCAAAAGATACCACAACAGGTTTCCAATGCTGTACAAAACACATTAAATAACCCAAATGTTCAACAAATGACACAGCCGGTCCAGAACATGTTGAATAACAACCAAAGTAATCAGCAACAACAAGCTAATATGACCCAAACCCAAGACATGCCTTCCAATTATCAGATTCAGCAGCATGTAGGAAGTACGAGTCTGGACTAGAAAGCTAAAAGGCCTATAATGACGTCTCCTGGTGGAAAAAGATTACATTTAAGATAGCCGGATACCATATCCTGGCTATCTTTTTGCTGTTTTATTCGTATCTATCCATTCCAATTAATGGTCCTTTGTAAGCCCGTGTAAAATTCAAATAATGGGTTAATCTAAAATCATCATACATTTTCTGGAGGTAAAGGCAAGATGGATACCATCGGACATTTTAAAAGCATCGATCATCTTACCCTGTTTTATCGTGCTTGGTTTCCTGCTAATCCTAGAGCAGTAATTATATTAATCCATGGAGCTGGAGAACATTCTGGCCGTTATGAATATATTGGTGAATGCTGTATGGACCATAATATCACCCTGGTTGCTCCTGATTTAAGAGGATTTGGACAATCTGAAGGTCACCGCGGTCATATAAATCGTTTTAGCGATTATTTGGATGACTTAAAAGTACTTATTAACACTGTTTCAAAACGATATCCATCCATCCCTGTCTTTTTATTTGGACATAGTTTGGGCGGGTTGGTAGCCATTCGATATGGGCAAACATATCCACAGCAAGTAAAAGGATTTATCCTATCTTCACCGGCATTAGGATTACGCTTTCCAATTCCCAGTGCAATAAAAAGAACCTTGAACTTCATTTCGCGAATTAATCCAGAATTAACGATTCAGCCATTTAAATGGGCCGAAATATTACGAAAAGCCCGTCATCTAAAGCCGTACTTACCAGAGCCAGGTTCAGATATTGTCAAAGATCCTTTTCATACGACTCAATATACACCACGCTGGTTAACAGAACTGATTCAAAATGGGATACATGCCACAATGGAAGCATCTAAATTCCAGGTACCCTTGTTATGCCTTTATGACAAAGAGGATCCCATTATTCATCCAAATTCCATCAAACAATTTTTAGATTCGGTTACGATTCCTGAGAAGGACCATGTCATCTTTTCTGAAGGACACCACCATCCATGGCATGCTCCCCACCAGCAGCAAGCACTGGACAGCATGATAACATGGCTAAACACCCGCATATAGGGTGCCTGTCACTTCCCGAATTTTGTCGAATCAAAAGGGCCATTAATCTGTTCTTAACAGGTCTTGATAATAATCCAAAAGCTGTTTGCTTGGTGCAGACCAACTAAAGGACTGTGCCGTTTTATATGCATGATTTGCCATGTAATTTCGCAAATTTTTATCTTGTATTTTCACTGCCGTACGAACTAAGTCATCCTTCCGTTTTGAATTATACAGCAATCCATTTTCACCGTCAGAAACCTGGGCAGCAGTTGGACCACTATTTGCAGCAATGATAGGCAATCCTGAAGCCATAGCCTCCAGAATAACAAGACCTAACGTCTCCGTTGTAGAGGGGAAAACAAAGACATCGGAAGAAGCATATGCCTTTGCAAGATCCTCTCCATGCAAAAATCCAGTAAAGACAGTTGCTGTGCCCCGAAAATAAGATTCAAGGTTTTCACGGTGTGGACCGTCCCCTACAATTGCTAAACGGAAGCGTTCGGAGCGGTCTAAAATATCACGAATTTTTTCAATCTCCTTCTCAACGGCCAATCTCCCAACATATAATAAAAGCGTCTTATCCGTCTCTCCACCGGAAAGATAATGGCGTACAGCCTGATCCTTATACTGCATCCCAAACTTATGTACATCAACCCCCCGTTTCCAAACATGTACATTTTTAAATTTCCGGTTTATTAATTCGTTCTGAACAGGTTTGGATGTACATAAGTTTAAATCTGCTTGATTATGAAGGGTTTTTAGAATACTCCACAAAACAGGCTTTAAATATGGAACTTTATAGTAATCTGCATATTGTGGAATATTCGTATGCCAGGACGCAACAAGTGGCCACTTCCTGCCATAGTAAATACCCGACATTCCAAGGAGTGCCGGGTTCACAACATGTACAATATCCGGTTGAAATTCATGAAGCATTCGTCCGACTTCCCTGCTAGGCAACGCTACCCTTCTCGTTTTATAAAAAAAAAGGGAATGTGATGGAATCCCTTTTACCTGTATTCCCTCAAATTCTGTTACTCCCTCGTCGGGTGCAATAATCAACAGTTCATGACCTTGATCCCTAAGCCATTTAACTGTAGAGGTTATTCGCGTAACTACACCGTCTACAGATGGTAAAAAAGTTTCGGTTACCATGGCTATTTTCATTTTACCAACCTCAAATCAATTTATGTGTCTACCCAATTTTTATAAGCAGTTTACCTCCTATCTTCCTTTTTAGATAGGAGATAAACTGCCTATATTCCCGCAAAGCCCTCTTACATTCATTCTTTAAGACATCGGAACTTGCGGTATGACTTTTCCTTCTATTCGTTCAAAAATATCATCCAAATCATGACCTGTAATCGTTAGACCATGATTTTTCAGTCCAATGACTGCTCTTGAAGGATTTGGTGAATGGCGAACTAAATTTGATACCGTCTCAGCTAACTGAATAGTTCCACAAGGATAATTAATCTCCGTTGCCTTAATTCCGTCCATCCATGCATGAATGTGAACAATCGCCCCTACATCAGGATGTTCCTTATAAATCATCCAATGTTCGATGGCATCCACAGAAGCTCTTTTAGGTGTTATTTCTGGAGGGACACTAATCTTCATCGCATTACTCCCTTCATTAAATCCAGTTATATAGAGGAGATCTTGTCCTATTTTCCGCATGTTAGCTTTGTTGACACCACTTGCACTCATCCAGAAGTTTTTTTCATCTTCTCTGCTGCTTAAGTTTCCATAACTTAAACCACCAATTCCATATAATTTCTTCAGTTGCCGCATATCACGCGAAGTCAAATAATTTTCCAATGGAAATGGTGCAGGAAGTAAATTCATTTCATCAAGTCTCTTTCCGGATAAGTACATTTTTTCAGTTAAGTTATTCCCACTCCACAATTCTTCAGGTAAATCATCATGAAATTCATTATTGATAATTAACTGGGAAGAAGCTACTGGCTCTAATCTATCAAAAACTTTTTGGAAGAAAGAATCCGTTTCTCCTTCTTCATACTCCAACTTATAAAAGCCTTGTTCCGGTGTTACAAAGTAAATATAGGTCTGATCCTGATTATGTAATACGTAAATTAAGTGATTGGACAAGGATCTTACTAAATAAGGATAAGCGGATTCAAACGTATTGCCAGGCTTCTTCTCGCTCTTTTCCAAATTTCTTTCTATAATCGATACAACAAAGGTAGCTTGAGCTTTTCGACGAAATGGACGTGGTTTTTCCTGATCAAGAATATTAAATACCACTCTAATATTGTCAACCGGCTCCTTGCAATATTCGTATCCCTCCTTTGAGAACTTTTCCTTTAACCCTTCGATAAACCATGATAGAAAGGTTGTTTTTACGTCTCCTGTTACTGTAAACTGATGCAATTTTCATTCCTCCTATGCTTGTAAGCGTTCACTAAATTATGGCTGAAAAACTACTTTCATTGCTGCTCGCGATCCCTTATTTGCCGCAGTTTGTAATGCCCTTTTGAAATCCTTAAGTGCGTATTGATGCGTAATCAAAGGGGATAGATTCACCTTTCCGTGCCGCATTAATTCTATAGCAATCTCAAACGTTCTCATCCTTTTGCCCTGATAATTCTCTGTACTGTAAGCAAAACTCCCCTTGATGTCTAATTCATTAAGCCACACCATCGACCAGTCAATGCCGTCTATAATGCCAGCAAGCCCTACCAGTACGACCTTCCCTCCAGTGCGGGAAAAACGGATTCCATCATTAATACTCTGTTTTCTCCCTACACATTCATAGACAATATCTGCCCCGCCTTGTATCACTTCCGGACCAAATATTGGCTTTAATACTTTTCCTCCCAGGGACTCGGCTAACTCCTGTGTATACGCCGATTTTCGCAAATAAATCACCTCATCCGCACCAAAATCAGATGCAAATCGACCTTGAATTTCATGCTTTACTAAAGCAGCAATTTTACAATCAATCCCTAGTGCACGTATAGCTGCAATGACACAAATTCCAATAACCCCACCACCAATTACTAATACCGTATCACCTTTTGAAGGTGGATTTTGCAACACACTATGCAACGCACAACTAAATGGTTCAACCATAGCGCCGTTTAAATCCTCCACTTCACTTGGAAGCTTAAATACTTGGCTTTTATGGGCAACTACATAGGAACTCCACCCACCGCCAGTATCACGGCATGATCCGATTAATAACCCGGGTGAAATGGTTCCTTCTGCTTTATGCAGACACAAGCTGAAGTTTCCTTCCCGACATGCAGGACACAGCTTGGAAAATCCTCTAGGTTCACAAGAAAGGATCGGATCAATGACGACACGATCCCCAGTGATTAGCCCTTTCACCTCTGGGCCTGTTTGCGAAATTCCCCCCACAATTTCGTGACCGATCGTAAAAGGAAAGGAAGCATAAGTTGAAATGGCTGGACTATCATGAAGAAATATTAGATTTAAGTCACTTCCACAAATACCTCCATACTTAACTTTTACCTTGACCCAGTCTTCATTTGGGAGTTCCGGTTCAGGCCCTTCTCTGAACCTTAGGCAAGACAGCTTTGAATTCCAGTATTGTGAAGGCATAAATCTTCCTGCCGCTTTACTAAAAACATAGCGTTGCAACTTGTAATCGAATTTCAATTCTTTCAATCTATAACACCTATCCCTTTATATTATTTAGAAACCATCCTATCCAACTATGCTTCTATTTATTCAGTTTTTATTTGTAAAGATACAGAAAGAGAAAACGCCTTCATATTTAATCATGGATAAATGGGTGTTCTTCGTTGTGAGAAGTGGAATCTTCCTTTTCTGTTTCTTTTAAAGACTCCTCATAATCAAATTCAACTAACGCCTCGATCAATTGATCAATGCTGCTCACAATACCCTTAAAAAATGGAATCATATGTAAAAAATTCCTCCTTTTAGTATACTTAGTAATTAAAATTTACAAAATGGTTCATAATATACCAATGAGATTACATTTTCTTTACATTTTGTAATTTTACTACATAAAATATACTATTTAGTATTAACAATCGAGGGTGAGAAAGGTAAACCATGTTATATACGTCATTAAAACCAATTGTAAAACTAGTCATTCATGCGAAATTCAAAGTGGAAATAATAGGAAAAGAGCATATTCCAAATCATAAAACGTTTATTATCGCAGCAAATCATATTAGCGGTTATGACCCCCTACTCCTTTCCTGTATTTTGAAAAGAAAAATACATTTTATGGCCAAAGTGGAATTGTTCCGCAATAAACTGGGTCAATTATTCTTTTCTGCCGTTCATGCTATTCCGGTTGACCGTCAAAAAGGAATAGTTATACGTCCGGTTCGCAGGGCTCTGAAAGTGATTAATCAGGGAGAAGTACTGGGAATTTTCCCTGAAGGAAGAAGATGTAGAAATGGAGAAATTATTAAACCAAAAAATGGAGTTGCTTTTTTCGCATGCAAGTCCAATGTTCCTATCCTACCTGTTGCTATCGTTGAAATGAAAAAAGGATATCGAACACCAGTTAAAATTATCATCGGACCGGAAATTAATGTAAGTCATTTAAATACCTCCGATTACTCTACCCTTTCCTCCCAAATCATGAGTCGTATCAGGGAACTTGGAACAAATCTAGAGGCTTGATGGATATATGGAAGACTGTTTCTGAAAGATGGTTCTTTTCACGAATATACTTAAATTCTATTACTTCCTTGTCAATCTCGATGGCAATTCAAGTGGATGAAAAGTATGGAATTTATAGTTATGCCGCAACACCTTTAAATATTTGTACCTAAAAAATAGTTTAACAACATCGTATATTTATACGAAACAAAGGAAATAGTTGTTAGAAATCGATTTAAATAGGTGATGAAATTGTACTATTTTATTGTAAATAAAAATTCAGGCAGTGGCCGGGCTTTAAAAATCTGGTATCGAGTTGCAAAACTCCTTCAGGAAAGACACATTGCTTATGATGTATGTATTACCAATGGCCCACAACATGCAACAGAATCCGTAAAAAATATAATAAAAAAAAACAATGCAAAGGCAATTATTGCAATTGGCGGAGATGGTACGGTACACAAAATTATTAATGAATTAGTCGGTTCTAAGGTTCCATTTGGAATTATTCCTGCAGGTTCAGGAAATGATTTTTGCCGTGGCATGGGAATACCACTAAAATATGATCAGGCTCTGGAACGCATCTTAAAAGGAGAGCAAAAGTTCATTGACGTGGGAAATATTAATGATAAGTTCTTTGCAACGATTGTTGGAATTGGCTTTGATGGCCGGGTAGCTCAGGTAACCAATCAATCTCAAAACAAAAAGCTCCTGAATTTGGCAGGAATGGGGAGTGTCTCCTATATTATTAATGTACTAAAAGTTCTATTTTACTATAAGCCTACAAATGTCGAGTTAAAGATTGATCAAAAGTATGCTAAACATCAAAATGTCTGGTTAATTGCTATTGCAAATTCCCCATTTTATGCAGGTGGTATGATGATTTGCCCTAACGCCAAAAACGACGATCAGTTTTTTGATATTTGTATGGTAAAGGAAATTTCAAGATGGCAGCTTTTACGAATATTTCCATCTGTTTTCAAAGGAAAACATGTCAACCATCCTGCAGTTACGATATTAAGAGCAAAAGAAGTAGAAATTGTTTCCAATTCACCGATGATAGCACATGGAGATGGAGAAATGATAGGTGAAACGCCATTGAAAATTATCATTTCTCCATCTACTCTATGTGTTCTTTAGCTAAACCAGTGACTCAATCCATTCTTTCAAATCTACTGTACGCAAGTATTTAGGGGTGGAATTTGTCCCACAGATAATAATGGAAACAAGGGAATCCTGCTTATGCAGGCCACCGTGACTAGCACCGCCAACATGTGTCGGAGATCCTTCCCCTTTAAATTCATAGCCTGGTTTTGCACTTGCTACGATATAATCCCCAGCATGGGAATGAAAAGCAGCATATAACCTAGCTAACGGATCCGGATAATCCTTATAAATAAGCTTTTTATTTTGTATTTCTATATCTAAAATCTCATAATTTCCCTCTATAAACCAGGATTGTCCATATTCATCCATCAAATTCCCATTTGGATGAAAATGAAGTTCACCAGGATGTATTCCTGACAACACGGTTATTTTTTTTCCACGTTGAAAGGAAATAATGTCAATCCGTTTATCCTGCTTTAGTATGTTTACGATATCCATTAAAGGTGCTTTTTCTGGTTTAAGGGTATAAATAAAAGTCATTCTCTCATTTACTCCAAGAACAAGATCATCCTCGGCTGTGACGCCTCTTTTTAATTTTACGATTTGATAATTTTCCAACAGCTTTGGTAAATTAATCAACGCCTTTTTCTTATCTTTCTCCATGTACGCCTGACCATTATCCCCCAGAACAACCCAAATATGCTCCTCAAGCGCTTCTTCCCAAGAATTAAATTGATTTAAGATTTGCTGTAATTGTTTGTCTACTTTTTGAAGACCTTTTACATCCGTTCTGCCATTTTTATGTACACGCTGATCAAAATCAGGGAAATACACAATGGTGAAGGGTGGCAGCATATTCTGGTTAATAAGGTGATTCAATTCATTTACAGAAAATTTATCATTGAACCCGTATTTCTTTAATGACATGGCGTTCTTTCCAGCTGAATTTCGCTTTGAAACGAGTCCATACGTAAATACGTCAGGAACATACGTATTCAATTCCTTATCCATACCGTATAACGATGATAAAACAAATGGAATCTTCAATTTATAAGGATTACTCCCTCTGTATAATAGTGCATTGATGGAAGCTGTTTGATTACCTTTCTCTTTTAATGACTCGTGAATGGTTTTATGTTTTCTGCTTAAATGTTCATGATTTAAATTATAAAAAGTATCTAAAACAATTTGCTTGATTCCAAGTTTAAACATTTCTTTACTGCTGCTTCCATAGTTAACAATCCTGTTTTCCTTTTGATTAAACCAAACTAACCCCGGAACTTTATGCTTATCACAATATACACCTGTTAATAAGGTGCTGTCGACATTTACAGACATCGTAGGAAAAGGACAAACAACATTCGGGTAATAATTGCCATGTTCCATAAAAAATTGCAAAGCGGGAACCTGGTCTTTTTCGATGGCTGCTTGAATGGAATCATCCATCAAGGTATCAATCATAAGCAGGATAACTTTTTTCTGCTGGGAACCTGATGATGTCATTTTCAATTATCCTTTCGATCAAGAGTTTGTTTTTATTATGGAATACTTGGAATAAATTATTAGTGCGTGTTCAAAAAGGAGGATGAAAAGGACCGGTCGGCTAAGATCGCATCGTCCTGGGACTGCGGTTACTCGTCCCACCGAAAACATTTGTTGCGGGCGCCGACACTAGCACGTCCTGTGCGCCTTAAAGTTCGAGGCGGCGAAGCTTTGAGTAGCGAGCCCCGAGCGTGGTGTGGTGACTTCGACGTTCGACACAGGACGTGTCGGTACTTAGTCGAAAATCCCCATCGATGTGTCATTTTACCGGACTTTTTGAACATCCTCTATTAGAGAAAATGGGAGAAATTACTTTTAAATACGAAGCTGTGCCCGCAATGGTAAATGATCGGAAGCTTGCGGGATATCGTTCATCACCTCTGCATCCACAACCTCCATTCTCCGATTGACAAATATATAGTCCAACCTTATCCGAGGGCGATGGGATGGATAAGTATATCCACCTTTATGATGGACTTGATACCAAACATCTTTGTAAGTATGGTGCATTTTTTTCCAACTTCTTGATCCAGGCCTCATATTCCAATCTCCCATTAGGATGAACGGATCAGACTGGTTATGGATGGCTTGTTTTATGTAATTGGTTTGGAGATTATGTAAGTAAGGATTAATACTCAAGTGGGTGACATAAATTTTTATCGGCTTATTATTCACTTCAACGGTTGCATGCAAAAGGGACCTTCCTTCCACAAGTCCTGCAACAAAATTAAAATGAAACACCTCTTGACGGATAATTGGATATCTGGACAAAAGTGCATTTCCATATTGTTTTACTGAGGAACCGTTCGTCTTTATAGAAACAGATGGGGCAAAAGCCTTATTCATATTCAATTCATCCGCAAGTAAAGTAATTTGATCTTCATAGCCACTCCGCCTGGAAAAGTCCTTATCCACTTCATTAAGGGCAATAATATCCGCATCGCTTTTTCTAATAACTTCTGAGATTCGGGACAAATCCAACCTTTTGTCTGTCCCAACCCCATGATGTATGTTATATGTCATGACATTTAGCTTCAATATGAGCACCCCATTTATACGTTCATTCTACATTATCTTAACCAAATTCTATGTTTGAATACGAAAATATGGTTAGAACGTGAATCTTCAATCAGTGTTTTTTCTTCTCCAACTGATGTTACGTGAACATCAGTTGGACAAAAAAAATAGCAGGATGTCATTTATCCGGCTATTGAATCATTCATATTATTTTCTTTTTCTTCGGCGGCATCCAGCTGTATATCGTGATAGGTTATCTCCGGGCGGCTTCCAATACGAATATTTACTGCCGTTTGCCCAAGCCCCTCACTAATATAAAATGGACGGCCGTTATGATAATGCAGTCCTTTCACCATGTTCATTCGAACTAATTTACCCATTTTAACAAGGTGATACGGTTTTGGCCAATAAATTTGTCCACCATGAAAATGACCAGATAGCAAGTAATCAAAATGATAGTTTGGCATATCCAATACAAGATTTGGATCATGGGTCAATACAAGATTATAGCCTGGTTTCAATCCATCATATGATTTTTCCAGATCACTGCGGTTCGTGCTGGCATCATCAATACCAATAATATTCAATGCTTTCCCATCGACTACAATTTGCTCATGTTCGTTTTGCATCGTTTTAAACCCACGGTCATTCAATAAGTCTTTTAATTCATTAAAATGCTTATGACGAAGCACGTAGTCATGATTTCCAAAAATAGCATAAGATCCATAGACAGGGTTCAGCTTATTAAGTGCATCTAGATATGGAGCAAGTTTTGGAATCGTACGTTTTCGATCAAGAAAGTCACCAGTAAGGGCAATAAGATCAATAGGTTTATTTTTTAAATCTTGATAAAGTCTTTCTGGTGTGATGGATATATTTTCTAAATGCAAATCAGAAATGTGCAGGATACGGAAAGAAGAATGATTAGTTGGGGAGTCCGGATTATCTATTTTAATATGATTAATCGCTACGGAATGGGTATTTTTATATCCTCTATAAAAATAAAAGCCTAATAGAATGGCTAAAATTGCAATGATTGCATATGTCATTAAATCGCCTCCTCTTCGTCCATTATAAAGGAGAACGGCAGCTTTTTTTAGTTGTAATATATGGATATACGTTCAAATTCTTTCCCTTTTATCCTGTTTTTTCCATGATGGAGGCGGGCTGGATTGGAAATAAAATTCGATTATATCGAAAAAGAGATAAAAATTTCCGGAAAACTCCAATCAAGACCGAGTTTGGACGAAATTTTAAATTTGTTAAACACAAATAATAAAGACCATCCATCATGGTGGTCTTTATTATTATTTCACATGGTATTTTTTAAATAGGTCATTCTTTGACATCATAAGATACATCGGGGTTGGAATTTCTCTTTTGAAATTTTCGGTAGCGATAAGATGAATTGGCAATAAGGCAAATTGCTTAAACCATTTGTAATATTTGTTGCGAAAGGGATACACTTCAAAGCCTAGTTTTTGACAGCCTTTGTGTAGTGTCGTAATACCAATCAGTCCTTTAATTTTATCTGTGTAACCATGTATTTGAATGTAATGGACCAGGGAAGGAAGAGATTCCTCCACAATTTTATAAATTTTTAATGCTCTTCTTATTTCACTATCGTAGTTCTGAACTTCCTGCAATAACTTGACATTATGCAGATGAATTTTTAAAAGTATATCATTTTTATGAATGACTGTCCCATCCATTAACTTTATATTTCTTCCCTTGTACTTCGTTAACCTTACACGCATAACGGTACGTGTGCCCCATTCATTTTCGACATACTCCAGCCGTGTTAAAGAATAATAAATCGGATCCCATATACTCCATACTTGTAAACAATTTTTCCTAATATCCATTTTGATCGTACCCCTTACCAATAAAATGAAACGCATTCCGTGTGAAGCCCTTCCCCCAAACGGAATGGTCGCTAAACGTTAAATTACATTTTTATTTTGGGTTAGTTTACGGATACTATTACAGAAATTTTACAAGAGAAGAATGAATCGTCATTTCCCTGACAAACTAATGACAAAAGGAGGGATAATCGTGATCCGACTATTATTTATGCCCTTATTACAAATACCGTCTGGACATCATCACGTAGCAGACAGTATAAAAAATCAGCTGGAATATTCTACGGAAATATCTGAGGAATTTCATTATGACAAACTTGAAATACTATCCCATTGCTTTGGCAAGTTGGAGGCATTTATTTCTTCCATCTATTTACAATCCATCCATAAAGCTCCTAATATTTATAGTCAGCTTTACAAATATGTTGTCGTAAAAGAATCAAAAAGTAAAAATTATCAACTCTATGATCGTTTGTTTCTAAAAAAAATGCTGCATGTTCTCAAAGAGCGGGACCCCCATTTGGTTATTTGCACACATGCGCTTCCTTCTTATCTTTTAAGCCGATTAAAGGATAAGCAAAAATGGTCAGGTATCGTTGTCAATGTGTATACCGATTATTTTGTGAATGATTTATGGGGAATCCAACATATTGACTATCATTTTGTTCCTAGTATACACATAAAACAGGAATTGATGGAAAGAGGAATTCCTGAAAACAGCATTTTTGTTACCGGTATTCCAGTACATCCTATCTTTAAACAACCATCGGAGAAACAAAAGAAGAATGAAAAATTAACCGTCCTAATTAGCGGAGGAAATATGGGCGCAGGTTCCATAGAAAAATTACTTCATTCATTACAACCGTCCGGTGCTATCACTTATTATGTACTTTGCGGGAAAAATCAAGTATTATACCGAAAAATCCGGCATCTCCACCACCCTGAAGTAAAGGCGATCCCCTATCTTAGTTCCAAAGAGGAGATGAATCAATTATATGACAGCGCAGATGCTATCATTACCAAGCCTGGAGGAGTTACCATTACAGAGTGCCTATGGAAAAGACTCCCAATCTTTGTGTATGAAGCATTACCTGGACAAGAGGAATTCAACCTACATTATTTAAAAAGTCAGGGACTTGTTTTCCACTTAACAGATTGGAATTCATCAACCAATATTGAGGATCAGCTTGTTTCAAAACTAAGAGAAGATAATAATCGTTTAGACTTTTTCCATAATAGCATTGAAAAAAAAGATATCGCTAATCTTATTGACGGTATGATTACCTAACGTTAGTAAAACTTGGTACTGGAAATGAGCTAATAAAATCTTGAAATGGGCAAATGATATTCATGTCAAATATATTACAAAGGAGAGATCAAGATGACACAGCAGCAAATTGACGTAAACCAATTAAATCAGGCTAAGGCAAATGTAACATTAACCCAGGAGCTGTTAACACAAGCAATTGAAAAATCTGCTTCTGACCAAACTATGGCACAGGAAGCAATTAAACAAGCTACTGCAGAGATTGCCTCAGCTCAAACAGCGGTTAGCCAAGTGCAAAGTGCCCTGTTAACACAGCAACAGCAGCAAGATTACGAATAAAAGTAACCTCGGGAGGTTCTTTCCACCTCCACTGATTATGAAATGAACCAATAGTTATTTACTGGCTGTTTGATTCCTAATTCCCATTCTTAAAATGGGGCGGGTCAAACAGCCAGTTATTCAGTTGGTAAAATAAATGCCCTGCCTTATATAATAAAGAGGCAGGGTAACTTATTTCCCATTTGATTTACCTTATTAGTTCTGCATGAGCAAACCGGCCTTCCATCGTTTTAAATCGTTCCCCGGATTTTACGAAAATCGGATCGTTGAAAATCGGCCCATCCATCACATAGGTATGAAATTCGCCGTTTTCACCACATGGGTCAACATAATCAGGAAGAGAGCGAATAAACGATTCATCATACATCATTCCTGCCATTTCTGCAGAAAGCTTTTCCGTATCCACAGTCGTTACAATGGCATAAAAACCTTTAGAGATAAAATCTCTCGCCACTTTCCAGGTGTCTTTTTTCCATAAAGGATATATCCCTTCCATCCCTGAACGTTTTAAATGCTGATTCCGAAACGCTTTTATATCCTCCAGAAATAAATCTGCATAAGCAATCGTGTATATCCCTTGTTTTTTAAATTCATCAAACTGCTGTCCGACAATCTGCTCATATTCCCTGTTACCAACCTTTTGCGGTAACCTTAATTCATAAAGAGGGATGCCGAGTGAGGCTGCTTGTTCCTGTAACAGTTCCCTTCTCACCTCATGGATTGGTAAACGATGACTTTCGATTGAAGTGGTTGATAATAATCCCCTTATGTAATACCGGTTATTTTTCTTTAGATTATAGATTGCATAAGCACTATCCTTTCCCCCACTCCAAGATACAATAATATCTTTCAAACCAATCTCTCCTATTCTAATGCTGCTGTTGACTGCCACTTTCTTTCGTTATTTATTTCAATACCGAGCTTAATCAATCCTTTTCTGCTTAAGAATTCCCTTAAATTTTTTTTGAATTTAATTGCCTGTGGCTTCCCGTGATTCCGCTAATTTCATTAAATAATATTGTTCTTCCCTTGCCATGTGATCTGCCATGGGAGCAGTAAATGTCCCTAATACTTCCGCACTTAGTTCCATTTCTTCTATTTCATTTAAAAAGGTTTTGAACAATCCCAATTCAATTTCAACGTCATTATTAAACCTTTTTAATGCAGGAAATGCTTGAATATTTGTTCTTAAATAACCCGTTAATTCCACAGCTTTCACATAAAATTGCTCGAAATGAGTAGTAAATGTTTCACTCTTTTCCTTTAGTCTTTTTTCTACAGCATCCATTTGATCATCAATGGCGCCTGCATGACCGGAAGCATCAAGGAGCCATACTAAATGATGATGCAGTTCATGAAAGACTGGTGGTATTTCTCCTTTTTTAAGATAGCTTAACACGAGCTGATATTCTTCTAATTCGTTTACCATATGGTTGAGAAAAGTTGGAGAAAGATGAATACCGATATCTCCGATCAAATGACGTTTAATAATCGATAGTTTAAATTGCCTAAATTGCTGGGTAAGTTCTTCTACCCTATTTGAAAATGAGATTGCATTTGACGCATTAATCGTATTTACTTGAGCGAGGAGCTGGTCAAGACGTTCGATAAAAAACTTGGCCTTTTCAACGTCTTCCTTTTCTGAGGGATAAAGCGAATCATGAATAAATCGAGCGTGGTCTGCGAGTACTTGGAGCCAAAATTGATGTTCAAAAACAGCACTTTCTAAATAATTTGGCAGCAAATGTATACATCCCCTTTATTTATACTTTGCTCCATATTATTCAGCATTTAACCATAATATTAATATTCTTTTTGTATTTAACCCGCTTCTCGGTACTGAATTCTTTTGGATACTTTTTTCCAAAAGTGCCAAAGTACAATATAATTGATAATAGTACAATAAAAGCTAGTCTTTTAGCCAATGTGTTAGTTTTCTTATACTTTGGACGTTAAAATTCCAACTAGTCGAAACCACTTCTTGGCTAAAATTTATATTTCCTAACGTGCAAATAAAGAACGTTAAAGTAGCTAATCCAATTGGATGCTTCAGTGATTCTTTTATGGCAATTTCCTGAGCAAAAGACATACCTGTTCCAAAAGTGAACCTTCAATCAGTGCGGGTTTTCCTAATCCGCCGCTTACAATTCTTTGGATTCTTCTCGAATTCCTGAAGAGAGAATGTTACAGCCAGTTAATCACGTGATAAATTAGAAAGACTGTCTAAAAGGCACAATCACAACCTTTTTAAGACAGTCTCTGCTTAAAATGAATTCCAATTAGAAAAATCCGCCATACCAAGGGAAAAACGGATAACCATAAAATGGATATGGAGCGAACGGAAACGCTGGATAATAAAATGGCGGATAAAACGGTGGATAAAACGGTCTCCTTGGTCTTGGTCTCGGTCTCGGATACCCATATCCTGCTGGACCAAATCTCTGATCAGATAATTGATTTTCATATCCTTCATTCGTTGTTTCCACTTGGCTTTGTTCACTTTGAGTTGAAAACGGCTCTTCTTGATTAAAAAATTGACTATGCATAATTTACCTCCATTAACATATTTTCGTTTTCATATTATTCAAAAATTAAAAAATAGAGTACGTACACCTATATTTTTTTTTTTAAAATGAGTGATTTTCTCCCCACTGATTGTTTGATGAACAAATCATCTCAAGTTAGTATGTTTGCACAAAAAGACCTTCCCCGTTTAGCCATTCAGCTATCAGAATATTATTGTAATGATTATTTGTAATACCGTGTGATTGAAGTTCTGCTTTTAACCATTTCTCATCAAATCCCATATCCTTCATCTCATCCCATAGCACTTCTCCATCACGAATAAGTGTTACGGGTACATAAACAGGCTTTTTCGGCATATTGAAATCCTCTTGTGCTGTTTTTTGATACTTAGACTTTTTCAAGACGCTAATTGCACCATTTGATTCCAAGTAGCAAAAAGCAACTTCCCGCACTGAAAATATTTCACTCTGTCTGAGCAAGCTTTGCAGCTGATTTATCGTCATTCTATTTTTCTTTAAAGCATCCCGGTTAATCTTCCCATTTTCAATAAGTGCATCTGGTTTACCCTCAGAAATACGACGGAAAAATAGAGACTTTTGCCCAATATATTCCACTAAAAATAGTAGCCCACCCCATAATAACATGGCATAAATGATATAAAAGACACCGACTTTTGGTTCATATATGGCATTACCCAGAATTTCACTTAAAACAATCGCTGCAATAAATGTAAACGGAGAAATCTGGTTAATGATAGGCTTTCCGACAAACGTTACAATTAAAAAGAGCAGAATGAAACCAATAACAAGTTCAATTGTTAAATCAAACATTCCCACACACCTCTACTATGTATTACAATTACAGCCTACATTATTTCCAAAAAATGTATGTATTAACCTTTGGTGCCTGTCACTTCCCGAAATTTGTCGAATGGAAAAGGCTGTATATTCTTTATAAATTCTCAAATACTATATGCAGATATGTTTAAGAAAGGATACATGATATGAGACACGTAAAAGCATTAGGTATTAAATTTCTTATTACAGCGGTAATACTGTACTCACTGCTAACCATTTTTGAAACAGCAACATTAATGGAAATTCTATTTATCAGTTTGCTTGTAACCGGTACTGCTTATGTAATTGGCGATCTAATCATTCTGCCAAGGTACGGCAATTTAATAGCAACCATTGCTGACTTTGGTTTAGCGTTTGCCGCGATTTGGATACTTTCCGCTATTTTCATCTATGGAGCCACACCAATCGCAACTGTTTCTGCCTTTTGTGCATTTTTTATAGCGATTAGTGAAGCTTTATTCCACATTTATATGAATGAAAAAGTATTAAAAAAAGAGGAAGATCGCCGCGACACATACACGTTTTCCGATAGGCGTTTACAAACGGAATTTTCCGAAGAGGAAGATGTCGATTATATTAGAAAGAAAAATCGAAAACGTCATTAACCGATGACCACATCAAAAACAGGCGCTGCTTACAGTAACTATAAGCTTGCGCCTTCCTTTTTTCCCAACACATAATTTTGGTCTCTAGACTCTCTATTCTAACTCCATTTACAAAATCCAAAGATTATTTTGGTCCCCTCATATTTTTTTCATTCTGATTCAATACCTGAACTAAATGATCCTTTTGTTTATTTTCATCCGGTGGGGTCATCCCCGACTTTTTCTCAAAATAAACTGCAATGCCTCCGATAATGGCAATCGGTATAATAATATATAACCAAAACATCGTATCCCCTCCAGTACGTTTTATTACTGCTATAAACGTATCACTAGTTAAATCTTTTTACCATACCCTGACCATGCCCTATTAGGCAGAAGGATTCCATTTGAAACTTTCACGAGGTTTTGTGGATATATACCACTGATAGCAAAGAATAAAAATCAGGATTACGTCAATGCAATCTCCCCCGTAATACATTATCATTGCTCCCGTTTCCGCCTGTTCCTGCAAAACACCTAAAGGAGGATTAGCATATATGTATTTAGATAACATCGCATGACCGGAAAGAGCGAGGATGAGCACTACTGATCTAAAAATGTAACTATATCGATGCGCAACTGGATCCACATAAATCATAGCAATAGTAAACACATACCCGGCCATAAACACGTGAAAATGAATGAATAAAAACAATAAGATATTGTTATGCATGAAGGCAAATAAATCAGTGGTATACAGCACCCAAAGTCCACCAATATTTAAAATAGAGGCAACAATAGGATGGGTTATCCTCTTTATAAAGACTGTTCGCAATAACTGAGTTACCACTTTAGCTGATTTCACTGGAAGTGTACGGAGCAAAAGAGTTAATGGTGCTGAGAGTGCCATTAAAAGCGGTGCCAGCATTCCTATTAAAAGATGTCCAGTCATATGTGCAGTAAAATCATGGTGTGCACGATTTGCCAGAGGCCCAATTATGGCAGTCAATGCTGATAATATACCGAATATCCATAAAATATATCTATAGATAGGCCATGTTCTTAGATGTTCTTTCCTGCTACTACTCCAACCAGCAAAAATGTAAAATACAATCAGTAAGCCAAAGAGAATCAAAAGTAATACTTCTATCGGCGTTCCTAAACTTGGATCGTTATGTTCCATTGAAAACACCTCTTAATTGACTGCGAGTACTCGCAATCATGATGGTACCAGCTATAATCATAAGTGCCGCTATGATATTCCACACTACATCATAGATGAGAACGTTTTCGACATAGCGAATTTCGTGAATTCTCATCAACTTATGCTGAATCACACCATCATACAGTTGAAATGCCCCTCCACCAAGCAACATTCCTCCCCACCATCGTTTCAACCAAAATGCCTGCCTGCGACGAAGATCTGCAACAAGAAATAAACCGGCAACTGTTGCAAACCAGCTGAACGCATGGAATAATCCATCTGAAACAAGTCCAATCTCTGTCGTTGATTGGTCATAAAAATGATGCCAGTGCAATAATTGATGAAAGACCGTCTCATCTATAAATGCAACGAAGCCAAGTCCAAATAATATGCCGGCCGAGACATTTCGCTTTGCAAATTTTACATGATTTCCTGTAATTTCCTTTGCCATAGGAGCCTCCGTATAAGTTCATTTGTCATCATTTTTTCCTTAAATACACTCCTATAAACAACCCGAACAAATAAAGACTTGGACAAGCTAAACGATCCGTATTAAAGGTAAATGATTTTATGATATGAGAGCTTATAAAAAGAAAAGTCCGAACGAATTCAGAATTCTAAATGAAAAATTCTGAATCATAGTCCGGATTTGTCTTTTAGTAGAATATTTTTGTCCCAATCTCCTTTTATTTTCGTTCTTTCACCTGATTCATTAAATATTTAACAAACACTTCATCTCTGGCCAGCCATGCCTGATAATTTCTCTTAAGAAAAATCTCCGCATTTTGAAAATGAGAGAAGGTATGCTCCATTTTTTCTTCATTTTTTTGAATGAACCAGTGGTCTTCGTCTTTAGGGTAGATAAGAAAAATATCATCGGAACGAGTTTGATATAATGCACCAAAAGAAGACGCTTTTACATTAAAGCGATTTCTTCTGGAATCCTCATGCAATGGATCAAGATGGAAGGTTTCCTCCACAAACAATTTAAAGGCTGTGTCATTCATCGAACAGCCAGCCGCTTTCGCATGTCCTCCACCATCAAATCTTGCCGCTACTTCTGATACATCAATGTGATCATGGATGGTGCGAAATCCCATTCTTCTTCCACCAATATTTAAAATCGCAATGTAGTCCAAGTGTGGGTTTTCTTTACCTAGCTGGTTGCCTAACTCGGAGTGATAGGATTCCGCATAAACGACTCCAGCATATAATTCTCCAACCTTTTTCTGTACAAGCTCCCGACGTTTTCTACGAATGTACCGTCCGATTTTATCATCTTCCATATCGAGAATTTTTTCTTCAAACTCGTCGAAATAGAAATGTTCGCTTGATTGTAGACGTTTTATCATCGTCTCTTCAAATTCATCAATCGATACAAGGAAAAACAACGCGTTCAACCGCTGCGCTTTTTCGTTTTCATTTTTTTCCCATTCCCATGTATCATACTGTCTCACAAGTTCAACAAACTCCGTAACGGCATCAGAAGGCTCAAGTAAGTTATGTTTCACTAAGTATTCATATAATAAAGAGGTTGCTGATGTTAATTTTCCTTCTTCATCCTCTACAACAACATGGCCCCAATCGTAATCATTATAGGACAATGCCGTTTTATGATGATCAATGAACTGCAGTTTTCCACCATTTTTATAGTACGCTTCCAATCGTTTTTCATTTTCCTCACTTACAGATAAATCCGTAATAAATAAAAATGTGTCCTTTTCGTTATCCAAAAACCATTCTACTTCCCGATTCAATCCTCCAATGGAATTGTAACGTACTTTTACATCATCCCCAAAAGCAAGTTTCGCAACAATTCCACATCCAACACCATCTAAATCATTATGCGATAACAATTTATACATAGGTGCCTGTCACCTCCCGAACTTTGTCGAATATTATTCATTTTTACGTTTGTGTTATTCGTCGATAAAATGATTCTGTTTCTATAGTACATGATTTAATTCTGCAATAAAACTTGGACCCCTCCTCTTTTTACAGTTAGGGTAACCAACAGCACTCGGTTTATCCAGATTCATAACCGAATAATTCCAATAATAAAGGACAAAATAACCGAAAACAGGAAAGGAGAGAAAACATGCGTTATTTCACAGCATTTATCATGAAATTTGTATTAACAACCGCCATTCTATGGATTGTTTTAGGACTTTTTTATGGTGTTACATTTGGAGAAATCTTAACTACAAGTATTCTCCTATCTGCAGCTGCATTTGCTGGTGATGTCTTTCTGTTACCGAGAATAGGTAACGTACTAGCGGTAATTGGTGACTTTGTGCTCGCCTATTTAGGAATTTGGGCACTTGGAAATGCAATGTTTGCATTTAATATTCCGGTAGAATCTGCTGCATTTATTGCCGCACTTATTATTGCTATTTGTGAAATATTCTTTCACCGCTATATGAAAAGCCAAGTATTTGCAGGATTAGAAAAAGACTTTATGCGCAGCCACCATATGCAAACAGAATACAGTGAAGAAATCGACCCCAAAACTAAGAAAAAAGACTGATGATGCCTGTCACTTCCCGAAATTTATCTTAGAAAAACTCGCATTCGCTTGTTTTTTAGCGAATGTGTTAGTTTTTCTTATACTTGGTACATTAAAATTTTAACTACGTCGAATCCTCTTCATGCTAAAATTTTATACTTTCCTAACGTGGAACAAAACCTCTCTCCATTTTACTGGAGAGAGGTTTTGTTTACATTCAGCTAAAACGATGAAAGATTCTCTTTTTAAGTCTTTAAATGGACAAGTTGTGCATATAATGTCATTAGCACATGTCACAGGAGGAAAAAGATGTTTAGCTTAATAGAAAAAGCTGTTATTGCAATGGCATTATTGCGTTTGCTTTCCGGTTCGATTGAAATATTTGCCGCTTATCTGATGATTAAATTAAATGAGGTGGACAAAGCCCTCATTATAAATAGTTCTCTTGCTTTTGTCGGTCCTTTAATATTAATTATTACAACAACCATTGGAATCGTTGGGATATCCGATAAAATATCATATTCTAAATTCTTTTGGATATTTTTAGGAGTCGCCTTAATTATTTATGGAGTTAAAAAGTGATTCTGACTCTTTATTTACGACCATACTATAGTTTTTATTGTTTTTGCGATTCAGAATGCGTGATAAAATTTCATCTACATACATAGAAAAAGCGGGATTGGTACGTTGACGTGGTCTGGGTAAATGAATGGGCTGATTTAAGCTCACTTTTCCGTTTTCAATTAAAATGACCCGATCTGAAATAACCACCGCTTCTTCCACATCATGTGTTACAAGAATAGAGGTGAATTTTCTTTGTTTCCACAAGGATTCAATCAATGCTTGCATCTCCAAGCGTGTCAAAGCATCAAGCGCACCTAAAGGTTCATCCAGAAGGAGTAAAGCTGGATCATGAACCAATGCACGTGCCAATGCCACTCGCTGCTTTTGCCCTCCTGAAAGTTTGGAAGGATAATCTTCTACCCTATCCTTCAATCCAACTTGAGTAAGAGCTTGAATCGCTTTATTTTTCATATGAGAAGGCAGGCCTAAGCGTACATTGTCGATGACCCGTTTCCATGGAAGTAGTCGGCCATCCTGAAACATCATTCGCGCTTGTTTATTTAACCCCTTTAGAGGTCCTCCATCCAGTTCTATTGATCCCCCATTTACCTTTTCTAAACCGGCAACCAGTCGTAACAAAGTACTTTTTCCACAGCCACTTTTACCTACGATTGCTACGAATTCGCCTTCCCTTATTTGTAAATCCAATCCTTTCAAAACTTCACGGTCCTCATAATTTTTTTCAACCTTTTTCATGGAAACGTTGATCCCCTGCTGCCCGAACGGTTTCATTTCCATTCCCCCCCTTGATTAGCTAATTCTCTTTATGCTTTTAAATCCAGCAATATGAAATCAAAGTTAATTATTCCATCTCAGTAATCTTCCTTCAAAATATCTGGCAATCATATCGGATAGTTTCCCGAACAATGCATAGATAATGATGCTAAGTACAATAACATCCATTTGCATAAATTCTCTGGCATTCATCGCCATATATCCGATGCCAGACTGTGCAGAAATGGTTTCCGCTACGATTAAAGTCAGCCACATCACTCCGAGCGAAAATCGAATGCCTACTAGAATGGAAGACATTGCCCCAGGCAAAATCACATGAAAAAATAGCTCTTTTCCCCTTAATCCATACGCTTTCCCCATCTCAATTAATTTCTTATCTACCGTTTTTATTCCATGATACGTATTGATATACACTGGAAATAAAACCCCCAGTGCCACAAGAAAGATCTTTGAAGTTTCTCCAATTCCAAACCATAAAATGACAAGGGGAATTAAAGCAAGATGTGGAATATTGCGAAGCATTTGAATCGATGTATCGAAAAATAAATCCGCAAACCGAAAAACTCCATTCAGTAAGCCAAACAGAAAACCGATAATTCCACCGATTAAAAACCCCGCCAATGCTCTCCACAAGCTGATGGACATGTGGTCGTACAGCTCTCCTGTCACCGTTAAATCAAAGCCAGCCTGAATAATTTGTGATGGAGCAGGTAATATTCTTTCTGGAATCGCTCCAGTCCATGATAAAAATTGCCATCCGCCGATCAGCAAAATAGGTATAAACCATGGAAGGAATTTTTCCATTGAACTTTTTATGCCCCATTTCATATAAAGATTCCTCCCTTCTTACCCCATTACTTCATTACTTCCTCTACATTTAGCTCTTTAGGAATAATCTCCAACTGATAAAATACGTCAGCAATTTCCTGTTGTTCCTCTATAATGTCGTCAGTTATTTCCTCTATACCATAAACGCGTCTTTTGACAGACTTTTCAACAGAGGCTTCATCAATATTTAATATTGGGGCGAGCATTTCAACCAACTCATCATGATTCGTATTCGCCCACTCAGAGGATTTTTCAATTTCTTCTAAAATGACTTCCATAAGGTCCCCATGATTTTCTGCAAATTCCCTTGTTGCAACAAAGAAATCCCGATCTGTTGTCAACCCTTCTCCATCCACTAATAGCCTTCCATTGGAATTAATCTCCGTAGATGCTGTGTAAGGATCCCAAACCGCCTTTGCATCAATTGTCCCTTGTTCAAAGGCAACCCTTGCATCTCCGGGATTTAAATATGCCGGTTTAATATCGGAATATTCCAGACCAGCTTTCTCTAATGCTTTTACTATTAAATAATGGGAACTAGAACCTTTTGAAAAACCAACTGTCTTCCCTTTTAAATCTTCAAGTTGTTGAATATCGGAATCTTGTGGGACTAAAATTCCACTTCCTTTATATTTGGAAAAACCGACAGCAACATAAACAAATGGAGCATCTGCAGCTTGCGCAAAAATTGGTGGAGTATTACCGGTTCGGCCAAAATCAATACTCTCCGCATTAAGTGCTTCCACTAGTAATGGGCCGGCCTGAAATTCATTCCATTCCACTAAATATCCCATCGATTCCAGTCGATCATCTAATGTCCCAAGGGATTTCAAAATGATTAATGGTCCATTTTTTTGATACCCAATCCGCACCACTTGCTCTTTGTCTTCTGAATCTGATGCAGCATTGCTATTATCATTGCATCCTGCAAAAAGAACAGAAGAAAAAAGAATAATCATAAGTAGCCATATCTTTTTTTTATTCATATGTTCAAATCCTTTCTAAAAGTTCTTTGCTTTCCATCTCTGATGTTAGCCTATGTATGAAATAAAAGTAGGTTCCTGTCCTAGGTCAATTTCTTTATCACCTGATTTCTGAAAGGATAATATCTATCTTTTAAGGCAAACTATATACGCAAATGAACAGGAGGGATATTATGGGTTTGTTAAACAATAACCCCCCGGAAGAACCATTTCATTCCGGAGAGGTTTATCATTTATGGTCCTATTTATACAGCGCAAAAAATCTTCTGGTAACCATGCAGGTTTTTATTAATCACACTGGAGATCAGGAATTAAAAACATATCTGGAGGATTTAGTAGAGAGCTGTTTAACGCAAGAAGAACAACAGGTGGAAGGAATTTTAAAAGAAGCTGGTATTCGATTGCCACCTGCACCACCAGACAGACCTAATGTCGAAGTGGAAGATATTCCAGCAGGTGCCCGCTTTAATGATCCAGAGATAGCGGTACTCATTCAAAATGAGCTAATGAAAGGGAGAATATTATCCAGTTATGTTACTGGAATTGCAATTCGTGAAGATATTCGTTCACTATTTGGTGAATTTCATAGCCAAAGAGAAGAATACGAACAAAATCTCCTTAACCTGGCCAAACAAAAAGGCTGGATAGTCGCACCACCGATTAATGTGAAATAATTTCCTCACAAGGAGTGTAAGAACGTTGAAGAAAAAAAATAAGGGAATGGTAATCGCTGCTATTGGCTCGATTCCACTAATGATGACATTGGGAAATTCCATGTTGATTCCCATTCTGCCGGAAATGAAATCCTCTCTGGACCTTTCTCAGTTACAGGTCAGTTTAACTATAACAGTGTTTTCTATCGCGGCTGCAATCCTTATTCCCATTGTTGGTTACTTATCGGACCGCTTCTCCCGTAAAATTGTCATAATTCCTTCTTTGCTTTTATTTGGTGGTGGAGCATTACTTGCTGGACTCGGTGCCGCTGTTTTTTCCAATGCATATGTTTGGATTATTATTGGAAGGATCATACAAGGAATTGGAGCGGCAGGAACAGCACCAATTGCAATGGCATTAATTGGTGATTTATTTAAAGGTGGAGAACGAAGCAGAATTCTCGGGATTTTTGAAGCATCGAATGGTCTAGGTAAAGTATTATCACCGATTCTTGGATCCTTATTAGCATTAATTGTTTGGTATTCCGTGTTTTTTGCTTTTCCCGTTATTAGCTTAATTTCGGTTATTTTAGTTTGGATATTTGTCAAAGAAAAGAGTAATCGCCAAGCACCTCCACCGTTTCGAAAATATGTCAAAGGGCTTCTTAGCGTATTTAAACATGAAGGCAGATGGCTATTTACGATTTATTTAGCTGGAGGCACCTGTCTATTTACCTTATTCGGAATTCTTTTTTATCTATCTGATGTACTGGAATCTGAATACAATATTAATGGTGTTCCAAAAGGTCTTATTCTTGCCATCCCATTACTTGTCATGGTAACAACATCTTATATCACTGGAAGTAAAATTGGGAAGAACTTGGAGAAGATGAAGCGGCTTTCCGTTTTAGGTCTGCTATTTATGACAATATCTTATGGATCACTTGTTCTTTTCGAAAAACTGATTCCTTTCCTTATCGTGCTTGCCCTTAGCAGTGTTGGCGCTGGTTTGGTTCTTCCTTGTGTGAACAGTTTAATTACCGGTGCAGTCGGCAAGGAACGCAGAGGATTTGTTTCTTCCTTATATGGATCTGTTCGTTTCTTAGGTGTTGCTCTAGGTCCGCCCGTATTTACCCGATTAATGGACTGGTCCAGGACTGGAATGTTTCTATCCATTGCGTCCTTTACGTTTATAGTAGGATTATTAGTTTTATTATTAGTACATGTGAACGGCAAAGATGGGAAAAAGCATAAAAAAAACAAGATCAAATACAACTATATGTAAACTTATGATTTTTTTCTCCAATCCAGTGTATAGGTTTGTTGAAAAGATACTTCACATACCATGTCAACTACTTTTGTGGAAATCCATTGACTAATCAGAGCCAAAAAAATTAATTTCCAGTCAATAATCATCGAAGTAAACAGGAAAATACAAATATTAATAATGAATAGCGGTTTGCCGGGAAGTATTTTTTTTCGTGTAGAGATAATTAGCGCTACCACACCTATTCCACCATTGGAAACACCTTGACGCATCAATATCCCAATACCAGTACCTAAAAAAAACGACCCAAAAATCAAATCATAGACGAGGTGCCTATTCGCAATCGTAAAATATTGTTCAAAAAAGTCAACGGAAACGGAAGTCATTGTAATGGATACAATCGTCCATAGAGCAAACCGTTTTCCCAGCATCTTCACACCTACTAACAATAAAGCGAAATTTACAATCCAAAGCGCTAACCCCATTCCGATATTCAACCAATAATTCAATAGTACTGTAATTCCTCCTGCACCGCCTGATGGAATGGAATGGGGAAATAAAAATAAACCCATTCCCAGCCCTTGAATAGCGCCTCCTGCTACAACTAGTCCAAACTTTGTCAAAAATGGTTTCAATGAAGTTCCTCCTTACTGGAACTGCTTGTCTCAATTAGACAATCTATCCTATCTTATTCGAGGGAACCCCGAATAATGAATATGAATAGAAGAAACTTCTTTTAGTGCGTGTTCAAAAAGGAGGATAAAGTGAATCTTCAATCAGTGGGGGTTTATTTCATCCCTTAGATGAACGAATCAGGGGATTATTGGCCGTCGTCCCCCACTTATCATTCTTGGAGCATCTCGAATTCTTTTTGTTAAGGGTCTTACACCCAGTTAATCACGTGATAAAATAGAGCGAAAAGCTCGAGGCGGCGTTGCTCCCGTCACCGGAGTGTACATTAATTGGTACATGAGAAACGGAAAAGCAAGCAACGCGCTATCCCGACCAGTATTAAGAATTTTATTAAAAATAAATCTATTAGATATTGAGGTTTATTTTTAGGATATTGGACAGAATATGTCTTGTCGGTGAAATTTCATTTTGAAAAGAAACCCTTTTCAAAAAGAGTATTTCATCTAATATTTATAATAGGAGGGTCGATTAATGGCGAATAACAACAACAATCGTAATCGCAACAACAACAATAACAACAATAATAACAACAACAATGTAAACAATGTTGAGTTTGCGAACGAGAACGAGTTCAACGATTTCGATAACAACAACAACAACAACGATAATAACAACAATCGTAATCGTAACCGTAACAACAATCGCAATAACTAATTAATCAAGACCCAAGAAAAACCTGTATGGAAATGATACTCTCATTCCATACAGGTTTTTTCTTCGCAGCAATGGCACTTTAATACTTCATCTTTAATGCTTTATTGGCAAGCTTCACGTCATTTTTCAGCAATCTTTCCAAATCATATGATGGATAAAGACTATTTTTGTACATATAATTAAATACCATCTCATGCGTTTGAATTGCCCGTTGTAATTGTTTGTTTAACGTCTGTCTTAATATAGGTGTTGCTGTTTCAGTAATGGCGATTGAATAATTTCGTACAGATGTTTTCGCAAATGCCAGTAAATCACCTGCGAAAAATCCTGTATCCAAATTCCTGTCTTCATCCTCTTCCTCTCTTGGAGCCAATGCATAAAATTCAAGAAGTTCTCTGAGGTTAGTTTCTACACCACGAATGGTATGTTCATAAAGTGCGCGCAGTTCCGAGTCTCGAATATCACCGATGAACTGTTTTAATTTCATTAAACTAACGGATTGAAAGGCAACTAATTCATGAATTTCAAGCGTCTCATGCCATGCCAAATGCTTAGGTCTGCTATCAGTATGTGCTTCCATCGTATTCCTCCTTTAGTAACTTAGACATTTTTACTATATTCCAAATAGAAGGATACGTATCTTGACCAATAAAAAAATAGGCAAGGGCACATTTTGTCCGTTTTTTTTATAGGCTGTTTTCTAAAAAGATTGTTGCTTTTTGCAAAAAAATTTATGTTACATTTAGAATACAGTGCGACGTAACTACCAGCATACGGTAAAGTCGTTCACATTCCTTTTTAGGCACTACATAAATAGAGGAACTATAAGGCTAAAGAATCTAAATTCTATGCCTGTATAGTTCCTCTTTCTAAAAACTTGCCTTTAATCGATATATCGGCTGGCCTTTTGCGGAAAATCTCTCTTCATACTCTGTCATGACATTAGTCGGATCATCGATGGCATGTAAATCGAGATTTACCTCCTCCAGTTTCATCCCATAATCAGTTAAACTGACAAGAGAATATTCAAATAATCCCCGATTGTCCGTTTTAAAGATAACTTGTCCAGATGGGTCAAGGATTTTCTGATATTGTTCCAAAAATGTTTTATAAGTTAATCGCCGCTTTTCATGCCGGTTCTTTGGCCATGGATCAGAAAAGTTTAAGTAAATGCCTGCAACTTCATTTTCGTCAAACATTTCTCTTAGATCATTGGCGTTTTCATTTAACAATAAAATATTGTCATGCTCTGGTATGGAATCCAAAACTTTCTGCGCTGCCGTTACGATAATACTTTTCGCTACTTCGATCCCGATAAAATTAATATCTGGGTATTGTTTTGCCATCCCAACGATGAACTGACCTTTTCCCGTTCCAACTTCAATATGAATCGGTTTATCATTTTTAAATAAAGCTTTCCATTTCCCTTTATGTTCTGTTGGATTTGGTATAATAAAATGCTGGTGTTCTTTTAGAAAATCGTCGGCCCATGGTTTATTGCGTTGACGCATATAACATACCTCTCTTTGTTGATTTTTAACAAGTATAGAAAACTTAATATGACAAAAAATAGTGCCATGAGGTGATTCTGATGACACTAAACAAAAATAATTTATTAACCTTATTACACGATATTCTTGATGAACAATGTGTTGGCTGCTGTGGTGAAGTATCTGAATATCAGCAAATCAAGAGATTAGTAAAAAATATGATGGCAAATAATGAAATAAATGATGAACAACTACTGCAACTGCTTCCGGAAATTTATAATTACGGAAGACAAGGCGAAAACGCCCAAAATATGGAAGAACATATCACAGCAAATAAAACAAATTTAGAAACTTGGATGAGTGCAATAGAAAATGCTAATTTACACTAAGTCCTCGACTTGTTCGTTCAGTTCTTGTAAATCCCGCAATCTTTCAATTACTTTTGCGGGCTCTTTTCTTTTTAGATGCCATACTAAATAATGGAGTGAGTCATGTAGTAAATACCAATACATTCGTTCCAGTATATAATCGTCTTCTTCCACTCCATATTTTTTAAGCCAGTCTTCCCAATTTTCTTTTGGAATGTACCATTTTAAAACCAATCCGTAATCAGAAGCTGGATCAGCAATCGTTGCATTGTCCCAGTCAATCAAATAAAGATGTCCTTCTTTGGACATTAATAAGTTATTATGATTCAAATCACTATGACAAACAACCAGCTTCTGATTTCTTGTTTTAGGTAATAATATTTCAAGATTACCTAATGCAATTTCAACCTCTTTATATTTATTAACTAAATTCATAGCATGAAGTTCTTTTTTTATCGATTGGAATATGTCATCTGAAGTTAAAGGCATAATTCCAAGTCGCATAAGCATATCGAGTAACTCGGTGGAATGGTGAATTTTATGTAAAAGATCAGCCACTCGCTGATCCTTCATATCATGCGGTTTTAATTCTCGTCCTTCCAGCCATTCTTGTGCCGTAATAACATCTCCATTTTCCATACGCTTTGTCCATACAAGCTTCGGGACAATTCCCTCTGCTGACAGCACTGCTAAAAACGGGGAAGAATTACGCTTTAAAAACAGCCGTTTATCTTCCTTTTTGGCAAAAAATGCTTCTCCAGTTAATCCACCAGCCGGTGTTAACTTCCAACCATCCCCTAATGCTTGTTCAAGCCATTCCAACATATAGTCTTCACATCTTTCAAAATTAGCATTCCTCTACATATTTTATAGGTATAAAGTTCAAATTACAACCATATAATTGCTTTTTATCCAGTTTGTACAAAGCAACGCCTTTAAGTTACTGTATAATTTTCTACTAATTCAAGTTCTTCCAGCTTTACGGAGGGCTGTTTTATTGAATCATCCTGCAACATGACCATTCGTTGTTTCTCATACTTTGCATCGTGGGTAAATTACGATTCCTCCAAATCGCCAATCGTACGTAAGCTAACATCTTCTTGCCATTCCGGACGCTGAACAGAAATGGATTGGCAATGACGGAGCAGTAATTCTACTGTTTTAAGCTGCTTATTTTTCAAACTGGACGTTAACTTGCGCTTTTCCTGAAACCAGTTTGGATACTCATTCTTTCCAATTAACTCTGTCTGGTATGGCTTCATTGCAAATACAATGGAGTTGGTGCGGGAAAGCACGGTTTTATAAACTGGGAATTCTACATCATGCGTATGTAAAATACGGTTGATAATATGTTCCGTTCGCTTTAAGGCTATTGTCGGGTTTAAAACTTTCGCGGAGGAATTCGGTTTTTGTACCGTCCACGTTCGCTCATCCCCTGCCATAATAACAGCTTGTTCATCTTCTTCCATAAAATAAATAATCTCAATACCAATAGGTGAAATCAAGAGAATTTCCCCATCAATTGGTGCCTTCTTTATATTAAAGACAGGATAATACATCAACAGATATGTATCTGGAAAACGCTGCAGTAAATATTTTAACAATGGGTCGTCATAATACTTTTTATGTACAAAAGAAATTCGATTAACCGTTGATGTAGCCCATTTTAATTGGAAGTGGAATATTTTATCTAAAAAATATTGTTTTAGTTCCTCTTCCGTATCCGGTAATGGCTCGGATACTGGCTCTTCATCTTCTTCGGAATCCAGAAGCGATTCTCTCCTGAACAAGGCTTTAAACTTGGCGAATGTAGACATTTCCTCCGATTCATTCTGTGCTTCTGCTTCAAAA
Organism: Oceanobacillus salinisoli; assembly: GCF_009733865.1. GTDB lineage: Bacteria > Bacillota > Bacilli > Bacillales > Amphibacillaceae > Oceanobacillus > Oceanobacillus salinisoli. The sequence goes on along the minus strand of NZ_WOFB01000001.1, from coordinate 337,258 downwards.
TAAACAGGACGTTCCGGTTCAGCCCACTTCTCATACAATTTATCCCAGTTCTGTTTTTTAACACGGATGTATTGTGTAGGATATCTAAACGTATCCCATTCATAACGGGAGATATAATCTTGCAGTTTTATTAATTGTGCGATGACAATCACCCCCTTCATATCTGTTTGTGTCATCTCAAGATTTCAATGAATACCTTCCTACCGGTTCATATTTCTGACTTCTGGAAGGATGAATTTGAAAAATAGTTACTTCATCAACGAACATGTTTTCAATTGCAGTAAAGTCCTTTTTTATATGAAACAAAACTTCATCATAGGAAGCTGCTTGTTCTCCCATCCATTTTTTAGCCAATGTAATATGGGGGCGATACTCCCGATTTTCTCTAGGAAAGCCTACTTGAATTGCGGCTTGTTCTACCTTTTTCCAAACAGCCATTATATTATCGTTTTTTTCTACTCCTGCCCATAGAACACGTGGTTTCTTTGGATTTCCAAACGTTCCTATAGAACCTACGTTCACATTAAATGCAGGTAAATTCTTAACTTCTTTTAATGCTTTGTGAAGCTCGGCAAATTTTTGCTCCTCTACTGCACCGAGAAATTTTAATGTAATATGCAAGTCCTTTTTATTATACCATTGCTTATACGGTAACTTATCATATAATGCATCCTGCCAAACGGAAAAGAAATCCTGTAGATGCTCTGGTAAATGAATGGCAATAAAATAATGCGGTGCATTTCCCATGAGCTTTCCTCCTATTTCAATGATTGACAATATGTTAACTCTTCTTTATTCAGTTCCCGATATTCACCCACATCTAACGAATCATCTAGCTCTAGCCTGCCCATGCGAAGCCGTTTTAAGTAGTTCACTTTTTTTCCAGTTGCCTCAAACATCCGTTTCACTTGATGAAATTTCCCTTCCGTAATGGTGACCTCTATCTCGGATATATCACCAGTTTGAAGGATATTGAGTTCAGCCGGTTTAGACTGATAACCATCATCCAGTATGATTCCCTGTTTAAATTTATCCACATCAACGGAGGTTACTTTTCCTTTTATTCTGGCAAAATAAGTTTTTCCAACTTCTTTATTTGGTGATGTTAAGCGATGTCCAAGCTCCCCATCATTCGTTAGAAGTAACAGCCCTTCTGTATCTTTATCCAGTCTTCCTACTGGAAACGGCTGAAATAATCGATATTCATCCGTTAACAAATCAATTACCGTTTTTTCACGTTGATCGGTGGTTGCTGAGATAACCCCTGAAGGCTTATTCATCATAAGATAAATATATTTTTGATAGTTCACTTTATTTCCATCTACTTTTACCATATCCTGATTTGTATCGATATGTTTGCTGCCATCTTTTACAATCACATCATTTACGGTTACCTGTTTTTTCTTCAGAATTGTTTTTACTTCTTTTCTACTCCCATAGCCCATATTTGCTAATAGCTTATCTAATCGCATGATATCCCTTCCTCCAAACTATCTGCTGCGTTTCCTTTTTAATAAGTCTATAGAGATCCGTTTTCCCAGGACACGTTCCAGCAATGTAGAAACATTGGCCAGGTATAAATATACTCCCCCACCGATACTAACTCCTAATGCAAGCATTAAGATTATGCCCAATCGAGTGTCTTCAGGTATAAACAAACCAAACACAGCTTTCACAATCCATATCACCACTATCATAATTATAACGAAAATCCCAATTAGCAGAGTACGTTTGCCTGTTTGTTTATAACTAAAGTCAATTGCTTTTTTGATTTGCCAGAAATTAAGCAGAACGGCGATTCCTGAAGCCAAGGCAGTACCAAATATCGCACCCTTTGCACCAAACCAATGAATTAACTGTGCATTTAACAGTATTTTAACCAATAGTCCTGCCAATAAGCTAAAGACTGCAAATCGTTGTTCATTAATACCTTGCAGAATAGCTGCAGTAACACTGAATAAACCAAATAATAAAACAACTGGAGCATACCAAGCTAAGAGTGGTCCTGCAATATGAATAATGTTAAGACCAAATAATGCACCATACACTTCTTCAGAAAGAACAGCAATACCAACCGCTGCTGGTATAACAAGAACTAGAACAATTTGCAATGCCTGATTAATTTGCTGAGTTAATAAATTCCGGTCATTTTGTGTAAAGGATTTTGTCAATGTTGGAAGAAGGGATAGTGACAAACCAGTTGCTATCGTCATTGGAATAATGACAATCTTATGTCCGTAATAGTTTATGACACCATATGCCAGCTCCCATGTTTCTTTTAATCCAGCTGCAACCATGGCTCTTTCAAACGTAAACTGATCAACTAATTGATATAATGGGATAGCCAGTCCAACTAAAATAAATGGTCCGGCATAGCTGAACAGCTCCATTAACAGTTCCTTTGTTGAAATAGAATAGGATTGTTTTTGTAGTTGAAGCTTCTGATGAAAATGCGGTTTGCTTTTTCTCCAGTAATACATAAGTACAACAGAGGATGCTAATGCACCAATAAACGCCGCGAATGTAGAAAATCCAACAGCTGTTACAATCGAACCATCTAATACTTTTATAATGATGAAAGCACCTACTAAAATAAAAGCAATGCGTACAATTTGCTCAATTACCTGTGAGACGGCTGTCGGTTTCATCGATTCATGCCCCTGGAAAAACCCGCGGGCAATACTCATAATTGGAATGATCAGCAATGCAACACTTACCATCCGCGTAACAAAAGTGACGTCTTCCACTGTGATATTCTCTGGATTCTCACTTGTAATCATCCACTGGGCAAGCCATTCCGCACTCAAAAACATAACTAAAAATGCAATAAAACCCGTAATCGCCATGATCACACTAGCTACTTTAAACATCCGCATTCCGGATTCATAATCCCCCAGCGAATTATATCTGGAAACAAACTTAGATACAGCAACAGGAATACCAACCGTAGAAAGACTAATGAATATACTATATGGCGTATAGGCAAAACTAAACAACGTACCACCTGTTTCACCTACTAGCGCGTTAAACGGAATAACATAGATCATTCCGAGAAATTTGGATAAAAAAGATGCAACCGTTAAAATAAATGCACCTTTTACGATATTCGACATGTTTTCACCTTAATTTCTAAATTCTAATTTCATTTTCAAATCATTTCTCTATTTATACATACACGTAATTTTATCATATCACAAGCTCGGACAGATAACGTAACATCATTAGCTGCATAAGATTTTTTATTGACTATTCCGTAGACCTTGATTCTCTATTCACTTCACATTATTTGCATGGTGCTGCTGTGAACCAAATATAAGCTAATTACTATTAAGAATAATTGATTGGGGCAGAAGGTAGTCGACTCCTGCCGGAACAGCACGTGTCTGAAGTCCCCCAGCGAAAATCAACAGTACACTCACTTAAGTCGTACTCTATCGATATAGTGGCAGAAAAGTTGTTCCATATTTGATATAAACTCCTGACTAATGAAAATTCCTATGGTGATGCTCTCGCTTGTTCTAATGATAATTGTGTGCATGCAGTCGCTCCGGTAGAATACTACGGTTCGTGGGTACGACCTAAAGCCTCATCAATGAAAACCGTAAGTGTGCCTCTAGTCTTCTATTAACGCTCCGTAGTAGGCTTCCTCGGCGCAAGGGAACAAAGAAGATTACTCAGTAGTGCCCGCCCTGCTAAAGTCTAAACACGAGTGATAAATGACCTCTAATGGTTGATATCTCGCATATACTGGTTGATATGTGCGCCCGTTGTGTTGATATTTTTCACAACGGTTGATATTTGCTTCTTTATGGTCACCCACGGAAGTCGTAGTGTATTTCCGTAGCGGTAAGTTGGTGCTCCTACATCATTTAAAGTTAGTCTGAAGTTTATATAAATTCTATAACAACAAACTTTGCGAAAAAAACCTTTAGAAATTAGCTTTCGCCTTATGTTAAAAGAACAAACTTCAAAACATAGCCATAATTCAGATTTGTAGCAAATAAATAGTATAACTTCTTGGAATGTTTTTTCTAGTTTCAAATATATTCGAATGGAAATTGAGTAAGTACCAATGTTAGTGGTATGATACTAGCGAAAGGAATGAAGAACATTGAATTATGATGTAGTCGTTATTGGAGGAGGGCCATCCGGGTTAATGGCTGCGATTGCTGCAGCTGAGCATGGCGCAAAAACCATACTGCTTGAAAAAGGAAAGAAATTAGGGAAGAAGCTGGCTATTTCTGGTGGCGGCAGGTGTAATGTAACCAACCGACTGCCAGAAGATGAAGTTATTAAACACATTCCGGGAAATGGGAAGTTTCTATATAGTGCTTTTTCTGTTTTTAATAACTACGATATCATCGATTTTTTTGAAAATATGGGCGTTGCACTTAAAGAAGAAGATCATGGTAGAATGTTTCCAATATCCAACTCGGCCCAATCCGTTGTCGATGCGCTAGTCAACAAAATGGCAGAACTCAACGTGAAAGTAAAGCTAAATACACCAGTTAAAGCGATTCACTATGATGAAAATGAACACACCGTTATTTTACAAGAAGGCGAAAAAATAACAACATCCGCACTCGTTATTGCTGCGGGAGGAAAAGCGGTTCCCCACACTGGTTCGACAGGCGATGGATATGCCTGGGCCAAAAAAGCAGGACACACCATTACCGAGCTTTACCCAACAGAGGTGGCGCTTAAATCAGACGAAGAGTTTATTAAAAATAAAAGTTTACAAGGTCTCTCCCTTAGAGATGTGACCTTATCTGTATTAAATAAAAGGAATAAACCAATCATTCAGCACCGGATGGATATGATTTTTACACATTTCGGTGTTTCCGGGCCTGCCGTACTTCGCTGTTCACAGTTTGTTGTAAAGGAATTAATGCGTGGCCGCGACAAAGTTCCAATGGTTTTGGATTCCCTGCCTGATGAACATGAAGAAACAATATTTCAAAACATCATGAAAACAGCAAATGATAACCCGAAGAAGGCATTTAAAAATATCGTTAAAGGCATGGTCCCTGAACGTTTATTAACATATATTTTAAATCAAAATAAAGTCAGCGATGATCAGAAATGTGCCAATGTCTCTAAGGAAACAATCCGTTCAATCGTACATACGATGAAAAACTTTTCGTTCCAAGTAAATGGATCCCTTCCTTTGGAAAAAGCATTTGTAACTGGTGGTGGAGTTTCCATTAAAGAAATTGTACCAAATACAATGCAATCCAAATTGATGCATGGACTATATTTTTGTGGAGAAATCCTTGATATTCATGGCTACACTGGCGGGTATAATATAACCTCAGCACTTGTTACCGGAAGACTGGCAGGTATGAATGCAGCCCAAGAACCTTTAGCCGTAACTGGTAGATGATACCTAGCATGTAACGGTTCAAACTGTGCCAACCTATAAATGTCTGGCCTTCAGACAACGGACAAATCCGCCCATTTTATAATGAGGGCAATCTTGGAAAGGATGATAAGGGATGCAAATGAGGAATCAGAATTGGTTACCAATCGTTGCTTCTATTGGTGTTGGAGCTGCAACTTATTATACAATGACTAGAAATAATCAAAATCTCGGCCAAACTGTACAAAAAATGATGCCATTTATGACTGGTATGGGTGGAACACAGCAACAGCAGCAAGGTCAGCAGTAAACGATTTGATTGAAATTATTGCCCCATTAGGATACGATAAAAAGCGCGCCATAATAGGCGTGCTTTTTTATGGAATAAACAATTAATTGTATTCCTATAATTTTGTAGTAAAATGGAAAAATATATACATTCTTAAAATACAGGGAGAGAGATGAAATGAAACGATTTGGACTTCTAGCCCGAATTATTACAGCAATTATTTTGGGTATACTTATAGGTTCGTTTGCAAATGAATTCTTTATTCGTTTATTTGCGACTTTCAATGGATTGTTTGGGAGCTTTTTAAGCTTCATCATTCCGTTTATCATTATTGGATTTATTACACCGGGAATAGGAACAATGGGGCGTGGTGCTGGAAAATTACTTGGAATAAGTGCAAGTTTTGCTTATCTGTCCACCATGCTAGCAGGTTTATTTGCCTTTCTTGTTGCAAAAAATATTTATCCAGCAATACTTAGCGGGGAATCCCTGCAAGCATTTACCGATCCAACAGAGGGTTTAAGTGAAGCATTTATTACATTGGAAATAGCACCGCCTATGGAGGTTATAACAGCACTCTTATTTTCTTTTGTACTTGGAATTGGCCTGGCTGTCATTAAAGGAGATACACTAATAAATGTTACGATTGATTTTCGCCAAATCGTACAACTTGTGATTGAGAAATTTATTATTCCATTGCTTCCTTTTCACATCTTTGGGATATTTGCAAATATGACTTATACCGGGCAAGTGGCAACAATCTTAAGTGTGTTTTTAAAAGTATTTGTGATGATTATTATTCTCCATCTACTATATCTAATTTTCCAATATTCGATTGCAGGATCTTTAAGCAAACAAAACCCGTTTGGCATGCTAAAAAAAATGTCACCAGCTTACTTTACAGCACTCGGTACACAATCATCTGCTGCCACAATACCAGTGACTTTAAAGCAGGCAAAGCAGGTCAAATCGAGTGAAAATGTGGTAGACTTCACGATTCCTTTGTTTGCCAATATTCACTTATCGGGTAGTACGATAACACTTGTAAGCTGCTCATTGGCCGTTTTATTCCTTCAGGGAGAAACAGCTTCCCTTCAATCCTATTTGCCGTTCATTTTAATGCTCGGTGTTACAATGATTGCAGCACCTGGTGTTCCAGGTGGTGCGGTCATGGCTGCAATAGGATTGCTCGAAAGCATGCTAGGTTTTGGACCAACGATGGTCTCGCTAATGATAGCCTTATACCTTGCACAGGATAGTTTTGGAACAGCTACGAATGTTACAGGTGATGGAGCTATTGCATCGATTGTAAGTTCCATTAACAAGAAGAAAAAGATTACAGACTAAACAAATTTAAAAAGCCAGATGAAAAGGACACTTTTTCGACATAGGGTTTGCTTTACCGCTCCTTCATGTACCTTTCATTGTACACTCGTGGTGACGGCTCAGCTCATCCCGAACTGCACTGTCCTTTTCATCCCTCTTTTTGAATACACGCTTTTAGATTACATTGCGAATCTTAAGCATAGAACGTTTCCACATCTTTTTGAATCGCTTCTTCATATTCCAAAAGAAGATTATAAAAGATAGCATCCCATGATTGAGTAAGGGCATAATTTCTTGCCTCTAACCCCATTATCTCCCTTTTATTATCCATCGCTAATAAGGAAACGATCGCTGATGCAAATTGTTCCAAATTTTTTTCTTCACATAATACACCTGTCTGATTATCCTGAATAATCGTCTTAACACCACCAGCATTTGTCCCAACAACCGGTGTACCTGCTGCCATAGATTCCAAAACTACATTTCCAAACGTCTCCGTCGCAGAAGGAAAAACAAATAAATCGGCGGCAGCATACACATGTGCTAAATCTCCCCCTGACAAGAAACCAGCAAACGACATGTTGCGTGGTGCTACCTGCTCTAATTCTTTTTTATCAGGTCCATCCCCTACAATTAGCCAATGCACCTCGTCTTTTATACCATCAGGTAGGGATGCATGTATCTTAGGCAATAACATAATATCCTTCTCTGGAGAAATCCTCCCAACATAAAGCAATATATACTTCTCTTTTATATCGTATTTTTCTTTTATAACTTGCTTATCAAAATTCATATGAAACAGGGAACAATCTACACCTCTTGGCCAGATGGACAGATTCGTGAATCCATGACGCTGTAGATGCTGCTTCGTATCCATAGAGGGAACAAAAATCTTACGGAGGGGACGATGAAACCAGCCCATATATTTCCACAATATCTTTGTTAAAAATTGAAGATTATAATAGTCCAAATATTTATCAAAATCGGTATGATAGGATCCAACAATCGGAATATCCAATTTTTTCGCATAATATAATCCACATAACCCAACATTAAAAGGTGTCGCAACATGAATCAAATCGGGTTGAAAGTCCATCAGCTCTTCCTTTACCAGCGGCATGTTAGGTATTGCCAACCGACATTCTTTATAAATAAAAAATGGCAAACTGGTAAATCCGTGAATGTTTTTTGAAAATAGGTCCGAATTATGCTTTTTTGGTGCAAACACTCGAAATTCCACGTTATTTTTTTCTAGATACGCGGTCAAACGTTCTAATGTTTTTGCCACTCCGTTTACTTCAGGTGCATACGTATCCGTAAAAATAGCAATTTTCATGATTGACCTCCATCAAAAAATTTTCGCGGGCTACAGGGAAGTTATTTTATAGCAACCATTCCGCTTAAAATGTGAATCCTCAATCAGTAGGGGATTTTTCGTCCCCACTAATTGTTGCATGAACGAATTAAGAATTTACTGACTGCCCAATCCCCATTTATTGAAGTGCCCCGAATTCTTCTCTCTAAGGGTCATACAGCCAGTTCATCACGTGACAATATCCATTTATCCTTAGGTCCTTTAGCACATTAGTACATTCTAAGCACCAAAATTTCGGTTTATGAGTTTCCACAATTGATGAAAAGGTAACTTCAGACTAATATATTAAACAGACTATCCCAGAAGACAAATGATCCAACACCAATAAAACTTCCTAATAAAACACCAGCAAGAACATCTGAGGGATAATGTAATCCTAAATAAATACGCGAGAGTCCCACTAGGAAGCTAATAGGTAATAACAAAAGAGCAAGTATTGGTTCATATAGAATAAAGGGAATAACAATAGAAAAGATTGCAGTCGTATGTCCGGATGGAAAAGAATGATCCTGTAATGGGTTTTGTGTAACATTTATTTGATCGAGGACTAAATAAGGCCTTCTTCTTGGAAGTAGCTTTTTAGAAATTGCTACAGGAATATGACTAATGGCTAATGCACAAGCACTGGAAACAGCTGTGATTTGCACGGATTGATTAGTGAATAAACTAAGTAATAGAATAATTCCAATGGTAAATTTTGCACCTCCCAAGTGTGTCACCGTACGGAAAAAGAGATTTACATACTTTTGCTCAAAATACTGGTTCATATACCGAATAAACTGGCACTCGGCCTCGTAAAAAAGAATAAACATTTTTGCCATCTAAACCACCTCTTTCATCTTTATTATAAAAAGTTAATGTTTAATAAGTTATAATGTTTTGTAAATTTATTGTTAGAAAATGAGAATGGGAATCTTTATTTGATGTTTGAGGGGGGATTTAGTATTTTAAAAAATGAATAAATAGAGAATGTAATTAAGTCCTTTACCGATTAATTCTTCCGCTCTACGTGGCACCACACTTCCACCTAGAACCATCCTAAACTGCAGGATATAAAAAAAGCATTTCTATGTAGACGTGAATAGAATTACGTATTCAAACACAACATAACATAAAATTGATTTAATGATGGAATAGGAGAAATTGCTGATGTTGTTTTTACGACTTGTACTAATTGCTGCCATTACGCTCACCTCTTCCGTTCCTGTTACTGGTATTTCAAAGGAACAGGAAGCCGTTATTATTGATACATATCAAGCGGATGTAACTGGTGACGGCATACTTGATGATATTAATTTAAAAGGAATTCCCTTTGCTAAAGATGCGGACTATTTCCATAATATATGGGCGGAGATAAAAAGCAAAAGTCAGGATGATGGCAGATGGAAAATTAATTATGGTGATGGATATGAACCAACCATTCAATTCGTGGATGTAAATCATGACAAAGTACAGGATATGCTTTTTCAGAGTCCTACTGGTGGAGGTGGAGGATTATATCATTATGATTTACATACCATTGCTGACAATGAGCTGGCAGAGATACCTCTTCCTAAATTAAAATATGTTTCCGGAGAATTTACCAATCAGTTTATAGCCGAAATTAGAATTTCTCCTAATGAGAAACCGATTGAAATGGATATAAGTAATCGGGCGGAGGAATATATTAGCCTGGAAATATATAATAAAGAAGGTAAATTATCAAAGTCCAGATCTCTTATGATTGATCCAATTGCTTTTTATGAACCAGTTAAATTAACTGACCGAAAAGGGTATGGTCTTCGAAGTTTTAAACAGGTTAGTGGAGCGTATCATGCCGATAAGCTTGGTACCATTGAATCGATTTGGTACTATACAGATGGCGAGTGGATAGTCCTGCAGTCAGAATGGAAAGAAGCTAACCCATCATAAAATATTTAAATACAGTTACGTTGGCATTAGTAAAACTCACATTCACTCGTCCTTTAGAGAATGTCTAAGTTTTCCTTATACTTGGTACATTAAAATTTTAACTACGTCGAATCCTCTTCATGCTAAAATTTTATACTTTCCTAACGTGTTAAAAAACTGAAAAATTAACAAAACAATTTCCATTAACAAGACATAAGTTGAAGTATTAGGGTGAGTTCCTACAGATAGTAGGTTCTCACCCTTTTTCTAAGAAAAGCGCAAGCGCCCGTTTAGCGACGTACGAACTGCGCCTGGCCATGCCAGGTGGTCCATGTTGCCGCGCAAAGCAGCGGTCTTAATCGAACATTCCACTGCCGTAGGAGATAAAGGGAAACATGCCCCTTCATAGGGGTATGCCTACGCCTGAGCGCTAGCCCGCTTTTAGTCGGCCTTCCTAAAAACCAGAGTCGATGTTGACTTTCACCGCAAGGGTATAAGTGCGACTAAGCTCTGGTTTCACCAATCGGCAAGTCTTCTTTATCGTACGAAGGTGAGGGAAGTCCGCTAATCGCTGGGCGATGGATCTAGACATCAAAGTGCAAATTTATACTTTCTTATCTATAAAATAATGGACTTTTCCGGTTAAATTGGACAGGTAGCTTACCCCATTATGTCTGAAGGCAAAACAAGGAAGTGTACCTCCCTTTCGTTCCTTGGCTCATTCTGTGCTCATTTGGGAACGTAGAATGTTTCTATGTTCCCTTTTTGTTGATTCCCGAGCTCATTCGGGCACCTAGAAAATCTCTACGTTTCCTTTTGGGTGACTCCCAAGTTCATTCGGGCACCTAGAACCTTTCTACGTTTCCTTTTGGGTGACTCCCGTGCTCATTCGGGCACCTAGAACTCTTCTATGTTTCCTTTTGGGTGATCCCAAGTTCATTCGGGCACCTAGAACTTTCTACGTTTCCTTTTGGGTGACTCCCGTGCTCATTCGGGCACCTAGAACTCTTCTACGTTTCCTTTTGGGTGACTCCCGTGCTCATTCGGGCACCTAGAACTCTTCTACGTTTCCTTTTGGGTGATTCCCAAGTTCATTCGGGCACCTAGAACTCCTCTACGTTCCCTTTTGGGTGATTCCCAGGTTCATTTGGAACGTAGAATCATTCTACGTTTCCTTTTGGGTGATTGCCGAGCTCATTCGGGCACCTAGAGCCTTTCTACGTTTCCTTTTGGTTGACTCCCGTGCTCATTCAGGCACGTAGAAAATCTCTACGTTTCCTTTCGAATGATTCTTAAGTTCGTTCGGGCACGTAGAACCTGTCCGAGACCACTTGAAAAAGCACCTTTTTAAAAAAGGTGCTTTTTTCATCAGTCTCTGATTGTCCTAGTCTCCAATTAATCAGTTTAAAAGTTTCTAACGATGCCAACACATAAGTTGTTAAATCAAATGCTGGGAAGATAATATCACAAAACTAACGAAGGAAATACACGGAGACTCCTTGAAAAAGAAAACCACTTTTCTGCGTGCGATGTATAGCCGCAGACCGCATTCCTTATCCTGTGGGAAAAGAGGCATCGGTGGGAACCCTAAAGACGCGTCAGCACTAGGAGGCTTACCAGCCGCCCTAAAGTGCGCGTAGTATATTTCCGTAGCGGTAAATTTAGCTCCAACGACATCTAAACTTATTTAGCAGTTTGTATCTACTGCAAGGTTAAAAACAACAAAACATATAAAAATTAACTGGCTGTAGGTCCCCCTACTTTAAGAAATAAAAGTTGGGGCGGGCAGCCAGTTAGCCTTCATCTAATAACCAGTGGAGGATGCAAAAGCTACTGTTGTTTTCATTTAATTAGCAACAACATTAACTAGTTTTCCTGGAACGACAATTACTTTACGGATTGTTTTACCTTCCAGCCACTTTTGCAATGTTTCGTCTTCGAGTGCTTGTTTCTGAAGCTCCTCTTTGGATATATCCTTTGCAACACTAATTTTTGAGCGAACTTTACCCATGACTTGAAGAACAACTTCTACTTCATCCTCGACCAACTTCGATTCATCAAATGTTGGCCATTCTTCATAAGAAATCGTTTCCGAATGACCAAGTCTCTCCCATAGCTCTTCCGAAATATGCGGTGCTACTGGTGAAAGAAGTTTTACAAATCCTTCTACATATTCTTTTGGAAGTTTATCTGCTTTGTACCCTTCATTTACAAATACCATCATTTGCGAAATTGCCGTATTGAAATGAAGATGTTCAAAGTCCTCTGTTACTTTTTTAACTGTTTCATGGTATACCTTTTCTAAATCAGGATTTATTTCATCCATTATTTTTTCAGATAAGGACCCTTCCTCATTCACAAATAGACGCCATACACGGTCAAGAAAGCGTCTTGCACCATCCAGACCATTTGTAGACCATGCTACAGAGGCATCCAATGGCCCCATAAACATTTCATACAAACGCAAGGTATCAGCACCATGGGATAAAACAATATCATCAGGGTTTACTACATTTCCTTTTGACTTACTCATCTTCTCATTACCTTCACCAAGAATCATCCCTTGGTTATACAGTTTTTGGAATGGTTCCTTTGTAGGTACGACTCCAAGATCATAAAGGAATTTATGCCAGAAACGTGCATATAGCAAATGTAATACCGCATGCTCTGCACCACCAATATAAACATCGACAGGCAGCCACTCTTTTAATGCTTCTGGATCACCGATTCTTTCTGTGTTATTCGGATCAATATAGCGTAGGAAATACCAGGAGCTTCCTGCCCACTGTGGCATAGTATTTGTTTCCCGGCGTCCTTTTTTACCAGTTTCCGGATCAACGACATTTACCCAGTCACTATTATTAGCTAGTGGGGATTCACCAGTTCCAGACGGTTTAATTTCCGTCATTTTTGGAAGTTCTAGCGGGAGTTCTTCCTCAGGTATTGTTGTCATCGTACCATCTTCCCAATGAATAACCGGGATTGGCTCTCCCCAATATCGCTGTCTTGCAAATAGCCAATCACGGAGGCGATACGTAATCTTCTTCTCCCCTTTTCCGTTTTCTTCCAACCATTCAATGGCTTTCGTAATTGCTTCTTCTTTACCTAGTCCATTTAGGAAGTCCGAATTGACATGTTCGCCATCTCCTGTATAAGCCTCTTTGGTTACATCACCACCAGCAACAACTTCTACAATCGGCAGGTCAAATTTTTGGGCAAATTCATAGTCACGGTCATCATGGGCTGGAACGGCCATGATAGCACCTGTTCCATAGGACATCAGTACATAATCAGCAACCCAGACTGGAACTTTCTTATTGTTCACTGGATTAATCGCATAGGCACCAGTAAATACACCCGTTTTATCTTTTGCCAAATCCGTACGTTCTAGATCGGATTTCTTCTCTACCTCATCTAGATAGGCATCCACTTTTTCCTTTTGATCTGCTGTAGTAATGTCCGCAACATAAGGATGTTCCGGTGCCAGTACGGCATAAGTAGCACCAAATAGAGTATCCGGTCTTGTAGTAAAGACGACGAAATCTTTGTCATCATGACCATCGATGGTAAACTTCACTTCCGCACCTTCTGATTTTCCAATCCAATTACGCTGCATTTCCTTCAAGCTTTCCGGCCAATCCAAATTATCCAGATCCTCGAGAAGGCGGTCTGCATATGCAGTGATACGCAGCATCCATTGTTTCATTGGCTTACGAATAACTGGATGTCCGCCACGTTCACTTTTTCCATCGATTACCTCTTCATTCGCCAAAACCGTCCCAAGTGCAGGACACCAGTTTACCGGCACCTCATCAATATAGGCAAGGCCTTTCTCATAAAGTTTAGCGAAAATCCATTGTGTCCATTTATAATAACTTGGATCTGTTGTATTAATTTCGCGATCCCAATCATAAGAAAAACCCAGTTCCTGAATTTGTCTTTTAAAAGTTGCAATGTTTTGTTCCGTGAATTCTGCCGGACTATTCCCTGTATCAATCGCATACTGTTCTGCAGGTAGTCCAAAAGCATCCCACCCCATCGGATGAAGCACTTCATACCCTTGCATCCGCTTCATTCGTGACAGAATATCTGTTGCAGTATATCCCTCTGGATGACCAACGTGAAGTCCTGCTCCTGACGGGTACGGGAACATATCCAACGCATAAAACTTCTCTTTGTCAGAGAATGTGTTGGTTTTAAATGTTTTATTTTCTTGCCAATAGGCTTGCCACTTTTTCTCAATCTTCCGGTGATCAAAACTCAATGTCTTTTCCTCCCTTTTCTAAAAAACAACAACATCAGAAAAACCTGCCTTTGCAGGTTACTTAGCGAAGCAACTCCTTAGAGCTACCACCTTCTAGTAGCATTATAAGGAGTGCTGCTCCCCTAAATATTCATGTAACACGACAAAGCAGATTTGTTTTCGTAGGGCTTTAAAATTTTAGCTGCCTCGAACTCACTTCCTGGCCTAAAACTTTATGCTTTCCCACAGTAAAAAAAAGCCACTCATCCCTATAAAGGGACGAGAAGCTTTTACTCCCGCGGTACCACCCAATTTAACGTACTGATTCATTACGTTCACTTATATCTTTAACGCAGATATACGGCAGGAACTACTGGTAACGATTCGAACCTGCAACAAAGAAGGTGAGTTCATAAACGCTCAAGCGACAGTTTCCACCAGCCACTGCCTCTCTATGCCATGAAACTATTTACTACTAATCCTTCTCAAAGTCGTTGTCATATTATATCGAAATTATAAATAATAGTAACATCTTTGTCAACACATCCAAAATCCATACATATATGTTAAAATATAAGATATGCACTTTTTTTAAAAATGTTACTTTACTATGGGACCTACAGCCAGATAAAAACGAGTAATAAATCAAAAATACATATATAATGAGGTGATAGCTATGTTAAAAGGAATTCTGAATTATGCTCATTATTTATTGGAAGAATCCATTCATGAAGGTGAAACAGCGATTGATGCAACATGTGGAAATGGAAATGACACACTATTTTTAAGTGAGATAGTTGGAGAAAATGGACATGTACTTGCGTTTGATATCCAAGAACAGGCTATTGCAGTGACAAAAGATGCACTTATTAAAAATGGAATCTCTAATGTATCGTTAATTCATGATAGTCATGCCAATATATCAGATTACTTGCCTAATGAAAAAAATCAAACCATTGGTGGGGCAATTTTCAACCTTGGCTATTTGCCTAAAAGCGATAAAAAAGTAATTACCAGGCCACAATCAACTATTATCTCGATAGATATTATCTTAGATTCCCTAAAACGAAATGGTTTGGTTGTTCTTGTTGTCTATCATGGTCATCAAGGCGGGAAGGAAGAAAAAGAAGCCATCTTAAAGCATGTATTGAAACTAAATCAAAAAGAGTATAAAGTACTGCAATATGGCTTCATTAATCAAAAAAATGATCCCCCGTTTATAATCGCAATCCAGAAAAGATGAGATGTGAAGATTCTTCTTACATCTCATTTTTCATTTTATTATATAGTTCTTTTCGTAATTTTTTTGCTCTCAATCTCCGCTGTTGATATAAACTCTTGACTAATGAAAATTCCTATCGTGATGATCTCGCTTATTCTAATGATGATAGCGTGCATACATTCGCTCCCGCAGAATATTTACAGTTCGTGGACACGACCTAAAGCCTCCTCACGGAAAACCGGTGCGCCTGTGTCTTCTAGTAACGCTTCGTGGTAGAATTCCTCGGCGCAAGGGAACAAAGAAGATTACTCAAGTAGTACCCTCGCTGAA
The DNA here is from genome assembly GCF_009733865.1 of Oceanobacillus salinisoli. Classification (GTDB taxonomy): domain Bacteria; phylum Bacillota; class Bacilli; order Bacillales; family Amphibacillaceae; genus Oceanobacillus; species Oceanobacillus salinisoli. The sequence continues at coordinate 321,224 of NZ_WOFB01000001.1, read as the reverse complement.
AGGTCTAGAACGTGCTGTTCCCACAGGACAAGGAAGGCGGTCTGCTGCTCTACATCGTACGAGAAAATCGGTTTTTATTTTCGAGGAGTCTACGTATTCTGCCTACGCTAGTACTGGTTTTCTGATTTATGTATAGCTATAACTTAAAGGGACGTTTGATAGTAAGCTTCTTTTCTTCTGAAGATAAATCTTAATTTATTCTATGAAAAAGATACATATCATACTACGCCAGACTGCTTGTTACTCGTAAAAAAGAAAAAATCGTTGTATTCTAGAGAAATATTATATATACGGCTCTTCTTTATTGGATAATTCCAAAAAGAGCGGATGTATGGATATCATTGCTAAAGTAACGAAAATCACTATAACAGTCGACCATCCAATTGAAAAATCAAATAAACCATTCGCAGCAAATATCAAAATAAGCAGAATGAGAGTAGATATAAGGTTTTTCTTTCTGGATGCTTGTGATGGGTATTGCTTTGTTCCACAGTGTGGACAGATATTGCGAAGTGACTTAACCGTCTGCATCCATGTCCATTTCCTTCCACAGGTCTGGCAGTTTGGCATAAAAAAACTCCCCCTTCTGTTATGATTTTATACGAAGCAGCAATACATAGCTCCCTAGTTTATCCAGCACTTCTTTTTTTATTGAATTTATAATACAACTTCGTGTTCCAATGAAAGAATTTCGCACTCCCGCCACTGATTTCAAGGAGTTCCCTCGCTAAACCCGCTCCTCCCTCGATGGTCATCACCTTCTTATCTCCCAAATATAGTCCGACCAATCCATGATGTATCATTTTATGAAACTGAGAATTTGGCAGAGATTGAACCCTTTGATCTGCCTGCTTTATAAAATAAGCAAACCGCTCCCTCATTTCTTTATTATTCGTATAAAAACTGCAAAAGTTCAGATCCCCTTCTTCTATATCTTCATTCTGATCAATAAAATAGTCTAACAAGATATGTAAACCTTGCATATATGGAAAATAGCTGTGAAAAACATCTTTTGTTAATTGCTCTGTCATGCGATCCGATAAGGCATAGGAAGCAAGGCAAAATATGCCAAGCGTTGAACCTGCTGCTGCTGCATACTCATACCAGCTCAGTGTCGGTGCTTGTTCTTTGTTACCCTCATACCAATTAGTAAGTCTGGGAATACGTTCATCCACTTTTACATGCTTATGGACTTGTAAATTAGCATACATTTCTTCTAATCGTAATAATGGTACCGTCACTGCTTCTCGCTTGCCTAACCTATTTATTACTTGCTGACATGTTTGAACCAGCTCTTTTAAATAGTTCCCGTCATCCTGATCATCACGCAGCTCGTAATAATTTTTGCATTCATTTCCTGGAGTAAGTGCATCTTCCATTGCCAGGTGTAAAAGCTCAAAATCATCAGGATTCAGCGATGTACTTCGATCACAAAGGTTATCTAAGTAGTCACTGATGGTTTGATAAGCAACAATAAAGCGAACAGCCTCCCTCCACTTTTCCTCAGCAAGCAGAGCAAACACCGCTCCGCCCTGGCAATGAAATCGTTTAGAGTTTATGCTGTTAAGCGCTTGTGTACGCAGTTCTTTATTAGGTATTTGTTCTGCCTGTGATCTCCACTTATGCAATTCCTCATTAACAGCAGGAAATATTTTTCGAAAGACAGTAGTCACTAATGTTAGTGAAGTTGTTGGTACGTGGGACAAAGTGTTTCCTCCAATCACTTTTTTCCAATCCTAATTGTTTGCTATACTTATTATATCAACATAGCAGAACATTTAAAAATATATAAATAGATAATAGGAGGAGAAATGATCCATGATTGGAGACTATAAGGGAATGAAACCAAATATTCATGACTCCGTATTTATTGCCAAAGATGCGGTTATCATTGGAGATGTCACGATTGATGAAGAGTCCAGTATTTGGTTTAAAACCGTTATTCGTGGGGATGTTGCACCAACTCATATCGGAAAACGAGTAAGTATACAAGATTTGTCCATGCTTCATCAAAGCCCAAACAATCCATTAATTGTTGAGGATGATGTTACTGTAGGTCACCAGGTTACTTTGCACTCTGCGGTTGTCCGGAAAAATGCACTGGTTGGTATGGGCTCCCAAATTTTGGATGGCGCAGAAATCGGAGAAAATGCATTCGTTGGAGCAGGAAGCCTTGTTCCCCCTGGAAAGAAAATCCCACCACACACACTGGTTATGGGACGCCCGGCCAAAGTTGTCCGAAAATTAACGGAAGCAGATTATGCCGAAATGGAACGTGTGAGAAAATCGTACGTGGAAAAAGGGCAGTATTATAAAGATCATACAGATTTAGGAAAATAAAGTGGTGTTATTAGGCAGGTACATGTTGCTTGGTGGCAATTTATTTCACTGATAAAGGCTGTTTTCTAAAAGATTGTTGCTTTTAAATGGAAATTTAATGTCGCATTTAATATAAACTCCTGTGCGCCGAGGAAGGCTACTACGAAGCGTTAATAGAAGACTAGAGGCGCACTTACGGTTTTCCTTTATGAGGTTTTAGGTCGTGCCCACGACCTGTAAGTATTATGCCGGAGCGAATAAAGTAGCTATCATCATTAGAACAAGCGAGAGCATCACCATAGGAATTTTCATTAGTCTTTATGGTCGCCCGCGGAAGTCGTAGTGTATTTCCGTAGCGGTAAGTTGGTGCTCCAACATCATTTAAAGTTAGTTCGCAGTTTATATAAATTCATAACAACAAACTTTACGAAAAGAAACTTAATAAAAAAGTCACCTAGCTCCTTTGTGAGCGAAGTGACTTAAATTTTAAAAAAAGTTATTTTACTAAGGCTTTTAATTCTTCCACTTTATCCGTCATTTCCCAAGGGAATTGAATATCGGTTCTTCCGAAGTGACCATAAGCAGCCGTGTTTTTAAAAATTGGTTTTCGTAAATCAAGCATACTAATAATTCCTGCTGGACGGAGATCAAATAATTCACGAACAGCATGCACTAAATCCACTTCAGATACTTTGCCGGTCCCAAATGTATCAATAGAAATAGAAACTGGTTCAGCCACTCCAATGGCATAAGCTAATTGGACCTCACAAGATTTGGCAAGTCCGGCTGCAACGATATTTTTTGCCACATAACGTGCAGCATATGCAGCAGAGCGGTCCACTTTGGTAGAGTCTTTCCCACTAAAAGCTCCCCCACCGTGACGAGCATAGCCACCATATGTATCAACAATGATTTTACGCCCTGTTAAACCAACATCCCCTTGTGGTCCACCAACAACAAATCGGCCTGTTGGGTTAATAAAGTATTTCGTGTGTTCATCCAATAATTCAGCAGGAACAACTGGTTGAATCACTTGTTCTTTCAAATCTTTTTCAATTTGTTCCTGCGACACTTCCGGATGATGCTGTGTTGAGATAACAATCGTATCGATACGTATTGGTCTATTATTCTCATCATATTCGACTGTTACCTGTGTTTTCCCATCCGGACGTAAGTAATCCACCACATTCTCCTTACGCACATCTGCTAGGCGCTTGGATAGCTTATGTGCCAGTGAAATCGGCAGTGGCATGAGCTCTTCTGTTTCATCACAAGCATAGCCAAACATTAGACCCTGGTCTCCTGCACCAATTGCAGCGATTGCCTCATCACTTATTTTACCTTCACGTGTTTCCAGTGCCTTGTCCACACCCATTGCAATGTCAGGTGATTGTTCATCAATTGCAGTCAGTACTGCACAGGTATCAGAATCAAAGCCGTATTTTGCACGTGTATAGCCAATCTCTTTTACGGTTTGTCTTACGATTGCTGGAATATCCACATATGTATCGGTTGAAATTTCACCAGCTACCAATACTAGTCCTGTAGTTACAGTTGTTTCACATGCCACACGGGCATTTGGATCCTCTTTTAAAATTTCATCTAAGATAGCATCGGAAATTTGATCAGACATTTTATCCGGATGCCCCTCTGTTACAGATTCAGATGTAAATAAACGACGATTTTCAGCCATTAGGCTCATTCTCTCCTTTAATCGATGTTACGGAACTCTATTCATTCATGCATAATAAAAGTACACCTCAGGCATTTCTGTTCTGCTATATTTTATCTATATTAAGCATTGGAAAAGCCGATGTTTTTTATACAATAAAGAGCAAGAATTTCTTCATTAAAGTAAAAAATCCCATTCCTTCTAATGAGGAAAGGGGTACCGGTCCTTTCACTCTTATTGTCCAAGGAATTATCCTTGCTTCAGGTAAGCACCTTTTCACGGGTAGTGATGGTTGCTGGGCTTCATAGGGTCTGTCCCTCCACCAACTCTGAATAAGAGAGTATCCGTTCGAAGTTTATCGTAACGAAACATACTGTTAATGTCAACAGTTTTATATGGGCATACTTATATAAATGAAACTGTTATTTTTAGTAACGAAGATTAGGGCCGGCCCATTGCTTCTTTACGAAATGAACCTAAATTTTTAGTCAGAAATAGAAATTCGAATTCATAAAATGACTTTCAATCAGTGGATTTTTCTTTCCCCACTAATTGTTAGTACCATAAGGGTATGACCTAAAGGCCACTGAAGGAATCAGGAATTTACTGGCTACAGCCCCTCTCTTCTCATTCTTGAAGCTTGTTTCTTACAGTCAATTAATTAGGTAAAAAAATCAATATTATTTTTGAGTATAAATTTACAAAATTTAACTACAAATAGTATGGACTATTTTTATAAATGTGTTATACTAATAAACAAATCAAGTAAAATATATGGTGGATTGTTATTTATACGCATGTAACCCATCAAAAAAAGGCAGGAGAAACAAATGAAAATGGTGGAAAGAACATTGTTAAAGGATCTTTACATTCACAAAAACATCAAAGAGAATTTATCAGTGCCACAGTTAGTGGAACGAATCCTAGGCCGAAAAGAAGCTGTTCTATCTGAAACAGGAGCCGTTCGGGCAACAACAGGTACCTATACAGGGCGATCTCCTAAAGATAAATTTATAGTAAAAGATGAAGTTTGCGAAAAATTTATTGATTGGGGTCCAGTTAACCAATCAATTGAAGAAGAATACTTTGATAACTTGTATCAAAAAGTCGTTGACTATTTAAAAGAGAAAGACGAAATTTTTTCTTTTAAAGGATTTGCAGGAGCAGATAAAAAGTACCGCTTGCCAATCCAGGTTATTAATGAGTATGCATGGCATAACCTGTTTTCCCGTCAATTATTCATTACACCAACAGATATGGAGTTAGAAAATCACCAAAGTGAATTTACGGTAATTTCTGCACCGAATTTCAAAGCAGACCCAGCTGTCGATGGAACGAATTCGGAAACGTTTATCATCATTTCTTTTAAAAAACGTGTCATTTTAATTGGTGGGACAGAATATGCTGGGGAGATTAAAAAATCCGTTTTCTCCATCATGAATTATCTGCTCCCACAACGTGATGTATTATCCATGCACTGCTCAGCAAATGTTGGTCAGGAAGGAGATGTTGCTCTTTTCTTTGGACTTTCAGGTACTGGAAAAACGACACTTTCCGCAGATCCTTATCGCCGCCTAATTGGTGATGATGAGCATGGATGGGGACCAAATGGAGTTTTCAATATCGAAGGTGGCTGCTATGCAAAATGCATTAACTTATCAGAAGAAAAGGAACCACAGATTTATCATGCGATTCGGTTTGGTTCCGTACTGGAAAACGTAATATTAAATGAAGAAACACGACTGCCGGATTATAATGACACATCTTTAACAGAAAATACAAGAGCAGCATATCCGTTGGAAAATATAAATAACATTGTGACACCAAGTGTTGCTGGTCATCCAAATGCGATCATATTTTTAACGGCAGATGCATCTGGAACATTACCACCAATTAGTAAACTAACAAAAGAGCAGGCCATGTACCATTTTTTAAGTGGTTACACAAGTAAATTAGCAGGTACAGAGCGTGGTGTAACAGAACCACAAGCTACATTCTCAGCCTGCTTCGGTTCACCATTTTTGCCGTTAGCTCCATCCAAATATGCGGAAATGCTTGGCGAAAAAATTGACCAGTACAATACCAATGTATTTCTTGTTAACACAGGCTGGACTGGTGGATCTTATGGTGTTGGGAAGCGCATGAAACTTTCTCATACACGTGCAATGGTTCATTCTGCACTTGAAGGTGAATTAAACAATGTTGAAACAGTTACAGATGAAATATTCGGGCTGGAAATTCCGCTTCATATTCCAGGCGTTCCAGATGAAGTGCTAATTCCTAAACAAACCTGGGAAGATAAAGAAGCCTATGATCTTACTGCAAAAGATCTTTCATTGAAATTCCATCATAATTTCATGAAATTCACCGAAGCGTCTGAAGATATCAGGCAAGCAGGACCATTGTATAAAGGGTAAAAAAGGTTCCATTTATTATTGAACCAAATAAATTTATTTCCTCATCCCAAAAGGATTTATTTATATGAGTGAAAACTAATAGTACAGTAACATGCTGACAGCCGGTCTCTGAATGGAGACCGGTATTTTTTCGTTTGTAGAGCTTAACATTTAGCTAATACATTGTTTTTCTAATCGACCTTTGGGGTTTCCACTAAACTTTAGATTTCCCTCCTCTTTTTCGGTGATTCTCCACCCTTCCCCTCTCTGCTCCAAAAATTCATCTAGGCATTCACACATTTTTCGCCCAAACATAATCTATTTTAAGTAAGATTATCTTAACGTGAAAGGGTCGAATGACATGAGAAAGATTAGATTTTTCGCTTTATTTTCGATTGGATTGCTTATCTTTCTATCGGCTTGCAGTTCAAACGGGACAACAAAAATAAGCTTAGCTGAAGTAACGAGATCGGTCTTTTATACACCAATGTATGTTGCATTAGAACATGGATTCTTTGAGGAGGAAGGATTGGAAGTTGATCTGCAAACTACATGGGGTGGCGACACGACAATGACTACCCTATTGTCAGATGGTGCGGATATTGCATTAGTGGGTGCGGAAACATCCATCTATGTGTACGCACAGGATTCCAGAGATTATGCCATTAATTTTGCCCAGTTAACACAAACAGATGGGACATTTTTGGTAGCTAAGAAACCAAAACCTGACTTTAACTGGGATGACTTAAAAGGGAGCAACTTTCTAGGCCAGCGTGTTGGTGGAATGCCACAAATGGTTGGTGAATATGTTTTGAAAAAGCACGGAATTGATCCACATGAAGATGTAAACCTGGATCAAAGTGTCGATTTTGCAAACATACCAAGTGCATTTGCTTCAGGGGATTATGAATATGTACAATTATTCGAACCAACAGCAAGTGTATTTGAACGAGAAGGAACTGGACATATTGTTGCTTCTTTTGGAGAAGAATCAGGAACCGTACCTTATACCGGATTTATGGCAAAGCAGAGCTATTTGGATGACAACAAAGAAGCAGTCTTAAAATTTACCCGAGCACTATACAAAGCACAGCAATGGGTACAGGAAAATGATGCAGAAACGATTGCCGAAACTGTTTCTCCATTCTTTGAAGATACAGATGTTGAATTATTAGCATCCTCCATTGACCGTTATAAGAATCAGGATTCCTTTGCAACTGATCCAATTTTGGATCAACAAGAGTGGGAGCAATTAAAAGAAATTATGGATGAAGCCGGAGAACTTCCAGAAGATGTCCCATATGAAGAGCTGGTAAACACAGACTTTGCTGAAGAAGTTATTAATAACTAAGGAGGGAAATACGTTGTCATTTCTAACCTTAGAACATGTTTCACACCACTATTTTTCCAAAACTGGATATACAAAAGCACTGGAAGATATATCTTTTTCCTTAAAAGAAGGAGAATTTGTTGCATTGCTTGGTCCCAGTGGGTGCGGCAAATCAACTATACTTTCAATTATCGCTGGAATCATCAAACAAACGGAAGGAAAGGTTTTACTCGAAGAAAAACCAATTCAGGAATCAAAACTTGCGATTGGATACATGCTTCAAGAAGATTATCTTTTTCCCTGGAAGACGATTATTGACAATGTATTGATTGGACCGAAGATTAATCAAAAACCTACAAATGAATGGAAGGATACAGCAATCAAAATGCTGAAAGAAGTAGGATTAACAGATGTTCAAAATAATTATCCTTCTTCCTTATCCGGGGGCATGCGTCAACGGGCAGCACTAGTTAGGACTCTCGTGAATGATCCTAAAATTCTACTTCTGGATGAGCCTTTTTCCGCACTTGACTATCAGACAAAGCTTAAACTGGAAGATTTAGTCGGAAAACTGTTAAAGAATTATCACAAAACAGCCATTCTTGTTACCCATGATATCGGTGAGGCGATTGCGATGAGTGACAGAATTTTAGTAATGCGTTCCAACCCTGGCAGTATTTCCAAAACGTTTGAAGTACCTATCGAAATACGCCAGGCAACACCACTAAATGCCCGTAAACATCCTAAATATCAACCGTTATTTGACAAGGTTTGGGAAGAACTGGACAGAAGAGAAGGTGGTGTCAAATGAAGAATGATGAACAATTATTTGAAAATTATTTAAAGAAAAGCAAAAGGGAAAACAACATTGTAACAATGTGGCAATTCATCATTCTATTTGCATTCTTTGTTTTATGGGAATTCTCCAGTCGATTATATTGGATTGACCCACTACTATTTAGTTCGCCAAGTCGAATTTTCGAATTACTTTTTGAACGATTTTCAAATGGTTCCATGTTTACCCATTTATCTGTCACGTTATTTGAAACTATTTTAGGCTTCATTATCGGTACTATTGGCGGGGTAATTCTTGCCACGCTGTTATGGTCCTTTACCCGGTTTTCAAAAATTATGGATCCTTATCTTGTTGTATTAAATGCGATGCCAAAAGTGGCACTTGGTCCAATCATCATTGTTGCGCTAGGTCCGGGATATTCTGCCATAATTACGATGGGGTTCCTTGTTTCCGTTGTCATTACAACATTGACTGTATATTCTGCTTTTAATGAAGTCGATCCGAACTATTCCAAAGTATTAAAGAGCTTTGGGGCAACAAGATGGCAATGCTTTAAAGAAGCTGTGTTCCCGGCAACCATGCCAACAATGATATCTATGTTAAAAGTAAATGTCGGTTTATCCTGGGTCGGGGTAATTGTTGGAGAATATCTAGTTTCCAAACAAGGTTTAGGTTATTTAATCATTTATGGGTTCCAGGTATTTGACTTCACTCTCGTCATGTCAAGCCTCGTTATCATCGCCATACTCGCTGCAATTATGTATAAAGTAGTAGAAAAACTAGAAGGATGGCTAATCAAGCATACCACATAACAAGAAATCGGAATTCACCGATTTCTTGTTTACTTTGAAATAGTTTCTTTTCGAAAAATTTGTTGTTATGGAATATATATAAACTGCGAACTAACTTTAAATGATGTTGGAGCACCAACTTACCGCCACGGAAATACACTGCGACTTCCGCGGTTGACCATAAAGAAGCAGATATCGACCGTTACGCAAAATATCAACACAAAGAAAGCATATATCAACCAGCGCAAGCGGGATATCAACCATTAGAGGGCATTTATCACTCGTGTCTATACTTTAGCAGCGCGGTTACTACTTGAGTAATCTTCTTTGTTCCCTTGCGCCGAGGAAGCCTACTAAGGAGCGTTAATAGAAGACTAGAGGCGCACTTACGCTTTTCCTTGATGAGGCTTTAGGTCGTGCCCACGAACCGTAAGTATTCTGCCGGAGCGGATGAAGCACGCTATAATCATTAGTATAAGCGAGAGCATCACGTTGGGAATTTTCATTAGTTCAAAGTTTATATCAAATATGGAATACATTCTTTGAAAAAAATAAGACCAAATCATTCATGATCTGATCTTAGACATACATTTTATTTGTTCCAGACAATAATCCAGTACGTGATCTTTCATAATAAAACTGAAACGTTCATTATATTTAACATTTGCCGGAATTTTATCTAGGAGAATGGGTCCATCGGTTTCATAATAGGTCTCCTGTTCTTCCAGCCTGTCAATCACGGCATAATACACACTCTTAACCACCGAATCACTTTTACCATTTACATGGTACTGACCTATATAGTGTATATTAGCAACGATTCCACCAGTTTCTTCTTTAATTTCACGGATAGCTGCCTGTACAGAATCCTCTCCTGCTTCCACTTTGCCTCCAGGAAATTCCAATCCTCTTTCCTTATGCTTGGTTAAGAGCCAGTTATTCTGATATTTACAAATAACCCAAACATGTTTTGGATTATTTGTAAAAGGATGGTCCTTAAAGGATAAGGTTACTTCATTATTGTAATAATCTCTAAATGTTTTCAAAAACTTCAACTGCCTTTTTCCCAACTTGCTATCGATGTGTAATATTGGATATTTTCCAGGTGGAATCGTATGTAAATTCGATTTCTATCACATACTCTCCGTACATATCGGTTGTATTTTCCTGTATGATTTTCACATGATTATCACTGATATACTCTATTTCATAGTCATTATCAGCAATAAACCATGGCGGGGTTTCCGTTGGTAATATATATAATCCATCTGGCTCTTCTTCATAGTAATATTCAACATAAGGAGAAGCAGCTTCTTTAGTGGCTACACGTTTAAATTCTGTAAGCAACGATTCGACTGTATGAAAGTCCGCTACTTTATAGTCTTCTCCTGTGTCCTGAACTAATATATCCATAAACTCATCGGTTAACACTACAATTTCCTCGTGGTTTAATTGCCTATTATGATTGATTCGCAGCATTTCATCCTTTTCCAGTGAAGATGAAATCAGCTGATGATTCTTAGCGGATACCGGTAATGCAGTTTCATTCGTTATACTTAAAATAACGACGATAAAACATACAGATAAAACACCTAGAATGACGGCCATTTTTTTCATGTGTATCCCCCTTAGTATTCTTTATCATACTATTCCTTTTTTTCTAAGGGGTTAAACCTCGATGCGACAGGAAATTTAGTATTCCATATTTATTGGACGAGCAACTATATATAAGATAACATATTTCACTTACATTTTCACATAGGTCTGTCGTCCAGTATTCCCATACTTTCAATATGCTCTCTAGTTTTTTTATTTCCTAAATCATGCAGCATTTGATAAACATCCAGTAAATTTTCGTCATAGCGATCATTAGAAGAATCATTATGGTATTCAATAATCGGGATGTGGGCTCGGACAAAAGTACCGAATCCGGCATCATGCATGTTGTTAAATTTTCTTCGTAATGTACTTAACTCCGAGTCGGTTGCATGAATTTCCAAATAATCATGGTTGTCATGTTTTCTATGTGAGATTTCTCCATCTGCAACATTTACATAATATTTTCTTCTTTCCATACAGAACACCTCCTATTACTAATTTGGCTTCAAATATAGATACTATTCTCCCATAAAAGCTCTTTTAGTAAGTTTGTTCCTATATTTCATCATCGTAGTTGAGAGGATGTCCAACATAGGTTTAGATAATGTTGGAGCTTTATCTACCGCTACGGAAATACACTACGCGCACCTTAGGGCGTCTGGTGAGCCTCTTTTCCCGCAGGAGTCTCCGTGTATTTCCTTCGCTGGTATAGTCCTTTGTAACTTTTTTGTTTGATTATACTTGATTTATTTATCGACTATCGTAATGGTTGATTAGAGCGGACGGCAGTCTACTACTAAGAGAAAGCGAAGACGATGAAACTCCTCAGTAAGCGTTTTTTGATCGCAGAAAACTACTGTCCGTAGCTGAAATCAAGTTACGCTTATGTCTAACTTTTTCAATTTTGTCGCAAAACCAACATTTTTTTAGAAAACAATCTTTCGTAATTAGTAATTATCCTGTAACTCAAGGAGTTTGCTTCTGACCAGCTTGTTGGATGCATTCCTTGGCAGTTTGTCTACAAAATAAATTTCTTTTGGCAGTTTATATTTGGCAAGACGATTTTCTGCAAAAGCTAAGATTTCCTCTGCTTTAACAGCTTCATTTTTTACGATAAATGCAACAGGAACCTTCCCCCAAGTATCATCCGGTTTTCCGGTTACACCGACTTCTTTAATTTGCTTCATTCCTGTAAGCACACTTTCAATTTCCGATGGGTAAATATTTTCTCCTCCAGAAATAATTAGATCTTTTCGGCGATCCACCACATATAAAAATCCATCCTCATCCAGATAGCCCATGTCTCCGGTTGCTAACCACCCGTCTTTAAAAGCCTTTTTATTTACACCATCCTTTTTATAGTATCCTTTGGTTACCATAGGTCCTTTTACCATGATTTCTCCAACAGAATTCTCGTCTGGATGTTCAACTTTTAATTGAGCCGGGAATAACGGTTTTCCAGCGGATCCTATTTTTTCAAGTGCATCTTTTGGGCTTAATGTAACAATTTGTGAGGAAGTTTCGGTCATACCATAGGATTGAAAAACTGGGACACGCTTCTCTTTTGCTTTTTCCAGCATCGGTTTTGGTGCCGGGCCTCCTCCAAGCAGGAAGCATCTCACTGTGTCAGGGTATGTATTCTCCCCTAATTGATTCAGCAGGTTTTGAACCATCATAGTAACAACAGAGATAATAGTAATCCTTTTCGACATCAGGGCATCATGTACTTTTGTAACATTAAAGCTTTCCAAAAGGTAAATAGGCATCCCGTATATGACACTTTTAATGGATGTGGACAATCCACTGACATGAAAAATAGGCAACGCGATGAGCCATTTATCATGTTCACTCAGGCCTAAATTAAGTGCGGAACCTATTGCACTCCACCAATGATTTCCATATGTATGAATGACTCCTTTTGGAAAACCAGTCGTTCCAGATGTGTAAATAATTGTAAATGTATCATCGAGTCTAAGTTCTGTCCTTAATCTTACATCCTTTTCCGGCAAATAATGGATCTCTGAAAAGCTTTGGATGGAATCCACCTGTAACTGCCTTCCTTCTTCTTTTAATTCCTCTGCAGTTAACAATAGGGATACATCTGCATCCTTTACTTGATAATTCAGTTCCTCTGCAGTTAATCTGGTATTCAATAAAACCCCCACCGCTCCAAGGTAACTAAGAGCATGGATGGCAGCAATCATGGAAATGCTGTTATTCGATAAAATTCCAACATGTGTACCTTCTTGAACACCCGATTGCGCTAATTTCCTGGCAAACTTTTGACTGCTCACCTTCAGCTCATTGAAGGTGCATATCTCTCCATTATCGAGTTCAATAGCAATTTGATTTGGTGCGAGATCTGCTTGTTTGGTTAGCCAATGTGGAATCGTTTCTGTCATAGATATTTCCCTTTCTTAAAATAGTTGTCAGATTGAAAAGTCATTCCCTTTATTTAGTGAATGTAGTACTTTTCTTATTTCCTAGGTTCTTTTCGTAATTTTTGCAACTCTTTAATCCTTACAGTTGATGTAAAGTGCGAACTAACTTGAGATAATATTGGAGCTACACCTACCGCTCCGGAAATACACTACGCGGGCGGCTGGTGAGCAGTTTATGTATATAGTGTTAAAACAAATCTTTTAGAAATAGCCTATATTTTTACACATACTCCATCAAAATTCATCCTGCGCTAATGTAAACAAATGATTATAAATGAAAAACCCTTGCTCCACAAAGCAAGGGGGGGAAAGTTAATTTATTACAATACAAAATCAAGGGAAACGCGGGAATTTCTTGAAGTTTGGTTTTCTTTTCTCTTTAAAAGCGTCTCGTCCTTCTTTTGCCTCATCTGTTGTATAATAAAGCAATGTTGCATCTCCACCAAGCTGCTGCAATCCGGCCAATCCATCCGTATCAGCGTTAAAGGAAGCTTTTAGGAAACGAAGTGCTGTTGGTGATTTTTCTAGAATCTCTTCACACCATTGTAATGTCTCTTCTTCCAGTTTTTCCAGGGGTACGACTTTATTGACCAAGCCCATTTCATATGCTTCTTCTGCATTGTATTGACGGCATAGGTACCAAATTTCACGAGCACGTTTATGCCCTACTAAACGCGCAAGGTATCCTGCGCCATAACCCGCATCAAAGCTTCCTACTTTTGGTCCAGTTTGTCCAAAAATAGCATTATCTGCAGCAATCGTAATGTCACAAACCACATGCAGCACATGTCCACCACCAATAGCATACCCTGAAACCATAGCAATTACCGGTTTCGGAATAGTACGGATTAGTCGCTGTAAGTCGAGTACATTCAAACGTGGAATTTCATCACTACCTACATATCCACCATGTCCACGAACAGATTGGTCTCCACCAGAACAAAATGCTTTATCGCCTTCCCCAGCAAGCACAATCACACCAATATCTGAATCATCACGTGCATCGGCAAATGCGTCAATCATTTCATTCACGGTAAGTGGTGTAAATGCATTGCGTTTCTCTGGACGATTAATAGTTACTTTCGCAACCCCATTATATTTTTCATAAATTATTTCTTCATATTCCCTTGCTATTTTCCATTCAGCAGTCATACGAATCCTCCTTTTTTATAACTGTTATGTATTGTCTTTCATAAATGATGTTACTAGTTTACCAAAAATATCTGGCTTTTCCACGTGAACTGCATGTCCTGCTTGTTCACATATTTTTAGCTTACACGAAATCAACAATTTTTGCATCTTTTTATTGATTTGGATAAACTTTTCATCCCGTTCCCCAACAAGTAATAAAACGGGAATTCGCATAGATGGGAGGTGTTCCCACCAGGATGGCTGCTTTCCTGTTCCCATATATCTTAAGGACATTGACAAACCTTCCTCTGATTGGGAAAGTCGCTCCTGTCTGATTTCCTGCTGAACCTCCGGAGATAATTCTTTTTGCGAGGCAAACATCGGGATATTTCCCCAAAAGTCCACAAACGCTCGTATTCCCTCTTTTTCTATCTTTTTGGCTAGTTGTTCATCATTTTTGATCCGTTTGTTGCGGTCTTTTTCTTCCGATAAACCTGGAGAAGCACTTTCTAAAATCAGTGATCGGACTCCTCCAGGATGCATGATGGCATAAGATAATGCCGTCCTTCCCCCCATGGAATAACCAAGAAGGTGAAAGGAATCCAGTCCAATCGAGCGAAACAGGAGCTCTATATCGTTACAGCACTCCTCCATATTTCTAGGTGTATGAATTTTCGTTTTTCCATGTCCAGGTAAGTCGACAGTAATAAGTCTGAACCCTTCAGCAAATTTTGTAAAATTCTTCCATGTCGATGTACTGCCAGTGAATCCATGGAGCAATACAACAGGGACTCCCTCTCCATGAACCTCATACCAATACATGGCATCATTTATCGAGTAATACAAATCATCATCCCCAACGCTCCAGAATCTCTCGTTCAATAGCACTCCATATTTGACGATGCCAGGTCACATTCTCTTTTCGGTCTGTTTTTATTTCAACGACATGCAAGCCTTCTTGATTGTAGCTCGTCAGGAGTAATTCTTTTAATTCTCCTTCTGTGCGGGCAACCCCGTATTTTCCGCCGTACATAAAGGCAGCATATCTAAAATCCATTTCAAGCGGTGTTCCAAACAAAGTTTCGAAATGTTTCTTATCATTAGACTGAGGCAAGAAAGAAAAAATTCCACCACCATTATTGTTAATTAAAAGGATCGTCACATTTAAGTTATATTGTTTTGCAGCCAACAAACCATTCATATCATGATAAAAGGATAAATCACCTGCAACAATAGTTACCGGTTTCCCAGAAGCTGCTGCTCCCATACCACTTGAAATCAAACCATCAATCCCATTTGCCCCACGATTGGCAAGGACCGTCACCTGATTTTTCGTTGTCATCATAAAACTGTCTACATCCCGAATTGGCATACTGTTGGCAGCATAGACATAACTGTCATTGGGAGTAACATTAAACAAGCTTCGAATGGCTTCTCCTTCTGTAATACTTTCTCCACTGCTTCCCTGCAAATGTTTTTTTGCAATGTGATTCATACCCTGCCAGTATTTTAGCCATTCTGCATCAAATTCTTCCTCAAAATCGGCAACTGCAAGTAAATCCTCACATAAATTAACTGGGTCTGAAAAAATAAATTCCGTTGTATTGCCAGTCGGTTCTCTATATCCAGCATGCTTTTCGACAACAAACTGCATCACATCGTTGTTTTCTTTCATGTAAAATAAGAACGGCTTAGAAACAGGCATGGCACCAAATCGGATAATGAAGTCGGGCTTTAATAAGCCACGAATGGTTTTATTTCGTAAAAAAGCATCGTAGCCTTCAATGATATGGTCGATGGAGTGACCACCTGCTCGCACTTGGGATAAAGGATCCGCCAGTACAGGCACCCCCCATTCCCTAGCAAGCTCTGAAACTGCTTCGGCTAGGTTTTTATCTGTTTGCGGACCACAAACAATTAACCCTCTTTCCTGATTCTCCAGTTTCTTCACAAGGAGTTGAAGCTGATAAGCATTAAGCTGCTTTAAGCCATCGTAGGCAAACGTACTAGATTGCTCCCAGTTCTCGACACCAACTGGTTCCCAAATATTTTCTATGGTAAAGTCAGGTGTCAGTGGTTCACGAAATGGAAAATTCAAATGAACTACTCCCGGATTTCCTTCACCGGCCATATAAACGGCACGAGCAGCATTATTCCTTACGTATTGCAGCATTTGCGGGGTTGCTTCAGGCAAAGCCATTTCATGGAACCATTTCACATATTCCCCGTACAGGTTAATTTGTTCAATAGCCTGTGGTGCCCCTACATCACGGAGCTCATGCGGACGATCAGCTGTAAGAACAATTAATGGGATTCTACTGTAATGTGCTTCAACAACCGCTGGAAAGTAATTAGCTGCGGCCGTACCTGAAGTGCATACAAGGACAACAGGACGTCCTGTTTGCTTCGCCATTCCTAATGCAAAAAATGCAGCGGATCGCTCATCTACAAGCACCCATTCCTTCATCGCTGGATGTTCTGTAAATGTTAAGGCAAGTGGTGTGGAACGAGATCCAGGTGAAATAACGACATCCATCACACCACTCTTTGTTAGTTCATCCACAAAATTTGCGGTATATCTAGTTAGTGTTTCCGTATGATCCATTATGGCTGTCCCCCTAGAACAGATAACATCGGCAAAAATTTGATGTTTGTTTCTTCATATTCTTCATCTGGCTTGGAGTCTTTAACAACACCACAGCCCGCAAATAATGAAGCTTCTTTTTCTTGTAAAAGTGCTGAACGAATAGCAACTGCAAACTCGCCATTTTGATTGCTGTCCAACCAGCCAATCGGCGCTCCATACCAGCCTCGGTCCAACTGTTCATTTTCTCGAATAAATGCAAGGGATAAATCTCTCGGTGTTCCACCCAAGGCTGGTGTAGGGTGTAAATTTTCTATAATATCAAACAAGCTATATCCAGGTTTTAATGTTCCACTTACAGGTGTATATAAATGCTGGAGATTTTTTAAAGGATATATCACTGGTTCATTTGGAACATCTAAATCGGAACAGTAATCCTCCATTGCCTGCTTAATCATCTGCACAACAAAATCATGTTCATCCCGATTTTTCTGATCATGTAACAGTCTGTCACTAAGTTCCCAATCTTCCTCCAACGTTTTTCCCCTTGGAGCAGTTCCAGCTAAACAGGTAGATAGCAGACGGTCTTTTTCACGTTTGACTAACCTTTCCGGTGTTGCACCAATGAAACAATCTTCTTCTTTTTCAAAAGCAAATATATAACTATTTGGCTGGGTATCCATTAATTTCTGGATAATGGACCCTACATTTGCATTCTCGTTAAATGTTAAGCGCATTTCTCGTGCCAATACAATTTTTTCCGCTTCGGTATGGCGAATTTCTTCGGTTGCCTTACGTACCGTTTCTTTCCATTCCAGCGGCATTATTTCCTGCTTTCCTTCAATAGACAATACTTGCTTGGATACCGATGTTCCTGAAAAAAGCTTCTCCTCCATTTGTTTAAGCTCGTTCGCTAATTGTGCAGGATGGTCATTTTTCCTAACTAAAGTATTGGTGGTATAATAATATTCTTGATTATTCATCGTTAATAAAAATTCCGGAATCGTAAAATGACTCGGCTTAAAATTCTTCCATAACGAGGTGGAAGCTTTTTCCGGGTCAAAGGACATGCCACCAAGTGCAACAATACCAGTACCTGGCGTTTGGTATGGATTATAAACCAGCGCTTTATCCAATATTTCCTGCCACGCTTTCTTGGTTTTGGCAAACCGGGACTCCGTGGCAATGAGTTCGTAGGTCTGTCCAATACCAACTAAGCAAAAATCCTTCTGTGTACTCGTCCAAAATGTACGATTCTTCTCTATATGTTTCGCCCCTTCAAAGAAGTGAAGAGCGTTATATTTTTCGATTTTTTTCGTAACACTAACAAGCTGAAAGTCCTCATCATGTTCCAGACTATCTATTGCCTTTTCCAGCAAAACATCAACTTGTCCCTCTTTTATTTCAATCATTTTACGTAAACCTCCGATATGTGACAAAAGCACCCATATACATTTTATTCTCTTTTTGTATCTTTCTCAAGAAAATCCCTTTACCTTTTCATAATTAGTCTATCACAACTAGCGGAAATCATTGACACCCCCTGACAATTCTCCTAAAATTAATATGATAATTTAAAAAGGCATTTTTCGTTAGTTTTGTTATTTTCTTAACCATGCAGTACATATAAAGTCCAAGCATAGTATAACTGGATGCTAAACTACTTCTCAGAAAAGCAAATTATCGTAGAATCCATTTCAGGAGGAAAACTTCCATGCAGTATACTAAAAAAAATAATAATTTAAGAGAAGCTTTAAATGAAAAAGATGGGTTCCACATATGGTGGCGAATGATTCGTCCGCATACTCTTACCGCTTCTTTTATACCGGTATTTGTAGGAACAATGCTGGCCTATATTGACGGCTCCATTGATTGGATATTGTTCCTGGCCATGCTCATTGCTTCTATGCTGATTCAAACGGCAACGAACTTATTTAATGAATATTATGATTTTAAACGTGGATTGGATACGGAAGAATCTGTCGGAATAGGCGGTTCCATTGTACGCGATGGGATTAAACCAGATACCATTAAAAACCTGGCCATTACTCTTTACATTTTTGCCATGATGCTTGGTGTATATATTTGTTTTGCATCAAACTGGTGGATTATGGTGATTGGTTTAGCTTGTATGGCAGTAGGATACTTATATACGGGTGGACCATTGCCCATCTCTTCTACCCCATTTGGAGAGTTAGCATCTGGATTACTCATGGGTTCTGTCATTATCGGAATTAGCTATTTCATTCAAACTGACGTGTTAATCGGAAAAGTAGTTTGGATTTCTATTCCGATTATGATTCTTATTGGCAGCATTAACTTAGCTAATAACATTCGAGACCGTGATGGAGATAAAAAAGGTGGCCGGAAAACAATCCCTGTTTTATTAGGAAGAGAAAAGTCCGTTACATTTATGGCAATTCTATTTATTATTACTTATTTCTTAACAGCCGTTTATATCACTCTCGGTCTGCTGCCATTATGGTCGCTCCTCACATTTATTAGTGTACCTATCGCTAAAAATGTGATTAAAAATTTCCGTGGAAAAACCGAACCACTTGAGATGATGCCAGCAATGAAAGCAACTGGAAAGACAAATACCATCTACGGGTTTCTGTTAGGGATTTCCTTATTCATTAGTCATTTCATTTAAAAGTGCGTGTTCAAAAAGGAGGATGAAAAGGACCGAGAAGTTCGAGGCGGCGAAGCTTTGAGTAGCGGAACGTATAAAGTTAATACGTGAGCAACGGAAAAGCGAGCCAACGAGCTTCCACAGGAGGTGGTGACTTCTACGTTGCCCACAGGACGTGGGCGGTTTTAGTAGAAGGTCCTCTATCGATGTGTCCTTTTCACCGGACTTTTTGAACATCCTCTAAAAGGGGGAATATCATGCAAAACTTTAACCATACACTTATGGAATCCTTAGGGATAGAAATAAGTTCCATTAACAAGGAAGAAGTTATTATGACGATGCCAGTAGATCACCGAACCCATCAACCTGCTGGCTACTTGCATGGCGGTGCATCTGTAGCACTTGCTGAAACCGTAGCGAGTGTAGGTGCAGCAGCAAATGTCGATTTGGAAAAATATAATGTGTTTGGCATTGAAATTAACGCCAACCACATAAAGAGCAAAAAAGAAGGCATAGTTACTGCTAAAGGTACACCAATTCATTCGGGTAAAACTACTGCAGTGTGGGAAATTAGGATTACGGATGAAGAGGATAATCTAGTATGTATATCAAGATGCACCATTGGGATTGTACCTAAGAGGAAGTAGAATAATATGCAAAAAAGCTCTGATCGATGACAGAGCTTTTTTGCGTGTTAGGAGAATGTTGGACAAGAAGCAGGTTCTACGTAGCTAAAAAAACACCAATCCGCTCAGTAAATATTAATTTGATAGTTTAATATCTTCATCCTTCAAAGCTCCTTTTTTCACGTAGTTGATAATCTTCGTACATTCTGCTTCAACTCGCTTTCTTCCTTCTACACTACGAAACCAATTATCTTTTCTCGTATTTTGATCAATAGCTGGACACAAGCTAAAATTTATCCAGTTTGGCATATATGTTTTCATAGTTAAATGCAGTCTTCTCATATGATAAGCAGTGGTTACAATTAAAATTCTTTCCATTTGGTGCAATTGAAATGCCCTGCTCAACACCAATAGGGAGGCAAGCACGTTTTCCAGTGTGTGTAATGACTGGTCTTCCGTTAAAATATCCTTTTCAGGGATTCCTAATGCCATGGCTTTGTTTTTTAGTATCATTGCTTCTGGAAGTCCATTTCCATTCCACTTCACACCTCCTGAAAATAATATTTTAGGAGCCCTCCCTTGTTTATAAAGCTCTATCGCTTTAGGTAAACGATAGTGTACTGCTGTACTGCTGCCCGCTACAAAAATACAATCTCCAGTATTTTTATCATCCTCAATACCAGTAAATAAAAGGTTTGTCATTTGTTGAACTGTGAGATTTTCACTTTCCAATTTAGATATAAACATTGGTTACCCCTCGCTTGGTCAACGTTTAATTGTTTATTTTAAAAATATGATACCTAATATTTTTTATAGGGAAAGCTAACCCACTTTGGATTGGCTTCCCTATATAATCTATGTAAATTTTGTTTGTTGTTGTTCTATCCAATTACTCATTTTTGTAAACTAATCCAACTTACGACCCTTACAGGTTGCTTAAAGTGGGGGCTTTTTGGGGAATCGCCACCTTTAGCAGCTGAAATGCCAAGCTAACCCTCTTGTTCCAAAGGTTTTTCTTAATCACCAAATTTATACAATAATCAGAATTATTATACTTCATATCTACTAAATGAAGGGTAAAGAATGAAATAAGTAAATTTCCCGGGGAATAACTAAATCTTCAAAACTTTTATTCAGATTGAGTAATAATTGCCTATCTTCTTCTTAAATTATAAAAAGAGCAGACAACTTGATCAATCAGTTGCCTGCTTCTCTGTAGTTCTTTAGTCCTCCAGTGGATTTAAGCTCTCATTCCCTGTCAAATCTGCAATCATGGTTACGAGCAAGTCAATTTCTTCATCTATATCTTTCAAACTTGCTGTTTCAACTGGAGAGTGCATGTACCGAAGTGGTAGAGACACGAGTGAAACGGGAACTCCTTTTCCAGTCAAGCGCATCTTGTCCGCATCGGTTCCAGTCATACGTGGTGTCAATTCATATTGAACATTCATATTTAATTTTTTGGCCGTCTTTTCCAATAATTGATTGATTTTAATGTTGATTGGAGCACCTTTTGCTAACACTGGACCTTTCTCCAGACGGACGTCCCCATGCTTGTTTTTATTTACCCCAGGATAATCCGTTGCAAAGGTTACATCACATGCAAGAGCCATGGTCGGTTCAATTCCCGCTGCAGCAAAATATGCTCCACCCATATTCGTTTCTTCATTTACCGTGCTGGCAGCATATACGCCAACCTTTGTGCCCTTTTCAGCCAATCGTTTTAAAACCTCCGCAACAATAAAGGCACCTGTACGATTATCTAATCCACGCCCAGATACATAACGTTCTATTAAAATTTCCGGTTCTGTTTTATAAACGCACAAGTCACCAATCTGTACATGTTTTTCCGCTTCCACTTTGGATTGGTAGCCACAATCAATAAATAAATCCCCTAACCCAAAATCATCCTTTAATCCTCCATGATGCTGGGCATTCACTCCGATGACACCAGTAACTGTTTTTCCATATCCTAAAACAGTAACATGCATTCCTACTGCCGCTTTCGGATTAATTCCACCCACTTTTTCAAAATGCAAAAAGCCGCTTTCGTCAATTCGATTGATTACTAATGCAATTTCATCACAGTGCCCGGCAAGTAATACTTTAAACTCGGCATCAGGATTTAACACACCAATAGCATTCCCTGCATTGTCGGTTATGATATTATCTGCAAAATCTTTCACATAATTTATCCATTTCTTCTGAATCTGCATCTCCATACTTGATGGGGATGGAGTGTTTAAAAGCTCGATTAAAAATTCCTGATTAAATTTCGTCATATGTAATTCCTCCTCGTTCAGCATCTACATTAATCATAGCAAAAATTTACCACAAGAGCACATTTGTTTACGGTGATAGATAACATCGATAAAATAAAAAGAAAAGGAGTGTCGATAATGGAACTAAATCAATGGTTTGAAAAAGCGATGCCTGCTAGAGAATATATTGAAAACATGGAAAAAAATAAGGAAGGATTATTACATATTTACCAGCATTTCCATACACCAGAAGGCCTGGATTGGTTTAAAGATTTACAAAATAAGAATCTCCGTGCCATTGTACTAACCGAAGACTGGTGCGGAGATGCCATGCTGAATATCCCTATTCTGCTAAAAATTGCTGAAAAAGCGGGAATGGAAGTACGGATGCTGCTACGTGACGAGAATCTGGAATTAATGGATCAGTATTTAACTAACGGAAAATCGCGTTCTATTCCTATTTTCATTTTTGTCGATGAACAAGGTAATGAAGTGGCAAAATGGGGACCGCGCGCCAAAAAAGTTCAGGAGTGTGTTGATCAAAAGCGAAGCACCCTTCCCTCTCAGGATGCTGCTGATTATCAGGAACAACTCAAAGAATTGTTCACATCCATGCAGCAAACCTTCCAAACCAATACAGACTTCTGGGACGAAGTGTATCAAAGTATTAAAGCGGTTCTATAACTTTTTATAAATGATAATTCTCCTGAAATATCGTGAATTCTTGAAGTGGGAGTCTTACTGCCGGTTAATCACGTGAAACTGCAAAACAAGTGCGCGTCTGCCCAATCAGCTATGTGTAGATGCGCACTTAGAACAACACTTCAGCCTGCTCGAAAGAACACTTCATTGATTTACTTTTTCTACAACGATGTAACGCTGCCGCAGCCTTTCCTCTTCAGGTCTATCCTCCCCACACCTTATCTTCCCAATAGTAAATGATGTATAACAATGAAAAAACTTTGTCCATACTATTAAGAACAAAATCCTTAATAGGTGACACACATGACGATTAAATTATTTAAATATCTTTATTTCCGTCTTCCCATTCTTGTCAAACTGCTTTTATTCGTTTTTATCCTTATGTCTCTTTTTGGTGCGATCATACATTTTGTTGAACCTGTTCAGTTTCCTACCATATTTGATGGAATTTGGTGGGCTTTTGTTACTGCAGCAACAGTTGGATATGGTGATTATGTACCTTTAACTCCCATTGGAAGAATAGTAGCTATAACATTAATGCTTACTGGGGGAACGATGATTGCATTTTATGTATCTTCCGTTTCTTCTGCAACAATCAGGAAAGAACATGACCTTCAGCACGGAAAACTAAAATATAAAGGTCACCATCACCTTATTTTTATTGGATGGAATGAGCGCACCAGACAACTAGTGAAAACCATTTCGGATAAGTTTCCTGAAATTGAAATCGTCTTAATTGACCGAACGAAAAGACATATTTTCTATAATGAATATCCTGTTCATTTTATTCATGGGGATGCAACCGAGGATCATGTTCTGGAAATGGCAAACATTCAGCAGGGTTCAAGGGTTCTCATTACAGCAGATGATTCCAAAAATGAAAGACAAGCCGATAACTGGACGATTCTTGCTACATTAGCTATTCGTGGAAATAACAAGGATATTCCAATTATTGCAGAAATCTTATCAAAGGTTCAAATTGAAAATGCTTTAAGAGCAGGTGCTACCACAATTATAAGGTCCAATGATTTTATGAGTCTTTTATTTTTTCATGAACTATCCCATAAAAAGACAGCTACACCGTTTGAGGATATTATCCACATCCTAAGTCAAAAGCAATTTTCGCATGAAGAGTGTCCAAAAGAACTAATGGGTCTGTCTTTCATCGAAGCATCACAAATCTTATTAAAGCAAGGACACCTTTTACTTGGAGTTATTCGTGATAATACCTATCAAATTCACCCCTCACCAGATTTTGTTTTGAAAGAAAAAGATGTGTTATTTTCATTAATAAAATGGTGAAATAAATATTTTTTGAGCAAAACATCTTGTCCTGCTAACTTTCGAAAGCTAGAGGTTTACAAATAAGTCTTTGCGGGAATCTCCATTATATGCTAAAATAATATATTGTGTGAAAAGAATCGAATAGGAGATGTTCAGCATGGCAAATAAGTTTGAGGCTGGTCAAGTATTAGAAGGAAAAGTTACTGGAATTCAGCCATACGGAGCGTTTATCGCGTTAGATGAAGAAACTCAAGGGTTAGTTCATATTTCTGAAATTACTCACGGTTTTGTTAAAGATATTAATGATCATTTATCAGTTGGAGAAGAAGTAAAAGTAAAAGTATTAAATGTGGACGATGAGAAAAATAAAGTATCCCTGTCCATCCGCGCAACAGAAGAAGCACCTAAAAGACCTGTTTCTAAGCCGAATAAAGTTCAAGCACCTAAACAGGAAGCAGAAACAGCAGCAGGATTTAATACATTAAAAGACAAACTTCAAGAGTGGATTGAACAATCCGAAGAACGTGAAGGTACATTCAAAAAATAAGTATTTAGGCTGAGACAAAAGTGTTTCAGTTAAGAAAAGCGCAAGCGCCCGTTTAGCGACGTACGGACTGCGCCTGGCCATGCCAGGTGGTTCGGTGTTGCCGCGCAAAGCGGCGGTTTTAACCGAACAGTCCCCGCAGGAGATAAAGAAAACACGACGAACGGAGTGAGTCGATGTTGACTTATCGTACGGAGGTGAGGGAAGTCCGCTAGTCGCTGGGCGATGGAGCTAGACATCAAAGCAAAAAATTTATACTTTCTTATCTGTTAAAGAAAGTCCGAACGATGATTCAAAATTCTTTAGTTAGAATTCGAATTCGTTCGGATTTTTTTTATTCTATAAGGCTGTCTTCTAACTTCTAAAAGGATAGGACTGAGTTATCCATCCCACCGAATTATTTGTTATTTTTTTCACTAAATACATAGACTGCAAAGTAACTTTATATTATGGTGGAGCTAAAATTACCGCTACGGAAATACACTACGCTATTGTTGAGTATTGTAACTTCCTAACATATTATAATTGTTGCCTTATACCATCTGTTGGTTAATTACTATTAAAATGGTTGATTGTAGCGGAATCGGGCGGAACACTATACTAGTTCGTACTTTATATCTACTGCAAAGTTAAATCTTCATTAACTTGAAATCTTTCATGTTTAGGTAAGACGTTAACAGGAGCGAATCCGGGCTTTTTTACAAAAATTCCCTCATTTGTGCATTATTTTACAATCTCTTTCTTGATTTACGATGTTGAATTCGATAAAGTATGTATATGTATAAATACTTAAATCTTATTATGAGGAGGATTCACCATGACACATGTTTCATTTAAATATGATAAAGCATTATCGTTCTTCAATCAAAGTGAATTGGACAACCTTAGTGGCTTTGTAGAATCAGCACACAACATGTTACATAATAAAACCGGAGCTGGTAGTGACTTTTTAGGCTGGGTAGACCTACCTGAAAACTACGATAAAGAAGAATATTCCCGCATTAAAACGGCAGCTAGTAAAATTAGGAAAGATTCCGATGTATTGCTTGTAATTGGGATTGGCGGATCTTACCTGGGTGCGAGAGCCGCCCTGGAAATGCTAAACCATTCATTCCAAAACCTACTTTCTAAGGAAGAAAGAAATGCTCCACAAATCATTTTTGTTGGTCATCATTTAAGTTCTACATACATGAGTGAATTATTTGATGTGTTAAAAGATAAAGATTTCTCCATCAATGTGATTTCAAAAAGTGGAACAACAACAGAACCGGCTGTTGCTTTCCGTATTTTCAAAAAATACCTGGAAGAAAAATATGGTGTAGAAGAAGCGAAAAAACGTATTTATGCAACTACAGATAAAGAAAAAGGCGCATTAAAAACTTCCGCAAATGAAGCAGGCTATGAAACATTCGTTATTCCTGATGATGTAGGTGGCCGTTATTCCGTATTAACAGCTGTAGGCTTGCTTCCAATTGCAGTAAGTGGAATAAATACAGATGATATGATGCAAGGTGCAAAAGATGCGATGAACGATTTTTCAGAGCCATCTTTAGATAAAAATGCAGCATACCAATATGCAGCAGTTCGGAATGTATTATATAGCAAAGGGAAAGTAACAGAACTTCTTATTAACTATGAACCAAGCTTGCAATATTTCTCTGAATGGTGGAAGCAATTATTTGGCGAAAGTGAAGGAAAAGACCAAAAAGGGATTTATCCTTCCTCTGCTAACTTTACAACTGACCTTCACTCACTAGGTCAATATATTCAAGAAGGACGCCGCAATATTTTCGAAACCATTCTTCATGTAAATAAATCGAAAAAAGACTTAACACTTGAAGCAGAAGAAAACAATTCGGATGGCTTAAACTACTTAGCTGGTAAAACCATTCATGAAATCAATGATAAAGCATTCCAAGGTACGATGCTTGCACATACGGATGGTGACGTTCCTAACCTAATTGTGGAAGTACCCGAACTTGATGCCTATACATTTGGTTACCTAGTATACTTTTTTGAAAAAGCTTGCGGTATGAGTGGATATTTATTGGGTGTAAATCCATTCGATCAACCAGGTGTAGAAGCATACAAGAAAAATATGTTTGCCCTATTAGGTAAACCTGGATTTGAAAGTGAAAAAGAAGAATTGGAAAAACGTCTTTAATAAAGAAAGCACCTCACTTTAATATGAGGTGCTTTTCTTTATCCTCTACATATCCATCATCATTTCCAAACCCCATCTTTCATGATTACAATGATTCTCAAATTACAGCACCATATATTTAACAGTTATCTCCAACCTCTCTGTTGTTCATTTCAACTAAGAATGAACGAATGAATCAACAACAAAAAAACTTTTTTAAATTTTTTTCGGAAAATAGGTTTATAATTTTTATACATGGGTATAACTAATAACGTAAGACTTTCTCGTATTCCCCCTGTATGCAAGGCGTTTCGACGCTTTGCTTTTTTTTTGCTCATAGAAGAGTATAAATTGAAAGTTGGATTACCTGCTAAGTAAAACAAACACATACACTTAGGGACAAGCGAATGTGTTCGTTTTCTAAGAGACTTTTTTCAATTTATCACTCTTTTTCTGATATAATAATAATCAATAATTAACAATTAGGAGGTTTACATATACATATGAGTATCTTTGAAGAAGTACATGATCGACTAAAAACCCGCTCCATGAAATGGGATATGCGCAAAGCTGTTTTTCAAACGGAAGACGTATTACCAATGTGGGTTGCTGACATGGATTTTAAAGCACCTAAGGAAGTCAATGAAGCTTTAATAAAACGTGCAGAGCATGGTATTTACGGGTATACCGTTGTTGATAATGATGTAAAAGACTCCATTGTAAATTGGGTAAAAACGAGACATGGCTGGGATATCAAACGTGAGTGGCTATCCTTCAGTAAAGGTGTTGTAACAAGTTTACATATGGCTGTACAGGCGTTTACAGACCCAAAAGACAAAATTCTCATTCAAACACCTGTCTACAGCCCCTTTTACAAAGTGATAGAGACACATGACCGAGAAATAGTAAAAAACCCTCTCGTTCAAAATGACAATTATTACACGATTGACTTTGAAGATTTTGAAGAAAAATTAAAGAACGGTGTAAAAGCATTTATTTTATGTTCTCCACATAATCCTGTAGGTAGGGTTTGGAAAGAAGAAGAATTAAAAGAAATGGCGAGGCTTTGCTTGAAACATGATGTATTGGTTATTTCCGATGAAATTCATGCTGACCTCGTATTTGCAGGTGAAAAACATATTCCAATCGCTTCTCTTTCCGAAGAGATTGCTCAACATACAATAACTTGTATGGCCCCATCGAAAACATTTAATCTGGCTGGTTTAGAAGCATCCTATGTCATTACAAGCGATAAAGAAAAAAGGGACCGATTAATCGCTCAATTTAATAAGCAAGGACATGGTAATGGGCTAAACACGATGGCCAATACAGCCTTAGAGTCCGCCTATAACCACGGTGCTCCGTGGCTGGATGAACTTAACACTGTGCTGGAAGGACATAAGAATTACGTAACAAAGCAATTGCAAAGAAATACTGATTTAAAAGTTATACGATCTGAAGGAACTTACCTAGTATGGATTGATTGCAGTGCACTAGGTTTAGATGCCAAGGAACTGAAGAAGTTTATGATTCATGAAGCAAAGGTTGGCCTAAATGCCGGAATTGATTACGGAGAAGAAGGAAAACAATTTATGCGCATGAATATTGCATGTCCACGCGCAACGATAGAAGAAGGTGTAAAACGAATTATCGATGCGGTAAACCACAAATAAAAATAGTTACTGGAAAAACCCCGTAACGCTAAAGCGTTAGCGGGGTTTTTATTTTTTATTCCTGTTCTTCATTTGTTTCCGTAGGGTCACTAGGGGTTTCCTGTGTATTCGAATCTGAACCAGCATCTGGGTCAGCAACAATCTCCCCGCAAATAATTCTATTACCAGAGTCACCTGCTGGTTGGCTAACTCCATCATCCTGAGATTCATGGACAACAAGTGATGTTCCTTCTCCGCGGAGAATTGACTTTTTCCCATCCGCTAACGTAGCACCTGCAAGCATTAATTCCGCATCCACCAAGCCCCCACCATCTGCTTCAACGTTCGGTAAATCACCTAAATGCGCACCTTCAGGATGCATTAGACCATGTTCATTCCCTTCCGGATCCAAATGGTTTCCGGCACTTTTAAAATCTGGCCCTTCACAGGTAGGAAATTCATGAACATGAATTCCATGATATCCTGGTTCCAGTCCTTCTAATTTTAATTTAACTTGAACGCCATCAGGCATTTCATTTAATGTAGCTGTTCCAACCATATCTCCTGCACCATTATACATTTCGACCGTTCTTGTTGTTTCATCGTTTCCTCCCGCTCCATTGCAAGAAGCTAATAATAATACCGTAAAAGCTAAGATAAATAGACGCATGTATTAAACTCCTTTTAAAGTAAGTCGCTTTTACCGTTATTATTCACTAGCACTATTAAATTTATACCGCCTTAGGTGCCTGGCACTTCCCAATTTTGTCGAAAGCAAAAAATAGTCCTCATTTTACTATTAGAGGACTATTTTTATATGCTTGTTATTCACTTTTTGGGGGATTAGCAGCTTCCTGCAATCTTTTTTCATATTTTTTGTTAAATTCAGCTTCATCTTTCTTGGACTTTTTATAAAATAAGTACATGGCAAAACCTGCTAAAGCCATGAAAACGGCTAAAGAAATAACTGCAGGAATATATTCTGCTTTATCTTCTGGAAAATATAGAAATGGCATAAAAATATACATTCGTATCCCTTCCTTCCATTCTTATTATAGCAAATATAAACTATATACCAAACCATTCTAATCTTATTATTCGCTAATTCCTTCTATTTTTGGCAAAATACATAATAGAGGTGATATGTTATGGCAGAAGTAAACATTGGAGATATTGTAAAAGCACATTATCATTCTGGTACGTACATAGGTAGGGTCATAGAAGACCGCGGAGCCAATTATCTTGTAGAAGTATTATCTGTTTATAAACATCCAATGCAGGGAGATTTGCATAATCCCGGAAAAGTGGAGAATGTCTTTTTCCATGAACGGAAAGCATTATTTTATCGGGAGAAAATGAATGTAAAGAAACCTGCTGTACATCTCTATGATGAAGAAGTTCCACCTTATGGAGAATCATTAAAAGAAGCTGTGAACAGCTACAAAGAAAAACTGCTCCAGGAAGATACTGCTTATCATAAACAAGCTCTACAAACATTAAGCAATTTGGAAGAGAATTATTACAAAAAACGTTATTACCATGTAAAAAGCTAGAGATTGCCTCTAGCTTTTTATATGGCGATCCCACTTAAGGAAATCGGCGTATCAATAGTTCATCTATTATTCACCCAAATGTTCTTTAATAACCTCTGCTAACGCTTCAATTGCAGCGTCTTCATCATTTCCTTCTGCAGTGACTTCAATTTCCGCCCCATTAGGAATACCTAATGACATGACACCCATAATAGATTTTAGGTTTACACTCTTCCCTTTATAGTTTACATTAATCTCGGATTCAAATTGCCCTGCTTTATTAACCAGTAATGTTGCTGGTCTTGCATGAACTCCAGTCTCCGCTGTAATTTTAAATGTTTGTGCTTTCATTAATATATTCATCCTTCCAGTACTTTAAAATTCATGATCGTACGTTTCTAACTATAGTATGTACGAAATGACTATGTTTATTATATACAATTATATTGATTTATGAAACCAAAAAGTATATAAAGAATGGAGTCTTTTACTAAAATTTGTCTTCTTTTTTACAATATGATACCGTTAGTTCTGAAACTGAATACTGTAAAGGAGGATTAATACTCAATGAGTGTACATATTGGGGCAAAAAAAGGAGAAATTGCCGATAAAATCTTATTACCTGGAGATCCATTACGTGCAAAGTTTATTGCAGAAAACTTTTTGGAAGATGTAAAACAGTACAATGAGGTACGCGGTATGTTAGGATTTACCGGAACATATAAAGGTGAGCGAGTATCTGTTCAGGGAACAGGAATGGGGGTACCATCCATCTCCATTTACGTGAACGAATTAATTCGTGAATATGATGTTCAAAAACTAATCCGTGTTGGTACTTGTGGTGCATTACAAAAAGATGTCAAAGTACGTGACGTAATCTTAGCCCAAGGAGCTACCACAGATTCTCAAACAAACCGTCTCATATTTAATGGCATTGATTTCGCCCCATTAGCAGATTTTGAACTTCTAAAAAATGCCTATGAAATTGGAAATGAAAAAGGATTGAACCTTCAAGTTGGAAATGTCTTCACAAGTGATTCGTTCTACCGTGATAATGGACAGGAAATCAATGAGCTGCTTGCAAGTTATCAGGTGCTCGCTGTTGAAATGGAAACTACTGCACTTTATACACTTGCTGCGAAATACGGCCGTAATGCATTATCTGTATTAACAGTATCTGATCATATTTTAACCGGGGAAGAGACAACAGCAGAAGAACGTCAAACCACATTTAACGAAATGATGGAAATTGCATTAGATACGATTATTAAATAAAAGACGAGGATATCCTCGTCTTTTTTATTGGCTTTTTTTCTAAAAGATGTACAGAGTACGACATATAACTTAAAATGATGTTCTGTGCGGTTAACCGCTCCGGAAATACACTACACTTGTAAAGCTGTAGCGAGACCTCCCTCACCTCTGAACGGCAATGTTAACAAATTACTCCATTATGAAAAAGAATGTTTTTATCAAGAAATAACTCTAAATAAGCATCCAGCCTAGATTTTCACGGCTTCACTCTCTTTTTTCTTTCGTTTACCTACCTAAATCGGTATGGTAAAATAACTACATCTACATAATATACAATTACCGGGTTTCATATCCCATAAATTGAATTTTAAATCCGTTCCAGTTAACCACGTGAAATCACTAATATGTTTTTAAACTTATCATACTTTTGAACTTTGTGACGATAATTTATGATCTTTTCAAGTACATTCTTCCTCAAATTTAGTAAAGATCAAATAGTATGTTTTACCTTAGAAAAAATGAAAATTAGACTAGGAAGGTGTTTATACGTACATGGAAATATTTACTAACTTTCCAATATGGGCTGCGTTTTCTGGCATTGTTTTTGCTCAGATAATTAAAGTCCCAATAAAATTTTTAGTTACAAAAGAATTTACACCAAGTATCGCTTTTAGTACCGGTGGTATGCCAAGCAGTCACTCAGCTGCTGTGGCAGCACTGACTACAGCTATTGGCATGGTAGAAGGAGTGTCCTCATCCATGTTTGCGATTGCTGCCATATTTAGTGTCATCACAATGTATGACGCTTCCGGAGTTCGTCGCCATGCTGGTAGACATGCTGTAGCCCTGAATCGGTTGATTGATGACTTCCAATTATTTTTCGAGCACGCTAAAGACTGGAACAGAAAAGAAGAATATGAAAAACGTAAGGAATTAAAAGAACTGCTTGGACATGAACCCAGTGAAGTATTTTTTGGTTTAATTACAGGTGTCATTGTTGCATTTGTGCTTTATCCACTTTTTTAAAAGAAAAAGAAGACTCCCACTTTTGGAGTCTTCTTTATTTAGCTTTTATTCCTCAGATACAATTTGCTGTCTGAATACCTGCAATGCTTCATTTTCATTTAATACTGTCAGTTCTTCTTCCGTCAGACTTCCATCACCTTGTTCAACCACATATACTTCCACTTCCTGCTTACCCCACTCGGAATAAACATCTTCTACGGTATCGTAATACAAGTCAATCTTATTTCCTTTTATCGCACTGCCAGTATCAGCTACTACACCATATCCATACCCTGGGATAAATAGAATGGTCCCAATAGGAAATATGCTTGTGTCCGCAGCAATAGTAGAGTATAAGTCTCTTTTCACTTTCACCCCAGAATATGTAATTCCATACTGAGGATGCGATTCTGTCTTACCGGTAGACTCAATTCCAGCCGTATATCCAGTTGCTACAACTGTTTTAGACGGATATTGTTCTACATTTACCGCTTCTTCTAAAGTTTTAGGGCCTTCAATTTCATCACTGGAAATTAATTTTTGTTTTGGTTTTACATAATTTAATTCTTTATCTTTTACCCTTATTTGTCTATACTCGGATGATAGCTTGTCTTCCCCTAATTGAATGTTTTCTGCCCAAACTTTCATATCTGAAATAGTAATGTTGGAAATGGAAGATACTGTCACATATAAAGCTGCCAAAAACAATAGTGACAATATGGTTCTGTGAATAAAATTTTTGATTTTCATGAATAACACCTCTCTGGATGTCATCATTTCCAATCTTAAACAATTTTATTCACATTTTTTATATAAATCTATTAAAACATGCCATAACCGCTCTTTCTTAATAGTTTCATAACAATGCCGGCTGTAATTGTACCAATGAATCCAAACAGAAAGAGAACCATATCATATCCGGTTAAATTCCCCAATATTCCACCCAGTTCTGAAAAAGCATTTCCCGGACTTGTAATATATTTCCATGTGGAAAGATTATCAATCATTAAAATAATAATAAATGGATAAAGATACGACATAAGCCAGGTTTTTCGGATAAGCATATTGACAATAAATGCTATCCCAAAAAACATAACAAAATATAATAAAATTGAAACCATTAATTGTACCAATCACGTAACTCCCTTCACTATCTATGTATCGACATCATTTTCATTTTATATGAATTCACACAAAAAGCAAAGGCACAGGTTTCCTTTGCTTTACTTTAATAATTTAAAAATTTAAATTTCCCTTTCTTCATGACCAGGTTCAACCCACCTAGTTTTAATAAATAACAACTATCGATCAAGATTTTTACTAATGGAGCCTTCCAGCCAACTAATTTTCGGTTATTGAAAATAACTCCAATACCATCGTAGCCACCTAACGAAACAATCATTCCTTTTATTTTAGGCTCAAAAGGTTTTAATTTTTTTTCCTTTAATATTGCCTTCACATTATGAGCCACTACAGATGCTTGCTGAACGGCAATTTGTGCAGTTGAATTACAAGCTTCACCACTCTCTTGATCGATGACATAAGCACAATCTCCAACAACATAAACATCCCTGCAGTCCAACGCATTTAAATACTTGGTTACCTCTACTTTTCCGTTCTTCGTACCAAGGCCCGACTTTTCAACTAGGGAATTTGCCCGTACACCTGCTGCCCAAATTTTTGTTGTAGTGGGGATCTCCTCTAAGCTCCCATCTTTTTCATATACAATACTATTTGGCTTACATTCCTTAAGTGTTGCACCAGTTATAATCTCAACACCACGTGATTCCAATGAATTCATTGCGTAATGTCTCAGTTTTTCGTCAAATCCACGTAAAATCGATGATTCTGCTTCTAACATAATGACTCGAACAAGCGCCTTTTCAATATCATATTCTTTACATAATTGAGGAATACGATCTGCTAATTCACCAGCAAATTCAGATCCGGTCGCCCCACCACCGCCAATTACAATATTAAGCCTAGCATCATTTTTTTCTGTTTCATTATGATAACAGGCAAAATTATATTCCAGATGCTCTCGAATGAGTCTTGCACTATTTATATCACCAATAGAGAAGGCATTCTTTTCCAATGCTGGCTCCCCCAACATTTCTGACTCAAACCCAAGGGCGATTACGAGGATATCGTAAGAAAGTGTTTCCTCCATTAACTTTACCTTTTTTTCTTCTGGTTTAATGGAAACCACTTTATCTAAAACAAAATTAATCTTATTTTCGTTTATAATCTCCCTGATTGGTACACGAGTACGTTCATGGTGTAAGGAACCTGCTGCATTTTCATGTAACCAGGCAGCCTGGTAGTGATAATCCTCTTTATTTACAAGCGTTATATCTGCCTCATTTACATGAAGTTGCTTTTGTAATTTTAATGCCGTCATCATTCCCCCATATCCCGCTCCAAGAATAACGATATGTGGTCTATGCATGAATTTCACTTCCATCTCTAATTCTAAAAATTGTAAAACTATTAATCTATCCAATTAATGGTAATGTTTTTATAACATTTTGTTACAATACTGTAACAAACCCACATGTTATCATAGCTTGTATTCCATTCTTTTTCAACCTTAAATGAAGATTCTCTTCTAAAAGCATTCATATTAAGTGGAATGCTACAATATGTCCAAACTTATTAAAAATAATATTCGATTTTTATTCATTCCACCGTTAGCTTGTTTATGATACTATTGTGTTGGACTAAAAATAGAAAAAGTGAGGGTAATTGCCATGTCAGAGAAATTATATGATGTAACAATTATTGGAGCAGGCCCTGTCGGATTATTCACAGCATTTTATGGAGGAATGCGGCAAGCAAGTGTGAAAATTATTGAAAGTTTACCTCACACTGGTGGACAATTGGCAGCCCTGTATCCCGAGAAATATATATATGATGTAGCTGGATTTCCAAAAGTTCGAGCTCAGGAATTAGTAGATAATTTAGAGAAGCAAGCCCGCATTTTTGATCCAACAATTGTTCTTGGTCAATCAATAGAAACGATTGAACGTCAAGAGGATGACTCTCTTAAGCTTACTTCCAGTACAGGAGAAGTTCACCATACGAAGACGATGATTATCACCGCTGGTAACGGTGCCTTTCAGCCTCGCCGTTTAAACATTGGGGAAAGCGAACAATTTGAAGGAATTAATCTTCATTACTATGTTCGGGACATGAATCAGTTTAAAGATCAGCATGTTGTTCTATTGGGCGGTGGAGACTCTGCAGTCGACTGGGCATTAATGCTTGAACCAATTGCAAAAAAAGTAACATTGGTTCATCGGCGTGATCAATTTAGAGCACATGAACACAGCGTTGAACAACTCCATGCCTCTACGGTCGATATCTTAACACCATATGTAGCAGCAGATATTACCACTTCCGATAAAATTGACCGCTTAATTTTACAGGAAGTAAAAGGCGAAAACCAGATTGAATTGGAGCCGGACTCCATTATATGTAACTATGGCTTTATTTCGAAATTAGGGCCAATCAAAGACTGGGGCTTAAATATCGAGAAAAACAGTATTGTTGTAAATTCTAAAATGGAAACTAACATTCCGGGAATTTATGCTGCAGGAGATATTTGTACATATGACGGGAAGGTAAAACTAATTGCCACCGGATTTGGCGAAGGACCAACAGCCATCAATAATGCAAAACGCTATATTGATCCAAAAGCAAGGGTTCAGCCAAAACATTCATCTGATTTGGATTTATTCTAAAATTTTTTTACAATAAATTTTTGCTATCCAAGGAACAAGCACATTAGAACAATAATCCTATAAAATGATTGTTCAACCAGTTTTTTTCATCTCCCCACTAGTTGTTCAATGAACAAATCTGGCTGTAAGACCCTCGCTTATCATTCTTAAAGTGGGGGTCTTTCAGCCAATTAATCACCTAAAGACGTGTCAGCACGTGGTGGCTCACCAGCAGCCCACGGATAGCGTAGTGTATTTCCGTAGCGGTAGATTAAGCTCCAATATCATCTAAAGTTAGTTCGCGGTTTATGTATATAGTGACTAAAGCAACAAATCTTTTCGATCTCGGGTAATTATGAATGAATAATAAAGGGGATTTTTGCAAAAAAAATCCAGAACACTTAAGAAAAGCGTTCTGGATTTCATTAACAATCTCCTGGTGTCCCAACAACTTCCTTTGTTCTAAACGAAGAGCCGCAACCACAGGAATAGACGGCTTTTGGATTATCGATACTAAATCCGCCACCCATCATGTTTTCTTTATAGTCAATCGTTGTCCCCTCAATAATAGGAACATCCTGTGACTGGATGACAACCGGAATTCCATTTACTTCTTCTTGTATATCCAATTCTTCATTCACTTCTTCGTCAAAGCCAATTGAATAAGATAATCCGCTGCACCCGCCACCTTTTACGCCGAAACGAAGACGTACATTTTCACTTTCATCTTGCATCATTTCTTTAATACGCGTACTTGCTTGTTCAGTTAAATGAATAACCATCATCCCACGGACCTCCTTCATTCATCTTATTAATATTAGTATACAAAGTTCATCAATGTACTTCAACTAATTGATTTTTCACGCTTTTACTGCCAGTAAGATTATGGTAAATTGAATCTTCAATCTGTAAAGCTCTAACAGTAAGTTTATCACTTAATCATTTTCACTTCTTAGCGATTGTTAGCTGACACAATACTTCCCATAAATTATGCCTCATACTGATAGATTCCAGAGGCAATGACTTCCGCTCCACCAGTCATCCAAACATATCCTTCTTCGTCCCATTTAATCGTTAAATCTCCACCATCCAAGTGAACAATAACCTCTTCATTGCGTTTTACTTTCTGATTTAATACAGCAGCTACTACCGATGCACATGCACCAGTTCCACATGCCTGTGTCACACCAGATCCACGTTCCCATACGCGAAAGTTGATTTCCTTGTCAGAAACGATTTCAATAAACTCCACATTAACCCCTTCAGGAAAACGTTCATCTTTTTCAATAACTGGTCCATATTCGTAAAGTGGCGCATCCCCAATACGATCTACCAAAAAGACTGCATGCGGGTTTCCCATGGATACGGCTGTAACATCTAACGCAACATTCTCTTTTACTGTAAAAGGCTCTGCAATAACAGTGTCTGCATCTTTTCCTTTCATTGGAATGTCTGATCGTCTTAAAATCGGTTTCCCCATGTTAATGGTAATTTCCCGAACCGCTTCATCCTTAATAAATACTTCAGATTCCACAATGTTTGCCTTCGTTTGAATCCGAAATTTTCTCTTGTTCACAATACCATTTTCAAAGGCATATTTTGCAGTGCTGCGAAGTCCATTGCCACAGCTCATCGCTTCCGAGCCATCTTTATTAAATATTCGCATACCAACATCTGCATCGTCTGTCGGATGAATAAGGATTAATCCATCCGAGCCAATTCCTGTATTCACATTAGAAACTGCCTGTGCAATTTCCGGCAGAAGTTCTTCTTTCAAATTAAATTTAAATAAATCAACATAAATATAATTATTACCTAGTCCATGCATTTTTGTAAATGGGATTTCCATCATTGCCCCTCATTTCTATTGTTGTTTCAATCCATGTTCTTCCAATGACTGGTAAATTGGCTTTAAACGTGGGATTCCTTCTGCAACCAATTCATCATTAATCATAACTACCGGCCAAAACAAATCTTCCTCGAATATCCGTCTTGCAAATTGCTGATGCTTTTCATCGTTTGGTGGTTCATTAATATCTACATATTCATATAAAATATGATCATCTTTATATTTTCTTCCTATCGCTGCTTGAAGCCATTCATACGTATCTTTAGAACTCGGTGCACCAACACAACTTGCGCAAATTTGCTCTGCTCCATATATTGTAATCTTAACTTTTGCTTTCTCCAAACGTAAAACCTCCCATACTTCCAATTACTTTTATTTTACAAAATGTTGATATAAAGATAAAATAAAAGTAACTAAATAGATGTTTTGAGCTCCTCTGGAAAATTCGAATAGATTTTTTTACAAATACATTTTATAATATAGACAGGGAAAGGAGAAGATGGATATGTATGAACAAGTACAAGAAGTATTAAACAAATTGCGTCCATTCTTATTACGTGACGGTGGAGATGTAGAATTAGTAGATGTAGATGAGGATGGTATCGTTCTTCTTCGTCTAATGGGCGCTTGTGGAAACTGCCCAAGTTCTACAATCACCTTAAAAGCTGGTATTGAACGTGCACTTACTTCAGAGGTACCTGGAGTAAAAGAAATCGAACAAGTATTCTAATTACAACATATAGCTAAAGGCAGGAACGAATTGGATCGTTCCTGCCTTTTTTATTGCTTAGGAAATTATAAAATGTAAAACCTGTGAATAATTTTTATTACTATAAGTAGCCACATCCAGCTCCAGCGCCCAGCGAGCCTCCCTCACCACCGTACGTCGCTAAACGGGCGCTTGCGCTTTTGTTCTTTCCTAAATCGGTGTTACTGGCTCTTTTCTTTGTATAACACGATCCACATTATCAAGACAAAGTTCAATCATATTTGTTCGTGTTTCTACACTTGACGAACCAATATGCGGTAAACATACTACATTATCCAGTTCCATCAACGGATGTGTGCCGTCAATCGGTTCTTCTTCAAATACATCCAACCCTGCAGCACGAATCTGCTTGGTTTTCAATGCTTCCACTAAAGCGGACTCATCAACAGTCGCTCCCCTGGATATATTGATAAAAATGGCAGAATCCTTCATTTTCTCAAAAGCATTTTTATTAAATATTTTACGTGTTTCATCTGTTAATGGAACAACAGATACTACAAAATCTGCCTTCTGTAAAAGCTCATCAAACCCAGCATACTGAGCATCTAACATTTTCTCAGCATCCTTTTTTCTTGTGCGGTTGTGATACAGAATAGACATGCCAAATCCTTTTGCCCGTCTTGCCACTGCCTCTCCAATTCTCCCCATACCAACGATTCCAATCGTTTTATGATGAATATCAGAGCCGGCTAATAAAAATGGTCCCCAGTTTTCCCATTGGTTCTTTTTTATGTAGTTGTTCGCTTCTATAATTCTTCTTGCAGTCGCCATTAACAATGCAAATCCTAAATCAGCCGTTGTCTCGGTTAAAACATCGGGAGTATTCGTTACCACCACACCACGATGTTTAGCCGCACTTACATCAATATTGTCATAGCCTACCGCTAGATTTGCAACGACCTTTAGTTGTGGTGCTGCCAGTAGTAACTGTTCATCAATTTTATCACTTAGCATACTAACGAGCCCATCTGCTTTCTTTACTTCATCCAATAACGTTTCTCTTGGTACAGGAACTTCCTCTTCATCCCACATTCTAAATTGATATTGAGTTTGATATGGCTCCAATAGTTGACTTGGAATTTTTCTGGAAATATAGATCAATGGTTTTTCCATCTTTACTGCCTCACTTTCCTATATTACATTTGTGTTTATAACCAGTGTAACACAGGAATATCCAATGATTTAGAATCAATATCTAATTTTTCATAAAAGCCGCGAAGTTTTTTTTCATAATCTGATTGTTGATCAATTCGCTCTCGCAAATCAAGATATAATTGATCCAGATCCTCAGCCATAAATCCACGATATATAACATCAAACAGGTGAATAGGAAACAGCAAACGACCATAAATTAAACGTAAACTAAAAATGGATAATGGAGAAACGGATTGATAGTCATCCACAAAATGAACGATTTCTTCCTGTCGTTCGTGATAGAGAAAGCAGGTACGAATATATTCCGCAATATCCCTTGCCGGATGATCATAAACGAATTCAGTTGGCCATAAGACTGATGACTTTAACTGATTAGAATAACGATTAAAGGTTATTGTTCCCTGATCCGCTTTATGAAATCGCGATTCTGTTTCACTTTCCCGTATATATTGAATGGCATTTTCACTTATACCAATGAGATATGGCAGTACATCCATTAGTAATTGGTAATAATCACACGGATTATTTTTCGCTTCCTCTTCTATTTTCGCTTCAAAATAAGTTAGTTTATCAATCCATAAACTTCTCCAGTCTCCATAGCTGGATATTTCCTTTGGCTGATACTGGTACTGTGCTCCGACCTGATGAAATTCTGCCATCCCTAACCCATGGGATATTCGATTATCCTGTTGCATATTATTTACCTGCATGACCATATAATTTTTATCATGGTAAGGAGTAAACCACTCCCCCTGAAGATTGGGTATTGGTAAAGAAATGTGGTCCACTTGGTTTTCTTTCAAGTAATATGCTAAACTTGCCTGTTCCAAATAAACCATTTCCCTGTTTTCAATAGAAGTGATAAAATAGAAATTATTACCATTTCTATATCCTTCTTCACGACCAAAGCCTATTTTTTCTTCAACTTGGATACCATAATACGTAGAAAGAAATCCACTAAAAGGCAAAACAATCTCTCCTTTCCATTACTACAAATTATATGTATGGAAAGAACATATCTTAACTACAAAAAAAGAAAAGGTGATTAAATGGCTAAAACTAGTGAATTGGAAAAGAAAGCAAGAGAACTGTTAGAAGAACGTGGTGTTTCCGTTGAAAGTATTGCTGAATTAGTGTATTACCTGCAATCTGCCTATCATGACAAACTTAACATGGACATTTGCAGAGAAAATGTGGAGAAAGTGCTAACCAAACGAGAAGTTCAAAATGCTATTATAACTGGTATACAATTAGACATGTTAGCCGAGAAAAAACAGCTAGAAGAGCCACTTCAGGAAATTATTGAAAAGGATGAAGGATTGTACGGAGTAGATGAGGTGATTGCATTTTCGATTATCAATGTGTATGGCTCCATTGGATTTACAAACTATGGATATATTGATAAGCAAAAACCGGGCATTCTAAAAAAATTAAATGACAAATCTTCAGGTGAAGTTCATACCTTTTTAGACGATATCGTTGGAGCAATATCAGCAGCTGCTTCCAGCCGTCTTGCACATACGTACGAACAGCTTGAAGAAGATGATTAGAAAACACGAGGCTGGGGCAAAACTAGCGTACAATGGCACCTAATTAAAAAAGGTATAAGATACAAAAATCCGAACTGTGATTCGAATTCTAAATGAAGAATATCGAATCACAGTTCGGATTTTTCTTTAATTAAATCACTTTTATCTAAAACCATGAGCTCATTCGGGCACGTAGAACCACTCTACGTTACCTTTTGATGGTTTCATCGGCTCATTCGGGTACGTAAAACAACTCTACGCGACCTTTTGATGATTTCATCGGCTCATTCGGGCACAAAAGAAAAAGAAATACAAAATTAAAATTCCCATTCGTGGCAGTAGACATGAGTAAGTAAACAGTCATGAATTCATTTATTCAATAGATAAAGAAAAATAATCCAAAAAAAAATGGTTCCAATCATCAAAACATGTTCGGAACCATTTTTATATTATTTTGTCCAAGTTATGTCTTAGCCTGCCTCAATTTTTTTAAATGTTTTCCATCCATTCACGCAAGCTGTGAACATAATAGGTTGGCTTTACATCCAGATGAGCGTACTCTGAAAACGGAGTTACTCCTGTAAAGACCATCAGTGTATCCATCCCAGCATTGATTCCAGCTTTAATATCGGTTTCATAATTATCCCCAACCATTAATGTTTCCTCGTTTGACAATCCAATAATATGAAGTGCTTCCTTCATAATGACTGATTCCGGTTTACCAATAAACGTTGGAGCGACTCCAGTACTAACCGTTATAACCGAAGTAATCGAGCCATTACCAGGCAATAGACCGCGTTCGGTTGGAAGGGCAACATCACCATTTGTCGATATAAATGTTGCCCCATTTCTTACTGCTAGACAAGCCTTAGCTAATTTTTCGTAATTCACTCCCCGGTCAAGGCCAACGATGACATAATCTGCTTTCTCGTGATCAACAACCTCAAGCCCGCTTTTTTGCAATGCATGACGCAGTCCTTCTTCACCAATAACATAACAAGTGGCATTGGGCTTTTGATGTTTTATATAATTGGCGGTTGCTAAGCTGGTGGTAACAATTTGATCTGCCTTTGCCTGGATTCCCATTCGACTTAATTTATTTGCTGCATCTTCCCCTGTTTTTGTCGAATTATTCGTGACAAACAAGTATGGAATGTTTTTACGAACCAGTGTATCAATAAAATCTACTGACGCATCTATTGGTTCTTCCCCAAGATACATCGTACCGTCTAAATCAATTAAATATCCTTTATATTGCTTCAATTTTTCGCCCTCATTTCCTAATTATTCATTGGCTGACGGATTTTTAATCGTCCACCTGCACACATGATTGCCTTTTGTTATAAACGAGTGTGCTGACACCTTACTATTTGAAAACAATTGCTCCAACATTTTTTTCTCGTTCAAACAAACTTGATGGTACGTTGATGCAATATTGGATATCGGGCAATTATAATTTCTTAGTTCAAAATCACCATCATCTGTTTTCTCCACCTCAACCATATAGCCATTTTCATTTTGGATATGTGCAACCTGGTGAATTCTTTCTTCTAATGAATTGGTGACAATACAGGACTCGTAATAGGCCTTCTCTCTTTCCATTCTTTTTTCCAGCACATCATAGACTGCCTTTGGGCCTTGAAGGGCTTCTAAATCACTCAATAAATCAATAGGCAATGTTTTTAACTGATTTGGAAATGTATCATGGCCTTTTTTTGTTAAATCATATGTAAAATATGGCCTTCCAATCTTCTTTTTATGGGAAGTTTTCTCAACCAAGCCCTGTTGCTCCAACTCATGGATATGTTTTCGAACAGCAATTTCGGAAATCGTAAAATATTTCATGATTTCCCCAATCGTCATGGCAGGATTCTTTTTAAAAATATGTAATAATTTTTGCTTTGGTGTTGTTTGTTTCTTCATTTTACATCACCTTTATTTCTTATTTGAAAAAGCGTTCGCAACTCCCAATTCATTCGTTAAATATGTTCTAATATGGGAACTGAACCGTCCTAATATCTCCTTTTTCTTGGAAAGAACTGTTTGCAAATGCCCGTTGTCCACATGGATATAATTATTGACAAGCATCTTAC
The DNA here is from genome assembly GCF_009733865.1 of Oceanobacillus salinisoli. Classification (GTDB taxonomy): domain Bacteria; phylum Bacillota; class Bacilli; order Bacillales; family Amphibacillaceae; genus Oceanobacillus; species Oceanobacillus salinisoli. The sequence goes on along the minus strand of NZ_WOFB01000001.1, from coordinate 277,413 downwards.
GCAGTCCAATAACCTCTTTGTAATCCTTCTCCTCATTGACAGGAAGGACTTTTTCATCAATTAAAATATCAATAATGTCTTCATAACTTCCTGGGTCACGCATAATAAATCCATCAATCATCATATTTCCAACATCTAAAATTGATTCGATTAAAACATGGGCCATACGCTCCTGACTAAGTTTGTCAGAAAACGAATCAACTGTTATCTTATCTAGTTCACGAAGTACTTTTTCCATATATATAAGTATTTCTTCAATTTTAGTTCTATCTACAAAATACATTTGCTCCCCCCCGATTGACATTCTATAATTTTATCATATCATAATACATATAAAAATAAGTGGGAAAATGATAACGTTTAAAAATTTCATTACAGCAAAGTCCCTAGGCTTTAGCCTAATTGTAACAGGTGGCAAGTGGTTTACTTTCTTATCTCTAGAAAAACATACTTTCGTCAAACCACTTCTTCGCTAAAATTTTATACTTTCCAAACGAGTTAAAAATTCACAAAGTAATGAGGGAAACGGAATGATAACAACGTCAATTTTAGACATGGATGCTACATCCATTGCGGGGGCAATTAAAAAAGGTGATTTAACAAGCTCAGAAACTGTAACACATTATATAGAGCAAATTAATAAAGTAAATTCTAGTATTAATGCAATGGTAGAGGAGCGGTTTGAAGAGGCTTTAAAAGAAGCTCAGGAACTTGATCAGCAGGCAAAGAAAAATCAATTCATTGGTCTTTTACATGGGGTTCCAATTAGTGTCAAAGAAGCATTGCATGTCTCAAATATGAAAACAACTGGGGGATTGGAGCATCGTCAGGACCTCATTTCCAGACAGGATGCGGACGTCATTTCAAAATTAAAAGCCGCTGGAGCCGTCATTTTAGGAAAAACGAACACCCCAGCCCTTAGTTTTAGTCAGGAAACGGAAAATAAATTATATGGCAGAACCAATAACCCTTGGGACATAACCAAAACCGCTGGTGGTTCAAGTGGTGGTGAAGGAGCATTACTTGCCGCAGGGGGAGCTGCAGCAGGAATTGGTTCCGATATTGGTGGATCCATTCGTATTCCTGCACATTTTAATGGAGTCATTGGATTTAAGCCAGGGATGAATCAAGTGTCAGCTGAAGGACATTTTCCATCTGTAATGGAAACTTTGGCCGAAAGAATGTTTGCTATCGGTCCAATGGGGAAATCGGTCCAGGATATGCGAATGATGTATCAAATTATTTCTGAAAATGTTGTTAAAACCAAGCATCTGCAGGAGTTTAAAATAGAGATTCTTCCCGGAACAATCGAGTATCCATTATCAGCTGTAACAAAGGAAGCACTAGATGCAATCGAAAATTATTTGGAGAAGTTTTTTGCAACGAAGCGCACCGTGCCCCCATTTTTTGAAGATGGTGCAAGAATGTGGCAGGACACCCTCTCAAGTGATGGAAGACATATACTGGAACACGAAGCATACAGTAATGATCGTTCAGGTGTTTACCGTGCCTTTTTTAGGGAAAAGTTGACACAGCGTACAACTATTCACCCATCTTTATCCTGGGGAATTATTGGTTCAAAATTATTCAAGCCTTCAGGAAAAAGAATCTTAAAAGTTAAAGAAACCTTGAATCAAGGAGATAAACGGTTAGCGGACTATCTAAAAAATCGTTTACTCATATTCCCAGTATATTACCAAAGTGCTCCAATACATGGACAGGTTTATCATGAGATTTTTTCCATACGTAAAACTTTTTTACAGTACATGCCATATGTAGCTTATGCAAATGTTTGGGGACTACCATCACTTACCATTCCCGTTGCAACAGATGATATGGGTATGCCTATTAGTATACAAATTATGAGTTCCATCGGTAATGAGGATGCCATATTCCGTTTGGGAAGACTGATAGAAAAGCGATTCCGTGGGTATGAGAGATGTACCAATTGGGATTAAGTCTTTTCTTCTAAGAGGCTGAAGTGGTATCCTTAGGTGCGAAACTGCCCGGGTGAGAATCGGGCAGTGCACTCACTTGTATTAGAATTTATATCAATTGCGAAGAGTAAGCGTAGCAAAACTGGCAAGATTCTTCTATAGAGGATATTCAAAAAGTCCGGTAAAAAAGACACATCGAATTTCTTCGTTGGCTCGCTTTTTTAGTTGCTTACGTATGGTGAGGACCTTCTATTAAAACCGCCTACGTCCTTGAAAAAGAAAAGCACTTTTTCTGCGTGCGATGTATCGCTGACGAAGTGTTCCTTGTCCTGTGGGCAACGTAGAAGTCACCAAAACACGCTCGGGGTCCGCTACTCAAAGCATCGCCGCCTCGAACTTTAAGGCGTACAGGACGTGCTAGTGTCGGCGCTCGCTACAAATGTTTTCGGTGGGACGAGTAACCGCAGTCCCAGGACGTTGCGATCTTAGCCGACCGGTCCTTTTCACCCTCCTTTTTGAACACGCACTTATATTACATCCTGATTTGATTTTTTTGAATGGTACGCATCAATAAGAAGAAATACAGCTGTAATAATGTGCATAATCATACCAACTATTGGTATCCACCCTATAGTTGAAGTAATAATTCCAAGAATACTCCCATGGAATTTTTCCCGCTCACGAACGGAAAAAACAAGGGTAACAATATGCAGGATGAGCATAACCATTAAAGGCATCCAGGCATAGGCCAGAATAATGGTTCCACCGATAATTGGTATTCCCCAAAACGCTTCCAGTCCCCCACTGACCCATTTTAAGATGGTTGAGATCTTCAATACGTTTCCACTCCCTTTAAATGAAAGCTAATTAACCCCTATATCATATTATTATTAATTGTTGAGAAAGCTATTTAGTGAAAGGAGGAATAAACTTGCCAAAAGAGCATAACAAAAAATATTCCAACTTTTCCAATGTTGACAGGATGAAAAATGAGCTAATACCTGAAGAATTTCCTGAAGGGGCTTTTGGTTCTGCTATAAACAAAGAAGAGACTGTTTCAAGTAAATCAACGGAATGGAAAGAAGGGCAAAAACGAATGAGTGCCTTCGTTTATCCAGATGAAGAGCAACATGATGATCTTCCAAGACAACTCCCTGGTTCACATCCACTCCATGATGAGTAAGATATGGAGCAGTACGTTCACAGGAAGAACGACTGCTCCTACTTTTTTATTTTTCTAAGTACAAAATAAGCACAGCCAAAATTACAGTATTCGTATAAATAATCGTCCAGTGCACTTATTTTCGTATCGATAGAGGCTTTGGCACTTCGATCATGATAAAAGCCCTTTAGTCTGAGTTGATTATAACCCCAATCTCCAACTATGTAATCGTATTTAGCTAATATATCTGAATAACGTTCTTTCAACGCATTTTCCTGAAAACCATTTTTTACGTTCTCCATGATTTCATATTGTTTTCCATGTAACTCCAACACTCCAAGTCACCTCTCTTCAACCTGAATCTATTTTACCATATGTTGATAAACAGAAACAGAAATTTCGGTGCATTATTTCCCTTTTTCACAGCAAACTAGGAAAGAGACATATTTCATAAAGGAGGGAAACCATGAAAAAAATAATTATTCTTATTCTTACAGTTAGTTCCATTCTTTTTATTAGTGCTTGTAATGTGGATACAGATAATACTATGGAGGAAAGAGATCAAATTGCTGATGAATTAGACCCTAATCGTGATGAAGTTCGAACGAAAAATCAGGATATGAATCAGCAACTAGGTTATGTACATTATTCAAAAGATGAAATAAATGAAGATGCAGTAAATAATCGGGAAGCAAAAATAGACCGTCCAGAAATGGCTGATATGATTACAAGGCTTATATTAGTTAATGAAGGGTTTGAAGAAGTGGCTACACTCGTTACAGATCAGGAAGTTTTAGTTGCCTATGAAAGCGAAGAAAACAGTGAACAAGAAAATACAGCACAAATTGCAAGAAAGACCGCAGAATCTGTTATGCCGAGCTTTTATGAGATTTACGTCTCTGATAATGAATCCTTAATTTACGATATACAAAGCCTTCATAACTCAACATCTCGACGCAATTACGATCAGTTGATTAATCAACTAATAAAAGAAATGCAAAAGTCACCACAGGGACATCATACCAGCAATGACATGTAAAGTCCAAATATGGCTATCGTTAGCCTTTGATGGCGATAGCACTGATATTTTTGTAGGAAAGTATGGAATAGAATACGTTATGTGACGAAAAATATACGTGTAATCCGGGAGGTGAAGCAATTGGTTAAGAAGCTAATCGTTTCCATACTTATTTTGACATTTTTATGTGTAAGTACGGTAAATGCAGAAGAAGAAAATGAAGATAAAGAATCCATTTATGATAAAAGAATGGCTTTATTTAAAAAGACAGAAGCTTTGACACAAATTCCTTGGTATTACTTAGCTGCTATTGACAATTTTGAACGAAATACCCAAGATAGTAGTGAACCGGAGAAGGTTATTTCCATCGATATACCATCTGAGATATGGTTTGGTATAGGAAATGCCTCTGAATACCAGGGTGTGGAAATTATCGAAATGTTTGATGGTAAAGGAAAAGATGGAAATGGCGACGGAAAAGCGGATCCTGAAGATGCTGAAGATATTTTATTTACCATGGGAAATATCCTCTTAGAGTATGGACCTACCGAGGATGACATTAAGATTGCCCTGTGGAATTATTATAAGCGGGACCTAACCGTACAAACAATCAAAAATACATCTAAAGTGTTTCGAAAATTCAAGGATATAAACCTTACCGACCGTGACTTCCCAGTCGCCATCAACTACAATTACAGCTACAATAATACTTGGGGAGACAGACGGGGGTTCGGTGGCCTACGAACACACGAAGGAACAGACATTTTTGCTGATTATGGAACCCCGGTTAAGTCAACAACTTATGGTGTAGTAGAGATGATGGGCTGGAATTTGTATGGCGGATGGCGCATTGGTATTAGAGATATATACAATATTTATCACTACTATGCACACATGAGTGGCTATAATGATGATTTACAAATAGGACAAGTGGTTAAACCTGGAGATGTCCTTGGAAGTGTTGGATCAACAGGATACGGACCTCCTGGAACGTCGGGTAAATTCCCACCGCATTTACACTACGGAATGTACAAGGACAATGGAAAAAACGAATTTTCGTTCGATCCCTATCCGTACTTAAAAAAATGGGAACGAATGGCAAAAAATTAACGTTATACAAGAATCTCTAAATATGACTACGGAATTGTATATCAATTTTGTAGTCATATTATTGTGATAACCTCCTTTGTTCAAACGGTTTAATAATTAGAATTTTTTCTAAAAAGATTGTTGCTTATTACAGGAAAATGTTCCATATTTTAACTTCGAACTAGTGTGCTCTCGCTTATTCTAATGTTGATAGTGGTTTTGCATTCGCTCCGGCAGAAGACTTACGGTTCGTGGGCACGACCTAAAGCCTCCTCGCGGAAAACCGCAGCTGCTCAGGTCTGGAACGTGCTATTCCCACAGGACAAGGAACGCGAACTTCAGCTCTACATCGCACGAAGAAAATCGGTTTGTATTTTCGAAGAGTCTACGTATTCTGCCTACGCTAGTACCAGTTTTCTGTTTAATGTGTAGCTATAACCTGTAAATAGGACGTTTGAGATTAAGCTTCTTTCATCTGTAGATAGACCCTACATTATTCTTAGTAAATAGATATTGCATTAGATTACTTTTTGCTCTAAAGATTTTAGTTACCTGTTTTCGAACAGGACAGTGTTATATCGTAAATAAGATAAAATCTTTGTATTATTCCAAGGAAATAAACTATTCCCTGACCCAGTCAAAATCAATTGGCAATACTAATATAGAAAGTTGAATAGCACAAAAACAGCGGAAGAAATACATGGATACTCCCGCAGGAAAAGAGGCATCGGTGAGACCCCTAAAGACGAGACAGCACGAGGAGGCTCACCAGCCGCCCTAAGGTGCGCGTAGTGTATTTCCGTAGCGGTAAGTTGATGCTCCAACCATCATTTTAAGTTTGTTCGGGGTTTATATCCATTCCCTAACAACAAACTTTACGAAATAGATCCTATAATTAAAAAGGCCATCACCATAGAGTGATAACCTTATTTTCATAAATATATTTTCACTCTGCTTCTTTAGCTTCTTTGGCTTTTTTAACGGCATGGTTAATACTTAATCCAAGTCCACCCCAAATGATTACCATACCAAGAACCATTACAAAGATTGCTCCACCAGTCATCATTTTGCCTCCTCAGATTTTTGGTAATCTTCCGTGACGTCGTTCTTCCATTTTGTAAACATTAATAAAATACCAATGATTAATGCTGCCGCCGCTACCCCCCAGCCAGCAATCGCTATGAACGTATCTGAATATCCTTCATAGTTACCTGTATCGGTCGGAAATTGTTTTAATAGATTTAATCTGAATAAATCGAACATCATATATCCTAATACAATTGGTGTAATACCACCTAAACTAATTTTCCACCATCCACCTAAAGGAATATCAGAAATTTCATTAGCATGTTCCTGCAAGACATTCAACTTACGTAAAATCCAAGCTACCATAACAACTTCTATTAACCCGATAAATGCAACACCAAATTGATTAATAAAGTAATCTACCGCATCAAGGAAGAATAGACCACCTTGTGTTGCATAAAGCAGTGAAATAACAGCAGATAACCCACCACCAAGCAATACTGCTTTAGCTCTGGATATTTTAAATTTATCTACAATTGCCGAGATATATGCCTCACTAATAGAGATTAAAGAACTCAAACCAGCAAGTACCAGCGATGCAAAGAATAAGAAACCAAATAGACCGCTCAGTGCAGGCAATTCATTAATAATTTGTGGAAACACTACAAATGCAAGTCCTACACCACCAGCTACTAATTCATCTATTGCTACACCAGCTTGACCGGCCATAAAACCTAGAATAGAAAATACACCAATACCAGCTAGTAATTCAAAACTTGAGTTACCAAACCCTACAGTAAAGGCATTATTCGTTATATCAGATTTTTTCGGCAAATAACTAGAATAGGCAATCATAATGGCAAATGCGATCGATAAACTAAAGAATATTTGTCCATAAGCAGCAACCCATACATCAGATGACATAATGGATTCAAAATCAGGCTGGAAAAATGCATTCAATCCATCAATGGCTCCAGGTAATGTAATTGCCCGAATAACTATAATAAGGAATAAAACGATTAATAGCGGGATAAAAATTCGGTTGGCAATTTCGATACCTTTTTTAACTCCTTTAAACAAAATACCCAGTACTAAAACCCAAACAATAATTAATGGAATGAGCACACCAGGAACAAAACTACCTGTTTGTCCAGGATCGACAGTTAAATTTAAATAGTCATTGAATAAAAATGCTTCTGTGTCTGAACCCCAGTTTAAATTGAAAGAGAAAATAGTATAAGACATGGCCCAAGCAATAATGACAGAATAATAGGTAGAGATTACAAAGGCTACCAATGCTCCCCACCATCCAAGCCATTCTGCTTTCTTATTCATTCTGCTAAACGATAATGGTGCCGAACCACGGTACTTATGGCCGATCGTAAATTCCATAATTAACAGTGGAATTCCCGCAGTCAGCAATGCAAATAAGTATGGAATAAAAAATGCTCCTCCACCATTTTCGTATGCAACAGATGGAAATCGCCAAATATTACCTAAACCTACAGCTGACCCAATTGCCGCCAAGATAAAACCTGATCTGGTCCCCCACAGTGACCTTGTTTCCATATAAACGCCTCCCCTTTTCTCTTCTTATTGCAGTAACACTATTTTTCTACAATAAGAATAATTATTAAGAATCTATTTTTTCTGATATTAATTTGTATTATAACGGTACTTTTAGACTATGTCAAAGTAATAATTAAAATTTTTATTCAATTACAAAACTTTTAAAAAAGGTTTTTCACACAACTAGGGACAAGAATATATGACGCATCCCTATCTGTACTTATGGAGGAAGAAAGTTTTATATTTTGTATCTATAAGAAAAGCGCAAGCGCCCGTTTAGTGACGTACGGACTGCGCCTGGCCATGCCAGGTGGTTCGGTGTTGCCACGCAAAGCGGCGGTTTTAACCGAACAGTCCCCGCAGGAGATTAGATGATCTTGATTTTTACGAATGTAAAAATCTTAGTGAATCTTATGCTTGAAGAGCGAAAAGGAAACATGCCCCTTCATAGGGGTATGCCGACGCATGAGCGCTAGAGCCCGCTTTTAGTCGGCTCCTAAAAACCTGAGTCGATGTTGACTTTCACCACAAGGGTATAAGTGCGACTAAGCCTCTGGTTTCACCAATCGGTAAGTCTTCTTTATCGTACGGAGGTGAGGGAAGTCTCGCTAGTCGCTGGGCGCTGGAGCTAGACATCGAAGCAAAAAATTTATACGTTCTTATCTTTTCAAAAAAAGCGATTCTCTCATCTTATATAGATGAAAGAATCGCTCTTATTATGCGTTATCTTGATTATTTTTTATAAAATAATTAATTGTTAAACTAATAGCAATAATTAGTATGATGGATATAACCAATGAAATAGCAGCTTGTCCAGTAAAACCAACTAGTACATATCCAATCATGGCAATAACAGCTGCTATCAATGCATATGGCAATTGGGTCAGAACGTGATCAATGTGATTCGATCCGGCACCGGTGGAAGAAAGGATGGTTGTATCCGAGATTGGTGTACAATGATCACCAAATACAGCCCCTGCTAAAACCGCTGCTAAGGATGGCAACAGCATCGTCATATCCGTTACTACTGCAACTTCTGCTGCAATTGGCAGCATAATTCCAAATGTTCCCCACGATGTACCAGTTGCTAATGCCATAAATCCAGAAATAATAAAGAATAAAAGCGGCAACATCGCTGCATTGACTTGTAAATCATTAAATATTTGGGCTAAATATTGGCCAGTTTCCAATGTGCTAATGATAGAACCTATCATCCAAGCTAAAATCAAAATATAAATAGCTGGAAGCATGGTCTTGATTCCTTCAGCGAGCATTTTACCAATAGCCGATTTAGGTGCACTTTGTCCAAAATGGAATATAAAAGAAGTAATCACTGCTGCCACTCCTCCTATAAACAGGGACATATTCACGTCCGTATTGGCAAAGATAGACAGTAATGTGACGTTCCCCTCACTTGCCCGAGAACCAGTAATAATCATTGCTAAGACCGTGACAAATACGAGAACAGCGATTGGAAGCAATAAATGATACACTTTGCCCTTTGGATGTGCTTCAAATTCATCGCTTAAATCGCCAGAAACTTTACTTTGATCTGGGCTTATAAGTTGTCCGGTACGAATAGCACGTTCCTCATGTGTTCGCATTGGACCAATGTCCATTTTCAAATACGCCACTAAAAAAACAAGAATGATTGCTGTAATGGCGTAAAGATTAAGTGGAATCATTTGGATAAATGCTTGTAATGGCTGTATGTCTGTAATACCATTTGCAGCAAACATTCCACCCAAAATACCAATGATATATGCACCCCAACTGGATATTGGGGAAATAACCGTAATTGGCGCTGATGTTGAATCAATAATATAAGCAAGTTTAGCACGTGAGACTTTATGACGATCTGTTATCGGTCTTGCAACTTGCCCAACAGCCAAACTATTAAAATAGTCGTCAATAAAAATAATGATACCTAAGACCCCTGACATTAGCTGAGCACCACTGCGCGTTTTCACGCGTTTTAGCATCCATTCTCCAAATGCACGGCTGCCTCCAGATGCTTGCAAAAATGCAGTCATTATTCCTAGTAATAGCAGAAAACCCAATAACAGCAGATTTCCTGTATTTAGCGCCCCTTCAGAGATAATTATTTCATAAAAAACTGTCCAAATCTCCTGAAGTGCTCCAAGTATTTGAAAATCATGTATAAATAATGCTCCAACTACAATTCCCGCCCCTAAAGACAGAAGTACTTTTCTCGTTAATATAACAAGAACAAGCATTAATATTGCGGGAATAAGTGAGTAAAGCGTCCCTTCCATATTTGCTTACCTCCAATTGTATAGTAATGTCGCAGGTGTGAGGAGATGAGCTAATTAAATATTGAAATGTTGGTGTACGAGCATACGCAGTCTGTTGTGTATTCCATGTAATGCTTAGGATATCTTTACACACAAAAAAACAAAGATAGAAAATAACCTATCTTTGTTCTTAACAAAATACGTTATCCTCCATTTCGATCAGGAGTCCTCCATGCACACACTTTGCATGACAGTATACCTTTTGTTTAAAAGTACACCAGCTATAATAAGTTTGACCCTTATTACGCTTCGGCAAACAATCCTTTCATCAGCAATCCTCGTTGTCATTCTCCTGCTGATTACTCTTCTTGTTTGCGCCTCTACCTCACCGATCTGAGGTCTATTCAATTCACAAAAACTAATATACTAGATTATTCACCTTCTTGCAAGCCCTCTTCTTCTAGTTCTTTTTCTTCTTCAAAATCTTCTTTTGGAACTGCAATCGAAGGACCATCACTTCCACCACCATAGAACTCAGGCACATCTCCCATTATAGCTCCACCATCTATATAAATTTCTGTTTGAACTGTTGTTTGTTCTGTGATAAACGGGATAATAATTTGTACATCTGCTTCCACATTGACATATAAAGAAACCCATGACCCATTAATCCCTAAAGGTTCCGTTTCTCTAATAATATTCGTTCGAACGGCCCCAACCAATTCTAGGTTTATAGGTATTTTCGGTCCCAAATTTGCAAGAACAGCATTTCCCGTAATTTCCCCCAACGGAACCTCAATTAACGTCGGATCCTGTGCAGCCCGATCTTCTGCACCGTCACTGTAGTCATACGGTTCATGCAGAGAATAATCATAAGAAATCGGATCTCCTCGATTCATATGAAGAAAAAATTCCTCTACCCGATCCGTCGCAACTCGGTTAATCTCACTAATCACAGATTGATTCCAATTATAAACCGCAACATTTCCTTCATTGTCATAAGTAATGTTTAACACATCATTGAAATCATAGCCTTCTGCAAATCTTACCGCCATATTAATAGCTCGTGTAGCAAATTCCTCTGTTTTAATTTCAGATATTTCAATGATTGCAGGCGTTATTCCCTTACTGACGATTCCAATACTTAAGATCACACAAATAACAAATACAACGAGCGTAATTAGAAATATATTCTTCCCCGAGGGTGAGGCAAATTTTTTTCTTCCAAATCTTTTTCGTGGTCGCATCAAAATCCCCCCTAAAACAAACTTATGCTTGTATTAGGAGGGATAGAATTAATTAATCCTTCATGACAGAAACAATTGTTAGATTTAATACAATCCCTAGATCAATTTCATAGGGAGATGCTACCTGGACATCATTTTCTTCCAGAATTCGAATAACCGGCCTGTCACAAAGATGTTTATTTTGCCTGACGACTACACCTTTTCGGCCATCACTTAATTCCACCGATATGCCAGTTGGATAGACGACAATACTTTTCTTAAAAGCTTCCACAATATCTTTTTCAAATAAATGAACCGCTCCTCCATAAAGAATCTCTAATCCCTCATGTGGGAGCATGGCATCACGATACACCCGATTACTTGTTACCGCATCAAATACATCTGCAACACCTATTATTTTTGCATAGGTATGTAATTGATCTCCGCTTAATCCACGAGGGTAACCAGATCCATCCAACCGTTCGTGATGATCATATGCACAATGAGCTACTACAGAGGAAATACCGAAATTGCTGTTTAAAAATTTATATCCGATTTCTGTATGGCTTTTAATTACTTCAAATTCCTCATCTGTCAGCTTATCCGGTTTTTGAAGGATTTCCTGATCAATAAAAATTTTCCCGACATCATGAAGCAAAGATCCAATCCCAATATCCATTAATTTTTTATTGGGCAGATTCAAATTGACTCCTATCGCCAGCGAGTAAATCGTTACATTTAAAGAGTGCTGAAAAATATAATTATCAGTTAGGAAAATATCCGTAAGCAAAGATAATGACTTTTCCTGATGACGTATTTCATCCATTAATTTTTGAACGACATTCAATAAATCCTTTCCTTTTTTGTCTAAAATAAAGGATTTCTTCATAATTCCTTCCTTTTTTACTTCTAAGAAGGTATCTTTAATTGTCCTCGCTGCTTCCATACGTAACCGATCTGGAATAATCGATTCAACATAAATATCACTGGTCAATTCATCTTCAATATATACATATGTAATACCATAACTGTTCAGCCGATTGATTACTTTACTGGTTAAACTCATCCCTTTTGAAATGAGTATAACTCCATTTTCATTATAAATAGACTGAGCAAGAACGGTCCCTGGTTTAATAGACTTTGTGCTTACAAGCTTCATAAGTTTCTCCTAACATAGTCATTTCGACATGATTAGACATACGCCTATGAAAATAGTACCAGAAATTCTCCTTTTTTTCTATAAATTTATTGCATCCTTTTGTAATTGGAGCATAAACATATGAATCATATTATATGCACTCTTCGTAGGATTTGAATTGGGGCTCGCTCGGTTTTCGGGTCGGCGGCACGTATTTGAAGTGGGATCTCACAGCCAATTAACACGTGGTTGATCCTCACAGTCGATGTAAAAAAGCGAAAGCGCCAGTCAAATAACCAGGGCTTCCGCTTTTTCTTTTTTTTTAGGAAATTCTTAAAAGTGCTTCCTTACCGGTCATACCTACTTCCCATCCGTATTGTTCACGGGAAGCATCCGTTACTTTTGCAAGTGGTGCATGTAATAATTGGTCAATCGTCCTTACACCTTCTGCACGACCAGCAATGACATTTCTTTGTTTGAGTTTTGGATTTTCATCAAAGAAATCCACATCTAAAGCCGCACACATAATATAACCGACCTCATTGGAGATAGTTAATAGTGTCGTTTTAGGGAGTTCAACCGTTGTTGCAGTAAAATACTTGCCCTCTACTTCTAAAGGTTTTACTGTAACCATAAGATTATATGCCTCCTTCGTAATGTACATAATATTTTTATGCACAAAGAAGGTGGAATGTCACTAAAATCACTCTACTCCTAACATCAAAAAGTGGGATAAACGCCTATATGACAGGAATTACTTTTTTAAAATAAATTTTCAATCAATGTTTTTTTCCTGGCCTACCGATGTAGATAAACAAATTAGAAGTGGCCGTAAGACTCCCACTTACCATTCTTGATATTGGAGTTCCAACCAGTTAATCACATGATAAAAATTTTTTTCTTAAAGTATCAGCTAACAAATCACGCAAAAAATCTGGCAAGAAATAATGTTTTGTATTAGACCTTGCAATCTCAGGCAATAATCGGCCAAATGTAAAAGTGTCGGCGGTTGCTAATTTATAAACCTTATCCGGAACGATTTCTAATCCATCTGGTAAATGTACATGCTTTACATATTCTTCCCCATTGGAATGGAAAGCCGTTTCTACGTCAATTCCAGAAAAAACCATTCTTCCAAGTACTTTTCCACGAAAGCCGAATCCTTTTAATTCTAATTCTGTAAATTCCTTTGTGAACGAAGCACGGATTACTTCCATTATTTCACTGCCCGATAAATCGACAGTAACTGGATTGATCGGATGCGGACAAATACGATGAACATCTCTGTAAGTTATATCGCCAGCTGGAAGTTGATCCAATAATAACCCAGAATTTAACATAGCTATATCTGCTTGCGTAAACTCTTTTAATGTATTAGTAAGTTCCTGCATAATTTTCGTATACTGAAACCACTTTACTTCTATGGGATGTTCGGTATGTACGATTGTATACCCTAATCGTTTGTCCGCTTCTTCCTGTAGCACGTTTATCCGCTGTTCCGTAACTAAATCTTTTGGATGATTGGTAATATCGGCAGCATAAGCTTCCTTCTTCACAAGACGCTTTGTGTCATGATCCCAAGTGATTATTACTTCCCCAACAAAGGAACAGTGCTTTCCTGCTGCAGTGATTAACGTATTATTAACCATTTCTCCACTTCGCAACAGATGGTGTGTATGCCCGCCAATAATAACATCAATATCTGTATATTTTCTCGCAATTGCCTGATCCTCATTTATTCCAAGATGGGATAAGAGAATGATAATATCTGTATGTGGTTTTAACATCTCAACGTATTTATCAAGCTCATCAAACACAGAGGATACATGCCAATCGAGTAAATGATAATAGTCATTAAATGGTGCTGTTAAACCGATAACCCCAATTTTCAATCCGCTGGACGAAGTAATATGGACCTTACGATTTAACCATGCTGGATGATGATGATCCATACTATAGAGATTCGTGCAAACGACATCGAACGCCGCATCATCATATAAATGAAATAAGTCATCATGTGACAATGTAATTCCTTCATTATTACCAAATGTAGCAATATCATAATTCAAATCATTCATTAATTGAATATTAGCTTTACCCATGAATGCTTCTGAAATTGGATGAACCCTATCCATATGATCACCAATATCCACTAACCAATAATCATTGCCATAAGCTTGACGTTCTGTTTTAGCCTCTTTCATAAATCCAGCCACTTTAGGCCATTGTTTAAAATTACTATGTAAATCATTGGTATAATAAAAATAAAGTTTTTCTTCCATTGTTTGTCATACTCCTTATGAAAGCCCTTGGAAAATCATTCGTAACCCTATTAAAATAAGTAGAATTCGCAATATCCATTCCAGTGTTTTTCCTGTTAGCCTTTGATTCACCTTTGCACCTAACCACCCGCCAACCAAAGCTCCTGGTACAAAAAATAATACATATTCCCAAACAATATGCCCTAAAGCCATATGTGTTATCGTACCTGATATACTCACAAAGAATATCATAAACATGGACGTTGCCGTAGCAATATGCGCAGGAATTCCAAAAAGTAACATCATTGCCGGCACCATAATGGATCCCCCACCAATACCGAACAATCCTGAGAGCATACCAACGACTAAAGAGAGAATAAATGCGGCACTGGCAGATACTTTATAATGAAATTGTTCCCCAAATAATGTAAATATCCTAACTCCATTTTCATTAGGATCTATATCTTTTCTAAAAACATCTTTATTCATAAATAATATTAACGATATAACGAGCATTAAAATACCAAAGTATAATAAAAATGTATCGACATGAATAAACTCATTTAACCATGATCCGATAACTCCACCAGGAATGCTGCCCGTTAGAAAGAGTAGTCCAGTTTTATAGTCTACCCGTTTTCCTCTTATGTAAGATATAGTGGATGATAATGCGGTAAATATCATTGTTATAAGCGAAATGCCGACAATAGATTGTGGGGTTGCCCATGTAAAAGATTCGGAAATATTTTGCATAAAAAACAAGCTTGGAACGAGAACGATTCCTCCCCCCAATCCTGCTATTGAACCGATAAATGCGGTAAGAATACCTATTCCTAAACATATGAAAAAAACCAAATTCTATCCCTTCCATCTCATTGACTCTACTATTAATATTAGCACTAATTGGCAAGGATTCCTACTTATTGGGTCATCGTTCTTTTTTACGAAATGCATATGAATATATTGTTGATGTTGTTTCATAATGTATGATAAACGTTAAACTGGAACATCCTATTAAAGAAAAAAACATCATACAGGAGAATAAAAATGAAAAATTTAACCCGCGAACAAGCAATCGAAAGACTCCAGGAAATTTTAGGCGAGAATGTAAGAGAAAAATTTGAGAAAGAAGAAAAAAATGCCGGCGAACATGGCGATCCCAACTTTGCCATCAGTAATAATGAGGGCACAACAGTAGAAGTATATATCGATTGGAATAAAGAAGAAGACTTATTAAGTTACTCTTTAGAGGATGTTTAACGTTTATAGACAGGCACAACGTCGGAACACTCTAAATAAAGCATATTAAAAAACCTTGGTATAACTTTAATATACCAAGGTTTTTTGTCAATTAACCAATAGAACCTTCCATTTCGAACTTGATAAGACGGTTCATTTCTACCGCATATTCCATTGGAAGTTCTTTTGTAAATGGTTCAATGAAGCCCATTACAATCATTTCTGTTGCTTCTTCTTCTGTTAATCCTCTACTCATTAAGTAGAATAACTGTTCTTCTGATACTTTGGAAACTTTTGCTTCGTGTTCCAATGAAATATTGTCATTGTTAATTTCATTATAAGGAATCGTATCAGATTTGGATTCATTATCGAGAATCAATGTGTCACATTCAATATTGGCACGAGCACCATCTGCTTTACGTCCAAAGTGTACTAGGCCACGGTATGTTACATTACCACCTTGTTTGGAGAATGACTTGGAAACGATAGTAGATGAAGTATTAGGTGCCAAATGATGCATTTTCGCACCAGCATCCTGAACTTGGCCTTTTCCAGCAATCGCGATAGAAATAGTATTTCCGCGCGCACCTTCTCCTCTTAAATGGATAGAAGGATATTTCATTGTAAGCTTAGATCCAATGTTACCATCAATCCATTCCATCGTTGCATTGGCATCACATGTTGCACGTTTAGTAACCAGGTTATACACGTTATTTGCCCAGTTTTGGATGGTTGTGTAACGGCAGTACGCATCTTTCTTCACAATGATTTCAACTACTGCACTGTGAAGCGAATTAGTTGTATAAACCGGCGCTGTACATCCCTCAACATAGTGTACAGATGCGCCTTCATCAACGATAATTAATGTTCGTTCAAACTGCCCCATGTTTTCTGAGTTAATACGGAAGTAGGCTTGCAGTGGTGTTGATGCTTTCACGCCTTTTGGAACATAAATGAAGGAACCACCAGACCATACCGCTGAGTTTAGGGCTGAGAATTTATTATCAGAATATGGTACCACTTTACCAAAATATTCTTTAAAAAGTTCCTCATGCTCTTTCAAGGCTGTGTCTGTATCTTTAAAGATAATACCGAGTTCTTCCAAATCTTCTTTTAGACTATGGTATACTACTTCAGATTCATACTGGGCAGATACACCAGCAAGGTATTTTTGTTCTGCTTCAGGAATACCCAATTTATCAAAGGTCTGCTTGATTTCATCAGGTACTTCATCCCATGTTCTTCCTTGTCTTTCTGATGGTTTCACATAATAAACAATTTCATCAAAATCTAATCCTGCTAGATCTCCACCCCATTGTGGCATTGGACGCTCATAGAAATGTTCCAAAGCTTTTAGACGATAGTCCAGCATCCACTGAGGTTCTTCTTTCATTTTAGAGATTTCTTCCACAACTTTACGTGTTAACCCTTTTTCAGTACGGAAAACGGAAACGTCTTTGTCCCGAAACCCATATTGATACTCTTCTATTTCAGGTGCTTTCTTAGACAATTAAAAAACCTCCTTTAGGTACTAGTAGTCACAGTTTCCAACTGTATATAACGGATGGATTCTGCATTCCTAATTTTCCTCTTTTACGCCCTTTTCCATTGCTTTCCATGCTAATGTTGCACATTTAATACGTGCCGGGAATTTGGAAACACCTTGCAATGCTTCGATATCCCCTAAGTCTAAGTCCGATTCCAATTCCTTGCCAAGCATCATGTCAGAAAAAATCTCAGACATTTTTAATGCATCCTCAATCTTTTGATCTTTGACTGCCTGTGTCATCATGGAAGCGGATGACATGCTGATGGAGCATCCTTCTCCCTCGAATTTCGCATCCTTTACAATGCCGTCCTCTACTTTTAATTGTAGTCTAATACGGTCACCGCAAGTAGGGTTATTCATATCGACGGAAACGGAATCACCTTCCACCACACCACGATTTCTCGGGTTTTTGTAATGATCCATAATGACTTGCCGGTAAAGTGTATCGAGATTATTCAAAGACATTCCCAAAATACTCCTTTGTTTTTAAAAGTCCGTCAACTAGGGTGTCGATATCTTCTACTGAATTATATAAATAAAAACTAGCACGAGCAGTTGCTGTTACATTCAACCACTTCATTAACGGCTGTGCACAATGATGGCCTGCACGAACGGCAATTCCTTCCGAGTCAAGGACAGTTGCTGTATCATGTGGATGGACATCATCTAAATTAAATGTAACTAGTGCTCCACGCTCTTTGGGTCCATAAATAGTAATCCCATCAATTGAGCTTAATCTTTCCATTGCATAGTTAGCTAATTTCTTATCATGCTCATAAATGTTATCCATTCCGATATCATTCAGGAAGTCGATTGCTGCTCCTAGCCCAATTGCTCCAGCAATAATCGGTGTGCCACCTTCAAACTTCCAAGGCAATTCCTTCCATGTGGAGTCATATAAATCAACAAAATCAATCATTTCTCCACCGAATTCAACGGGTTCCATTTCTTCAAGCAATTCCCGTTTTCCATAGAGTACCCCAATACCAGTCGGAGCACACATTTTATGTCCGGAAAAAGCATAAAAGTCAACATCCAAATCAATGACATCCACTTTCATATGCGGGGCACCCTGAGCACCATCTACTACAATAATTGCATCATTTTCATGCGCGATTTTAGCGATATCTTTCACTGGATTAATGGTACCTAATACATTGGAAACATGTGTAATTGCTACAATCTTCGTCTTGCTTGTTACTGTTTCACGAACATCGTCAATGGATATCGTCCCATCTTCTTGTAATGGAAGATACTTTAATGTTAATCCCGTAGCTTTTGCAGCCTGCTGCCAAGGAATGATATTACTATGATGTTCCATTGGTGTAATCACAATTTCGTCTCCGGGCTGCAATTTCGGACGAGCATATCCATAGGCAATATAATTAATCGAGGTAGTCGTTCCTCTAGTGAAAATAACTTGAGCAGTACTTTCTGCATTGATAAATGCACGAACCTTTTCACGTGCCCCTTCATAACTATCTGTTGCCCTTGTTCCCAGTGTATGAACACCACGGTGAACATTAGAATTATCATTTCGATAATAATCATCTACCGCTTTAATAACAGGTAACGGCTTTTGTGATGTCGCGGAAGAATCAAGGTATACAAGCGGACTTCCATTCACTTCCTGGTCAAGAATCGGAAACATGTCACGAATGGCTTGGATATCCATTAGTATACTTTCCTTTCAATTACTTGTTTCAATTGTTTCTTCACAGACTCGATTGGCAGTTCATTAACAACTGGTGCTAAGAAACCGTGAATAACAAGACGCTCTGCTTCATCCTTTGTTAAACCGCGACTCATTAAATAGTACATTTGGATTGGATCCACTCGGCCAACTGATGCCGCGTGCCCTGCTGTAACATCATCTTCTTCTATTAATAGAATTGGATTCGCATCTCCACGCGCTTTCGGGCTAAGCATTAATACGCGTGATTCCTGTACAGCATTTGCCTTTGTTCCACCATGCTCAATTTTACCAATTGCGTTAAAAATTGTGGTGGCACTTTCCTTCATCACCCCACGCTGGAGGATAAATCCGTCTGTTGCTTTTCCATGCTGAACAATACTTGCTGTAAAGTTTTGAATTTGCTTCCCACGACCAACAGATACCGCATTAGCATTAGACGTGGCACCATTGCCCATTAGATACGTAATATTCTCAGATACCGTGTTTCCATCATTCATTTGTCCTAATGCCCAATCAATGGTGGCATTATTATAGGCTACACCACGACGATTAATATACGTTGTTGTACCAGCAGCAAAATTATCTACGGCACCATAAGAAATTTTTGCATTATCCATTGCAATCACTTCTTCGACAATGTTTGCAACCGTTTCCTGCTCCTCATTACTTGAAATATAGTTTTCCACATAAGTAAGCTTACTGTTTTCATCGGCTACAACAATCACATGGTTAAATAGTGATAATTCCGGATCCTCCTGCCAGAAAACAACTTGTAATGGCTCTTCAATTTCCACATTTTTTGGTACATAGATGAAAGCTCCACCGTTCATTAAAGCGGCATGTAATGCTGTTAAACGATTCTGATCTACATTTACAGCATCCTTCATAAAGTATTTTTCTACTAGATCACTATGTTTTTCAAGTGCTGTAAAAATATCCGTGAAAATGACGCCCTTTTCTTTCAAATCACTACTTAATGTTGCATATGCTATCGAGTGATTACGCTGTATAAGCAAGTTTTCCGGAACATTTTCCTGATCAAAGTAGTCCTGTAATACTTCAGGTAGTTCTTTTATGGATGAGATAGCTTCCCCTTTTGTAAATTCTTGTTTGAACTTACTGAAGTTCCATCTCGTGATTTTTGTTTTATCCGGTTTTGGCATTTCTAATTGTTCCGCCTGTTCCAATGCCTCTAACCTTAACGTTTTCATCCAGGCAGGTTCATTTCTGTCGGTTGAAAACTGTTCAATATATTCTTTATTATATGGAAGCTTTGTTTCAACAGTCATATTAGTCCTCCTAACGTTTACGCATTTTGTCCTACAGTTTCGTCTTCGATTCCTAGTTCTTCTTTAATCCACTCATAACCTTCATCTTCAAGACGTTTTGCAAGTTCAGGTCCGCCTGATTTCACAACACGACCTTGCATCATGACGTGTACATAATCAGGTGTAATGTAGTTTAGTAAACGTTGGTAGTGGGTAATAATTAAGCAGCCGAAGTTCTCGCCGCGCATTTTGTTAATCCCTTTGGAAACGATTTTCAATGCATCGATATCAAGTCCAGAGTCAATTTCATCTAGAATAGCAATTTCTGGATTTAATTGCATTAATTGAAGAATTTCATTACGCTTTTTCTCCCCACCTGAGAAGCCTTCATTTAAGTATCTTGTTGCCATATTTTTATCAATTTCCAAATAATCCAAGTCTTTATCTAATCCTTTGATAAACTTCATTAAGGAAACTTCATTGCCTTCTCCACGACGAGCATTAATTGCAGAACGTAAAAAGTCAGAAGTAGTTACTCCACTGATTTCACTAGGATATTGCATAGCTAGGAAAAGACCTGCACGTGCACGCTCATCCACTTCCATTTCTAATACATCTTCACCATCAAGTGTGATGCTTCCTTTAGTAACTTCATAGCTTGGATGTCCCATAATAGCTGATGCAAGTGTTGATTTACCAGTACCATTTGGTCCCATGATTGCGTGGAATTCTCCACCCTTTATAGTAAGGTCTACACCTTTTAAAATCTCTTTACCTTCAATTTCAACATGAAGATCCTTAATTTCTAAAACTGATCCTGCCATAACTATACCTCCAAAGACTGATATTTTTGTTTCTATGATGAAATGAATGTAATATCCATTCTCAATCTATTCTCATTACAATCTTAAAGCATTTCCAATTAATAATCAACTCATTAACTAAGAAGAAATTAATTGATATATGTACACTTTCCAGTAAAAAAAACGTTTACCTTATTTATAGAATTGCCAAAAGAAATTAACTAATTACTATGATAACAAATTTTTAGGACATATGGATAGGTAGAAGCCATAAAAGAAGGTGGATTACCAGAAAAAACACAGCACACATACTATAATAATCATTAGAATCAGTGTCTGTATATCTTGTAACAATCACTTCACTATGGGACAGTTCCTTCTTCCACCTAAACAAAATGCTGGCACTCACATGAAGTACCAGCATTTCCCTTAATTTCAGCTTTTTATATTTATCTATGCACTTGGGATGTCGCTTCTGCTACAACTTTCTTACTTTGTTCATAGTCTTTTTCACGTTTTCTTTCGACTTTCATGCGATTAGACAACTTACGTTCATACTCCGCAAAATTCATACCGTGAGACTGTTCCAACGCCTTTTCCATATCCGTTGTATACTTCATGATTAACTTAATCATCATCCTTTCAAAATGTCTAAAATAATCATAACATTTGAGAGATTTCCTAACAAAGCGGATATGGAATTAAAAATCAGAAAAATAAAGCTCCGAACAATCTCACAACATTTATACATCGGATTTTTAAAGAATTACTCAATCATTCTGCCGAATACTCGATATTTAGTTGTTTCCTCCAACAGGTACAACTGCTCCTTCATACGTTTCAACAATGAAGTTTTGGATTTCTTCAGACTGAAGTACTTCAACGAGTTTATTCAATGCTTCATTATCTTTATCTTCGGAACGGACAGCGATGACATTCACATAAGGAGATTCTTCATCTTCAATAAATAGTGCATCCTCTAACGGGTTTAATCCTGCTTCGATTGCATAGTTCGTATTAATTGCAACTAATGCCTCTTCTTCTGTATCATACATTTCCGGTAAGAAAGCTGCATCTACGTCAGGTGAAAATGTTAAATTAAGTGGATTCTCAACGATATCATCTACTGTTACCTCAGATTTATCTACATTTTCATCCAATGTAATTAAGCCTTGCGCTTCAAATAATGCTAAGATACGTGGATGATCAGCGACAGAACGGCTAATGATAACTTCCGCACCTTCAGGAATATCATCTATACTTGCGATACTTTTGGAATAAACACCCATTGGTTCTACATGGATCCCATCAATATAATCAATATCGTATCCAGTCGTAGCAACTGTCTCTTGTAAATAAGGGATGTGCTGAAAGTAGTTTGCATCCAATGTTCCATTTTCTAGATCATCATTTGGTAAAACATAATCCTGATATTGTTCAATATTAAGTGTAATTCCTTCTTCTGCTAATAATGGTTCTGCCTCTTGTAAAATTTCAGCATGTGGTGTACTAGAAGCACCAATTGTGATTTCTACATTTTCTGTTGATTCTTCAACATTTTCTTCTGCTGCGTTATTACCTTCTGATGTATTTTCATCTGCTGTATCTTCCTCTACACTTCCTCCACCACAAGCGGCTAGTACCACTGTTAGTAATAATACTGCTAAAACTGCTAGTAATTTCTTCATTTTGTAATCTCCTTTTTATCTTTTATCTATTTTATTGGATATAAAGTCTCCAATGAACTGAAAAATAAACACAATTATTAAAATTAAAACCGTGCATAGTAAGACTACGTCAAATTGCCTACGCTGGAACCCATAGAAGTAGGCGTAATCACCTAAACCTCCAGCACCAATAACTCCTGCCATTGCTGTATATCCTATTAGAGCAATAGCTGTTACCGTAATACCAGATACAAGTGCTGGCATTGATTCAGGAATCAGCACTTTAAAGATAATCGTTCTAATTTTGGCTCCCATGGAATGAGCTGCTTCAATCACACCTTTATCCACTTCACGAAATGCAATTTCTGCTAATCTCCCATAAAAAGGGGCTGAACCAATAATTAATGCCGGTAATGCAGCGGTTGGCCCTCGAACTGTTCCAACTAGAAAATCAGTAAATGGGAACAGCAACAAAATCAAAATAATAAAAGGTATTGCACGAAACACATTGACTATACTTGCAACAATCATATTCGTTACCTTATTTTCCCAAATGCCATCCTTTGACGTTAAGTATAATAACAATCCAAGTAGAATACCTAAAATCGCTGTACCTATTAAAGCAATGATCGTCATATATAGTGTTTCATATGTTGCTATCCATATATCTTCCATTTTTATATTATTTAGCATCGCGAATGACCTCCACTTCTACTGAGGTTTCATCGCGAATATAGGCTACTGCCTTCTCTATATCTGCACTGTTTCCTACAAACTGAATGACCAATGTACCATAACCACCCGCTTGTGTTTGGGTGATTTTCCCTTGCAGAATATTAATATCTACAGGGAATTTCTTCGCGATTTGACTTATTAACGTTTGATTCGTTGATTCCCCAATAAAATGAAGCCTTACGAGTTCACCTTCCCTATACGTGTTCCGTAAGTATTCAACATCCTCGGTCTCATCCTCTGTACCAGCTCCCATTACTTGAGCCACAAATTTCTTCGTCACTTGTTCTTTAGGATGGGAGAATACGTCTAGTACATTGCCTTGTTCAACGATTCTGCCTTGCTCCATGACAGCCACCCTATGACAAATTTTACGAATGACATGCATTTCATGGGTAATTAAAATAATTGTTAAACCTAACTTTTGATTAATATCTACTAATAAATCCAAAATCGCATTGGTTGTTTCCGGATCTAATGCAGATGTTGCTTCATCACAAAGCAGAACTTTTGGATTATTAGCCAATGCACGAGCTATTCCCACACGCTGTTTTTGTCCACCACTTAATTGTGATGGATATGCTTTTTCTCTTCCGGACAAGCCCACTAAATCGATTAACTCCTGAACCCGCTTCATTTGTTCGACTTTTGGAACACCGGCAATTTCAAGTGGAAAGGCGATATTGTCTTCAACCGTCCGTGACCAAAGTAAATTAAAATGCTGAAAAATCATTCCAATATCCTGTCTTGCTGCCCTAAGTTCATTTGTTGTTAACGAAGTAATTTCCTGCTTATCAATAACAATATTCCCCTCAGTCGGTTCTTCCAGTCGGTTTAGCAATCGGATAAAGGTACTTTTTCCTGCACCACTATACCCAATCACTCCGAAGATTTCACCTTCCTCTATATCAAGGGTTATATTATCCACTGCTGTTAATTGTTTATTGTCCGATGTAAAGACCTTCCGTAAACCCTTAATTGAAATCAATATGGTTCCTCCTTATATATTTCAAAGGATGCTTCTGTTTTATTATGCAACATAGTATTGGAAAAACTCCCTTTCCCTCGTTTTTAGTGAATAGTTTAGTTTTTCTTATACTTAGATGTTAAAATTTCAGCCATTGGGGAGTGCCCTTCTTTGCTAAAATTTCACACTGTCCTAACGAGTAAAATAAAAACGTCTTTCTGCATGAGAACAGAAAGACGTTAAAAACAAAGTCATCCGTTCTCTCATCTTTCAAAGCAAACGCCTTGCAGGAATTAGCACCTTTTTCAAAACATTTAAGTTTGAAGGTTGCCGCGGTTTCTAAGGGCCTTGTCCCTCCACCGCTCTTGATAAGAGATCCTATCATTAAATTTAATTATTATTGTCGAATAATATGACAATAATACTAGCATAATAGATTTATATTTGTCAATAAAAACTGATTAAATTTGAATAGATTTCTATAAACTGCGAACTAACTTTAAATGATGTTGGAGCACCAACTTACCGCTACGGAAATACACTGCGACTTCCGCGGGTGACCATAAAGAAGCAGATGTCGACTGTTACGCAAAATATCAACACAACGGGCGCACATATCAACCAGTGTATACAGGATATCAACCATTAGAAGGCATTTATCACTCGTGCCTAGACTCTAGCAGCGCGAGCACTACTGAGTAATCTTCTTTTTTTCATTAGTCAGGAGTTTATATCAATTCATAACAACAAACCTTGCGAAAAGATCCATAAATATTATTAGAAAAACTCGCATTCGCTCGTCTTTTAGCGAATGGGCCAGTTTTTCTTATACTAAGGACCTTAAAATTTTAGCTACGCCGATACTACTTCTTTGCTAAAATTTTATACTTTCCTAACGTGAAATAAAAAATCGACTCCACTGCCGATTTTTTAGTTAATTATTTGCAAAAAGTTCTGGTTTATAGTCCATTAAGTACGAATAAATATTAGCAATCGATTTAAACGCATATATCTTTTCTTTTAATTCATTATTATCTTTTATTAATAAACATGGGACACTTTCGATTTTATTATCCTGCATGAATTCAGGATAAAACGATGCATTCATTTCATAAAAAATGGTTGCCTTATGAACCGATTCAATTTTTTCGAGCATCGTCCTTGCTAAACCACAAGTTCCACAAAATGGTGTATAAATGTATAACAGATATCTTTCCTGATTTAGTGCTTGTTCTGTAATTTCCTGCAAAAATACCACCCTAAACGTTTATAATGATCATTTGTGGTAAATAATACCATAACTTTATTTAAATGTTCCTTACATCTTTAACTAAGAACAATGGATTTACCGAAAAATGTTTGCTTACCAAAGTAGTCGCGAGAACATGTTCAGGTGTTGTTGCCACTTCCCGATATTCACTGCTAACATAAATATGATCAGCATGTGGTAATTCACGAGCAAGCTGTTTTCGCAACTTCATCCCGGAATGATCCTCATCAACCAAAATAAATACATCTCTGTCATCTAATCGATACGTTTCTAACATCTCATCCAAACGCTCCACACCAAGCGTACCGTTCGTACAGACAATCGTTACATCGTCATTGATAACTTTTTCAATCTGACGTTTATCAGTCAACCCTTCTACTATGATTACTTTTTCTGACTCAGTCGTTATCATCACACAGCACTCCTTATGTAAGCAAACAAGATGCTTATTTTAAGTATTCAGTTTAGATAAGTATATGATAGAACAAAGGCTAACTATACACTTTTTTCGAAAATGTCAGTTAGCCATTGATGTTTATTTGGTTTTATATTAATCTTCTTCCGTCAATTGTCTGTATTCTTCCGGTTTAAGTAAATTGTCAAGCTCGGATTCATCGGAAATTTCTACAACAACCATCCATGCTTTTTCATAAGGAGATTCATTCACATATTCCGGGCTGTCTTCCAAGTCTTCATTAATTTCCACAACGGTTCCGCTAATTGGTGCATATAATTCAGACACAGTCTTAACAGATTCTACGCTTCCGAACGGTTCATCAACTTTCATTTCATCTCCTGCTTCCGGAAGTTCAACAAAAACAATATCCCCTAGCTCGTCCTGTGCAAAATCTGTAATTCCGATACGAACTTTATTTCCTTCTTTTTTTACCCATTCATGTTCTTTTGAATACAATAATTCTTCTGGTAAGCTCACTTTAAATCCCTCCAAATTTTCATTCAATTCAACTATACCTGTTTATAGGATATTTTTCCAGTAGTTATCATCATAAATGTGCTTATTACAGCCATGTCTCTGAAAATGTATTTTCTTTAAAGCCAACGGTCACCTTTTCCCCATCTGTTACAATCGGCCGCTTAATCAGCATTCCATCTGAAGCCAGAATTTCAGCCATTTCTTCAGCTGTCGTATCCTGAATTTTTTCTTTTATGTTCAGTTCCCGATATTTTTTCCCACTCGTATTAAAAAACTTCTTCGCAGGTAATTCACTTTTATTTATGAAATCTAATAGTTCGTTTTTTGATGGAGTTTCATCCACAATATGTACAGCTGTATAATCAACCTGATTGTCCTCCAGCCATTTTTTTGCTTTTTTGCACGTTCCACAATTTGGATACCAATAAAATGTTAATGACATCTTAGACACTCCTTACCAATCTATTTCCTTTATCTTACCATGTTTGTTCATGGAGTTACACTGTTGGGTTTAAAGCATATATACAAAAAATAAATTACTACATGTAAATGTTGTTATATCAATATTTGCCGGGAGTTTTCATCATATGTGCTGTCAAAGTCAGGAGCGTAGTGTATTTCCGGAGCGGTAAGTTGATGTTCCAACATCATTTAAAGTTTTTGGGAAAACAGTCTTATTAAAAAAGAAAAAATCCGAACTCAATTCGAATTCTAACGGAAGAATTTTGAATCATAGTTCGGATTTATGTTAAACTAAAATACTTTTGCTCCAGCCTCTCTTTATCAATATAAGAGGAATAAACTAACCCCAAAGGCGAGACCATCAATGCCTACATTTTTTATCAAACCACGTATTTCTCCTCTTCAATAATTCTTGCAGCAATCTCCCGCTTTTTCGCAATGATATTCATTGGTGTATGGCGAGTTAATTTACGAAGCGAGGATAGCATCATTCGTAACGTATCGCCTTCTTCTGTAGCAATAATCGTTTCTTTCGCATCTCCTTCCATACGATGAAACGCTTCCTGAACATATACTTGAGTATAAAGCAGTTTTTGTTCATTTGCTTCTTCGCCAGATTTACTGATTGCTTTTTCTGTCCGAAGAATTGCTGCTTCCATATTATATATTTCAGATACCATATCCGCTAAATTGACGAGAATTTCCTGTTCGTTTTCAATCTTATCCCGATACTTTTGAACAGCTAAACCTGCAGCGAATAAGAAAATTTTTTTTGCATTCTTCAGTAAATATTTTTCCTGTTCTAATGTACCTGTTCCAATTTCCTCAGGCTTTTTCATAACCAGTTGCTCTTGAAGACTTTGCGCTTGCTCCAATAAAGGAAGTTCTCCTTTCATGGCTTTCTTAAGCAATGTACCAGGAACAAGCAGGCGATTAATTTCATTCGTTCCTTCAAATATACGATTAATTCGGGAGTCACGATACATGCGCTCTACTTCATATTCCTGAATAAAGCCATTTCCACCATGCATTTGCACTGCTTCATCTACCACATAGTCCAAAAGCTCTGTAGCGGTATATTTATTTAAAGAACATTCAATTTGATATTCAGCGATGGCAGCAGCAATTTCTCTTCCATCTTTTAATTGTTCCTCTGTCAGTGAACCCATTCGCTGCTCGAATAACCCGACTGTCCGATATACGGCACTTTCATTAGCATAGATTTTCGCAGCCATGGTTCCCAGTTTTTCCTGAGTCAAAGAGAAACTGGAAATCTTTGTATGAAATTGCTTACGCTCATTCACATATTTCACAGCAACTTCCAATGCCGCTTTGGCGCTACCAACCCCGCCAATAGCTAGCTTATAACGACCGACATTCAAGATATTAAAGGCAATCTTATGGCCTTTCCCTTTTTCACCTAATAAATTTTCAACAGGTACTTCTGCATCATCCAAAACTAAGGTTCTTGTAGAAGAACTCTTAATTCCCATTTTTTTCTCTTCTGCTCCAGTGGATACACCAGGGAAATCCCGTTCTACGATAAAAGTGGAAAAATGTTCTCCATTAATCTTCGCATATACAACAAATACATCTGCAAATGCGGAATTTGTGATAAATTGCTTTTCCCCATTTAAAATGTAGTGTGTACCAGTCTCATTTAATACTGCAGTCGTTTTAGCACTCAATGCATCGGAACCGGAAGTTGCTTCTGTTAAAGCATACGCAGCAATTAATTCCCCTGTAGCAAGCTTAGGCAGGTATTTTTCTTTTTGTTTCTCATTACCGAAAAATACAATTGGAAGGGAACCAATGCCTACATGTGCTCCGTGGGAAATAGAGAAGCCACCAGCACGGGAAAACTCTTCGGTAATTAATGCAGAACTTGTTTTATCCAATCCCAATCCACCATATTCTTCGGGTACATCCGCACCTAAAAGTCCTAATTCCCCAGCTTTCTTTAGAAGATTTAAAGATATATCGAAGTTCTGATTTTCTAATTCCTCCAGGTTAGGTAATACCTCTTTATCAATAAATTCCTCGGTTGTCTTGGAAATCATGATTTGTTCATCTGTGAAATCTTCTGGTGTGATTATATCCTGACTAGTTAGATCTTCCGTTAAAAATGCCCCGCCCTTAAAAAGCTTTTCCCTAGTTTCACTCATGCTTTTCTTCCTCCCTAAAAATAATAGATTCATAACATTCCCTTACAAAATTTCAAACACTCCTGCAGCACCCATTCCTCCGCCAATACACATGGTTACAACACCAAATTGCACATTTCTTCGTTTCATTTCATGTATTAGGGTCAATGTCAGTTTCGTTCCTGTGCAGCCAAGTGGATGTCCAAGAGCAATGGCACCGCCATTCACATTCACTTTATCGATATCCAAATCCAGAGCATGCACAACACGAACAGCTTGAGCGGCGAATGCTTCATTCAGTTCAAATAAATCAATATCCGAAAGCTCTAATCCTGCCATTTTCAATGCTTTTGGAATAGCCGCTACAGGGCCTACTCCCATGATTTCCGGTTCCACACCAGCAACCGCAAAGGAACGAAATTTCACGAGCGGGGTTAACCCCTCAGCTTCTGCCTTTTCACGGTCCATCACTAACACGGATGCTGCCCCATCACTCATTTGTGAAGAATTACCAGCTGTTACCGTTCCCTTCTTCTTAAAAGCCGGACGCAATTTTGCTAAAACCTCCGTAGTCGTGTCTGAACGTACACCCTCATCCATTTCAAACGTAAAGGATTTTTCCTCTATCTTATTGTTTGTGCCAATCACCCGTTCAGTAACCTCCACAGATGCAATCTCATCATTGAATTTCCCTTCCTGAATCGCTTTATTAGCACGTTTATGGCTTCTTACCGCAAACTCATCCTGATCTGATCGAGAAATCTCAAACCGCTCTGCCACTTCTTCGGCCGTATGCCCCATACTCATGTAATATCCCGGTGCTTTCTCGACCAAATTGACATTTGGTTTAATGACATGCCCACCCATTGGGATTAGGCTCATCGATTCCGCACCACCCGCAATAATGGTGTCACTTGCACCTACCATGATTCTCTCCGCAGCATATGCAATGGACTGTAAACCTGATGAACAATACCGATTAATGGTTACTCCTGGTACATCATGCTTTAAACCAGCTAGCCCAGCAATATTGCGTGCCATATTCATTCCCTGTTCTGCCTCAGGCATCGCACAGCCAATGATGACATCATCAATATTTCCATCATAATCGCCCGCACGCTTTAATGTCTCTTTTATAGTCCGTACTGCTAAATCATCCGGCCTTGTGTTAGCCAAAGATCCTTTAAATGCTTTACCAACGGGTGTTCTTGCTCCTGAAACAATGACTGCTTCCTTCATACTTTCCTCCCCTTTAATTACGTAGTGGTTTTCCTTTGACAAACATGTGCTGCATCCTAGCTTGTGTTAATGGTTCTCCAATAAGGCTCAGGAATGCTTCCCGTTCCAGATCCAACATCACTTGTTCATCTATGACACTACCTTCTCTAATACGCCCACCAGATAGAACATATGCTAATTTCTCAGCAATCTTTAGATCATGCTCTGTTGCATAACCGCCATATTGCATTGATTTTGCGCCCATTAACATGGCAGCATACCCTGCTTCACCAACAACTGGAATTTTCTCTGGTTTTGGTGCCTGATACCCTGTATTTGCCAATGCTAATACTTTTTCCTTCGCATCATATAAAAGGTGATCCGGATTTACACTTATACTGTCTCCAGCACCAAAGAATCCGTTTTCAAAACCTTCTGCTGCAGATGTGGAAACCTTCGCTGTGGCAACTTTTTCAAATACATCATTTGCCAGTTTCGTTAAATCCAAATCGATTCCCTTTGGCATGTTACGTAGCTGTTTTAAATACATTTCTTTCGTTCCTCCACCACCAGGGATAAGTCCAACTCCAACTTCTACCAGTCCAATATACGTTTCAGCAGAAGCTTGAACCGCCGCAGCAGGCAAAGATACTTCTGCCCCACCACCCAATGTCATATTAAAAGCTGCAGTAACAACCGGTTTTTCGGAATATTTAATATTCATAGCCATGTTTTGGAACTGACGAATTACTAAATCAAGCTCATCAAAGTTTCCATCCTGTGCTTCCATAAGCATTAATCCAAGGTTTGCACCAACACAGAAGTTCTTCCCTTGATTTCCAATAACAAGCCCTTCATAATTTTTGGATATTTCATCTAGTGCAAAATGAGTCATTTGAATGGAATCAAGACCTAATGCATTGCCTTTGGAATGAAACTCAAGCAGTGCTACTCCATCCCCCATGTCAATCAAACTCGCGCCTGGATTCTTCTTTATTACTCCATTTTGTTCTTTTAAGTCTATTAAATTAATTTCTTTTCTATGAAAGGTTTGCCTTTTATACTCCCCTTGTTCATAGTAATAAATATTGCCTTTCTCCTGTTTGTAAAACGATTCATATCCATCTTCCAAAAGGTTCAGCACCCATTTTGGTACCGTTTCTCCTTCCTGCTGCATTCGAGCCACTGAGATTCTTAAGCCAATGGCATCCCATGTTTCAAACGGCCCTAATTCCCAGCCGAATCCCCATTTCATGGCCTGGTCAATCGCAACAATATCGTCGGCAATCTCACCAAGTAATTCTGCGGAATAAAGCAGTGTAGGTTTTAAAACAGACCATACCAAATCCCCTGCTCGGTCACCTTTTGCATTTACTAGTGCTTTCATTTTTTTCTCTGGACCCTTTTCCTGTAAAGCTAAATCCATGGCTGACGTTTTTAGTTTTTTCCGTTCTTCATATACAAGTGTATTCGGATTTAATTCTTCAATTACTTTCCCTTTTTTTACAAAAAATCCTTTCCCACTCTTTGCACCAATCCAGCCGTTCTCCTTCATTTTTTCCATAAAATCAGGGACATCAAAAACTTCCTTTTCTTTTCCTTCCACTTGGTCATAAACATTTTTTGCAACATGAATAAATGTATCCAAGCCAACCACATCCAAGGTGCGGAATGTCGCGCTTTTCGGTCTGCCAATCAAAGGACCTGTTACTGAATCCACTTCCCCAGCACTATATCCGCCCTTCAACATCTCTCTTACTGTAACAAGTAAACCATACGTGCCAATTCGATTAGCAATAAAGTTTGGCGTGTCTTTTGCTTCTACAACACCTTTTCCTAAAACATCTTCCCCAAGCGTTTTCATAAATGAAAGGGCGTCCGGATCTGTATACTTCGTTGGAATGACTTCTAATAGTTTTAAGTATCTTGGAGGATTAAAAAAGTGAGTACCAAGAAAATGCTTTTTCATATCGTCAGAACAATCCTCTATCATATCGTGAACTGAGATTCCTGAAGTATTGGAAGTGACAAATGTTCCAGGTTTGCGATATTTATCTACATTAGCAAAAACCTTTTTCTTAATCTCTAAGTTCTCCACCACGACTTCAATAATCCAATCTACCTCTGCAAGCTTCTCCATATCATCTTCCATATTGCCTACTTGAATCAAATCAAGACTCTTCTTCGTTGTTATTGGCGAAGGCTTCTGCTTCAGTAATGCCTGTTTACTCTTCTGGACTATACGATTCCGGACGGCCGGATGTTTCAATGTAAATCCTTTTGCCTCTTCTGCTTTGGTTAACTCTCTTGGTACAATATCAAGCATTAGTACGGGTATACCTACATTTGCCAGGTGAGCAGCAATACCTGATCCCATGACCCCTGATCCAAGGACTGCAGCTTTTTTCACTTGGTACTTCATATTTTCCTCCCCCTTGTATTTTCTTAAATGAATGGTCATTCATTTTCTGCCCAAAAAATTTTAGATAGCTTTCTATCCGTCTATTTCTACTATAAAGTATTTTCAGACATTTCGCAATAAAATTCGTCAACTTAATCTTCAATCAGTCGATTTCTTTTCGTTAAGGGCTTAAGCCAGTTAATCATGTAATAAAATACTCGCTATTTAGTGTCTTATTTTTGAAAAGACCATCATTATCCGTTAAGATAATCCCGATATGACATATTAAGGAGGTATCACTAAATGAATGAAGTTATCAACACCTTGTTATCTCATCGCTCATTTCGATCTTACGAAAATAAACCAGTCGATGAAAATCAGTTAAACGAAATTATCAAAGCGGTTCAGGCAGCTCCTAATTGGACAAACGGACAGAATACAACGATTATTGCCATAAAAGATCCTGAACGAAAAAAACGATTTGCGGAATTATGCGGAAATCAGAAACATATTGAGGAGGCAGCCGTTTTCCTCGTATTTTGTGCTGATTTTTATCGGACGTATATAGCAAGTCAAATGGAAGGAACGGAAATGGGGGCATTGGAAGATATTGATACATTAATCGTTGGATCTACCGATGTTGGTATTGCTCTCGGTACTGCTGTGACCGCAGCAGAATCTTTTGGTCTGGGAACGGTACCTATAGGGGGTATACGAAGAAATGCAAAAGAGGTTATAAAAGAACTAAGTCTGCCACCATACGTTATTCCCGTCTCTGGACTATGTATTGGGCACCCGGCAAAAGATCCTGGTCATAAACCGCGCCTGCCAAAAGAAGCGGTCTACCACGAAGAAACATACCATCGTGAATTACAACCTATACTCGAGAAATATAATGAAACTTATTCGGCCTATCTAAGTGACCGGTCAAGCAATCAACGAAACAGCACGTGGACTGAACATGTCGCGAAGTTTTTCAGTAAATCCTATTATGACGGTATACCGGAAATGCTGGACCAGCAAAAATTTCCTGGTGGAAAGTCCTAAACATTAGTGGCTATGTATGATGGCCACTTTTTTTATACGTTAGGAAAGTATAAAATTTTAGCATGAAGAGGATTCGACGTAGTTAAAATTTTAATGTACCAAGTATAAGAAAAACGAACACATTCGCTAAAGGACGAGCGAATGCGAGTTTTTCTAATCAATAGGTATCATTGTTCTACTTGGCAAATACATAGAAGAGGAAGACAATGAGTGAGATGAGTATAATTAATCTTCAATCAGTGGGGGTCTTACAGCCAGTTAATCGCGTGATAAATCGATTACCGGGTGCTTTTCCTTTAATATTCTTTGTTCTTCACTTTTGGGCTGCACACCTCATTTTTGAGCGCTCCTATTCTTTTATGAGCGGCACTCCTCCACTTTTGATCGGTCCAGTCTTTCATTACACAAAAAAGGAGCTGGTTCTCAAACGCACGGAAACCAACTCCCTTTATTATAGTTAAATACTATTTAAGCTACAACATCATAGCCTTGTTCTTCTACTGCTTCGTGTAATTGTTCTAAGTTCACTTTAGACTTATCATAAGTCACTTCTACTTTGCCAGTTTCCAGATTTACTTCTACACTTGATACGCCATCTACTTCATTTAGCGCACCTTCCACTGACATTTTGCAATGACCACAAGTCATCCCTCTAACATCTAAGGTCGTTTTCATAATCATTTCACCCCCTTTAAAAGAATTCACCGGCTTGTGGCAAAAGTACCTCTACGTTATATTTTCACTCGCTTCAATCGAAGGGAGTTAGTCACCACACTTACAGAACTAAATGCCATGGCAGCTCCCGCAATCCACGGTGCCAATAATCCAAAGGCTGCAATCGGGATCCCAGCACTGTTATACGCAAAGGCCCAGAACAGATTCTGGCGGATATTTTTAATGGTAGCTTTACTCATTTTAATCGCTTTTGGTATAAGCAGTAATTCACCACCAAGTATCGTTACATCTGCAGCTTCAATTGCCACTTCAGTACCTGTTCCGATTGCAATTCCTATATCAGCAATCGCTAATGCTGGTGCGTCATTGATACCATCACCAACCATTGCAACTTTCTTACCCTGCAATTGAATTTCCTTTACTTTATTTGCTTTTTCTTCTGGTAAAACCTGTGCAATTACCTGATCAATATTCACTTGATCTGCAATTGCTTTTGCTGTTCGCTCATTATCCCCGGTTAACATGATAACTTCTAGTCCAAGGTCCTTCAATTGGTCGATTGCTTCAACAGCCGTTTCCTTGATGGTATCGGCTACAGCAATGACACCACGATACGCGTTATTTACTGCAATCAGCATTGCTGTTTTCCCATTGGTTTCAAAATCAATGAGATGTTGTTCTGCATGGTCGACATCAATACCATGTTCACCCATTAGCTTTCGATTACCTACAAGAATACGATTTCCTGTAATGGCAGCTTCAATGCCATGTCCGGGTATAGCTGAAAAGTGCTCGACATCTTTTAGTTCGACTTCCTTTTCTGTCGCATATGCTACAATGGCTTCTGCTAACGGATGTTCTGAACCCTTTTCTGCACTTGCTAATAATTGGAGTGTTTCCAGGTCTCCAGTAAAGTCTGTCACTTCTGGTTTTCCTTTTGTAATTGTACCTGTTTTATCAAGGACAATAGCATCTAATGCATGAGTTCGCTCCAGATGCTCGCCACCTTTAAATAGAATCCCACTTTCCGCAGATCTGCCAGTTCCAACCATAATAGAGGTAGGTGTCGCCAGACCCAGTGCACATGGACATGCAATTACCAGTACAGCAATCGCAGTAACCAGAGCGGTTTCAAAATTTCCCGGTTGAACAAATGATATCCAAATAATAAAGGTCAAAATGGAAATTCCTACAACAATTGGAACAAAATAGCCGGATATCACATCCGCTAACCGCTGAATCGGCGCTTTGGAACCTTGAGCATCTTCCACCACTTTAATAATCGACGCCAGTGCTGTATCCTTTCCAACTCTGGTTGCTTCCATTTCGATCGAGCCGTTTTTATTTAAAGTAGAACCAATAAGTGTTGCTTCTGTATCTTTTTCAACGGGAATCGATTCACCGGTAATCATCGACTCGTCTATTGATGTTCTTCCTTTCTTTAAAATACCATCTACAGGTATTTTTTCACCTGGTTTTACTAATAACCGTTCACCAACTGCAACTTCCTCTACTGGAATCATCACCTCTTCGCCATATCGAATAACGCGTGCCTGTTTTGCCTGTAGATTTAGCAGTTTTGATATCGCTACAGTTGTTTGTGATTTTGCCCTTACTTCCAAATATTTTCCAAATAAAATTAGTGTTATTAATATAGCACTTGTTTCAAAATACAAGTGTGGCATGTATTCTGGATTACCAATCGTTTTGATTGCCTCATACAAACTGTAAAAATAGGCTGCACTTGTTCCTAAAGCAACGAGCACATCCATGTTTGCTCCACCACTTCTTAGATTTTTATATGCCCCAACATAGAACTGCCAGCCGATATAAAATTGGACTGGTGTAGCTAGCGCAAATTGAAACCATGGATTCATGAATAAATCAGGAATACGCACACCTACTAAATGAACAAGCATGGTGAGCAGTAATGGTGCAGATAATATAGAAGAAATAATTAATTTGGTCTTCATCTTTTGCAGCTGTTTTTCTTTAGTCTTTTTCTTCTCTGCATTATCCGCTTTTACTTTTGCATCATAGCCAAGTTTTTGAATCTTGCCGATCATTGCTTCAATATCCACCATTCCAGGATTGTACTCAACGGCTGCACTTTCCGTTGCTAAATTGACATTGGCAAGCTTCACACCCTCTTGTTTATTCAGCACTTTTTCAATTCGATTGGAACATGCAGCACAGGTCATGCCCATCACATCAAACTCTGTTTTTTCTGTTTGTACACCGTAACCCAGTTTTTCAATTTTGGCTGTTATATCTTCAAATGACGCTTTTTCTGAATCATAATCCACATTCGCTTTTTCTGTAGTTAAGTTCACTTGAGCTTCGACACCGTCCATTTTGTTTAGGACCTTTTCTATTCTACTTGAACAAGCCGCACAGGTCATCCCCGTAACGCCAAGTGTCGTATGTTTAGCTTCACCCATTGTATTCCCTCCTTACTTCCTCTAAATCTTACTTGGAAAACTGTTTCATAACCTCCATCAATTCTTCGATGGCTTCATTTCCTTCTCCTGACTTCACCGCATCACTGACACAATGTTTCACATGTCGTTCTGCAACTTCAAATCCAACTTTTTTTAAAGCTGCATTGATTGCACCAATCTGCACTAATATATCTACACAGTAACGA
This sequence comes from Oceanobacillus salinisoli, assembly GCF_009733865.1. GTDB lineage: Bacteria > Bacillota > Bacilli > Bacillales > Amphibacillaceae > Oceanobacillus > Oceanobacillus salinisoli. The sequence goes on along the minus strand of NZ_WOFB01000001.1, from coordinate 240,013 downwards.
TCCTCTTCCACCATTTTTTGAATACCTCGAACTTGCCCTTCTATACGCTTTAATCGATTGACAACGGCCTTTTTTTCACCATCTGTTCTTGGAGTAACTGGATGTTCATGCAAGAATTTATCCATATTTTCACTTCCTTTATATTCACTTATCACTATTACACTTAATACTATACCCCCCTATAGTATTAATGTCAATGGATTTGTTCATTCATTTTAAAATACTAATACCGGTTTCCCTTATCAGCAATATAACTTCGGTTTAAATACGTATTTACTCACTATCTTATAGAGGTTTTTTACGCACTTATAATAGAAAACTTATCATTTCTGTGATTATGCTTACACTCATTTTTTACTATTTCCCGAATAACATACTACTTGCAGAAATAGGATATTTAATAATAGAATCGGAATCATTCTTATTTACAAATCGAAATGATTACGGTATGATATGTTAGGTGGTTTAAAATTGATAAGTTGAGGAGGATATGTCAGTGAGATACTTAAAAGCTATCATACTATTAATATTAGTGACATCCGTTATGATTGGCTGTACTGCGGAAAATACAGAAGAAGAAACAATAAATAATAATGAATCATTAAAAATATATACAACGGTATACCCTATTGAATATGCAATCGGACGAATAAGTGGTGGTAGCATAATGGTAGAATCTGTATACCCTCCTGGGGTTGATGAGCATTCCTATGAACCTACATCTAAGGACATGACAGACATTGCTAAAAGCGATGCATTTATATATATCGGAGCCGGGCTGGAGCCATTCGCTGAAACAGCTGCAGAGACTTTAAGTAGTCAAAATCTTACAGTTATTGAGCTTGGCCAATATGAAGAACTTTTCCATGCTGATGATTCAGTAAAGCCAGAACAAGAATCTGACGAGCACAACGAGAATGAAGAAGCAGATCATGAAGATGAGCATGAATCTCATGAACATGATGAAGAAACCAGCCATGATGACGAAGATGAGCATGATGACCATAATCATGGTGATCAGGATCCACATATTTGGATTGATCCGCTCCGTATGCTCGAAATGTCTGAAATCATTAAAGAGGAACTAGTGAAATTAAATCCGGAATCCGAATCTTTATATAATGAAAACTTTGAGGAATTAAAAGAAGACTTAGTTGCACTAGATGAAGAATTCACGGAAACACTTCAGGAAAAAAGCAATAAAAGATTATTAGTTGCTCATGCTGCTTACGGGTACTGGGAAGAACGTTATGGTATCGAGCAAATTGCCATTAATGGCCTATCTTCAAGCAGTGAACCATCCCAGAAAGAACTAACCGAGATTATTGATCAAGCAAGAAAATATGAATTAGACTACGTTATTTTTGAACAGAATACGTCCAGTCGTTTAACAGAAGTTATTCAAGACGAAATTGGTGCTGAATCAGCAACCATTCATAATTTATCTGTATTAACTGATGAGGATATAGCCAATAATGAAGATTACCTCTCTTTAATGAAGAAAAACTTGGAGACTTTAAATCTAGTTATGGAATAAAAATAGACCAGTTAGGTTGTGCTTTTTTTATTCCCGCAGTTGATAAAGACCGCGAAGTAAGTGCAACGTTGATTTTCCGCTCCGGGCAGTACGCTTTCCGTAGCGGTAGGTTACAACACCAATTTAGCATCTAAAGTTAATTCGCAATTAATGTAGTAGTGGAAAACAACAATCCTTTAGAAATAATTAGAAAAACTCGCATTCGCTCGTCCTTTAGCGAATGGGTAGTTTTTCTTATACTTAGGACGTTAAAATTTTAGCTACGTCGAAAAGCTTCTTTGCTAAAATTTTATACTTTCCTAACGTGCAAAAAATAAGATAAAGCTTCGTTTAGACGCTTTTGAGTGGAGGTGTAATAATGAAAGAACCGATTGTATCTATGAAAAATGTAAGCTATGCTTATGAAGAAAAGACGGTACTTGATCATATCCATTTTGAACTGCCTCAAGGGTCATTTATGGGCTTAGTTGGACCAAATGGCGGTGGGAAAACTACGTTAATTAAATTGCTGCTTGGTCTATTAAAACCGGATGAAGGTTCAATCGAATTATTCGGTAAACCAATTGGAAAATTTAAAGAACGGAATAAAATCGGATTTGTTTCTCAAAAAGCAAACACCTTTAACCGCGGGTTTCCAGCAACGGTGTTTGAAGTAGTTTCTACAGGACTGACTGCGAAGGTTGGTTATTTTAAGTTTTTTAGTAGAAAACACAAGGCAAAGGTATTGGAAGCTATCAATCAAGTAGGAATGCTGGAATACGCATATGAAAATATCGGAAATTTATCAGGGGGACAGCAGCAGCGAGTATTTATCGCAAGGGCATTGGTAAATGATCCGGAACTTTTAATTTTAGACGAACCTACCGTCGGAGTGGACTATGAAAATGTTAGACGTTTCTATGAATTACTCCACCAGTTACATGAAGTCAAAAATATTACCCTATTGCTAATAACCCATGATACAGGCACAATGACCGAACATGCTACAGACATTGTATGCTTAAATAAAACACTGCATTTTCATGGGAAACCGGAAGATTATACTTCGTTGACAGAAGAGGATTTATCTAACTTTTACGGTCATCCAGTTAATGTCGTTGCACACAACCACTAGAGAGGAGGCATCATATGTTTGCAGACTTTTATCAGTATGACTTTCTGCGTTATACTTTTTTAACGGGATTAATGATTGGAATTATTGCTCCATTACTTGGAACATTTATTGTCGTAAGAAGGCTTTCTTTAATTGCTGATGCCCTCTCCCATGTGACATTAGCAGGGATTGCCTTTGGATTAATGGTAGAAAAACTATTTGCCATTGTATTTTCACCATTATATGCTGGGATGATTTTTTCGGTTTTCGGATCAGTCCTCATTGAAAAGCTTCGTAGTGTATACAAAGCCTACCAGGAAATAGCTATCCCTATCATTCTATCAGGTGGAGTCGGCTTAAGTGTTATTTTTATTGCCATAGCAGATGGCTTTAATAATGATTTATTCAATTATTTATTCGGTTCCGTATCTGCTGTAAGTCAAAGCGACTTTTTTATGATTCTAACTATTTCCATCTTTGTTATACTTGTAGTAGCATTATTTTATAAGGAATTATTTACATTATCGTTTGATGAAGAGCATGCAACGATTTCCGGAATTCATTCCAAACGAATCCATTTGCTTTTCATCGTTCTGACTGCACTTGTTATTGCAGCATCCATTCGTATTGTCGGAGTGTTGCTTGTCTCCGCATTAATGACATTGCCGGTTGCAGCTGCTATGCGACTTGCAAAAGGATTTAAGCAAATGATGGGATTATCTATTCTATTTGGGGAATTGGCTGTTATTAGTGGCCTAATTTCTGGTTACTATTTAAATATTCCACCTGGTGGAACGATTGTATTGGTATCTATTATCATATTACTAATCTCTATAGTCATAAAACAATTGAAATTTCCTAAAAAAGTGAGGGAAGCGAAATGAATATAAATGAAGCAATCGACCTTTTAAAAAACAAAGGCTATAAAGCTACGGGGAAACGGAAGGATATTTTGGCATATTTCGCTGACAAAGATGGCTATCGTACTGCGAAGGACTTGATTACTCATCTGGAAAACCGTTATGATGGTGTCAGTTTCGATACCATCTACCGAAATCTCCATTTATATGACGAAATGGGAATATTAGAAACAACCGAGTTGAACGGGGAAAAACATTTCCGGATGAATTGTACGAGTCACCACCATCATCATTTTATTTGCAATGAATGCGGAAAGACGAAGGAAATTAAAGTATGCCCGATGGATGATGTACAACAAACGTTAGCAAATTATGCCATTGAAGGACATAAATTTGAAATATACGGATTGTGTCCGTCATGCCAGGAACATTAAACTTTATCTGCGGCAGGATGATATAAAGTGATTGAAGCAAAAATCATTTTATCATCCTGCCGATTTTGTTATGATGAAATCCCCATTACATATAATCACTAGCTGAATGTTTTTCCTTAAATATATGTAGCTAATTCCGTTAAAATAAGGCAGATACTCCAAATTTCTACATTTTTCATGTATAATGAAATAGAAATTATACATATAGGAGAAATTACAATGAAAAAAAGTAAAGGTTTTGCTATAGCTATACTAACCATTTTAACTACTGCATTTATTGCATTTGTCGTAATCATGCAGCATAATTTCACCAATCCGGATTTTGCAACAGCCCAGTCACAACCAAGTGCGGTTTCAACGGAAGAGTCGCCTTCTTTAACAGAAACAGAAGAAGATACGGAGAAAGACAAAGACGAGGAAAAAGCAAACAAAAAATCCGAATCTTCTCCAGTCACGATGTATGTTACAGCGGATTTATTAAATGTTCGGAGTGGCCCAACTACAGATGGTGACATTGTAGGTGTTGTTGGACGGAACCAGGAAGTGAAAGTAGAAGACATGGATGATTCCGAGGAATGGGTAAAAATAATAACGGATGAGTTTACTGGTTATGTCAATAGTAAATACTTAACAAATGAAGAGTGAGACAAGGAGTCATAGAGATATTCTCTAGGCTCTTTTTATTTTCCCCTATTCTAATCAATTAGCTTTAACCCGATAACGGCTAATACTATCATTAAAATAAATAAGATTCTTAACCATTGTTTGGATTCTCCGTATAAAATCATTCCCACCAATACACTTCCCACTGCACCAATCCCTGTCCAAACGGCATAGGCTGTACTCATGGAAATCGTACGCATCGCAAGGGACAAAAATAGAAAACTAATAAAAAAACCACCAATTAACATCGTAAAAGACAGGAAATTTTTCTTCCGGTTCACCTGATTAATCCCCATTACACCACAAACTTCCGCTACCCCCGCTACAAGTAAAAATAACCAGTCCATTATGCATGCTCTCCCTTGCTTTCCTTATTTGGTGTGATTGTTTTCAAACCAATAACACCACATAACAATAAAAATATGAGGAAAACCTTAATCCATTGAAATGGCTCCCCAAAAATAAGAATGTCTATAATTACAGTTCCAGTAGTTCCTATTCCAGTAAAAACTGCATATGTCGTACCAACTGGTAAACGTCGTGATCCAATAATTAAAAGATGCATGCTAACGTATATAGCTAATAGGGTTAATCCCCATGTCCACCAATTATAAGCATGATTCAACCCAATCACCCAGCCAATTTCAAACAATCCTGCTATTAAAATAATGTTCCAGTCTTTATTCATAAGCCACCTCATATTTCTTGTAAAGAATCCACCAATCCGTATCGGTCGTTAAAAAGATCCATAGCTAACTAATATTTGCACAGCCAAATAATTATGTGGGTCACTTGAAAGCATTCTATTTTTATTTTCCAATTCATCCAAATATTAGCATCCCTAAAATACTTAATAATAAATGGTTTCATATCATTTTTCATCCATGAGCAATTTTAACACTTTTTATGAAATTATGGTGAAATTTTAAATTCCGTTTGTACATAATCCTTTTCAAAAAGATTATTGTAGTTGACACAAAATATATAAACTGCGAAGTACGCCTAACATTGATTTCCGCACCGGGAAGTACTATTCGCGGGCTCGCGATGAGCCTCCTCATGAGCAAAAACTGCTCGCTGTGGGGTCTCATCGTCTTCACTTTCCCTTAATAGTCGACTGCCATCCACTCCAATCGACCATGGGATTAGCACATAATGATAGGAATAAGAATAGTACAAATCTAACGTAGGAAATACATGGAAACCACTGTGGGAAAAGAGGCAACTTACCTGCTCAACTGATTTCAGAGCTCATTTAGTCACGTAGCACCTTCTAAGTGACCTTTTATCTGATTCTAGAGCTTATTCGGTAACGTAGCACCTTTCTATGTGACCTTTTAACTGATTCCGGAGCTCATTCAGTAACGTAGCACCTTTCTACGTGACCTTTTATCTGATTCCAGAGCTTATTCGGTAACGTAGCATCTTTCTACGTGACCTTTCATCTGATTCCAGAGCTCATTCAGTAACGTAGCACCTTTCTACGTGACCTTTTATCTGATTCTAGAGCTTATTCGGTAACGTAGAACCTTTCTATGTGACCTTTTATCTGATTCTAGAGCTTATTCGGTAACATAGAACCTTTCTATGTTACCTTTTATCTGATTCTGGAACTTATTCGGTAACGTAGCACCTCTCTACATGACCTTTTATTGATTCCAGAACTCACTCGGTCACGTAGCACCAGCCTCCCCCGAAAGGTATGTATTTCTGCAGCGGTAGATAAAGCTCCAACATCATCTAAAGCCATTTCAGAGTTTATATCAACTACAAAGGATGAACGGCAATATAACTTAAGAAAAAAGCTAAAGATAAAATTTAACGATAAAAATCACATGTTATTTTTCACAAAAATAACATGTGTATGAATGAAAGAAGTTCTTTATTAAAATGGTTACATTCTAAAGTAAACCCATTACAAACTCTATAGTATTTACCTTTGTACATCCACTTTTGTTAAGGAATAAGTCTATAAATATCCATTCTCCCTTAAATAAGAAATAATAACGTCAACGGATTCTTCTATCGATTGTTCTTCTGTATCGATTGTAATTTCCGGTTGTAATGGCTCCTCATATGGGGCATCAATTCCCGTGAAATTTTTAATTTCTCCTGCTCGTGCTTTTTGATAAAGCCCCTTTGGATCACGCTCTTCACACGCTTCTAAGCTTGCTTTCACATAAACCTCAATAAACTCATTTTCTTCCAGTATCCATCTAACATTATCACGATCTTCCCGGTATGGAGAAATAAAAGCTGTCAATGTAATTAATCCCGCATCGACCATTAGCTTTGCTACTTCTCCAATACGGCGAATATTTTCTTTTCTATCTTCTGGACTGAAGCCTAGGTTATTATTCAAACCATGGCGGATATTATCTCCATCCAAACGGTATATTTGAATTCCTCGGTCAAAGAGCGCTTTCTCCAAAGTTACAGTAATAGTAGATTTCCCTGATCCGGAAAGACCTGTAAACCATAGCACAGCGCTCTTATGGTTATTCCGGCTTTGTCTATCTTCTTTCGTTACGTTGGAATCATGCCAGACGATATTGACTGATTTGCTCATTTTACCCCTCCTAATTGTTTAAACCTGCTGCATTCCCTTTATAAGCACAGCTGCAACCTCTGGACGAGAGAACTGTTTCGGTAAAGCTTCTCCATTGCGAAGCTTCCCACGCACTTTCGTTCCGCTTAAATGAACATGAGCATCTTTGTCATGCGGGCAAGTTTTAGCCGTTGCCATGTTTTCACATTTAGTGCAATAAAAGGCATGATCAAACTTCAGAATCTGAATTCCTAGCTCCCCTTCAAACTGACTGATTAACTCTTGCGCTTCATACGTTCCATAATAATCACCAACTCCTGCATGGTCGCGCCCAACGATGAAATGGGTGCAGCCATAATTTTTACGGACGATGGCATGGAGAATGGCTTCCCTTGGACCTGCATACCGCATGGCAGCTGGATAAATAACTAATCTAGCTCTATTCTCAGGAAAATAGTTTTTTAGAATAACCTGATAGCTTTCCATACGTATATCGGCTGGAATGTCATCCGATTTCGTTTCACCTACCAATGGATTTAACAACAGCCCATCCACTATTTCCAAAGCTGACTTTTGAATGTATTCATGGGCACGGTGAACCGGGTTACGGGTTTGGAAACCTACGACTGTTTTCCATCCTAAATCAGCAAACATTTCCCGCGTTTCTGTTGGATCTAAATAAAATTCTTTAAAATCATCATGTCGAGGACGGTTAAGCAAATAAATCGGACCTGCTAAATAAACATCCCCCTTTTCATAAACTCTTTTTACACCTGGATGTGCTTCATCTGTTGTACCATATACAAGTTTCGCTTCTTTTTCTTTATCATATTTGTACTTTTCTTCCAGCTCAAGCACCCCATATAATTGATTGTCCTCTCCATAAAGGGAAATGGATGTGCCGATATCATACTCCTCAGCCTGTTTCTCCGTTACAGGCAGTGTGATCGGTATACTCCAGACTAACCCACTGGAAAGTCTTGTTTCCTCAACAACTCGGGTATAATCCTCTTTTCCCATAAAACCTGTTAGTGGACTAAACCCACCAATAGCTATTAATTCCAAATCAGATAAACTCCATGCACCTAAGGTCAATCCCTTAAATGATGCAGCTTTTGCTATAAGGGCCTTCCTTTTCTCTCCATCCAACTCTCTTCGTATCAATTCTCCACCATGTGGTAATATTGTTGTCGCTTCGTTCGCTTTTGTTATCGTCATGAAATAATAGCCTCCCTAAATTATTATTTACTATTTATTTAGCTTACTTCACGCTGTTTATCTTTCTTTGGATTGATTTTGTTACGATAAATTGCAAAAAGAAGAAGTAACCCCCACCCTAAAAACAGAGATAAATAGATACCATTCTTTATAGAACTGTCACTAACCAGGAAATTCATTAAAATATGGGCATTGGTCACTATAATTAATCCCCCAACAATCGCTCCTAATAGATACAGTGGAATAACCCTAACCAACCAGGCTGCAATTGGAGCAGCAAATACACCACCAAAAGCAAAAGCACCGACCCACAACCAATTAATCTGTTCCCAGCCAAGAAACATTAAAAATCCGATGGACGCAGATAAGGTAATGGCAAATTCACTTGTTGATACGGTACCAATGACTAATCGAGGATTTACGCCTTTTTTGGATAATAACAGTGGCGTATTAATTGGTCCCCATCCACCACCACCTATAGCATCCAAAAAACCGGAAACAGCCCCAAGTGGGATAAGAACAATCGTTGATATCTTACGGTTTCCACCGTGCTGATTCATATCCATTTTAAATAAAAAACGATAAATAATGTAAATACCCATTGTTAATAAAAATATAGAAATAAATGGTTTAATAAGTTCCCCATTTAAATTGCTTAAAAGTGCTGCACCTAGAAATGCAGAGATAGAGCCAGGGATCATTAAACGAATCATTAATCCCTTATCCACATTCCCAAATTTAAAATGTGACACACCAGAAGCTGCTGTAGTCGCAATTTCAGATATGTGGATGGAAGCAGAAGCAACGGCAGGAGCCACGCCAAACATGAGCAGTAAAGAAGATGATGTCGCTCCAAAAGCCATTCCCAGCGAACCATCAATTAATTGGGCAAAAAAGCCAACGAGTGCGAAGAGAAGTAATTTTTGCATGACGGGCTCCTTTCTTTCAGCTGATTTCTAATCTTAGCTCTTTTCGTACGTTTGATTGCATTTTCATATTCGTAGTTGATATAAACTCCTGACTAATGAAAATTCATATGGTGATGCTCTCGCTTATTCTAATGATGATAGCGGACTTCATTCGCTTCGGCAGAATACTTACGGTTCGTGGGCACTACCTAAAGCCTCATCAAGGAAAACCGTAAGTGCGCCTCTAGGCTTCTATTAACGCTCCGTAGTAAGCTTTCTCGGCGCATGGGAACAAAGAAGATTACTCAGTAGTGCCCGCGCCGCTAAAGTCTAGACACGAGTGATAAATGCCTTCTAATGGTTGATATCCCGCATACACTAGTTGATATGTGCCCGCGTTGTGTTGATATTTTGCACAACGGTTGACATCTGCTTCTTTTATGGTCACCCGCGGAAGTCGTAGTGTATTTCCGTAGCGGTAAGTTGATGCTCCAACATCATTTAAAGTTAGTCCGAAGATTATATTTTTTGCGTCAAAAACAACGTTCTTTTCTATGTGACTAGTAATCGCAGTCCCAACTTTTTGAAAACAGCCTTAATCTATCTTTCCAGCCTTCTCTTTAGATATTCCAAAGCTTTCTCCTGCTTATCTTCATTTAAAAATTCATCGGATAACAGGTTATTTAACAGCTCTTTTTTTTCGTTTCTGTCAATAGAAGAAATTTTAATTAGCTTCCTGCATTCATACAAAAAATCTACATATTCCTCATAGCGCCAATCATAAACCTTTTCCAAATCACGCTTAATTTTAGAAGTGAGTATTGGGCTGGATCCACCGGTTGAAACACTAATCGATAATTTCCCCCGTTTAAAATATCCTGGAAACTCAATATTTCCTTGTTCAACATCTTCAACCATATTAAACAAGGTATCTGCAGGAACTACCTGTTTAATGGATTGATTAACTTCTGTGTGATTGGTAGCTGCAATCACGAGGAAAGCATCATGAATATCTTCCGGTTCAAAATATTTTTTCATCCAACTTAATAAACCCTGTTTCCACATGATATAAATTCCTTCACTAACCTCTGGGCTGATCACCGTTATAAAAGCCCCGCTTTCGACAAGGGAATAGACTCGCCGTTGGGCTACCACACCACCCCCAACAATTACAATATTTTTCTCATTTAGGTCTAGCATGAGTGGTATGCGGGCCATTTTTTTCACATCCTTTTACAACACCTATATATTTCCAGTCTTTCAAAAACGATAATCCGAATTGAATGACTCATAAACACGCTCCAATAGCGCCTGCTTCATCATTGGATGATCACCTAGATGACGGCAAACCACTATTTGTTTTTTTGTTTTTACATCATTTGCTTTTTGATTAATAAAGTTCATGAGCACACCAGTAAACCATAGATATGGAACGACAAATACTTGCGATGTCTCTTCTTCCAGGGCTTTCTGCAATGCTGTCTCAAATGAAGGCTTACAGACAGCCAAATAACAAACATCTACATCGCTAAATCCTGTTATATTCTCAAGCCGTTGACGAATGGATTCCATATCAACCTTCGTCTGTGGATTCGTGCTTCCCCTCCCAACAACTAATATTGTTGCGTCCTTATTTACTGGGATAAGCTGTTCTTCTATTCTTTCTTTTAAAATAGCCGTTAAACGATCTTGTACACCAAGCGGCTTCCCATAAATGAATTCTACCTGTGGGTATGTTTCCTTTAAATGTCGTATTTCCTCGGGAATATCATGAAAATAATGTCCGGCACTTAAAAGCAATACTGGAATAATCGATATTTGAGTTGCCCCTTGAAGAATTAAATTTTCAATTCCTTGTTCCACGTCAGGCTCTGCTAATTCCAAAAAGCAAATTTGCTGCAGGGAGATATCTACCTTTGATTTGACTGCTTCAATAAACGACAATGCTTCTGCACGTGCTTCCGAAAGTCTGCTTCCATGACTGACATATAAAACTGCTTTCAACGTTTCTCCCCCTTATTAACCAGAAACAATCTTTGCGGGAAATGAATCTTGAATTACCATATGTTCATACCACTGAATTTTTTCTCTGAGGAGAACAACGTCCCCGATTACAATCATAGCTGGATTTTCAATGCCCGCCGCTTTTTCTAATATATTGTCCAGTGTTCCGGTTACGGTTTGCTGATCCTCTGTTGTTCCACAATGGATTAATCCAGCAGGTGTCTTAGGTGAGCGACCATATCTAATTAAGTTTTCACAAATGTCCGGAAGATTTTTAACCCCCATATAAATACATAATGTTTCCGGACCAAGGGCCAGATGCTTCCAATATTCATCCGCGTTCGATTCCAGTGGCTTTACACCCGAAACAAAGGCTACCGATGAACTATAGTTACGGTGTGTTAATGGTATTCCTGCATAAGCGGGAGCAGCAGATCCAGCGGTAATGCCAGGAACGACTTCAAAAGCAATACCATTCTTCGCCAGAACTTCTGCCTCTTCTCCACCTCTGCCAAAAATAAATGGATCGCCTCCTTTTAGTCTTATTACAACATTTCCCTTCTTTGCAAACTCACAAAGCAGGCCGTTAATTTCTTCCTGCTTTAATGAATGATGGTCAGGACGTTTTCCGCAGTAGATTCGCCTTGCTGCCTTAGGAGCATAACTTAATAATTCTTCATTCACTAAACGGTCGTATAAAATCACATCTGCTTGTTGGATTAGTTTTAACCCTTTTACCGTAATCAGTTCTGGATCACCAGGACCAGCACCAACCAAATATACTTTCCCCATCCTTTCACCTCATTCATGTCATATTAACGATGGAAATCCAATCCTGAATGTACTTCTTCCACATAACCGGCACGGATGACAAAATCACCAAAATGTTCCCCTACTTCCCTTTCCTTCGCATAGCGAAACAATATAGGACGCAGGCTTTCTAATATTTCCGCCTCCCCAATATTCTCACGGTATAATTTATTCAAACGCTCCCCTGCAAAACCGCCACCTAGGTACATGTTATATTTTCCAGGGGCCTTCCCGATAAAAGCGATTTCTGCTAATCCAGGACGGGAGCAGCCATTTGGACAACCCGACATACGAATTACGATTTCTTCTTCTGTTAATCCTGCTTCATCCAAAATATCCTCCATCTTATCTACTAAAGATGGGAGATATCTTTCTGATTCTGCCATCGCAAGCCCGCAAGTCGGAAAGGCAACACATGCCATCGAATTTCTTCTAAGACCAGAGTAATGTTTCCCTTCTGTCATTCCGTATTTATCAATCAACTCATTAATTTGTTTCTTTTTATGACTCGTTACATTGGCAATAATTAAATTTTGGTTTGGAGTTAAGCGGAAATCACCTGTGTGGATTTTGGCAATTTCCCGTAATGCTGTCATAAGTTGATAATTTTCTGTGTCTTTTACTCTTCCATTTTGAATAAACAACGTAAAATGCCATCTGCCATTCCCTTTGGTCCATCCATATCGGTCCCCATTATGCTCAAAGTGGAAAGGACGTGCTTCCTCCAGGTTCCAACCTAACCTTTCATTAAGCTCCCCCTTTAGCCAATCTACTCCTCTAGCATCAACCGTGTATTTAAATCGGGCATTTTTCCGATCCGAACGATTCCCATAATCCCGCTGAATGGTTACAATCTTCTCAGCCACTTCCACCACTTTCTCTTTTGGACAAAAGCCAATAACACGACCAAGCTGTGGGTATGTATCCGTATTTCCATGTGTCATTCCCATACCACCACCAGCCGTCACATTAAAGCCAGCAAGCTCTCCATCTTCTATAATTGCAATAAATCCGAGATCCTGTGAAAACACATCAATATCATTTGACGGGGGAACAGCTATACCAATCTTAAATTTACGAGGTAAATATGTTTTTCCATAAATTGGTTCGACTTGTTCCTCATCTCTCGTATCCACTACCTTTTCTTTATCCAGCCAAATCTCATGATATGCTCCTGTTCTTGGAGAGAGATGATTACTTATATCCCCAGCCAACTGATGAACCTCTGCATGAACCTCTGACTGGTATGGATTAGGATTAGACATAACATTACGGTTCACATCGCCACAGGCCGCTAGAGTATCAAGTAATGTATCATTAATATCCTGCATCGATTTTTTTAGATTTCGCTTCAAAATCCCATGGAATTGAAACGCCTGCCTTGTTGTCAGCTTGAGGGTACCATTGGCGTATTTATGAGCAATTTCATCCATTACTAACCATTGGTCCGGTGTTGCCACACCACCTGGGACTCGAACACGAATCATAAACTGATAAGCTGGTTCTAATTTCTGTCTGCGGCGCTCATCTCGTAAATCTCTGTCATCTTGCTGGTAGCTGCCATGAAATTTTAATAGTTTTGTATCCTCTTCTGAAATCGCACCAGTAATCGAATCCGCCAGACCTTCTTTTATCGTTCCCCGCAAATAATTACTATCTTCTTTTATGCGTTCCATTTCATCCAGCTGTTCTTGTTTCTTAATATCTTTATGACTAGCCATTCACGATAACTCCTTTCGTTTCGTTAATAAACATCACGCTGATATCGCTTCTCTTTTCTTAATTGACTCACATAATTTTCTGCTTCCTCCTGGCTCATATCTCCCTCTTGTTTTAAAATCGTGATAATCGTATGATGAACATCTTTGGCCATATTTTTTTCGTCTCCACATACAAATACCGCTGCACCATCTTTTAGCCACTGATAGAAATCCTTGCTTTGTTCCACCATACGATGCTGTACATACACTTTTTCATCCGTATCACGGGAAAAGGCAACATCCATCCGAGTTAAAATACCTTCTTTTAACCAATTCTGCCAATCAACCTGATAAAGAAAGTCGGTTGTAAAATGCTGTTCACCAAAGAATAGCCAGGTTTTCCCTTTGATTTCTAACTCTTCTCTCTCCTCGAGGAAAGATCGAAATGGTGCTACACCAGTTCCAGGACCAATCATAATAACTGGTCTTTCTTCATCAAATGGAAATTTAAAATTCGGATTACGATGAACATATACCGGTAAATGATCGCCCGGCTGAACACGTTCCGCAAGCTGAACCGAGCATACTCCAGCCCGGTCTCTACCGTGTGCATGATATCTGACAGCACCAACAGTAAGATGCACCTCATCCGGATTTGCCTGATAGCTAGACGCAATCGAATATTCGCGGGCAGGAATTTTTCTAAGTATGGATACAAAATCACCTGGTTCCACTTGCTGTGGCGGATAATCTCTTACTAAGTCCAGTAAGTCCCTTCCGTCCAGATAACCCTTTAATTTCTCTTCCTGATCTGGTTGGAGCAAATGATTTAGTTCCTCATTTCCAAACAAGTCACAAGCTTTCGTTAACAATGGTTTCGTTAATCTAGTAATCTCAAAATGTGAAATAAGCGCTTCTCTTATAGAACGTATCTCACCTTGTTTATTCACCTCTACTGTTTCATCCGGATTCCAATTCAAGGCTTGGATGAGAGAATCTACCAGTCCTGTATCATTTGTAGGATATACACCTAAACTATCTCCCGGTTCAAATTGCAGGTTGGATCCCTCCAAGGCTAATTCAATATGCCTTGTTTCTTTGTTAGACCCCCGACCGTTTAAACGAATATTCTCCAACACTTCTGCCATAAATGGATTGGTTCTGGAATATACCGTCTGTTCAACAGCAAGGGATCCCGCTGCTTCCTGACCCGCAAGATTGGACTCGTCTTCTCCAGACTGATTTAATTCAGCTAAGACACCCTCCATCCACTCTGCAGCAGGCTCATCAAAATCCAAATCACAATCCACCCGATCATACAGTCTTTCTGCACCTAATTCTGCTAAGCGTTTATCAAAGTCCTTCCCTGTTTGACAGAAAAATTCATACGACTCATCCCCCAAAGAAAGGACGGAAAAGCGTACTCCATTCAACTTTGGTGCTTTTCTGCTGTAAAGAAACTCATAGAAGGAAATTGCATTGTCTGGCGGATCCCCTTCCCCATGTGTTGCACTGACTATCAGCAAATCCTGAACTTTCTTTAGTTCTTTTGGTTTAAAATCGTCCAGTGCGGATACCTTTACCTGAAACTGCTTTTCTTCTAATTTACGGACCATCTCTTCTGCTAGATTTTGAGCATTACCAGTTTCAGAACCAAAAAGGATGGTAACTTCCCTGGTTTCCTGCTTCTTTGCACTTTTCGGCAATACTTCGGTTAATGGAGGAGCAGCTGTACCATTTGCTGGAATAGATTCAACTTGCTGCGCTGACAGATAACCACTAAGCCAAATTTTTTGTTCAACGGATAAGGTGGGAAGCAGTTGGTTAAGATTTTCGGTTTGCTCTTTGCTAAATGGACTATTCGTTACAGTTAACTGCAAGGATTATCACCTCACTATAGAATTTTTAAGATTACTCACCTAATACCTAGTCCGTGTGTAACGGGACTTTCATAATGGAGTATACAAACCTTTTTACTCGGGTTTTTTAAAAAATAAAAACAGGAAATAATGCCACTCTATTGCAATCGTTCATTAGAAAAACGAATTCGCTTTCTGCTAAAATATATTTTTCTAATGTAAATAAAGCCCCGTTAAACACATTGTATTCCCACTGCTTTACTCAGGTATATGGTTAAAAAAATAGTTATTTATTCGTTTTACATTAGTTTGAACTTCCATCAACCGTATGAAGACCACATTCCGTTTTATTCATTCCGGCCCATCTTCCTTCACGGGAATCGCCAGCATCGCTTACTTGGGACGTACATGGTATACATCCAATACTCGGATAATTGTGATCATGCAACGGATTGTAAGGTAATTCATTCGCTTTAATATAATCCCAAACGTCATCCCAGGTCCAATGAATAAGTGGACACACTTTGACCGACTTGAACCGTTCATCCTTGTTAATGAAATTGGTATTTCTTCGGCTCGGTGACTGCTCTCTCCTTAAACCTGAAATCCAGGCTGGAACACCAGATAAAACATCTTCAAGTGGTTTTATTTTTCGAATAAAACAACATTGATCCGGATTCCTTTTCCACAGTGCAGAGCCATGTTCTTTTGCTTGTTCTTCCAATGTTAAATCAGGCTTTTTAATCTGGATGCGAAGACTTGGGTATTTTTCCTTTACTTCGTTAATCAAATCGTACGTTTCCTGAAAGTGAAGGTCTGTGTCAAGGAATACAATTTTTGCATCTTTTTTCACTTTGGAAATTAAATCGATTAATACCATTCCTTCCGCACCAAAACTGCACGAATAAATTATCGAGTCCCCATAGGTAGTATATGCCCAATCTAATATTTGGTGAGCACCTTTTGTATCATCACCTGCTGGAGCTAAATTCACAAAAGGATCTCCAGTGAAATTTTCATAGGACAGCATTTGATGAGACATTTCACTCCTCCTTCAATTATTTTTATTATCGAAAAAATCTCCTTACCTATTAGAAGATAAGAAGATTTTGTTCACAAAAATCATGTCTTATCTTTAGGTCACTTGCCTGGTGGAATTGGCACAGTGTTTATCAAAACCTGTTGCCGAAGCTTCATAGGGCCTTGCCCTCCACCTCTATATAAATAAAATCAGATGTTACTGGATATTTTATACAGTACATTTAAAAATGTCAACGCACTTTTCCGAAAATAAATTTATTTTAAACATTCTTAAAGTTCCTCTTACATTAGTCATCCTTCTTTTTCTTAAAAACCATTCTAGAATTATCTGCCAATCATATTATTAATAGTATGAAACTTGGACAAGGTGGCCATAGCATGTTTAAAAAGGGATTGGCAATTATTATTGGAAGCATTTTTGTAGCATTTGCTATAAATTTCTTCATCATACCGAACCATTTATTAGATGGTGGGATTATCGGAATTGGTCTGCTTGCAAAATATATGTTTGGCGTCAGGCCAGGATTAACGATTATTCTATTAAGCATTCCGTTATACGTAATCGCCTTCTATTACAAGCGGGTGTACTTTTATAATGGCATCCATGGACTTTTAGTATCGTCCTTTTTTATCGACCTTTTCCGTCCAGTTTCCTCCTGGAATCCCGAGGGGGGCCCAATTGTAGTAGGGGCCGTTATTGGTGGGGTTTTGATTGGTACAGGCGTTGGCATTATGCTTCTAAACGACATTAGTACAGGTGGTTCCGAATTGCTTGCTTTGATTATTTCCAATATAACGGCAATCAATGCTGGCATATTAATTTTTTGGATTGACTGCTTCGTTTTACTTATCGGTTCCTTTATCATACCAAAAGTTACTATTTTCTATTCCGCATGTATGGTGATTACAATCGCATTTACCACTTCCATAATCATTAAAAATTTCTCGTACAAAAAAAGAAGCAGCTAGGACTCTTATCCTTCAGCTGCTTTTTTTTCTGCTTCCTTCTTCTTTGCTTTGTATCGTTTATAATCTCTAGTTAACAACTTCCAAATGGATAAAACCATCACCATAAGAATAACCGTAAATGGCAGTGCTGATGTGAGAGAAGCAGTTTGTAATGCTTCCAGCCCGCCGGCAACGAGTAATACTACTGCAATCGCAGTAATTAAGATACCCCAAATCACTTTTACCATCAAGGATGGATTTAGAGAACCTTTCGAAGTCATACTTCCCAAAATATAAGTCGCCGAGTCAGCAGAAGTCACTAGGAATGTAAAGATTAATAAAATCGACAATAGGGATAAAATCGTTGTTAAAGGCAGTACTTCAAAAGTTTCAAACAAGGCAACGGTAACATCCGCGTTTACTGCCTGCGCGATTTCCGTCCCATTAAATAAGTCACTGTATAATGCCGTTCCACCAAATGTCGCGATCCATAAACATGCAATTGCTGGCGGTACAATTAACACACCAAAAACAAACTCGCGAATCGTTCGTCCTCTTGAGACGCGGGCAACAAAAGCTCCGACAAAGGGAGACCAGGCAATGGCCCAAGCCCAATAGAATATCGTCCAGTCGTGTACCCATGTTTCATCCGTATAAGGGGTCATACGTAAACTATACTGCAGGAAATTAGATATATAGTCACCTAAGGCTAATACAAATGTATCCAAAATAAATACAGTCGGTCCTGCTATAAATACGAAAACCATGAGTACTAAAGCTATCCCTAAATTAAGATTACTCAACCATTTAATCCCTTTATTTAATCCTGTACTTGACGATGCTAAATAAGCAATAAGCATTACTACAGCGATAGCTATTTGTACCCAAGTAGAACTTGGAATACCAGCAACTGCAGTTAACCCACCATTTAACTGCATAATCCCTAGTCCTAATGATGTAGCTACCCCCATTACAGTTGCTATCACAGCTAGGGAATCAATCGTATTTGCTGTAATTTTATTTTTCCCAACAACCGGTTCAATCGCAACAGATACTAATCCTTTTTCGTCTTTTCTAAATTGAAGATAGGCAATAACTAAACCGACAATGGCAAAAACAGACCATTGACTAATCCCCCAGTGGAAGAAAGAATAACTCATCGCTTCCCTTGCCGCTTCTGGAGTAAGCCCCTCTATATCGGGGTACGGACTAATAAAATAGTGACTCATTGGCTCCGCTACCCCCCAGAAAACAAGGGAAATCCCAAATCCTGCAGAGAATAACATTCCAATCCATGTAAAAAATGGAAAATCTGGTCGTGAATCCTGAGGACCAAGCCGCGCTTTTCCAAACTTACTTACGGATAACAAAATTAAAAATAGCGTAATAATGAAAACAGCTAACAAGTAAAACCAACCGAAATTAGTTGTTGTAAAATTAAATAACGATTGAGCAACTTCTCCAAACCTTACCGGAAATATTGCTCCAGTAAGTGCTAGCAATCCTACAATAATAGATGATACGTAAAATACTGAATTATGATAAGCTCGTTTTTTCTGTTTTTTCTTCATAACAGTTCCTTTCCTAAGAGAGTTAAATGTTTTATGTAACAATTATTTTAGAGAAAGAGAATCTGGAATACCCCTGTTTCAGTATTAGTAACTTTCCCCGTAAACCATTATACTAAACATTACATTCGGATAAAAACAATAGGCAGTTGAAAGGATAAATTCATGTGAAGGAGAGACAACTTTGTAACTATCTTTAAACCTGGTCAATATCATGGTCCAAGAAGATTCAAGAAGGATTAAATAAAAGCAGAAAAAATTTTGGAAAGCGCATAAGAAAATCAAAATAGAAATTTACTGTATTATAAATAGAAAGTCATTCACTATTATCAAAGTAGAATTTAGATCCAATGTTACTGACATCATTAGAGAATGAAGCAAAAAGAACCGTCCCATCGCTTCATTATAATACTCAACATCCAACTCACCTTTCTCTATGATAAAGTCTAGCTTAAAACTTTTAGATAAAGTGAACCTTCAACCAGTGGGGGGGTTCCTGATTGTTATTACTACAAGGAGAGAAAGACCTCGTAGTCCCTTGAACGAACCGGGCTTTTACTGGCTACCCGTCCCCACTTTCCATTCTTGGATTCCCCTCGAATTCCTGAAGTAGGGATCTTGGAGCCAGTTAACCCGCGATAATCTAATCTCACTGACATAATGGGCGAATGAAGCAAGAACAGCCCCCTCTCTTAACCTCTACTAATTTCAAAAAAATCCACCCAATAAGGTGGATTTTTTTGAAATATTATTTTAAGCTATTATAAATAGTCTTCAGGATCTACACGTGTTCCGTTTTTGTATGCTTCAAGATGTAAGTGAATACCAGTAGATCTACCAGTCGATCCCATAACACCAATTTTTTGTCCTTTACTTACTTTCTGTCCAGTACTCACACTAATAGATGACAGATGAGCGTATAAGGTTTTCATACCATTACTATGTCGTATTACTACTGTATTACCGTACCCGCCATTATTAAAACTAGCAGACTCTACTACACCCTCCAACACTGAATAGATTGGAGGTATAGTACTTCTATCCGTGCGTGCGATATCTGTTCCATTATGACTACGCCCCCATCTTGGCCCCATTCCACTAGAAATATAGCCACCATCTGTTGGCCATGCAAAGAGTCCACCGCGTGAACCACTAGATTTCTGTTGTCCACTGTCTGAGTTACTTGAACTATTGAAACCAGAAGTACCAGAAGAAAGTGTTGTCAGCTGTGAAGAATTATTTATACTTTCCTCAATTTCCGCAAGTTCACTATCTTTTATCTTTAATTCTTCTTTCTTTTTTTGTAATTCTTGTTCCTTAACTTTTAATTCGTCCTTTTTCTTTTCATTTTGTGCCTTTTGGTCTTCAATCAATGCCTGCATTTCTTCAAGTTCTGCTTTTAATTGTTTGGATTCTTCGAGCTTGTCAACTAAATCATCTTGTTTCTCTTTCACTAACTTTTTGTCCGCTTCTTGACTATCAATTAGATTCTTATCAGACTCCGTAATCTTATTAACTGTTGTTACCCTACTAATAAAGTCTCCAAAGCTCTCAGAACCAAAAATCACCTCTAAATAGGTTATGGTCCCTCCCGATTTCTGGTAAGATACAACCCGATCTTTCAAAATTTCATAACGCCTTTCAATAGACTTCTCTATTTCTGCTATCTCTTCTTTTAATTTCTCAATTTCATTTTCAGTATCTTCAATTTCCTCATTTGCCTCATCGAGCATTTTTTCATTTTGTTTTAATGATTCTTCTACACGTTCAATCTCTTTATTAAGTTCTTTTAAATCAATTAAAACATCAGCAATTTTAGCTTCAGTATCTGATAAATCCTTCTTAAGCTCAGACCTTTCATTTTTCACGTCATCTATATTATTAGCAGCATCTACAACTGTTGTACCAAAAAAACTAGAAAATCCCATTATTGCAACGGTTGATAGTACTATACCTATCTTTTTCATCGTAATCCCCACTCCCAAAGTCCTACTTTATGTAAATAGTCTTATGTCACTATATGTATCTATAATAATATTATCCTATAAAAATACTTGACGTTTCGTAGTATATCATGTAAAAATTTCACACATATTATATTAATGTTACAATTATATTTCAAAATGCGACATAAACCGTCATAAACAACTAAAAAAAGCACCTATTCTTGTAAAAAGAATAGGTGCTTTTTTTACAAAATATAAGAACATTAACTAGTAAACTGCTCGATTTCTGTCGAGCCTTTCAATGCAGTAGTGGACGATGTACCGCCAGATACTACCTGAGCTACTTCATCAAAATAACCTGTTCCGACTTCACGCTGATGCCGTGTTGCCGAATATCCATACTGTTCACTGGCAAATTCTTCCTGCTGCAATTCAGAATATGCTGCCATTCCTTCCTCTTTATATTTTCTTGCTAATTCGAACATACTGTGATTCAGTGCATGGAACCCAGCTAATGTTACAAATTGGAATTTATAGCCTATCTCTCCTAATTCCTTTTGAAAATTGGCAATCTCTGAGTCTGATAATTTCTGTTTCCAGTTGAATGATGGAGAACAATTATATGCCAAAAGTTTATTGGGATATTTTTCATGGATGGCATTGGCAAATTTTCTAGCTTCCTCGAGATTTGGTTCTGAGGTTTCACACCAGATCAGATCCGCATACGGTGCATATGCAAGGCCACGAGCAATCGCCTGGTCAATGCCTGAACGTGTACGGAAAAATCCTTCTGCAGTTCGTTCACCGGTTATAAACGGTTCATCATACGGATCTACATCACTGGTAATTAAGTCTGCAGCATTCGCATCGGTCCTAGCAATAATAATGGTTGGTGTTCCCATCACATCTGCAGCAAACCGGGCAGCAATTAAATTACGTATAGCCGTTTGGGTTGGTAGTAACACTTTTCCACCAAGATGCCCGCATTTTTTCTCGGATGACAATTGATCTTCAAAGTGAACTGCAGCTGCTCCAGATTCAATCATCGACTTCATTAATTCAAATACATTCAGCTGGCCGCCAAATCCTGCTTCAGCATCTGCCACAATCGGCACAAACCAGTCAATGTCTTCCTTTCCTTCTGCATAATGAATTTGATCCGCACGCTGCAATGCCTGATTAATCCGTTTAACCACATGTGGTACACTGTTTGCAGGGTATAAGCTTTGGTCGGGATACATTTGCCCTGCTAAATTGGCATCAGCCGCTACCTGCCATCCACTGAGGTAAATTGCCTGTAATCCAGCTTTGACTTGCTGAACGGCCTGATTCCCAGTAAGTGCTCCAAGGGCATTCACGTAACTTTCCCCATTAATAGATTCCCATAGTTTATTTGCGCCACGGGTTGCGAGTGTATAATCGATATCAATCGATCCCCTTAAACGAATGACATCCTCTGCCGAATAGGGGCGTTCAATTCCCATCCAACGCTCGTTATTTTCCCACTCCCGTTTTAATACTTCTGCACGATTCATCCCCATTTTTCATTTCCCCCTTTATATTAGTTATCATTTAATTGATCATAAGCTGGTAATGTTAAAAACTCCACAAACTCATCTTGACTCACCAAATCACGGAAAATATCAGTTGCTTTTACATAGCTGCCATCATTAAATGCCTTTTCTCCAACTTGCGCTTTTATTTTTGCAAGTTCTTCATCTATAATTCCTTCAACTAAATCCAGTGTAATATCCAATCCATTATTCATCTTTCCTTTAGGGTGACGAATCCATTGCCAGATTTGAGCCCTGGAAATTTCAGCCGTTGCTGCATCCTCCATTAAATGATTTAATGGAACAGCCCCCATTCCTCTCAACCATGCTGCCGTATATTGAATACCTACATTTATATTGGTCCGCACTCCATCCTCAGTAATATCCCCCGTTGGAATTTCCACTAAATCCTCTGCCGTAACTTCTATATCATCTCGTTTATTAAAAATTTGATTCGGTGTAGGCATCCCTTCATCAAAAACATCCTTTACCAGTTGTACCATTCCTGGATGGGCAACCCACGTTCCATCATGACCATCCCTTACTTCTCTTTCTTTATCTGCCCGAACTTTTTGAAAAGCATTTTCATTTGCTTGATCATCGTTTTTCACAGGAATTTGTGCGGCCATTCCACCAATAGCTGGTGCATGTCGTTTATGACAGGTTTTAATTGCCAGTAAAGAATAGGATCGCATAAACGGGACTTCCATCGTTACAACCGAACGATCTGGCAAAATTACATCTGGATGGTTTTGAAATTTTTTAATGTAACTGAAAATATAATCCCAGCGGCCACAGTTTAATCCGGCAGAATGCTCCCGAAGTTCATATAAAATCTCATCCATTTCAAATGCAGCTGTTATCGTTTCAATGAGTACAGTTGCTTTAATTGTTCCTGGTGGAATACCAAGGTCATTTTGGGCAAAGACAAAGACATCATTCCAAAGCCTTGCTTCTAAGTAACTTTCTAGCTTTGGCAAATAAAAATATGGTCCGGTCCCCCGCTGCAGGAGTTCTTTTGCGTTATGATAAAAATAAAGTCCAAAATCTACTAAACTACCAGACACAGGTCTCCCTTGAACGCTTAAATTCTTTTCTTCCAGATGCCACCCTCGTGGTCGAACAATTAATACTGCTGTTTCATCATTCAATGTATACTGTTTGCCGCTTGCAGCCGTAAAATCAATTTGCCGTCTAATCGCATCTTTTAAATTTATTTGTCCTTGCATTATATTTTCCCAAGTTGGTGATGTAGCATCTTCAAAATCTGCCATAAAGGTTTTCGCTCCGGAATTTAACGCATTAATGATCATTTTCCGATCCACAGGTCCGGTAATTTCTACCCTGCGATCCTGCAAATCTTTCGGAATTTGGGCAATCGTCCATTCGGTCTCTCTAATGGATGTCGTCTCAGATAGAAAATGTAATTTCTTTCCTCTATTTAGTTCCTGCTGTCCTTCCATCCTTCTTTTCAACAAATTTCTTCTTCGTTCATCAAAATGAAGATGCAGTTTTTCTATAAATTCTAGTGCTCCTGGTGTAAGAATTTCCTCATATTTCAGCTCATTTTCAATTTGTATCTCGGAGTTTTTTAACATCTTACAGCCTCCCTGTTATATTATAGATAACAATTAAATATATTGTTATATAACATGATGTGCAAAAAAATTAGTCCTCTCTTTTCGATAGACAATAATCACAAACCATAGAATAACTTTTTGCATCTACTTCTTTTCCACATTCTGGACATTTGATTGTTTTCATTTATTTCACCCCTTTTATATAACAGAAAAATATTATCTGTTTATTGTTATAATACAGTCTATTCGATTATTTTGAAAAATGCAACCCTTTTTTAAAATTTATTTGAAAAATTTTTTTGTTTGTAGGAGAATAAAAAAAGGAATAATAGGATGGACAGTGGATATTATTGGAGTTGAATGTAGTTGAAGAGATATCGATTTGTTGGCAGCAGAATTGTAAAAACAGGTGTTGCTGTTTTTTTAACGGCATTCATTTGCAAGTTAATTGGTTGGCCGCCCGTATTTGCGGTTATAACAGCCATCGTTACCATAGAACCAACCGTATCCGATTCCATCAAAAAAGGACTAATACGTTTTCCTGCTTCTGCCATTGGTTCTGCCTATGCCGTTTTATTTATATCCCTATTTGGCAATTCATCACTTACCTATATGTTGGCTGCTGTCTGTACGATTACAACGTGTTATAAATTGAAATTACACGCTGGGCTACTTGTTGCTACTTTAACATCTGTTGCAATGATTGAAGTGATTCACAGTAATTTTCTCATTTCCTTTTTTATTCGATTAGGTACGACGACTATCGGGCTGGGTGTATCAACGATTATAAATATGTTCATTCTTCCGCCAGATTACCGGGAACATATCGCGAAGCATGTACAGCATATTTCCAAGCAAACAGGGATTGTCATTGAAACACTTTTCCGTATTATGTTAGAGAACAGGGACCCGTCCAGCCTGAAACAAAAAATGCTTTATGAATTAGAAGAAGAAATCTCAAAAACAGAAATACTTATCCGTTTCCAGAGAGATGAAGCAGCGTACCATCCACTTGCTAAAAGTGAACGTGAAGAATTTCATCATGTCGAGTCCCAATTAAGTAATTTACGTTTGATTCATTATCATATTGAAAATTTAATTTATACACCTATAGATAATTTGTCATGGTCAGAAGAAGAGCGAATGGTGATTATGAAGGCAGTGAGGCAGCTAGTAACTGTTTTTCGTGATCCTTCAAGCTATGACAAGGAAAATTATCATGAAAAGCAATATGAACTAATGGAAGTTTTTTGGGAAGATAACGCGGAAATAACAAGAAATAATGAAATCCATCCTACTACATTTCCAGCGGAGTTAATCATTTTATATGAACTGTTATCGATTTATGAATTGGTGGATGAATCTTTTCAAAATCTGGAAGAAGACAGCAAGGAAGCAACTGATGAATAGAAAGATGAATTAGCTTTTTTGGCTACGATTCATATATTGGTTATATCCTAGAACAGTTCTCAAATTTGATGGATGGGTAACAGTTATTCGCTCAGCCTTTAGCGAAGGTGTTCTTTTCATCCTTTAGCATCTACAATTTTTTTCGCTTTCCTAACACAGCCACACTTTTACAAATGAAATGGAGTGTTTGGCAGAGGTTTTAATTTTGCATGTTTTTCTACTCCACCAAACGATGTTTAAACGCATAAATAACCGCCTGCGTCCTGTCCTGTACTTCTAGTTTTCCTAAAATATTACTGACATGGACTTTCACTGTTTTAAGAGATATAAATAATTCATCCGCGATTTCCTGGTTCGTCTTTCCTTGGGTCATTAACAATAAAACTTCCATTTCCCGTTCAGTTAACTTATGATATAATTCATTATCAGGCTTTTTCCTCATTTTGGTCATAATTTTCCCTGTTACCTCTGGCTCGAGAATGGTTTGCCCTTCAAAAGTAGCCCGAATCGCTTTGGCAATTTCCTCTGCCTTGGATGTTTTTAACATATAGCTTGTTGCCCCGGCTTCCAATGCTGGATATACTTTTTCATCATCAAGGAAACTTGTCACAATAATAATCTTTGCTTCTGGCCATGCTTTGATAATTCGCTTCGTTGCCTCAATTCCGTCCATGTCTTTCATCACCAGGTCCATTAAAATAATATCCGGCTTCAGATCCAGCGCTAATTGCACTGCTGGTGCGCCATCATCCGCTTCTGCAATGACTTCAATATCGGACTGCGCAGATAGATATGATGAAACACCGATACGTACCATTTCATGATCATCAGCAAATAATACGCTAATCATCTTCGTTTTCCTCCTTTCCTATTATCGGGACTTTCACTTCCAGCTGTGTACCTTGATTCGGCAGACTGATCAGTTTAAACGTACCACCTATTTCATAAGCACGTTCACGCATATTTTGTAAACCATAAGAGCCGGTTTTCATGTTTTCCATTTCAAATCCAACTCCATTATCCACTACACGTAAGATGATTGTTTCATCCCGTTCAATTAACATCACTTGCAAAGTGGTTGCTTTAGCGTGTCGTAGTGTGTTGGATAAAGATTCTTGAAGGATTCGAAACAGCTGATCCTCCACTCCCTTATCCATCGGAAAAGACTCGATTTTTTGTTTCATTTCCATCGGGACTTTTTGAGTAAGCTCCTTCAGTAATTCTTTTACCCCTTCCTGC
This sequence comes from Oceanobacillus salinisoli, assembly GCF_009733865.1. Taxonomy (GTDB): domain Bacteria; phylum Bacillota; class Bacilli; order Bacillales; family Amphibacillaceae; genus Oceanobacillus; species Oceanobacillus salinisoli. Next base: position 213,094 of record NZ_WOFB01000001.1, on the reverse strand, counting down.
AGTGACTTTCCTATTAAGGCGACAGGTCGTAAATGCAGCAATAACGCACGCATTTCAAGTTGGGATTGATGAATCATTTTTTCTACCATTTGCAATTGCCTTTTCATTGTTTCATCTTTTGGCGAGTTGGATTCATTAATTGCCGACATCATCATGGAAGAAGCGAACAGCTGCTGACTAACGGAATCATGAAGTTCTCTGGCTAAGCGGCTGCGTTCCTGTTCTAGAATTTCCTGCAATCTTTTTTCCCGTTCTTCGGCACGCTCGGTGGCCAGGCGCTGAGATAATTCAACTTGCCTTTTCATTTTATCCTGTAAATCGTTCATGTGTTGAAATATTCCTTCTAATTCTTTATAGGAATCACTATCGGTTGATAGTTTTTGTCCTTTCACTAACTCATCCAGCCCTCGATCCACGTAATAGATCCGTTGTTTCCAATAAAATCCAATCGTTAATCCAACAATAATTCCAATTACAATTGCCGTACCTAAAATCCAGAATAAATAAGATACATTTCCGAACTTCTGGTTCCAGATTAACGTCCAATCCTCTAACGGAAAAAATAAAAAGGTTATCCCAAGTATCATTAACGCAATTAATAGGGAGAACATAACCGAAGTGAGAACATGGCGAATAATAAGATTCATATCCGCTTCACCTCAATATCTCCAGAGAATACAGACGTGATGATTTTAACTCTTGGGAAGGTGGTATCATAATTTTCTGTTTGATATAACAACGATTTATTCATTAATTTCCAATGATGTTTTCCAAAAATATGTGCACGACCGAACACAGAACTATGATGAATGCTTACCTCCACCTCGTAAGGTACATGCACTTCGATTTTCCCCATAACGTGGCGGATGGAAATAACTGCAGTATCATTAGGCAATACCGTATTGCTCAAGTCAATCACCTTGTCACCATAAACGCTATGGATATTAATATCACGCCAGCCATATGCGGTATCATCTGTTTTTTGATCTTCAAACCATTTATGATCAAACAATGGCTCCATTTCGATTATAGTTCCTTGCTTTATCTCTGATGCAGAAGGAGTGGGTGCGATAAACTCCACTTCTTTTTTATTCCTCGCGTATTCCAAAATCCATAATACTAATATCGCTGCAATAAGGAATCGAACAGCCAGTATGTTAAATACGGAAAAGATAAAGCTAATGAGGAAAATCCAAAATAGTATTTTCCCCCATAATTTATGAAAATTTTTCCAGCCAATATAAATAAAAATCGCTGAAAATAGAGCATGTATTAAAGATCCGCCCTGGAAAAAGATAAATTCAAAAACAAGGAGGACAACTCCAATGATCAATATCCAGTTTAATGTATCTGTCTGAAAACGCTTGAACATAAAAGCACCCTCCTTCCGTGTAAAATACAGGTGCAGTCGCACCTGTATTAGTATATCATGATTTTATCACCTGTACGGCAGATTTAAATACCGCTTTCTTTCATTCCTTTTTCCAGCTTGGTTATCTTACTGTCAAATGTGCTGCGATAATATGAACTATTTACCTTATACTCCAAGCCTTCAATATATCGCTCCATTTCCGCAAACTTAGAAAATGGTTTTTCTGCGACTTCTTCCATCACTTTATTCATTTGGTGATTAGCATGAGCAATGTTCTCACGTCCCATTAGTTCCATTCTTCTAAGATGCATATCCTTTAAACGATGCTTCATCTCTTCATATTTTTGCTCCAGATTCTCTAATTGTTCTGTCGCTTCTTTCCGGGAAATTTCCATTCGTTCAGCTCTTGCTTGATATTCTTTATGTTCTTGCATCGCAAATTGATACATTTCTTCTTCTTCCGCTTTTTCTACAATTTTTGCTTGTATCAAACGCTTTTCCGCGAGCTCTTTCGCTTTTAGATATTCCTTGGTAAACTCCTCTTTTAATTTATACTGACGTTCGATTAGTTTGCGAACCTTTTCTTTTTCCTGTTCTGCTTGTCGCAAGTACTGATTGAGTGCCTTAATTGGATTCTTCTGTTCCTTCTTATCCAATACGTCATGCAAATCTGCCTCTACCGAATCTTTAATACGTGTAAAAATATTCGCCATTTCCTTCCGCTCCTCTAAAAATTTTATTTATTTAACTCTACCCATTGACGTTCAAAATTGGTAAATGGATCATCATCATCTACAACTTCTACAACGGAATCATCATGATTTCTCCAGTTTTTATAAATGAGGTATAATGCATATGCTGCAACTAATCCTATCACCGCGTATATATTGGAAAAAGCGATACTGGCCACCAACAGACCAAGGATAATCCATCCAATTTTTGCAGCGGTTGAATCACTCCTCTTAAACTTTTTAAAGATGATATACAGAAGCCAGATACTGAGCCCAAGCAAGACCATTGGACCAAGGTTTGCTAATAAAACGATTATGGCAACTAATCCACCAATAAACAGCATAAACTTTTTCATGTTTTGCCTCCTTTCCTTATCTTGATTCCATCATACCGAGAAAGAAGATTTCTAATAATGAGCTTGAGAAATATTTTCGAATAGGTCTTGAGGCTTATTTGCGGTAAGACTGTGGTTATGACTGGAAATAGAAGGGTTCAAAGCAGAGAATTTCGTGGGTTTAATTGAGATGTATTTACATCACAAGGGGATGGAGAATAACAAAAGGACTAGGACAGGATTTTTTATGTATTATCCAAACCAGCCGAAAAAGTTAGTTGTAATCATGGATGTTAAAGCAATAGCGATAAATGCCAATTCGCAAATGGTTACGATATAAGCCTTTCGATTTTCTCCATATTTCCACTCTATTACAGCCCTAGCTGTTTCAGAGACTACAATAAAGATCAATGGCACGGCTCCAAAAACCAGACCCTCCTGAAAGGGCCAGCTATTACATTAATAATAAACCCAAGCACTAAAACAATCATAAAAGCAATTTGAATCGTCCTATCGATTTTCCTATGTTTCTCATTCACATGATTATATGAAAGAAATTTCTTCTTGTCGACTTTTGGCAATTTCTTCAAAACCAGATCAATCTGGTGCGTTTAACCGCTCCGGAAATCATTACGCTGATTTGTGCTATTTAACTTTTTATGATTGTTGCTGATCGATGTTTGATTGGATTAGAAAACAGTTTATTTCTCTAAAGTACATTTTCATTTGTAACGGGTGTTCTATTAAAACAGCTAACTAGAATTTTTACAAGCAAAAAGCAATCTGGTGGAGAACTTATTTTTAGAATTATGTAAGGTCTCACTTCAGGTAAAAAAAGATGCTTATCAAACTTAGTAATGTTAAAGGTCTTACAAAAAACATCATTGCAAGAGGACTGTCATAGACAGAAGTGCCTCTTGCAATGATGACATGATGTAATCATTTGTAATCTACATACTATAGCCCAAATTCCTCGGCTAACAACTCGTACGATTTCTTCCTGGCCTCATAACTATGTGTAATCGTCACAATCATAAATTCATCCACTTGATAGGCAGCTTGAAGTTCTTCCAATTTTGCACGAACCTCAGCAGGGTTCCCGACTATCTGATTCTGTTTCATTTTCTCCACTTTAGCTTTTTCTTCACCGGAGTAATCATAGGCTTTTGCTTCCTCAACAGATGGGACACCCGATTTTCCTTCTCCCTTATCCTGCAGAATCTTCCAAAGCTGGTTACTTCTGGAAAGCTCTTCTGCTTCTTCCGTTGTTTCTGCACAAATTACCGATACCGTTACAAAAGCTTTCGGATTCCCTTTTGAAAAGCTTTTTACATAACTTTTCACAATCTCTGGACCATTTTCATTACTCATAAAATGTCCAAACACATAGGGTAATCCTTTTTCCCCAGCTAAAACAGCACTCTTCTTACTTGTTCCCAATAGCCATGGTATCGGTGGTGTTTCCGGTACAGGGGACGGAGATATTTTGCTGAACATGTGATTATTTGGAAAATCCCGATGCAAAAAGTGAACCAATTCATCAATTAATTCCGGAAACTTCCGCACCTGTTCAAGAAAATTTCCCGCCAAGGCAATGGATACTTCTGCAGAACCTCCAGGTGCCCGGCCAATCCCCAGATCTATTCTTCCAGGAAAAAGGGTTGCTAGTTCATTATACCGTTCAGCAATATGATAAGGGCTATAATTTGGCAGTAACACGGCACCCGAACCAATGTGAATTCTTTTTGTCTTTGAACCAATAATTCCAAGTAAAATATCTGGTGCTGGTGATGCGAGCCCATTTAAATCATGATGCTCTGCTACCCAATACCTGGTGTAGCCGAGCTGATCAGCTAGCTGGGCAAGCTCAATCGTTGCTTCTAATGCTTTTTTAGGCGTTACTCCTTTTGAAATAGGTGCCTGATCCAATATGCTTAATTTCATAGGTAACACCTCCCTTATGTGATAGAAAAAGAACCTACCCTTTATCTTGGTAAGTTCAGTTTAGCCGGCTGTAAGACCTTCCTTCAATAATTCGCTTCAGAATTAATAAGTGAGTAGAAAACCTGGCCTATTGAAGATTACCTTTATACAGAAACCATTTGAGATTGTACATAGTAATATAGCAGATTCTCCGTATGTTTCAGGGAATCTTCTTGTGTCCGTTCAAAGGCATGGGAAGAGTCGATTCCGGGAATTAATCCATGAACAATGTCATGACCAGCACGAATAGCCGCAGAAGCGTCCGATCCGTAATATGGGTAAATATCCAGCTTATACCCGATATTATGTTTCTCAGCAAGTTCTGCCAAATGCTTACGCAGCTCATAGTGATATGGACCACTTGCATCCTTGACACAAATCGAAACAGTATATTCATCCGTTGACTGACCGTCTCCCATTGCTCCCATATCCACAGCTAAATATTCCACTGTTTCAGGTGTAATATTGGAGTTTCCTCCATAACCTATCTCTTCATTATTTGAAATAAGGAAATGTGTAGTATATGGAAGAGAAATGTTTTCCGCTTTTAATCGTTTAATCAACTGCAGTAAAATACCCACATTTGCTTTATCATCCAAATGCCTTGATTTGATAAATCCATTATCGGTAATCTGTACTCGGGGATCAAAGGAAATAAAATCTCCTACTTCTATTCCTAACTCCCGAACTTGTTCGGCATTTTCTACCTTTGCATCAATCCGAACCTCCATATTTTCCTGATTTCTTTTGGCATCTCCTGCATCTTTATACACATGTACAGATGTTTGATGCATGAGGATGGTTCCGGTATAAGTTTTTCCGCCCGTTGTATGTATGTTACAATATTCTCCTTCAATGGAGTTGTAGCGAAATCCGCCAATTAGATCCAAACGTAGCCTGCCATTGTTTTTTACTTCCTTTACCATCGCACCAAGTGTATCGACATGTGCCGTTAACATCCGATGCTCTTGATTATTTTCACCAGAAAGCGTTGCTATTAACCCACCTTTTCGATTACGCTTTGTTTCTACATTCCATCCTTTTAACATGTCATCCACATATTGGATTACTTTAGCTGTATTCCCAGACGGACTAGGTATCGATACAAGTTCTTTAATCAATTCCTTCGTTTCCTGTACATTAGGATACGTACTCAATGTTCTATCTCCTCTCATGCCAAATCCAACCTCATTTTATCGCTAATTTACTCATGAAACAACTAACCCTATTCTTTTTTGAAATGCTCCTGTTCTTCGATTTCATCTACAAGTTTTTCAGCAGCTCTACGGTAAAGGTTGCTCATATGTGTAAAAGCAGTCACTAAAAGCAGTTGTTTCATATATAAATCATCGTCCCCATCTATTGCTTCTTCCATCACTTCTTCATTTATTTTTACACTATTTTCTCTAAAACGACCGACATTACTCTCATTCAATGTTACGTATTTTTTATAAAGTTCTTCTAAATGAAATTCCTTTTCTGTGATTTTTTCATTTAGCTTGCTCAACATTTTCTTAATATCATTAATTGATAAGGAACTCTTCATTTGATAAATCATACTAATTAGCATGATGTGCTCTTTCGTATATTTTTTGTTTTTTACGGGAAAGAATAACTTACCCTTTGCATAATTGTTGATCATCGTTTTCGTCAGTATTTTCTCTTCTTCGTTCCGTTTCGTTGCAGCATATTTCTTTTCAAACAGCTGAATCACTTGATCCATGTACAAATCCAAGTCCGGAATATCATCGATGGTCAAATACGTATCTACGTGTAAGTCATCCATTAATTCATGTATATTTTTCATCATCAAACTCCAATTGTTATTTTCACTTATTATACAATTCTTAAATCATCAAGTAAAACATTGACTACATATCAAAACACGGTTATGATTATCATATAGTTTTCAAAACTACTTAATAAAGTGGAAGGTTGATAATTTTGAACACATACATTCGTGAACCCATTAATGCACTAACTCATTTAATTGGAGCCGTTTTAGCCCTGTTTGGTTTAATAGCGCTTATCGTCAAAGCTGCAACCACTACCAATTCTGCACTAGTAGTCACATCAGTGATTATTTTTGGCGTCAGTATGATTCTACTATATTCTGTATCAGCAACATATCATATGGTAATTGCCAGAGACCGAGTGATAGCATTTCTAAGGAAAATTGATCATTCCATGATTTTTGTCCTTATCGCTGGAACCTACACGCCATTCTGTTTAATTACATTACAGGGAACAACACTGGGCTGGGTATTATTCTTTATTGTAAATGGTCTTGCACTGCTTGGTGTTACCTTTAAATTAACCTGGTTTCACTCCCCTCGCTGGCTTTCCACCGCTATTTATCTTGGTATGGGATGGTTGGTTATTTTCTTTACCGGTGAACTTGCCCCGGCATTAGGTATAGGTGGAATGACATTTTTAATTTTGGGTGGAGCCTTTTACACGATTGGTGGAATCATTTACGGTTTCAAACCAAAATTTTTACACTTTAAAAACTGGGGATTCCATGAGATATTCCACATCTTTATTATGTTTGGAAGCCTGTTTCATTTCATTTGTATATATTCATATGTTCTGTAAAAACGCTTGATTTCAAGCGTTTTTTTCGTATGTGGAGGGCAAGGTAGGCTGCGACAGTGTTACCCCACAAGCGGAAAGCATCTTTTAAGACACAAGTATAAGACAGAGAATCACATTCCGTAAAAGAAATCCGTTTCTCTAATGAATGAATAATTTCTCCCTATTTCCTGACACTAATATAAATACAGCAAATAGGAGGTTAACACCATGCGGTTATTTATACTTATTATCATCGCGCTCACACTATTAACAGGCTTCGAACATGCGGATCAGCTTAAATTAAAAGATGTAGAAACCACTATCATTAAACCCAACCATGAACTACGATATGACTTTACTATAGAAAATACTGGCGAGGAACTAATTAAAAGTGATTTTGATTACCCAGGATATCAGTTATTTGGCATTGAACTCGTCGTCAAACCAAATGATGAATTAGCCAGCTTGATGGAAATGGAAGACCATACAGAATATAAAAAAATGCGTCTTTTAGGAAGTGGAAGTCCTGGTTATTTCCCTGCCAATGATGAAGCTTTCTTCCATGTTTCCTACCAAATTAAAGAGGATGCGGATTTAGAAAAAGTTAAAAAACATGCACTAGATTCAACACTGCTTATTTTAGATGGAGTGGAAATATCCGCTGAAATACCTTTGTAAAATACTCTTTTCTAAGTCAAAGAACTCCTTGGGTTACTGTATGTTTTCTTAGCTGAATCACTATCTAATACTTTTCGAGAAGTGCTGCTTCACTAAATCATTTTGCAACACGACGAGCACATTTGTGTTCGTTTTTCTTATACTGGGACGCTAACATTTTACCTTGTCACCCCCACTTGCTGGCTAAATTTACTTTCTTATCCTCCAAGCAAATACATAGTCTTTCAGTATGAGATAAAAGAAAATACACATATTAAATATAGGGTAACGACAAACATCTACTCAGGATAGTATTTTTCAACATAGAAATGTATTAAGGCTTAACATTCAAGTGAGGTAAGCATAATGAAGGTCAAAGATTTTTTGAATAAACTTGATATAATAAATACAATCCATTCCATTCCATTAGAAGCTAAAATAAAAGGAATTTCCGATAATTCCATGAATGTAGATCATCATTATATTTTTGTTGCTATTAAAGGGGTTCAATCGGATGGACATAACTATATAGGTGATGCCATTAAAAAGGGAGCAAGAATCATCATTGGGGAAAATGAATTAACCGATGTGTCTGTCCCCTACATTCAAGTAAAGGACAGCAGAAAAGCATTAGGATATATTTCTAAAGAATTTTATGGAAATCCGTCACAAGATAAGACTGTCATCGGAATTACTGGAACAAATGGTAAAACAACAACAAGTTATTTTATTAAAAATATCCTGGAAAAAAATCAAAAATCATGTACACTAATTGGAACTATAGAATACATCATCAATGGAGAGACAGTAAAAAGCTTGAATACAACACCAAGTTCCTTGATCTTGCAAGAACTTATAAGTAAAAGCAGGGATGATGTTGTAATTATTGAAGTCTCCTCCCATGGGTTGGCTCAATCTCGGGTAGAAGGACTTGAGTTTGATATATGCCTCTTTACTAATCTGGAACCCGAACATCTGGATTACCATGAATCCATGGAAAACTATTTCAAAGTAAAAATGACCTTGTTCAATTACTTAAAAGAGGATGGGCATGCAATTATCAATACAGATAATGAATGGGGAATGAAAGCAGCCCAACATTTACAGAATAAAAACAAACACGTCCACGCGATTGGTCAGGAAGAAACGAACCATTTGCAATTAACCGAAATGGATGGGAAAACAGCAACCGTTCATTTTACGGTTAATCAGAAGGAATCCTATCAAATCTCCATGCCCATTCCTGGCATTCATAATATGTATAATGCTGCTTTTGCTTTTCAAACAGCAGCATGTATTGGGATTGACGGTCCTTTCATTTGTGATGCTTTTACCGCTCTAAAAGGGATTAATGGAAGATTTGAAATGACTAAGTTGTCTAACAATGCCACAGTCGTAGTAGACTATGCCCATACAACAGATGCCATATCCCATTGTTTAACCGCGGCAAAGCATCGTGGAGCTTCCAGCATCATTCATATATTTGGTTTTAGAGGGGATAGGGATAAGGCGAAACGAAAAGAAATGCTTTCTCTTACCTCCAGGTTGAGTGATTATTATATATTAACAATGGATGATTTGAATTCTGTTGAGCCAATGGAAATGCTTGAAACACTGGAAGAACTACATGAACAATATGGGAATGAAAATGGAATAATCATTGCCGACCGAACCATGGCAATTAAATGGGCAATGGATCATTGTAGTGAAGGAGATTGGATTGTAATAACCGGAAAAGGACATGAAACCTATCAGCAAAATTTTCTTTTGGGGACGCAATCAGACAAAGAAACGGTGGATAATTTAATCGACCAGCAAGGAATGAAGCAGAGCTACCAACCGATATTGAAGGGCATGAAACGGCATTAAGCTAAAACCACATGGATAGGAAAACTTCCTATCCATGTGTATCTAATTTTCCCTATTGGTTAATCCGCAGTAAAATGGTATAATTAATTGGAATAAAAATTGACATGGATATTTTTGAAATGAACATAAGGAGGAACAGGAAATGAATGAAAAATTTCCAGTTATCCTAGGAGCAGAAATGTTTTATATTAAAGGAAATGAAATTGGAATTCTTGTTTCACATGGTTTTATGGGCACTCCACAAAGTGTTCGTTATATCGGTGAGAGACTTGGACAATTTGGGTATACGGTTTTCGCACCTAGATTAAAAGGTCACGGAACCCATTATCAGGATTTGGAGAAATGCTCCCATGAGGATTGGTTTGATTCTTTAGAAAAAGCATATCAAAAGCTAAAACAGCAATGTAAAGTTGTCTTTGTAATGGGACAATCCATGGGTGGAACATTGGCACTTTGGCTTGCTCATAGACATCAAGAGATTAATGGAGTTATTTTAATTAATCCGGCTTTAACGATTCCTGAATTTGAACCGTTAAAACAAAAATCAAAACCAAGATATTTTAATGAAGGAGTGCCAGATATCAAAGCTAAAAATACATATGAAATAACATATCAAAAAGTTCCTATAAAAGCCATTCATGAGTTGCAAAATTTAATGGAGCAAACCCCTGCCATTTTGCCGGATATTCATTGTCCTGTCCTAGGTTTTAAGTCAGTGGAAGATCACGTTGTCCCACCAGAAAATACCGAATATATTATAGAACATATTGGATCTGATATAAAGGAAAGCTCTGTTTTGCCAAATTCCTATCATGTAGCATCCCTGGATAATGACAAGGATGTCATTGTCGAAAGTGCACATGATTTTGTTCAGCACCTAGTTAGTGAAAAAGTTACTTAACTCTTGTCTTATCTGCTAAAAATTAAACTAGCTAATACATATTAGGGATTAGCTAGTTTTATTTTTGTAATACCTTTTTGTCTACAAAATAAAGTAAATCTTTAATCAGTGGTTTCTTCATCCCCTACTGATTGTTAGATGAACGAATCAAGAATTTAAAGGATAACCAATCCCTACTTATAATTCTTGAAGTATCACGAATTCTTCTAGTTAAGGGTTTTACAGCCAGCTAAAATTTCGTCTAATACAAACCATTCAAGACCATATCAATGCAGGATACATGTCTAATTAAATCCATATTTCGGTAGATTTCAGATTTTAAACTACCCTTCCAAAATCCGAAAGCCTAATAAACCCACTTATACCCCACTCCCCATACCGTGATGAAATGCTCATCAATCGGAAATCCTTCCTGGCGTATCTTCTCCCTCATATTTCTTACATGGGAATCAACCGTTCTGCCTTCTGTTTTGGAATGGTACCCCCAGATTAAGTCAATTAACTGTTCTCTAGTAAAAACCTGATTTGGATTTTTAATTAAATATCCAATCATAGCAAATTCCTTTGGGGTTAATTTGATTAGTTTCTTATGATAGGACAGCTCATACCGCTTCTCATCCCATAGTAGTCCGTTTATTTCTATATTATCTGTTGGATTAGTTCTCCGCAGCAATGCTTCCATTCTGGCTAAAAGTTCCTCTTCATCAAATGGTTTGGTTATATAATCATCGGCACCTAGTTTCAAGCCTTTCACAATATCATCTTTCTGTTCACGGGCTGTCACCATAATAATTGGAACATCTGAAAAACTTCTAATCTCCTTACACAGCTCCCAGCCATTTATTTCTGGCATCATAATATCCAGTAACACAATATTAAAGGTTTCTTTTTTAAAATACTCTAAGGCCTCTTTAGCTCCCATTGCTTTTTTACAAATATATTGATGAGGCCTTAAATACAGTGCTAATAAATCCAGCATCCGCTTCTCATCATCTATGAGTAGAACCTTTTTCATCCTTCTCACCTCCAGTTAATTTAATCATAACGGTTGTCCCTTTACTTGGTTCACTCTGTATATCTATACTTCCACCGTGCGACACGATAATTTCCTTTGCAATAGCTAATCCTAGCCCGGTTCCACCACTTTGTCTTGAACGGGATTTTTCAACTCGATATAGCCGTTCAAATACATATGGCAAGTCCTCCTTAGGTATCCCTTCCCCTTCATCTGTAATAGAAATCATGATCTCCTGATGATTTTGCATAACTTCTAATAAAATTTGTTTTCCATTTGGAGTATGTTTTTTGGCATTGTCTAATACGATTAATAAAACCTGTTGAATGCGTTCTGGGTCAATACGCAACAGAATGTTATCCGGACATTCGACCGTAAATTGAATATCCTTTTCAGATAATGCAGGCCGAATTCTTTCTGTAACCTTACTAGTCAATTCACCAAAGTCAACAGTTCTTCGATAAATGCTGAACTTATTTTGATCCATCTTGGCTAATTCAAATAAATGCTTTACCAGCTCTGTCAATTGTTCAGTTTCTTCACGAATAATTTCAATGTATTCTTTTTTTTCATCATCAGATATATCATCTCTATTTAAAATGTCTGCATATCCCTTTACATAGGTTAACGGAGTCCGGAGTTCATGTGAGATACTGGCAAGAAATTCGTTCCTTTCACTTTTCAAACGATCTAAATCATTAGATAGTTTTGTAATGGATTCAGCCAATTCACCTAATTCATCTTTTCTCTCTGTATGTAATTCAACTTTATGATTTCCTTGGCTAAGCTGCTCTGTTGCTTCCTTCATTTTAATAAGTGGTAATGTAATAAACCGCGATAAAATGAATACGGTAATTATAGTTAACATGATAGTTAGGAGACCTATAATAATGAATTGATCACTTAAATGATTGACAATTTTTTTCACATTGCTAGTATCTGCAAACATAAATACGTGACCTTGATGCTCTCCATTCATTGTAATTGGGCTATCTGTAGCTATGTATTCTTTCTCTGTCCAACGATTTTCTATGATTTTACCCTCGGTAGGTATCTCATAATCCATATGTTCAATGACCTCTCTCATTTCCTTCCCAATTGGATCCGAATGGATTAAAACATTCCCTTTAGCGTCCGTGATGATGACGGCAAAATCAGAGACGGACTCCATGACACTGACATGTTCCATAGTTGATTCAGTAAAGTTCTCTTCCAATACTTCACTATGGGTATCTCCCCGAGCTAACAAGCTGGTCATCACTTCATTAATACGTTCATTTGCTATGTTCGTGTAAAGAATAAAATATAGAAGTGCCTCAATGATTAAAATAAATAGAAAAAATAATAACCCTATTTTTAATGATAGTTTATTAAACATCATACGCTCCTTTTAACCAATAAGTTAACGTATCCAAAACACCAATCAGCAGAATAAATCTACCTGCTATTTTTTTAACAGCCATCCCTATTTCCCAAATATTGTATCACTCCTACCAAAATATGAGATTAGAAAATGAACAAGGAAAAGAAAGAGTCATCTACTCACTTTACTTGTCCAATCTAATTGATTAACTGCCATCCATGAGCAAGCAGCGCTAATTTTAGTTTATCAATAAAGTATCCATTTTTTATGCAGATTTTGTTACTGCCTACTTGGGACCTTTCGATATTTATTTAATTTCCAGCGCACTTTCTATTTTCCTTTCTTAAATCTTGTCCTTAGTTACCTACTATATTTTTTTAAATTGAATTAATTATTAAAAAAAGTGGACAAATGCCCAGTACTTAGGACAACAGTGGAGCATAGTATAAACATGTAAAAAGAAAAGGAGGTTTTATTGAAATGTATCCACAATATGGTATGCAGGTTCACAATCCTATGCATGGTGACTCTATGTCACATTATGATCACGGAAGGGAAATGCATGATTTTTGTATGAGACACAGAGATCATTATGTCATGTTCGAAACAGATGATGGGCAAGTATATGACGGAATCGTTCTTAATGTAGAGGCGGACAATGTAGTTATTTTAATGCCCGTAGGAGACCAACGTGAGGAAGAGTTAGATGAAAATGAAGAAGCCAGATATGGTTATGGTGCAGGATTTGGCGCCCCATATGGAGGTTATGGCCGATTCCCAAGAAGGTTTAGAAGATTCCGCCGGTTCCCTTTCCCATTCTTTAGAATTCGCCGGTTCTTTTTCCCATTCTTTTATTAAACTAATATAGCATATGATGAATTGTTCATGCTGTGTAGTAACGATTTCCTATTTAAATGAAGAAATCCAGAATTTCCTTTCATAAGGAATTCTGGATTTTTATTTAAGACTGTCCCAAAAGATTATAGTTACTCCCACAAAACCAAAACCCTGGCCTAAATGCTGTTAATTTCCGCTCTGGCAGCGGCTTTCACCGTGGCAACACTTCGGCCTCTTGAAAAATGTATTTCCGTATCGGTGGGAGAGCAATATCATTGTGAAGGAACATCAAACAACAAACCTTATAAAGAAAGTTATTTAAAAACCATATTTTGCTTCTTTCTCTTCACGAATTTGCGTATAGGTTTCAGTTAAAATAACCGTATCTTCCACTAAACGATCGATTCGGAACAATACATCATCATTAGTGATTTCTTTTCTGTAAAAATCTTTCTCCTCGATAAATACATACGTTTGAACAAGCTGTGCTTTCATATAGGACAAAATCGGTTTTAATTGCTGCTCCGCAATCAAATAATGCTTGGATGAACCAGCTGTAACAAGGATACTTACCACTTTATCAAGAAAGGCATTTTCGGGAAGTAAATCAAATATGTTCTTTAGCGTTGCCGGGATAGACGCCTGAAAAATGGGTGTTCCAATAATAATCGCATCCGCTTCCATGATGGCTTGTGCGACATATTTCGTATCTCCTTCATATTCCAAATAATTGCGCCCATCACTAAACTGAACATCATATTCTGCCAAGTCTATCAATGTTGTCTGTATATCTGGATATTTTTTACGGAGACTCTTCACCGTATATTCCATCGCAGTTCTTGTTTTCGTACCCACCTTTGAACCCGATAATCCAACCACCTGCATGATTGTTACCTCCTAATGTTTTGCTGTATATTTTTTGATTGCTGGTAAGATTTCAGAACCAATCAACTCGATGTTTTTCTTTTGTTTATCAAAAGACACACCACCAAAGTCCATTTGTGCAATGTAACGTTGATGCCCAAACAACTCATATTGATAAAGGATTTTTTCAATAATCTGCTGTGTGCTTCCTACATTCATCACATCACGCTTATCTGCTCCTTGTGCAAACTGCTGTTTCGGATAACCACGTCCGTTCGTTAGCTTCATTCCTCCATTAATATGAGGGTAGTATTCTCTTTGAGCTTCCCGGGTTGTTTCAGCCGTATAGAACAATCCAGCCGTCGCAATTGGAAGCTCTTTCGGATCAAAGCCCCTACTTCTGGCAGCCTCACGATAGGCATCTATGGAATACTTAAAACTAGTTGCAGGCCCACCTAAAGTTGCAAGAAACATGGGAACCCCAGCATAACCAGCTTTAACTGCACTAGCAGGTGGTCCACCAACTGCTCGCCAAATTGGTAATGAACCATTTAGAGGACGGGGAAGAACTTTAGCATTTTTTAATGGAGCACGAAATTGTCCATTCCAATTAACTACTTCCTCCTCATTAATCTTCAATAGCAGATCAAATTTCTCTTCAAATAATTCTTCATAATCACGAAGGTCATAACCTAATAAATCAAAAACTCCTACCCTTGAAGCACGACCGGCTATAATTTCCGTACGTCCATTGGAGATGAGATCAATTGTTGCAAAATCTTCGTATACTCGAACCGGGTCCAACGTACTGATAATGGTGGAAGAACTGGAAATCTTAATTTTTTCCGTAGCCTGAGCAATCGCTCCTAAGACAACAGAGTGTGCCTGTGTTGTAAAATACTCCTGGTGGCTTTCCCCAACACTAAAGAAATCGATACCTGCTTGTTCAGCTAGCTGTGCTAATTCTATAATTTCCTGAATCCGCTGCTGAGCAGAGATTCTCTTCCCTATGTGCGGATCTGAGATATGATCTCCCAATGTGTAAATACCAAACTCTAATCCTTTACTGGAATCTATACGATATTTTTCCATTTCATCATCAACCTTTCCATCAAAATTATAAAATTAATTATAAGGTTTATAAAGCAAAAAACTTACGAAAAGAACTTTAAAAAGAAGATTTCTATATTATTATTCACCTTATATTTTTACCTTTTTAATGTTATTATAGTTGATAATTATCTTTATTATTAGTACATACTTTTTTATGGTAAAGTATACAAAAGGATACTATTGAAGGGAGAAGTTTAATGGAAATTGAACCTGAATTATGTCGAGTAGAAGATGCATTAGGCATATTAGTTGGCAAATGGAAACCGATTATCCTACTGCATTTACTGAAGGAAGGCACACAGAGGTTTAGTGAGCTTAAAAGAAGTCTACCTGGAATCACTCAAAAGATGTTAACGAAACAGCTGCGCGAATTAGAGGAAGAAGACATTATTGAACGTGTTGTCTACCCACAGGTTCCTCCCAAAGTAGAGTATTCGATTACGGAATATGGAAAGACACTAGAGCCGATTTTACATGCCATGCATGAATGGGGAACGAAACATATGCTGCATAAAAGAAAAAATTATTGAGGCAGGAACATAACTAAAATACACAACCCTAAAATCGAATGGTTGCAGATTATAGAAGCTTATAATCCCCAAAAGACAACAAATTTTTTTCGATCGGACGAGTAACTGAAGGTCCCAACTTTTCAGAAAACATCCTCACTAAAAGGGAAATTCCGAACTAATTCTGAATCTCTAACGTAGAAAGGTAGTTCGGATTTTTCTTCGACTAAAATATTTCTTTCCGGCTCCCAGCCTCTATATTTGGAACATTAAGCCTTTAGCTACCTCGCACCCACTTCTAAGCTGAAATGAACGATTTCCTAACGTGAAAAAAATTCATCTAAATAATACATTTAGTTAAAGTGGTCTTTACATTAAGATGATACGATTTGCTTATGAAGTTAAAGGGAGGAATAATAGTGGATGTACGTGCGATATTTATAGATATGGACGGGACACTGCTAACAGCCAATAACAGTATTTCCAAGCGAAATGCTGAGGCTATATATAAGATAATCAACCAGGGCATTAAGGTGTTTTTGGCAACTGGCAGGCAATATGAGATTACTGCTCCTTATCATCAAGCACTTGGATTGCAAACACCAATGATTTGTTTAAATGGAGCTTCTATACACGATGGGAGAACAGGAAATCCGATTCAAATCAAACCGATTATGTTGGATAAGGAACGATTTCACCAGTTTACTGGCGAAAATCCATGTCACGTTCTCATACACACTTCTGATGGGCTTTACTCTAATCAGATGAATGAAGAAATGTACGAATGGACTCGAGAAGGTCGCGTACCACCGCGTTATATTGGTAATTTACGAAAAGCGAATTATAAATATGCACTAAAATACGATATACGTACAGGAAGTTCTAACCCTTCTCTATCAAAATGTTTTACAAAAGAAGGAGATATCATCCATTGGAAGGATGGGTTTGAAATTGTTGCACATGGAGTTTCCAAATGGTCAGCTATTAAGACATTACTTCGTGTTTACGGAATTAAGCAAACAGAAATAGTGACGATAGGAGATGGACCAAACGATATACAAATGCTTCGTCATGCTGGAACAGGTGTTGCAATGGCCAATGCCGCACCAAAAGTGAAAGAAGCTGCTGATTTTGTCACGGGGCATCATGAAAAAGACGGTCTTGCAGATTTTATTGAAGAATATCTTGTTAATTCCTATGCTATTTGAATAGAACCTTTATATAAGGAATTGCTTAACATAAAAACAAAACATTACTTAGCAACTAAATCAAAGCGTATTGTAATGTTTTGTATTCTATTTTTTTCTTTTTAAAGAAATAGTACTAACTCTCCCCCATTTGCACTTTGTTATGTATGTTTTCAACAGCTTGCTTAACAGTCGCAAAGGAATCCACGTTGGAAATTTCAAAATTACTATTTACAATGAGCTTTACTAAATCTGGACGTAAACCGGTAAAAACAAGACGTATATCCATTAATCCCAGCATTTTTCCTATTCGATCAAGAAGATCTAATATTCTCTGATTGTCTATTAACGCCCCTGAAAAATCGGCTATAACATAATTAACCTGCATTTCTGCAATTTTTGGAACGACATTTTCCTCTATATGCCGAGTATTGTCGTCATCAATTTTTCCAATTAAAGGGATAATAACAATATTATCTTGGATGGGCACAATAGGTGCTGACAAATTCAGCAGTTCTTTTTCTGCCTCTTCTTTATACTTATCATTAAGATGTTTGAACCAGGAAAAGGTCTCATTTAAACTAATATCCAGAGTATTATTAATCCATTTAATGATAGAAGCATTTTCCTTAACAGACAAACCAAATTTCATACTAATTCTAGTTATGATATCGTTGAATACATCCCTTGTTGGAGGATAGCGCTTCACAATTTCGGAAATATCTCCACCTGATTGTACTTGCATCTCCGAGTTTTTTTTGCTCCATTCAAGAAAAAATTCGGGAATCGACCCTTTATCTCTATCCTTCAGATATTGTCCTAAAAATTCCCAAAGATCAAGATATGTTCTAATTGCTTGCTCCTCTTCCCATTCTGGTATATTTAAGTTCATCCGTTGAATAACACCTTCGACAACTTCTATTGCTAAAGATTCTGCATGTTCCATTAAATAATGAGAAAGGTTTACCATGGGAATCATCTTATACACACACCTTTACTACTTTCTAGTTAAGTTAACCCTATTATAACGAAAAACACACATAACTCCACACTTATTTGTTTTAAGTTCTCATTAGAAAAACTCTCATTCGCTTGTCCTTTAGCGAATGGGTAGGTTTTCGTATACTTGGGACGTTAAAATTTTAGCTACATCGAAAAACTTCATTGCTAAAATTTTATACTTTCCTAACGTGTAAGAAAATCGCAAGCGCCCGTTTAGCGACGTACGGACTGCGCCTGGCCACGCCAGGTGGTTCGGTGTTGCCGTGCAAGGCGGCGGTTTTAGCCGAACAATCCCCGTAGGAGATTAGATGATCTTGATTTTTACGAATGTAGTAATCTTAGTGAATCTTATGCTAGCGAAAAGGAAACATGCCCCTTCATAGGGGTATGCCGACGCCTGAGCGCTAGCCCGCTGTTAGTCGGCCTGCCTAAACTTGAGTCGATGTTGACTTTTACCGCAAGGTATAAGTGCGACTAAGCCTCTGGTTTCACCAATCGGCAAGTCTTCTTTATCGTACGGAGGTGAGGGAAGTCCGCTAGTCGCTAGGCGATGGAGCTAGACATCAAAGCGCAGATTTATACTTTCTTATCTATAAACAAAGGAGCTATTCATCAAAAAAACTTGGTTCAAATGTTAATTTATTTAGACATTCTAATATTCTTTCAATCTTTTATTGACAAGTCAAGCTATCATCCCCTATTGTATTTATGTAAAAGAATACGAGCGAAAATCTGCTGTGGGAGAGAACGTAAATTAATGACCGTCACCGAAGGGGCAAATCTTAAAAAGATGAATCTCTCAGGTTAAAGGACCACAGCAGGATGCTTCTCTGGAGAGCGCATTATGCCACCCAAGGGGGAGACCTACTAAGCATTAGGTAAAACTCTCAGGTACAAGGACAGAGAGATGGTTTCTTGTATTTGGTGTTGTTACATAATGATTAGGGAGGTTTTTTTATGGTTTGGGATGTTTTGAACGCAATTGGGACCATGGCTTTTGCAATGAGTGGTGCAATTATTGCAATGGAGGTAAAATACGATATTATTGGCACATACGTTTTAGGGTTAATTACTGCTTTTGGTGGTGGAGCTATTAGAAACCTTTTCATCGGTATCCCGATTATTGAATTATGGCAGCAAACATTCCTTTTTATTATTGCGATTATCACGATTACCATCATATTATTATTACCCAATAGTACGGTTCACAAATTAAAGGAGTGGAGTATCTTTGATGCGATTGGCCTCTCTGCATTTGCCGTTCAAGGTGCGATGCATGCACATTCTATCAATCTTCCACTCATTGCCATTATGTTTTCAGCTGCTATAACAGGAGCTGGTGGAGGAATCATTCGAGATGTGTTAGCCCAACAAAAACCAATCGTATTCCGCCAACAAATCTACCTTTTATGGGCCATTCTCGCTGGATTTATTATCGGCATGGGATGGGCAGCTGAAGCTTATCAGCTGTACAGCCTATTTATAGCCATCCTTCTATTACGTATCACATCACATCGATTTGGATGGCGTTTACCTAGTAAGAGCGTCAATAAATTACAAGAAAATTGATCCCATAAGCATAGGCACCTTTTTAAATAGGTGTCTTTTTATCGTGTATGTTTAACCATTCTTTTTAGGTTATGTCTACACATTAATCAGGAAACTAGTACTAGCGTAGGCAGAATACGTGCCGGAGCCAACACATGAACGCTATCTTCATTAGAACAAGCGAAAGCTACTATATAAAGTTTACATCCGTCTTATAAAAACAAACTTTGTAAAAGAGTCTGGATTAATTATTCATGAAATGGACATGTTAAAACTTATAATCAAAATGTAGAAGAAGAGGAGGAAACTATGATGGATAGAAAAAGTGGAAAGAAAAATAAAAATGAAGAACTAACACTCGCTAAAAAATACAAATTTTATGGATTGGATGCTGAGGACAGTTTACAGTCCGTTTCTTTCGCTACAAATGAAAATCATTATTTAAATGAATCAAATGAATCGTTTACTGAAAATGATATCAAGGAATAAAGGTTTGATGCCTCCCTAAAATAAAGTGAATATTGAATAATTGAAAGTTCTTTTCATTCCCTCTGATTGTTAGAAAGCGAATTACAAGTTTACTGGCCACCTGACCTTCACTTATCATGTAGAAGGATCACGAATTTCTCTCGTCAAGGGTCTTATATCCAATTAAACACGTGATAAATCAATATTTATTTTTATAAACTGCTTTTAATGGAAAACCTATAAGTATTGTATGTACCTTTCATTATGGGAGATGGAATTGTGGATTTACAACTTGTAGAAGCATATGTTCCTGATAAATATTTTGATAAAGTGGACGAATCTTTAAAAGAATATCCTCACGTTTCCTACTGGGTTTCCATAGAATCAAAAGACAGGACTTTGATTCGTGTTCTTGTAGAAACTAAAAACACGGAAGAAATCCTGAACTATCTGGAAAGTTTAACTCATCTAATTGACGGATTTGAAGTCCTCCTATTCCCTGTTCAAACGTATATTACCAGAACGACAGAGGAAGAAAAGGAACAAAAAAGAAAAGAAGTAGAGGAAGAAACCAATAAGCTTCAACGAGCCAGTCGTCAGGAGCTGATTGGAACGATACAAAAGTCAAGTCATATCACTCTAACCTATACATTGCTTATTATATTATCAGCAATAGTTGTTACGATAGGTTTTATCCAGAATAGCCAAGCAGTCATTATTGGTGCCATGGTGATTGCTCCGATGCTCGGTCCTGTTATTTCCATGGCTTTTTCTTCCATTTTAGGTGATTTCCAGTTATTGCGAAGTTCTTCCTTTACTTTACTGTACGCTATTATTATTGTAGTAGGAATATCCATATGTTTTACCTTCTTTTTTCCTGTTCCAATGGAAAGCAGTGAATTTTCATCAAGAACGCATGCAAATGTATCAGATATTGTCTTAGCATTGGCATCAGGAACAGCTGGAGCATTATCAATTCTCAATCGATTACCAGGTTCCTTAGTCGGTGTGATGGTTGCTGTGGCCCTTTTACCACCCACCGTTGTAGTAGGGATGACCATTGGTTCAGGAATGTGGCAGGAGGCTTATGGTTCCACGCTATTACTAGTGGGAAATATCGCTTCAGTAATCTTAGCTGCAATCATCATTTTTTCACTAAGCGGAATCCGCCCAGTAAAATGGAACGAAGTAGATAAAGCAAAAACATCCCGTAAGCTATCCATTCTATTTGTCAGTTTAGTCATTATCCTCTTACTTATCGTAATACTATTTAGTAACAACTTAGATTTAGTCTGAACCTCTCATGACTAAAGTCACGAGTGTTCTTGGCTATTTCATAAAGTTTAGATCAGTGGGTGAGGTGTTTTACTCATCCTCCACTGATTGTTAGTACCACAAGGGTATGACCTAAAGGCCTTTGAATAGATTAGGAATATACTGTTGCCCATTCGCTGTTTATAACTCTTAAAGAGGATGTTCAAAAAGTCCGGTGAAATTACACATCGATAGAGGCCTTCTACTAAAACCGCCCACGTCCTGTTGGCAACGTAGAAGTCACCACATCCTGTGGAAGCTCGTTGCCTCGCCGCCTCGAACTTCTCGTTCCTTTTCATCCTCCTTTTTGAACACGCACTTAAAGTATCCTGCTCGGGTCTTACAGCCAGTTAGTCATATAATAAATATTTGCAGGATATCAGTTTTTTTTAATGATTGGCTTGCTACTATTAATTATTTCCTACAATATATATACTATATATTACTTATTTGTATGTTAATAGACTTGAAAAAGTAGTTCAAAATAACTAAAATATAATTATTAAGATAAGATAGGTGATATCTATGATTTCTGAAGAAGAGATGTCTCTGTTTGTTAGAGAAATCTACTTATTAATAAATGAATACCAAAAATGTCCTGACAAAAGTTTAAAAGAGAAGATCTATGATGAAATACAGGATTTAAGCAAAATTATAGCATCTTAATCCTCATCTTGTTTATCGGTTTCTCTTCATAAACAAATTTCTATTATAAATACTCCTATGAGATAATCATAAGAGTATTTATTGGATTTAACCTAAACTGGACTTATTATATAGAGACTCGTCTAAATGAAGGGGGCGAACACACTATTGCAAAGGTGCTACCCATTCCTCCGTTATATTCTACGTATCAAGAATTACTTAAAACCTCTATTTTTTCCAAAAATAAACAGGTTTGAATACCAAAAATTTCATGCATAATCCTATACCAATACTGTATTTAAACAAACCACGGCTGCCCTCGCCCAAAATATCTTTATTCAACCGACATATATTAAGAAAATGTTAAAATTATTTTCGTTTAGTAAAAGTTATTGTTAGGCAAAACAGGGTATGTTAATTTAAAAATATCTAATTTCGATATCGATTTCCGATATTAATTTTCGATTACAGAAAGAGGTAGATAAAACTGGAAGATAAAATATTAAGAAAACTCTTCTTAGGCTTTATTCAAATCCACATTCTTCATCATGCAAAAGAACACCCTATTTACGGTGCCTGGATGCATGAAGAACTGCAGGAACATGGGTATGAAATCAGCGCTGGAACACTTTATCCAATCCTTCACAACATGGAATCAGATGGGCTTTTACATAAGGAAGAGAGAAATGTAGAAGGAAAAATAAGAAAATATTACTCCGCAACCAGCAAAGGGGAGGAGATTTTGGATCAAGCACGGGCTAAAGCCTATGAATTATTTAAAGAAATTAAAGAATAGTTAAGGAGGGTGCAAGTGATGAATCATAAAGATAATAGATTGAAAATATGGTTAGAAATTTTATTGGTTTCCACCAGACTTGGATTCACTTCATTTGGTGGACCCATTGCACATTTAGGGTACTTTCATGAAGAGTATATCCGAAGAAGAAAATGGATGGACGAGAAAAGCTACGCTGATTTAGTTGCGCTCTGTCAGTTTTTACCGGGACCTGCCAGCAGTCAGGTTGGGATTGGTATTGGCGTTATGCGAGGGGGAATATTAGGAGGATTTATTTCCTTTCTTGGCTTTACCCTTCCATCTGTCATTGCACTAATTATATTTGCATCCGTGCTTCATACGTTTGGAATCGAAGACGCAGGCTGGTTTAATGGATTAAAAATTATAGCTGTTGTTGTTGTTGCACATGCGGTTTTAGGTATGGCAAGAAATTTAACTCCTGACTTACAGCGAAAAACGATTGCTTTATTTGCTTTAGTCGTCACGTTATTATGGCAAACAGCCTACACACAAATTGGTGTCATTCTATTAGCAGGTGTTGTCGGTTTTCTACTTTATCGAAACCAAACGATTCAGGAAGAACAATCGGTTACCAATTTTCCTGTATCACGCCGTTTTGGTTATATTTGCTTAACGATTTTCTTCGGACTACTAGTATTTCTTCCTATACTCCGTAACCTAACATCCATGGAATGGGTCGCTTTACTGGATAGTTTCTATCGGTCAGGTTCCCTTGTTTTCGGTGGTGGCCATGTTGTGTTACCGCTATTAGAACAGGAATTTGTTCCTGCAGGCTGGTTAAGTGAACAGGACTTTCTTGCAGGATACGGTGCAGCACAGGCAGTACCAGGACCATTATTTACGTTTGCAGCCTATATTGGTGCTGTGATTAACGGCTGGCAAGGTGGATTATTTGCTACATTTGCAATTTTTTTACCTGCTTTCCTTCTTATATTAGGTACATTGCCTTTTTGGGATGCACTACGCAGTAATCCGAAAGTTAAAGGTGCTTTAATTGGAGTAAATACTTCTGTTGTAGGTATATTAATCTCAGCACTTTATCATCCAATTTGGACTAGCTCTATTTTGGCACCAATCGATTTTGCCCTTGCAGCAGTTCTATTTAGTATGCTGGTATACTGGAAACTGCCACCTTGGGTTATCGTGTTAACGGGGGCAATTGGTGGTTTACTAATTTCATATATTTAAACTTTGTATTCACTCTACACAGAAGATAGATTTAGAGGGTTATATGAGTGGTAGTGCAAGCTAATGTCCGTTAATACTGGCAACTCTTCCTTTCAACTTGGACCCTCAACCACTGAATAGTGAGAAGTCTCAAAAAAGCTGATTTTCCAATCCATATTTGGAATATCAGCTTTTTGTATTAAAGTGAATCTTCAACCAGTGGTTTTTTTCCATATCCCACTGATTGTTAGCCCTAGAGGATGACCTAAAGGCCTCTGAACGAATTAGGAGTTTACTGGCTGCCCGACCCCCACTTATAATTTCTGAGGTATCTCGAATTCTTCTCGTTAAGGGTCTTACAGCCAGTTAATCACGTGATAAAAACACTCCCTTCATTTAAGAAGTCGTATAATACCTGCAAAAAGGCAAATATTAAAAAAGGATATTTATTTCAACTTATTCCGATTCACTTAATTGAAGCACTAAAGAAGTTGTAAAAATATTACATAAGTTGACGAAAACGATGGATAAAGGAGAGATTGTTTTGACCTACGAAAACCTTAATAAAAATTATATCTCCGGAAAATGGAGAGATGGTAATGGAAAAACGATGTACGAAGTGACCAATCCATATAATGGACAAGTATTGGAAAAAATCAAAATGGCCAACAAAGAAGATATTGACGAGGCCTATAAATCTGCTGAAAAAGAGCAAAAAGAATGGATGAAATTAAATCCATTTGAGCGTTCGTCCATTATGGAAAAAGCGGTTCAAATTATGGAATCAAGAAGAGAGGAATTTGTTGAACACCTGATTAATGAAGGCGGTTCATCCCACCTAAAGGCCAATGTTGAAATAGACTTTGTTATAGCTATTACTAGGGAAGCGGCCTCTTTTCCGCTAAGAATGACTGGTGAGATCGTTCCCTCCCTCATTCCTGGTAAAGAAAATAGAATTTACCGGAAACCACTTGGGGTAGTTGGAGTAATCGGACCATTTAACTTTCCGATGTATCTTGCTATGCGTTCTGTTGCTCCCGCCCTTGCAACTGGAAACGGAGTTGTTCTGAAGCCGGATGAACAGACTGCAATAACTGGTGGCATACTCCTTGCAAAGGTTTTTGAAGAAGCAGGTATACCTAAAGGTCTTTTGAATGTCGTTATTCCGAATATAAAAGAAATCGGCGATGCATTTGTGGATCATCCGATTCCAAGACTGATCTCCTTTACTGGTTCTACACCTGTAGGACGTCATATTGGCGAACTTTGTGGAAGAAATATTAAAAAAACTGCCCTTGAACTTGGCGGAAATAATGCCTTGATTGTTCTCGGTGATGCAGATGTGGAAAGGGCTGTGAACTCTGCATTGTTTGGTAAATTTATGCACAATGGCCAAATTTGCATGGCAATTAATCGCATTATCGTTCATAAAGATAAATATGATGAATTTGTAAAGAGTTTCGTTGATCAAGCGAAAAAAATTAAAGTAGGCGATCCTCGTGATAAAGATACTTTAATAGGACCATTAATTAATCGGGAAGCCATCGATCGAATTCTTGAGCAAATAGATGAAGCAAAAAACCAAGGTGCAAAAATTGAACTGGAAGGAAAGGTCGAAGGAAATGTTATGCATCCATATGTTCTAACAGGAACAAATGATGTTTCAACAGCCAAAAACGAAATGTTTGGTCCTGTTGCTACCATTATTCCGGCTGAAGACGATAAGGATGCCGTTCGTATCGCAAATGACACACCATTTGGCCTTAGTGGAGCTGTCCATGCTGGTTCTCCTGAAAGAGGTGTAGAAGTAGCAAAACAGATTGTAACAGGAATGGTTCATGTAAATGATCAAAGTGTAAATGACGAACCGCTGATTGCTTTTGGTGGTGAAAAGTCTTCTGGTATTGGTCGTTTTGGTGGTGAATGGTCTTTAGAAGAATTTACAACGGTTCAATGGATATCCGTTCAAACCGAAAACAGAGAAAATCCTTACTACACCAATTATTTAGATTAAGAAGCATGGGAAGGTTCTGCTGCTTCCAACATCTTTAACTGAGGAAACAAACTAGACCATCCGAGACTAGTAAACAAGGATCTTTTTTAAGTCTCTTAATAAAACGGATCTTCAAATCAGTGTTTTCCTCCCACTATTAGTTAGATGAACGAATCAGGAATTTACTGGCTGCCTGTCCCCCAATTTATCAGGATCTCGATTTCTTAAAGTGGGGGGGCTTACAGCCAGTTCCTCACGTGATAAATTCTATTTCACTTGATTAGCGGTTAAAGTCACTTTTCATAGGGTGCTACGTTACTCTATTTAAGAGGACTTTTTTCAGTACTTCCTAACCTTCTCCTACGCTTCTCATATACTTTCCCTCTCTAAAAATTCTTCATGCTGTTCTTGCTTTTTAGCCCATACCAGTTTAGACAATTGGATACTGACTTCGTACAGCAGGATGAGAGGTAAGGAAACAATAATAGGTAAAAACAGGTCTGGCGGGGTCAGCATGGTACAAAGTACAATTAAAACGAAATAGGCATACTTCCTAATTCTTTTCATATAATCGGGTGTTAGAATTCCAAGTGTTGTTAAAAACATAGCAACAATGGGCAGTTCAAACAAGATAGCAAATGGTACCGTAATCCGAAATAAAAATTTAAAATACCGATCAACCGTTAACATGACTTCAAACATACCTTCTGATAAGGATAATATAAAAGGAAATATCAATTTAACAAATACCGTATAACCAAAAACTAGACCTCCTAAAAATAATAGAAATAAGAAAGGAATGTATAACAAAGAAATTTTTCTTTCCCTTTTCGTCAAGCCTGGTTTCACAAAGGCCCAAACCTCATATGCCAGAACAGGAATGATTCCAGTCAGTGCCACTAATCCTGCCATACGAAAATAAATCCAAATAATCTCTGAGGGACTAATAACAATTAAATCTATTTCCGTATCGCTTATAAAAAATGAATAAATATCTTCTACAAAAAGAAATCCCACTAAGAAGAACAAAGCGAAAAAGATAAGTGTGATGATAATTCGATTTCTTAATTCTGTTAAATGGCCAACGACATCCATTTCGTGATTATTTACATGGACTTCTTTCCCCAACTCAACCGCTCCCTCCAAAGATATAAGGAAGATGCAGGTTTCCCTACATCTTCAAAGCGAATAAATTACTCAGCCTTCTCTTCATTCCTATTCTTTTCTTCTTTCTTTTCATCTTCGGCAATATCATAGCTAGCCTTTTTAAATTCCTTTAACGTTTGCCCTGTTGCTTTTCCAATTTCCGGAAGCTTTTTTGGCCCAAAAATGACTAGAGCGATGATTAAGATTAAAATTAAACCAGGTATTCCTATCGATGAAAACATTTATACACCTTCCCCTAATTCATATTTTATATAAAGAATCATTTATAATAGATTAAAAATCTCTGTCGCGGAGTCTCTATGATGAGCAATAGCCCTGTTAGATTATTCGTTTATACTAACTATCTACTAAAAAGACCCCATCGAGTCCCTAATGGAACCTTTTATCATAGAAAATGTTAAAATTTTAATATAGGCAGATGATTTTCATTTAAACCATCTTAGAAAAACTCGCATTCGCTCGTCTTTTAGTGAATGTGTTCGTTTTTCCTATACTTTCCTAACGTATTAGAAAACTTAGCTATCGCCAAGCCTTTAGGCGATAGCCTTAGTTGCACTTATGCAAGAAGAAAGTTTTTACTTCCCTATCTGCTGAAATAGCTTATTCATTTCCTATTTTAATGCGATCACGCTTGTTAACTTGTTTGTCATGTGCTTGATCCTGTGCTTTAATACGATCTTCCTCCACTTCATTGGATTTCTTATTATTCGACAGTGGCTTGTCCTTTTTGAGAACTAATCCAGGCTGGTTATTCTTAATTTCTAACGTTGCCCGGGTATGGATGGAAGCACCAGGCTGGCTTACATATGGTACGACACGGTAATCCGCTGTCCATTTCTCAGGCGTTATCGTACAGCGCACATAGCCACGATAGTCATTGAAAAATTTAATATGCGGGTTACCTTCAAGAATCGCATCCGTATCCTCTCGCTTTTCACTTCCGTCCCCACCAGATGAAATGGAAGTTCCAACAAATTCAGAACCAAGTATTTGTGAATCTGGATTATCATAATCTTCTTTGATGTCCCCTGCCCAATTTGCGTGAACATCACCGGTTAAAACAACCAAGTTTCTCACATCATTGCCTTTCACATATTCAAGAATACGGTCTCTGCTAGCAGAATAGCCATCCCAACCGTCCATGTTGTAAAGAACCGAGCCATTCGTATCATAATTGAGCTGATTAAAAAAGATTTGCTGCGCTAACACATTCCAGCGTGCTGTCGAACGCCCAAGACCATCAAGCAGCCATTGTTCTTGTTCATCTCCAAGCAAGGTACGGTTCGGATCCATGGACTCCTCGTTTGGCGGTTTGATTCCATCCTCATTTGCTTGATTATCACGATACTGACGTGTATCCAGTACATTAAATTCCACTAGATTCCCGTAAGTAAAACGGCGGTATAAGTTCATATCTGGACCTTGCGGAAGGCTGGATTCCCGTAAAGGCATGTGCTCATAATAAGCTTGATAAGCATTCACTCTTCTTTTAATAAACTCTTCAACGGATTGACCTCTCTCTGGAATCTCATCAGCATAATTATTTTCCACTTCATGATCATCCCATGTCACGATCCATGGAAATGCAGCATGGGCTGATTGGAGGTGTTTATCTGTTTTATACTGAGCATATCTGTTTCGATAATCGTCCAATGAAATAATTTCCGGACCACTATGTGTACGTACATTACCTGTACTTGCAACATACTCGTTAGGCCCATATTCATAAATATAGTCTCCAAGGTGGATTGCGAGATCTAGTTTTTCTTCGGCCATATGCTTGTAAGCTGTATAATAACCATGCTCAAATTGCTGACAGGACGCAAAAGCAAAGGTTAGTTTTGCTAGATTTTCACCTGGAGCAGACAATGTTCTGGTTTTACCAACAGGACTAACTTCATTTCCTACCTTGAAACGATAATAATATTCACGGTTAGACTGTAGACCAAAAACTTCTACATGCACGGAGTGAGCAAGTTCGGGGCGGGCAAGTTCTGATCCTTGATTGACAATATACTGAAAATTTTTGTCTTCGGAAATCTCCCATTCAACCGGTATATTAGAATGAGGCATTCCACCACCATCAGCTAATGGTTCAGGTGCAAGTCTAGTCCAAAGTACAACACTGTCAGAAAGTGGATCCCCAGAAGCAACACCTAACGTAAATGGATAGCCTGTTAACTGTGGAGAAGCGTCTACCTTTAATCCATTAAATTGACTGGCTAATGTCATTCCTAATGCAATACCGGCAACCTTCGTTGTTTGTGACAAAAAATTCCTGCGATCCATCGAATGGTTTAACAGACGTTCCGATTCTGACTTCAGCATTTGTTCCATTTCACGTTCTTTACTCATTTAAATTACTCCCTTCAATTAATTGGAATACTTTAAAGTTTCATAGCTTTAAAATCAACTTTATTATAAATGAAGAATGTAAAATTGGTATAAATGGTAAATTAACTTATGTAAAATAAAATAGGAGAAATAGACTGTTATCTATTCTAGTCCATATTAACGAGATTAACTAGATTGGTAGCCTAATAGACTCCATTAAAACAGCATTTAGCACCTATCATTTCTCATCCCTGTAAAACTAAAAAGACGGCCAAAAACCGTTTCTTCGCCATTTTATACAATGATCTAGTATTTTTTTACATTATCTTTTCAAAAGATAGTTAAGTTGTCCGATTGTTCCTGCAACTTTAAATTGATACGATATAAATAGAAGGTTGAAGGACCTTCTGATGAGTTAATAGGACAACTAGAAACTTCTAATGAACTATATCACTTAAACTATTATTTAAAGGAGGAGAACGATTGAGTAATAGGACAAGAGTTTGGTTTGAAGAAGCTGGTAAAAAATTGGACCCTGGATTAGTAGATAAACTAAGGGTGAACAGAAAAGAAGATCCGAATGAAACGAGTACGAATGAAATCCCTGTCATTATCCACTTGAAAAATAACTGTGACAAAGATTTGCAAGACGACCTTTGTAAAACCTGTAATGTAGATTCCCACAATAAACTAGACCAAGAACTCAAACTTATTCATGGTATGCGAGGCTATTTAACACCCGGAATGATTAAGCAAATTAAAGACCATGAAGCAGTAGATCGTATCTTCTATGACCGGGAAGTCAATGCTTTTCTGGATGTTGCCAATGAACATATAGGAGCTGCAAATGTTCATAAGGAATATGATTTAACCGGAAAAGGAGTAGCGATTGCGGTCATTGATACTGGTGTTCATCCGCATGAAGACTTGACGAGCCCATCAAACCGGATCATTAGCTTTCAGGATTTTATCAACGGAAAAAATGAACCGTATGATGATAACGGACATGGAACACATTGTGCCGGTGATGCCGCTGGGAATGGGCACTTATCCAATGGAAAATATATAAGTCCAGCACCAGAGGCCTCTATTGTCGGAGTAAAGGTTTTAGATAAGAATGGTGGTGGTAGGTTATCAACGATTATTGAAGGCATTGAATGGTGTGTAGATCACTATGATGAACATCAAATTCGTATCATCTCCCTTTCACTCGGCGCTCCAGCATATGAATCTTTTCGAGACGATCCATTAACTATTGCCGTACAAGAAGCTTGGCATCATGGCATTGTCGTATGTGCAGCTGCAGGTAATAGTGGTCCATCTGCCTCAACCATTAGCACACCGGCTATTGATCCTTTTATTATTACAGTCGGTTCTACTAATGATCAGGATACAGTCGAACGTAGCGATGATGTGATAGCTGATTACTCAAGCAGAGGGCCAACGATCGACTCTTTTGTCAAACCAGACATTTATGCACCTGGTACTAATATTATCGCTCCTTTAGCTCCAGGGTCGGCAATCGAATCCCAACTACCTGAACAAATTATTGATGAAAATTATATTCAATTATCTGGTACATCTATGGCTACCCCAATATGTGCAGGTGTCATCGCCCTCATGTTGGAAGCGAACCCGAATCTTAGCCCAAATGATGTAAAAAGTATTTTAAAAGCCACTTCACAGCCTACCCTTCAAGATACTTGGGGACATATTCATGCAGAAGCAGCTGTGGAAATGGCCAAAAATTATCAAGTGAAACTCCCAGTTTAAAAGCAATGTGGCGGTTCTTTTGCTTCTGTTTTGGCAAAAGAACCGCCATTCATAAAAAGCCTTATTGCTTATTGGCATGACCTTCTTCCGCAGCCATTGCATCTGCTTTAGTAACATGAACTGTACCAAATGGATGGTTAGGTGGAGCATAAATCGAATAAAGTTTAAGTGGTACAGTACCGGTATTTATCAGATTATGCCATGTTCCAGCAGGAATGATGACTGCAGAATCATCATAGACATTCCTTTCAAAGTTCAAATCATTTCTACTCTCACCCATTCGAACAATCCCCTGGCCTTGTTCAACACGTAAAAATTGATCAACGTCAGGATGCATTTCTAAACCAATATCTTCGCCAACATCAAGACTCATTAAAGTAACTTGAAATTGTGATCCTGTCCATAGAGCAGTACGAAACGTATTGTTTTGCTTTGTTACTTCATTAATATTAACTACAAATGGTCTTGGTCCATAATCTGTTAGTGCTATTCTCCCATCACCATTGACAGGGCGAAAAGAATTAGAGCTGTTTGCGTATTGCCATTGAACTGAATGCTTTCTGAAATCATACATTGGTACATTATAATTAATAGGATATTGACAAGGATACATATAAGGAACATAGTACATTTTTATCAATCCCTTCACATTTTATAAATTATCCTATGCATTTATTTGGGCCGGGGATAGTAAAGAATTAATAGTTTTTGTTGTCCGGTTAGAAGTGTTGCACCATGACAGTGACTCCTTTTTAGCTACCAAGCGTCTTCACAGCATACTTGGGTCGAGCTTTCACCTACTAGCAATAACGTCTTGGTGGGCGTGAAACAATAAAAAATACGCATAAAAGGAAGCAACCTTTTATGCGTATTTTTTTATTTGTCGGCATTACGTCTAAACACAACCTAGTAACTATTCTGCCCTATGCAGATTCATCGAGCATTTTCTGAGCTTCATGTAAATGAAGAGTCCGAGTAGACCGAGGCAGGAAACTACGAATCTCTTCTTCATTATAGCCTACCTGCAGTCTTTTCCCGTCAGAAATAATCGGCCTTTTTAAAATTCCAGGATTTGCATGAATGAAAGCATATAGCTCATTCATTGGCAATTCATCAATATCGGCCCCTAATTCCTGAAATACTTTTGAGCGGGTGGAAATAATTTCTTCCGTCCCATTTTCAGTTAGCTGGAGTATTTCTTTTATCTCATGAATGGTTAAGGCTTCAGAATAAATATTACGTTCATGAAACGGAATGTCATTTTCCTGAAACCATGCTTTTGCTTTTCTGCAAGATGTACAGCACGGTGTTATATAAAGAGTAACCATTGTATCACCTCTACCTTTTTGTTCAATACTATAAGACTACTTTATCTCTCAGCACTATTTGCCAAAATGAACACCAATTGGTGGTAAAATCTCTTCAAATTCTTTCCTCTTAGGCTCAAACCAGCTTGGGAGCATTAACTTCGTACCAAGTTCTTCAGGCGCTTCATCCACTGTAAAGCCCGGAGGATCCGTTGCGATTTCAAAAAGGATTCCGCCTGGCTCATAAAAATAAATGGCTTTAAAGTAGTTACGTTCCTTTATTTCCGTCGGTTTATACTCTTTTTCTTCCAATAATGTTCTCCAGTTTTTATGCTCTTTTTCATCCTTTGCTCTCCATGCAATGTGATGAATCGTTCCTGCACCAGGAAGCCCTCGTACGGATGGGGATAATTTGATATCCAGCTTATTTCCTAAAGAAGCATCTGTTTTAAAACGCAAATAATTTTCCTCTTGAGCCACAAATTCCATGCCTAATACATTTTCCAGAATATCTGCTGTTTTATGTGGCTGCACGGAGTTTAATGTAGCACCACCAAATCCTTTAATGGCATATTTGGTTGGGATTTCCTTCGAGCTCCAGCTATTATCTGGTCCTTCTTCTCTCTCTACTAATTCCAGTTTTAATCCATCTGGGTCTTCAAACCCGATATACGTTTCATTAAAACGGGTATTTGATGTGAGTGATATTCCATATTCACGTAACCGATTTTCCCAAAAATCCATGGAACCTTTTGGAACAACATAAGTCGTTGTTCCTACTTGTCCAGTACCTACCCGTCCTTTAGGAAGTTTTGGCCATGGGAAGAACGTAATAATGCTTCCCGGGTCCCCTGATTCGTTCCCAAAATATAAGTGATATACTTCAGGTCGATCAAAATTCACCGTTTTTTTCACAAGTCTTAACCCTAAAATTCTGGAATAAAAATCAACATTAACTTGTGGATCATTAACAATCGCCGTAATGTGATGGATTCCGGATGTTTTCAACCTACTCTCCCCCCTTATTTCGGTCTCTCTATAGAAAATACTTCACCAATTTTTGCATAATTGGATCCAGCGAGTCGGCTAACAGCTCCAAGTGTTTGGTGATTGATTCTCCCGTTTTCATATATTGCCTCATCCATATAAAATTGAACGACCTTTCCAATGAGAAAATCGGTCCCTACTGAATCATTTTCACCAAGTTCAAGTGAATGCTCCAAAGTACATTCAAATCGTACTTTGGCCTCTCTAATACCTGGAACCGAAACTTTTTCACTATCAACCAGCGATAAACCGGCCTTTTCAATTTCACTTTCGTCCGGTGGTAAGGATGCGGCCGTGATATTAATTTTTTCAACATTTTGTTCATCCACAATATGAACAACAAAATCTTTATTTTTTATTATATTTTGCGCTGTATCTTTCTGAACCCCATTTTTCCGCTGAGTTGATATGGACAGCATTGGCGGATTGGATGAAACAACATTGAAATAGCTAAATGGTGCGCCATTTACTGTCCCATCTTCCGCAACACTTGTTACAAACGCAATGGGTCTAGGAACAATACTGCCAATTAACAGTTTATAATTTTCCCGCTCTGTATTCTTTTTGGGATCAAAGGAAATCATGAATCGTCCTCCTTATTTATCCAAATTTCTTACTTCGATTGGAATTAACCTATTTTCCAGTTGCCCACGGTATTGTTCATACTGTGATGGTAATTTTAATTCTTCTCCCATTGATTCATAAGACTCATCATGAGCAAATCCTGGTGGGTCTGTTGCAATTTCAAACAGTATTTCGCCGTGCTCTCTATAGTAGATTGCATTAAAGTAATTTCTATCCTTCACTTCTGTAACTCCATAGCCTTTTCTGCCTACATATTGCTGCCAATCCAAATGATCTTCATCATCTTTTGCACGCCATGCAATATGGTGCACTGTCCCTACTCCCATTTGTCCCCGTTCAACTTGAGTTTGTTTGATATCTATAATATTTCCAATTTCACCATAGGACTTAAATCGTGCTACATCATTTTCTTCTCCTACTTTTTCAAGTCCCATCACTTCCTGAAGGGTTTCCCCAGTTTTCTCAGGATTGGTCGATAATAGAATTGCCCCACCAAATCCTTTAATAGCTACTTCTGGCATCACGTCACCAACTGCCCAGTTATTTGGTTCACCTTCTTCTCGTTCTACAAGTTCCAGCTGTAGACCATGAACATCCTCAAATTTAAGATACGTCTCACCAAATCGTTCAGATTTACGGAATTCAATGTTATGCTTTTCTAATCTCTTTTCCCAAAAGGACAAGGAGCCAACTGGAATGGCGTAAGTGGTAACCCCTACCTGTCCTCCGCCAATCTTCCCTTGAAAGGCTCCAACCCAAGGGAAGAAGGTAATAATTGTTCCAGGTTTGCCTCCATGATTACCAAAGTAAAGATGATATGTTCCCGGATCATCGAAATTCACGGTTTTTTTCACCAATCTTAACCCTAATACTCCTGCATAAAAATCTACATTTTCCTGTGGATGGCCGACAATTGCAGTTATATGATGGATACCTGCTGTTTTTTTCATCTAATTTATCTCCTTATTCATTCTATTTTTAGTAGTCTTCTCAATCTTTCAGTTCAAAATGGCATCTAATATCTTCTGGTAAATTGGTAAAAATTCCTTGCTAAATGTCTATCTTTTGCTAAGCCATGAAATATGGACAATTCACACTCCCCCAACCAAGGCATTCCCCAAACTCATTCATGTTAACTCATTTATTTTTAATTAATATATCTTTAATTAAGTATAATTTTATATTAGAAAGTTGTTATTGTCAACATTTTTGTATGAACTATATGAACTGAAAAACTAAAGGGATTTATATACAAAATAAAAGAACCGCAGAGAAAACTCTACAGTTCCTAAGTGTCATTTTTGTTTAATTTTAACCTACTCCTAAACCCTTTTACATTATTTAATAACAAACCTAAAAGCTTTCACAATAATTCCATCATCTGCTGGTTCAAAGTCGTACTCGGGCAATCGTTCAAATCCGAGATCCTCATATAGTTTCACTGCATTCTCCATAAAATCGGCAGTATGCAACCCTATTTTCCGAAAACCTCTGTGCTTTGTACGCTGTATACATTCGGAAATCAGCGCTTTAGCAACACCTTTTCCACGAGAGTTTGGCGAAACAGCCAGCTTCCGTATTTCTGGATAATCCAACTCTTCATCAAGCAAACCCGTGTATAACTCTGTTTTTGGCGGAAACATAACGACTGTCCCTACTATTTCCCCATCAAGCTCTGCTACAATTTGATCCACATTGAATTTTGAATCTTCATCTGACAAAATTTGTTGTTTGAGTACGTTCCAATGATCTTTTGGGAGCTTTTTCTCATGTTCCTTATATGCACTTAACCTTAATTTTTTTAGATGTTCTAATTCACTCTTTGCTGCATCACGTATAATCATCCTATCATCCCCTCATTTACGAACGTGCTAAACTATCATAAAATTCCAAGTTATCTCATCATTTTTATTTATTTTAAAACCATACGCATCTATAGTCAAATAATTATCTTCAATTAGTAGTTAGTTTTTTTCATCCCCACGGTTTGCTAGATAAACGAATCTGCAGTTTACTGCTGGCTGTCCCTACTTATAATTCATAGGAATGTGAAGTATTTCACTTAACTTAGAGGAGATTTTAGTTAAAAAAAGCAATATAAATGAAACCAAAAAAAAGCTTGAATAGTTAAATATATCCAAGCGTTTTTGCGTACTAACATTTTACCAAGTTCAATTGTTTCTCTCACATATAGTTTATAATCTGGTTTTTTTAATGCTGGAACTAGCTTGAACCTTATTTAAAATACCCCTCTTCCCATCCTAAAAGCTATCTTCATAACACCTACTTTGTTGATTATTGGTAAATTCTATACATATAAAAAAAGTACACTCCACAATAAAATGGAGTATACTTCAAGGAAAAACTTATATTCTTTTTCTAATATAGAAAATGATTAACCCAATAATCACAAATACCCCTACAATAATCCAAATAAATACTGACGATGAAGAATTTCCTTTTTCGGAATTATCTTCAATATCAATGTTTTCATTTCCTTTTTCCTCAACATTCTCATTCTTTTGAGAATCTTCATCCACTAATGTTGTTTGGTCCTTTTCAAATACAGCATATTTACTAAAGTGATTTGTTTCTGCTTTCACAACACCGTCATTATAAATACCACCAATAAGTTCCCAAATCTTATCCTCTTCATTAAAGTAATAAATTTTTACATTTTCAGGGTTATCTATCTTACTAGTGTCAACCTTAAACGATAATAATACCGGCTCGGAGAATTGGCTAAGTATATTTGTTCCCTGGGTGATTGTAAAATCATAAACATCACTGATAGCCTCAGTTACAGCATCCTCTTTTTTTAGTGTTATTCTAGTCTCTTGTGCGTTTTCATCGAAAATAGATGATGGGAGAATAACACTAGTCGTATCCTTTTCGATAGAAATACTGCTATTGGTTCTTTTTAATACCATTATTTGATGTGTTGTAAATAGGACTTCGCTAGTTGGTTCCTCAGAGTCAGTTAAATCGATTACGACTTCAGAATTATTCCTAAGTTTATTAAATTGTTCTTCTGAAACAACTACAATGTTTCCTTCTCTTGTATGTTGTACATATACTTTATTTCCATCATCCTGTGAATTCTGTTCCGAGGTTATGTCGTCTTCTTCTGAATCGTTATTTTGCTCCGTTTCTGAATCTACGTTAGTTATAGTTGAATCCCTTTCTGAATCAATCTCAGGTGATTGTTCAGTTTTTTCACTTTGCTGTTTATCTGTTTGTGACTCCTCATTGTCCGTATTGTTATCAGTTGTTTGATTAGACGACGATTGTTGGTTATCCTTATTTTCTTCCTGTACATCCTGTTCCTGTTGCTCTTCTAGAGTTGCGGTATCTGATTTTTTCTCAAATGTATAACTATGAGTTTCAGATAACTTCGATTCTTTTCCATTTACAACAGATGCAACCTGAAAGTAAACGGTTTTGCCATACCAAGATTCAAAAAATTGGCTTGAGAAGGAAACCTCTTGGTCATCTGCTGGTATATTACTAACTTTCCTTTTATCCGTGTTCCCCTTCGTATAATAATAGAAATTATAGCCGTCTATTAGACTAACTGGATCCCAAGATACCGTGAATAATGTTTCACCATATTGATCTTTTAATTCAACCGGTACTTTCTCATATTTAGATTGTAGATTAGAAGGAACAGGAATATCAAAGGTATATTCAATCGTATTCATATCAGAAGATTCACTTTCTCCGAATACAGATTTGACTCCAAATTTTACTGTATTCCCATACCAGTTTTTCAACTGGGAATCAGTTACCACATATTGTTGATCAAATAATGGAGATGTATTTAGCAAATTCATTTTTTCTGCATCAATTTTCTTGGCATAGATATTATAGCCGTCACCGGTCATCATATCCCAATTCAATTGAAAATTCCCATTAGGACTTAAACTATTTCTAATATTCTTTACGATACGTTGCTGTAATTCTTCTAGTGAGCCAAACTTATAAATTGCATTCTTTTCAGGAACAGATAGAAATATCTCCCCCTTACTATTGGTGTTTGCTAGATTAATTTTGATATCCTTAGGAAAAGTATAAACCGGTAGCAGTGTATCCTTATGATAGATTTTATTTGTAGAGAAAACATAATCCCCCTGCAAGGATACTAAATCTTCACCTTGCTCAAAAAAGCTCCCCTGTTCTACCGTAATGTCTGATTTTTGTAATCTGTATCCAGCATAATAGACGTACTTATCATCTATTAACATTTTACGCCCAGGATAAGGAAAGCCATATCCACCATCGTAGTCTGTTTCCATCACATGACTACCATCTACTAAATTCATTACATATAGACTTGAACCTGATAATCCAGACTCTGCTATATATAACAGGTTATTTTGACTATCTAGTTCAATATTTGCTTCATAATAGTTATAAACATTTGTATTAGTGGGATCAATAACTTTTTCCGTATTCGTGCTTAAGTCAATATGATAAATATCAACCCATTGATCTTCCTTTGTATAATACAAGTTCGTGCCATCTGTTTCAATTTCAAATGGGTTTTGCTTTGTTGTTATGTACGTTACTGGTGAGTTTGGTATAGGTTCCATCACGGCTACTTTTGTACCACCAAAAAGTGCAACATATAGCTTTCCATCCACATATTCAATTTCAGTAGGTATAGAACCAATAAACTGTCTTCCAACAATACTCATTGTATTTGTATCGATGAAGATGAGTTCATTACTACTCTCAGAAATACCATAAATTCGATTATTTTCTTCATCCATGACCCAATCATCTATTTGTTGGTTAAGCAGAAGCTTATTGTTCATTACCTGTGTCTCAACAGAAGGAGCTAAATAGGTATCAGTGTTTATGATAATGGTATGATCATCGGCATTGTAAATGTATCTTTCCTGACCATTTGTTAAAATGTGACTAACCTCGGAAGTGAATGAGCCTATTTTCCTATATGTATCTCTATTAAATATACTTTTGGTTGAGTAAACATAGTTTTCATCAACAGCAATTACGTCTGCTGCTGTAATATTATTTGCTTTTGAGCTGTAATCTTCTGTATAAACGCCATAGATCTCTTGTAGATTAGTCTGATTCATCTTATGTCCCGCAAAAAAGACCTCCTGGCCATCTAGTACCAAATGTCTTTTCGGGTAAGGGAATCCGTATCCTTCGTCAAAAGTTGATTGGGTTTTAACTGCATAATCAACGGTAGAAATAGCATTTAGTTCTGTTCCTGATAAGTTTGTCTCAGCTATGTATAATGTATTTGTTTCGTCTTCTAGGTGTAATACTGGCTTATAAAATGACGAATAGTTTTCTCCCTGAACAGTTACTTCCACTTCCGAGGCTGTGTCTAAGCTGTAGTCATACAGCGTTTCACTTTGGTCATCCACATAAAAAATTTTATCATTACTAACCGCAATTCTATACGGGTTATATGAAGTTTGGATATCCTTAACAACCTTCTCGGTTGTTAGATCAAAAACTTTAATTGTAGAAAAGTCTGGTAAGGATATGTATAGCTGACCATCTTGACGATCAAGATCAACTGGATTTTTACCTATTTGAAAAGTATTGATAATTTGAAATGAATCCAAAGATATGTAATGTAAATTGCCATTAGTTGTAATTGCATAAATAGTATTATTCTCCTTATCAATCATCCAATCAACTAGGTTGTCTGATCCTAAAGAAATTACACTATCTTCGTTTGCGTATGCCTTCTTAATAAGTGATTCCGTTATAGCGATTGATATTAATAATGTAGTGATTATAAAAATTAAAAAGCTCTTTCTCATCAAATTCCCCCTTTAAAATTAACACTCATATGGATTTTCTGTGTACCCTGTATATGTCACCCCTTTAAATATTTTTTATATCAGTAGCAATATTTTCGTTTTTAATAGTTAAATATTGCATTTTTTTATATCGACATAAAGTAACATTAATTTTATAGTAAAAAAGACCTATTTATTTAAAATCTCAAAGCAATTAAACAATTAAAGTCTATATCTTCTTTCTATTCACCATCAAAAAAAGAGCTAGGTGAAATTTCTCCCTAGCTCTTGCCTTTTATGGTTTTCTTCATCTAAAAAACCAATATCCTTTTAACTGAATGTAAAACTTTGCGGAAAAATGTTGGGATATGGCGGTATCATTGGTATTATAATTCTTTCTCTTTGATTGCCCGTAACTCTTCCAATTGCCAAATGAAATAATTAAAATAACAATTAACATACTAATTCCTAGCATTTATACTCCTCCCCTCAACCCAATAGATAAATTGTTATAATGAATAATACTTTATTAAACTACCCTGCTTCTTTAATTTAAGTGTAATCCTTCACAAAGTTATTTAAAAGTAAAGACTCTTGTTGCACAGTATTTAGTCTACTATGTAATACAATAATTACTGCAAGCTTGTTCAATGAAATTTACAGATGAATATAGAGGACTATAAACAAAGTTTTCAGTCCTTTATTAAGTCAATATTATTCACATATATCCTTATGCAATTGACATAGTTATGTATGAATACCCTAAATGAATAAATAGGAAATAAAAATATCCCCCCCAATTACTATACTAACACCAACCACTACTTTTAGCCTTTTAATGGACGAGCATTAATTGCATAGAAAAAAAATTAGTTTATTTTTATAGTAAAAATTTTTTGAAACTAAATCTCATCTAATTGTCTGCACCCAAAGGCATATCCCTCTCCCTCCTGTCTAATCTTTCTTATGTATGTGAAAAAGGCTTTTCCATATTCATTGATTTATGAACACAATATAAGTGTTTTATTTTCTTTGATACAAGCATAAATCTTCCTAAAACCAATAAAGCATAAACCTTCCTAAAAGGAAGATTTATGCTTTAAGTCACAAACACAAAAAAACCACCAACATATGTATTGGTGGAGACGGTGGGACATGCTCTTCCATACTTTCGTCATGGCACTGACTATATCTTGAACCTTAGAAAATAAGGTCCTTCGGCGTCTTATGCGAAATGTAAATTTACCAAATATGGTAGGATTTCGCATCCTAGTACTACCATCATGATGGTAGCCTATAAGTCGATACATGGCTGTTGGATTACTCCACATACCACTCGGTATTGCCCTATTACTTAATATAAATTAAGCAACTTAGGTTTCACCGATAAAGCCGAATTTTTCACTTTTGTGTTACCACAAAAGGCGACTAATTTACTAATCGAACCCACGTCCAGAGATATCGTCACTCAGGCTTCTACACGTGTAGTTGGTATATTATCCTTCGCTATTCCTTCAGCCTACCAACAGGCTTCCAGATAGCTAGTCTGTTTAAATTCAGCGACCATCCTCAGACAGTGGATTGTCGCGAGTAGCCCGCTCGATTTGAGACCCTTCAATACTGCCACACGGGCGATGGCAGGAAGGATCGCTTTAGGCTACTTACGCAGCTGCTAAAGCAGGTTGATTGTTAGTTTTGCCAGTTATATTTAGGCGATAACGTTTTACGAGCCGTAACCTCG
The DNA here is from genome assembly GCF_009733865.1 of Oceanobacillus salinisoli. Lineage (GTDB taxonomy): Bacteria > Bacillota > Bacilli > Bacillales > Amphibacillaceae > Oceanobacillus > Oceanobacillus salinisoli. Next base: position 171,093 of record NZ_WOFB01000001.1, on the reverse strand, counting down.
ACGCGCAACCTGAGCTCGATCTACCCCTGTCGAATCCGTAACGTCCCCATAAAAATGAGAAACGCTCTTGGAGTAAATGAGCATTCATTTATGAAGTTGTATTCTTATTATAACAAACGTTCTATAGAAATCAAGGGCTGGCAAAAATTACATACTAGCGGTTCAAATGCTCCTTCATGGCTCTATCAATATCGCGCTTCATTTGTTTTTTCTTCAGGTCTTCCCGCTTATCATATTTTTTCTTCCCTTTACCAAGGCCAATCAATACTTTCGCATATCCGTTCTTTATATATAATTTTAGTGGAACAAGTGCATAGCCTTGCTGCTGGGTCAATCCAATTAATTTATCTATTTCTTTTCGATGTAATAATAATTTACGGGAACGTGTCGGATCGTGGTTAAACCGATTCCCCTGTTCATATTCGGGAATGTGCATGTTTACTAATTGTACTTCCCCATTTCGATCTATTCTTGCATGAGAATCCTTCAGGTTTACGCGGCCATTTCGTAATGATTTAATTTCTGTACCCTTTAAAACGATTCCTGCTTCAAATGTATCTTCAATCGTATAATCATGTGATGCTTTTTTATTTTGTGCAATTGCTTTTCCTTGTCCTTTTGGCATAAGGCGTTTCCTCCTATTGCTCACGTAACCTCTATTTTAGCAAATAATCATCCTCATTCCAATTATTTAGCCAAGAAGGATTAAGCTTATTGCCATAACTGCCATCCCGGTTACAACACCGTAAATGGATAAATGTGCTTCATCATATCTTTTTGCCGCCGGAAGTAATTCATCAAGTGAGATAAAAATCATAATACCCGCTACCATTGCAAAAATAACACCAAACATCACCTCAGTTAGGAAAGGCATCAAAATAAAAAAGGCTACTAAGGCACCAATAGGCTCTGCTAATCCGGATAAAAAGGAAAGTTTAAAAGCTTTCTTCCTATCGTTTGTCGCGTAATATATGGGTACCGACACGGCGATTCCTTCTGGGATATTGTGTATTGCTACCGCAACCGCTATGGCAAAACCGATTGTCGGGTCTTGTAATGTTGAGATAAATGTAGCAATTCCTTCCGGGAAATTGTGAATAGCAAGAGCCAATGCCGTAAATACTCCCATTTTCATCAAGTCAGGATCTTTAACAACGGACTTCGATTTCTCCATATCCTCCACTTTCTTTACCTCGTGCGGGTTGGAATATTTAGGAATGAATTTATCAATTAAACCAATCAGCAGCATTCCAGCAAAGAAGCTGATAACGGTTAACCAATAACCGTTTGTTTCACCAAGTGCAGCGGTTAACGAATCCTTTGCTTTAAAAAATATTTCAATCATGGATACATAAATCATAACCCCAGCAGATAATCCAAGTGCAAAGGATAAGAATTTTGTATTGGTCGTTTTTGCGAAGAATGCAAGTAAACTACCGACACCTGTTGCCAAACCTGCAAATAATGTAAATAAAAACGCAAGCAACACATCATTCATTTGATGTTACTCCTCTCCGATGTATATACTTTTCTATTTTAAAAAATTATATTCATTATCAATAAGTAGTATACGGGACAATAAATTAGATGTCAACAATAAGTTTTCCTTGATGCAAAACTCACTTCCATCGTTATTGAAAGTATATGCTGGGCATTTGTCTCATGTTCTTAAAATTATTTTTCTTAAAGGATGAGCTGTTATTTTAATAATTTCCTTGGTACTTATTAACATACACATAAAAATGAGCCTCCATTAGACGGAAGGCTCATTTTTTCTTCTTCTTTTTCTTATGTTTCTTTTGCTTATTTTGTTTGTTGTTGGAACTGCGCGGCTTATTTTCTGTTTTTATTTTTTTTGGGGGTTTGCGTTTTCTCGGTTCAGCACCAACTAATTCAAAATCTACCGCATGTTCTTCTACATTGACACCTGCAACTTTTACTTTCACTTCATCTCCAACACGGTAAATATTCGCGGTTCTTTCCCCAATCAGCGCATGACTTCTGTCATCATAATGATAATAATCATCTGTTAAAAAGCTGACGTGAATAAGCCCCTCAATCGTATTTGGCAGTTCAACAAACATTCCAAAGTTCGTTACAGAGCTAATCACACCAGTGAACTCTTCACCGACTTTATCCTGCATAAATTCTGCTTTTTTCAATTCATCCGTCTCACGTTCTGCATCGACTGCACGACGTTCTCTTTCTGATGTATGACGAGCAATTTCTGGCATTCTTTCTTTCCAATGACTTGTCGTTTTCTTGTCCAACTGCTTATTAATTAAATAAGTTCGAATTAATCGATGCACAATCAAATCCGGATACCGTCTAATTGGAGAAGTAAAATGCGTATAGAAGTCCGTCGCCAAACCAAAGTGACCAATCCCGTTCGGATCATATTTAGCTTGTTTCATGGAACGAAGCATCAATTTGGAAACAATCATTTCCTCTGGTTCACCTTGAATTTCCTCCAGCACTTTTTGTAATGCTTGTGGATGAATTTCATTTGCAGTACCTTTCACGGCGATACCAAGACTTGCTAAAAACTCAAAGAAATTCTGCAGTTTCCCATCGTCTGGATCCTCGTGAATTCGGTGAATAAAAGGTACATCCATCCAGTGGAAGTGTTCCGCAATCGTTTCATTCGCTGCCAGCATAAATTCTTCGATAAGCCGTTCTGCAACAGATCGTTCACGTAAGATAACATCCGTTGCTTTTCCTTCCTCATCAACTAATACTTTCGCTTCTTTAAAGTCAAAATCAATCGCACCGCGTCCCATCCGCTTCCCTCGAAGAATCTCAGCCAATTTCTCCATTTCTTCAAACATTGGGACCAGTGGCTCATACCTTCTTCTTAATTCCTCATCATTATCAACCAGTATTTTATTCACATCAGTATAGGTCATCCGCTCCGTCGTCTTAATAACACTTTGGAAAATTTCGTGATTGACAACCTGACCGCTCGTATTAATCTCCATCTCGCAGCCAAGAGTTAACCTGTCGACTTGCGGATTTAAGGAGCATATCCCATTTGATAAACGATGCGGGATCATCGGGATAACACGGTCTACCAGATAGACACTTGTACCGCGTTCAAACGCTTCGACATCAATGGGGGAACCTTCTTCTACATAATAACTGACATCAGCAATATAAACACCCAGCTTATAGTTCCCATTATCCAATTTTTTGACGGTTACCGCATCATCCAAATCCTTCGCGTCTGCCCCATCAATGGTAACAATCAATTCATCACGCAAGTCACGGCGACCTTGGATTTCTTCTTCATCAATCGTTTCTGGTGTATTTGCAGCTTGTTCCAGTACTTCTTCCGGAAAATCTATCGTAATACCGTGTTTATAAATAATGGAGATGATATCAATTCCCGGGTCATTTTTATGTCCAAGGATTTGAACAATTTCACCCTCTGCACTTTTTCTTCCTTCAGGATATTTCGTAATACGAGCAATGACTTTATGTCCGCCCACCGCTCCATGTGTACTACCCTTAGGAATAAAAATATCATTTGGTATTCGTTTATCATCGGCAATAACAAACCCAAAAGAACGATTATCTTCAAACGTACCAACAACCTGATGAACTGCACGCTCTAATATCCGAATGACTTGACCTTCAGGGCGATCCCCGTCTTTCCCATATTTTTCGATTCGGACCAGCACTTTATCATTATTCATTGCCGAAGCTAAATCAGATGCATGGATATATACATCGCTTTGCCCTTCCTCATCCGGGATTAGAAACGCAAAGCCTTTCTGATGCATTTGAACTTTCCCACGGATTAGATTCATTTTTTCAGGTAGTCCAAAGCGGTTCTTTCTAGTTCGCACCAATTCACCGGCTTCTTCCAGCTGATTTAATGCAATGACAAGCTCTTTAAAATCAACAGCCTCCTGAATGCCAAGTTCCTGTTCAATCTCCTCGACAGCTAATGGCTTTGTACCTGATTCATTAAAAAATGTAAGTATTCTATCTTTCATTTGAATCACCTACTTTCTGTTTTATTATGTACTTTAGTGGCTTTTTTACTCATTCTTTCCAATGTAGCTTTTCCAAAAATTGATAAATATCCTCATGCAGTTGATCTTTTTCATCACCTAATGTAATAACATGTTCAGATTCTTCATACCACTTCATATCTTTTTCATCTGACTCCACGTTTTCATAAATGTATACAGCACTCTCCGTATTAATCATTTCATCCTTTCGAGCCTGTACCACAAAGGTTGGTGTATAAATGGTATCAATATTATTTTTTACCTCGGTAATGGTTTTTCCTAAATCTTTGAAAAGATCTTCGGAATCAGTCATGAGCTGGTTTACTTCCTTTTCTATTGTTGTTTCATCTTTTCCTTCTAACTTCTTATATTCTTTGGAAAATGCCCTAAAGCCTTTAGACAATTGGAACTCATTATCAAAGAACATTGGTGCACACATCGGAATCACTGCTTTAATTTGGGTGGAATAAGCAAGTTTCAGGCCTAGAACTCCACCAAGGGAAAGTCCTGCAACAGCAATCTCTTCATAGCCGAGATCTTTTAAATGCTCTAATGCGTTATTCACATCTTCCCACCATTGCTTAGAGTTTGATTCCAGTAATTCTTCTGGTGGTTCACCATGCCCCCTGTAAATCGGTGCATGACTCGTATACCCTTTCTTCTCCAGAAATCGGCCAAGCATGCGGACGTCAGCCGAATGACCGGTAAATCCATGCAATAATAAAACAGCACGTGGACCTGCTTCAAATGTAAATGGTTTTGGTTTTACTATTTTCATGATTGCATCTCCTAACTTATCTATACTATACCCTTTATTTTCCAGTTTACAACATTAGAAAAGCGCAAGCGCCCGTTTAGCGACGTACGGACTGGACTGAGCCGCAGGAGATAAAGGAAACACGACGAACGGAGTGAGTCGATGTTGACTTATCGTACGGAGGTGAGGGAAGTCCGCTAGTCGCTGGGCGTTGGAGCTAAACATCGAAACAAAAAATCTATACTTTCTTATACTTGGTACATTAAAATTTTAACTACGTCGAATCCTCTTCGTGCTAAAATTTTATACTTTCCTAACGTACTAAAATAAACCCTTATCACTTTTCATTGTGATAAGGGTCTATTATAATTATACTAAATATCCACTTATAAAAGCCAATACAAAAAATAAAGTACCTGTTATCACTGTTCCACGATGAAGTACTAAATCCATTCCGCGGGCTTTTTGCTTACCGAATAATTGTTCCGCACCACCAGAAATAGCTCCAGAAAGCCCAGCACTTTTTCCTGACTGAAGCAGAACGAAAGCAATCATAACAATTGCATCAATAATTAATAAGGTATTTACCAAACCAGCCATGTTCCCATGACACCTCCTATAACGGACACTAACTATTACATACTTTAGCATAAAAATCAAAAGGTTAGCAAGATATATTTACAAATTACGTTAAATAAGGAAAGGATTATTTCCATGGAACAAACTTTTTGGATGAAATCATCAGATGAAACCGAAATTTACATAAAAAGATGGCATACTGAAAACCCTAACCCAAAGGCAATCATCCAGCTCTCCCATGGGATGGTTGAGCATATTGGCAGGTATCAATCCTTTGCCAATTATCTGATCGACAAAGGATTTATCGTTTATGGAAATGATCATCGCGGGCATGGTCAAACCGGTTTAAAACAGGGGTTATTAGGATATTTTGCTGATGAAGATGGATTTTTAAAAACGATGGAAGACCTACATCAAATTACATTAATGATTATGGAAAAACATCCCAACACACCTATTATTCTTTTGGGACATAGTATGGGCTCTTTTCTGGCAAGATATTACGTACAAAAATACAGCCATTTAATTGATGGAGTTATTTTATCTGGTACAGGGGGGTTCCCTCCTTCCATAACGAAATCAGGAAAAGCACTTGCATCCCTTCTACCAGCAAAAAAACAATCGAAGTTAATGAATCAATTAGCATTTGGGAATTATAATAAAAAAATAAAATCAAACAAAACTGCCTATGACTGGTTATCACGGGATGAAGAAGAGGTCAAAAAATACGTAGAGGACCCCCTTTCCGGTTACGTGCCAACAGCTAAATTTTTCGTTGATTTAATGTCGGGACTGGATATCATTCAACAGCAACCTGACTCCATCCGCAAAGATTTACCTATGTTATTGATAAGCGGTTCCGAGGATCCAGTAGGTAACTATGAAAAAGGAGTATGGAAAACTGCAAAATTATATGAAAGAACGGGATTGGAAAATGTAACTACTTTCCTTTTTATTGGAGCAAGACATGAACTTTTAAACGAATTAAATAAAAAGGAAGTCTATTCTGTGATTGACAATTGGATAAACCAGCAATTAAATTAAGGTTAAAACCGTAAACATAAATATTTTTCGACAAAAATTGCTATTGTTTGATTCTCTCGCACAATATGTGATAGATTTGAAACGTTACAGCTTGTATATATAAGCAATTATAAAACATTATATTGAAAGGTTGAAGAAATAGATATGACTTCGATACAAGGAATTGCAGCTTCATCAGGTATTGCAATCGCAAAAGCCTATCAATTGGTAACGCCAGATTTATCATTTGAAAAGAAAGCGATTGATAATCCGGAAGCAGAAATAGAAAAATTGGACAAGGCTTTAGAAATCTCTAAATCAGAATTGGAGAAAATTAAAGCCCATACGAAGAACACACTAGGCGACGAGCATGCAGAAATTTTCTCTGCGCATTTACTTATTTTAAATGACCCTGAAATGATTAACCCTATGAAAGATAAAATTTCAACGGACAAAGTCATGGCGGAAACGGCGCTTGAAGAGGTTTCCACGATGTTTGTTCAAATGTTTGAAAATATGGATAACGAATACATGCGTGAACGTGCTGCAGATATTAAGGACGTAACAAAGCGTGTGATGGCACATTTATTAGGTGTATCCTTCCCTAATCCGGCATTAATTAATGAAGAGGTAATCGTTATCGCAAATGACCTAACACCTTCAGATACGGCACAGTTGAACCGGCAATATGTAAAGGGGTTTGCTACAGACATTGGCGGAAGAACTTCTCATTCCGCGATTATGGCAAGGTCCCTTGAAATTCCGGCTGTTGTTGGTACAAAGGAAATTACATCTTCTGTGAAACAAAATGAAATGGTCATTATAGACGGATTGGAAGGGAAAGTAATCATTAACCCTACTGATGAAGAGGTAGCCACTTACCGTAAAAAGCAGGAGTCCTTTGCAAAACAGCAGGAAGAATGGGCTAAATTAAAGGATGAACCTACTTTCTCTAAAGACGGGGAACAAGTAGAATTGGTTGCTAATATTGGAACACCTGATGATGTAGATGGTGTATTGAACAATGGTGGGGAAGGGGTCGGCCTTTACCGAACTGAATTCCTATACATGGGCAAAAGCGAACTACCATCCGAAGATGAACAGTTTGAAGCATACAAAACAGTACTTGAGCGCATGGAAGGCAAACCTGTTGTTGTGCGTACATTAGATGTTGGCGGAGATAAAGAGTTAAATTATCTCGATCTTCCAAAAGAATTAAACCCATTCCTAGGTTTCCGAGCAATTCGTTTCTGTTTGGAAAATGAAGATGTTTTCCGACCACAATTACGTGCATTGCTCCGTGCAAGTGCATATGGAAACTTAAAAATCATGTTCCCGATGATTGCAACATTAGAAGAGTTCCACCAAGCAAAAGCAATTCTTTTAGATGAAAAAGAATCCTTACTAGCTGACGGTGTCAAGGTTTCCGATGATATTGAAGTTGGGATTATGGTTGAAATTCCTTCTACCGCTGTCATTGCTAATCAGTTCGCAAAGGAAGTGGACTTCTTCAGTATTGGAACGAATGACTTAATTCAATATACTATGGCGGCAGACCGTATGAATGAACAAGTTTCCTACTTGTATCAGCCATATCACCCAGCCATCCTTAACTTAGTAAATAACGTAATTGAGGCAGCTCATAAAGAAGGAAAATGGGCAGGTATGTGCGGGGAAATGGCTGGTGATCCTATTGCCATTCCTATTCTTTTAGGGCTTGGATTAGATGAATTCAGTATGAGCGCAACATCGATTTTACCAGCCCGCACTCAAATTAGAGAGCTATCCCAAAAGACTATCGCATCCCATAAAGACAAACTATTGTCCATGGGAACAGCGGAAGAAGTAGTTGAATTTATAAAAGAGAAAACGGAATAACTCATAAATGCAAAAAACACCTTGTCCTCGATTGGAGGCAAGGTGTTTTTGTTTGGAATGATGTGGAGCTTGCTTGGTTTGGACGGAAGGTCGCTCGATTTCGGGGCGGGTTCGCTCGATTTGATTTGGTGCTCGCGCGATTTCGATGTGGGATCGCTCGGATTGGATGTGGCGCTCGCGCGAGTTCGGGGCGGGCTCGTTCGATTGAATGTAGTGCTCGCGCGATTTCGATGCGGCCTCTATCGATTGGAGGTGGTGCTCGATTGATTTGATGTAGAGCACGCTCGAGCGGTTTCATAGGAACTGAGTTTTGACAAGAAGTACTTCAGATTTAGATACACCAGCTAATTTGGACCGCCCTTTTCAACCATTTTTCCTTTCAAGACCGATCATTCTATTCGATTACTTCCATTTTCTCCTCAATTGGCGTTCTCCCTTTATCTTGAGGCACCTTTTTAGGATAACCAATTTGCAACACAGCAGCTATTTTCACTTTATCGTGCTCCAAGCCTAATTCATTTAAAAAACCAGGGTCATGCATGTAAGGTGTGATTGTCCATAACATACCTACTCCGTATTCCCAGGCAGCCAATTGGGCATTTTGTATAAAGGCACACACAGAAGCATATTCTTCTTCGTTTCGAATTGGGTCTTCGGGTTTTTCATAATAAATAACCGCATGATGTGGAATCGATAAGAGAAACCTTTTCATTGATTCAATCATCTTTAACGTTTTTTCTGTTCTGTCATTTTTTATCATTCCAATCCGCTGGTAGCTTGCGATTATTTTGTCAATGAAATCTGTTTTGCCATTCCTCTGATACAATTTTATTTTCCATGACTCCTTCATATAATGCGTCGGGGCATAAGTGCCATATGTAAAAATTTCCTTTAAAATATTCCAATCCACTTCCCGTTCTTTAAAGGTATGTATGGATCTACGTTCTTTTATTGAATTTAAAATACTAATCCTTTTCACTCCCTTTTCAACTACATAAAAACAAAAATTCTCCATCTATTTTAACACAAACAACCAGTTTCTTACTGAAAATTCGGTAACTTACCACAAGATTAACAGCTGTAAGACTTCCACTTCTAATAATTTTAAGTAAGGGATGAAAAAAGCCCCCACTATCTGATTATCACCTAGAATGCTTAACGTTTTTAATTCAAATAAATATAGGGTATAATAAATATAGAATTATTGCATACATTAAAAAAGAGACCACTAGTGCTGGTAACACTAGCAGTCGGTACAATAGCCCTCAAGGGGGCGACTCACAGAATGGGAAAAAAGTAACTACCCAAACGCTGGCCAGCTTTTATGGGTGGTTATTTTTTTTGGTTTGACAGCACTGCAACAATCAATGTTCCAAAGGAAATCATTAGAACAAGTGATTCATATACCGTCATATAGGCATCACCCCCTTTCTTTTTTAAAATCAGGGGAGTGAGCCACCACCCACGAAAGCTCATTGTACAAGTTAATTATAACAAAATGAATCGTTAACTAACAGAACATATTTTCCTATTCTGCCTTGTTCATCATCAAATTTAAATGGACTATTATTCAAATGATTCACCGGTCATCACGGACATAAATCGGTTAAAAAATGTAGGATAGTCCAGTTGAAAAGCAATGCGGTGACGTTTAACATCTGTTTTTGTTTCCTCTTCCAAACTGCCAAAGGGCCTAATATCAGCAATACTCTGCCCCCGTTCCGTTCCATCCGTTGCTTGTACGATATGTACCGGCAAATACCTGTATGTAAATATATCTTCATAATTAACCGCCATCATCGTGACAACATCGTGCAAAGGGCTACCTTGAATATTAGGGTCACGCTCTTTGTAAAAGTCATAGTAGTAGTCTAAAAGAAGTTTTACAAGTGGAACTTGACCAACTTGGTCGATATAATCCACCATTTCTGGAGTCGCAATAGCATACTCTGTTACATTTAAAGGGATAATGGTGACATTATTTGCATTATTAAGAACCAATTGGGCAGCTGCGGGGTCTCCATGAAAATTAGCTTCTGATACAGCAGTGACATTTCCCGGAACCCAAAATGCACCACCCATAATATAATAGCCTTTCACCTTTTTCATTAAATCCCGATATAAAATAAACATGGTTGCTAAGGATGTTAAGCGACCAATATTGACAATAACTAAATCATCAATATGTTCTTCAATAATATCCACCACTTCAAAAAAGTTTTCGCTTAATATACCATTACCATTAGTTGGAGGAATGATCGGTCCAAGCCCATATTCTCCATGTATTTCGGTAACATACTCAGGAATTTCCCCAAGCATGGGTATTTCTGCACCAGCTATAACTTTCATATCTTCTGTTTCTGTTGTATCAAAAATACTTCGAACATATTGAATATTTGCTACCGCATTTTCTCTTGGTATATTCCCATAATCGGCGACAATACCCACCACACTTATATCATTATTCAAATACGCGTAGATTAAAGCAAGTGTATCATCAATACCAATATCACCAAATACTAGGACTTCTTGTGTCACAAATGGCGCCTCCCATTATTTGTAAGGATGTTACATCTATGATATTTGTTCTACCTATTGTCCTATGACTCATTGATAAAATGTTGTTCATTCCTAAGATGTAAAAAGAGACAGATTAAAATAATCTGCCTCTTTTTCGTGTTAAAACTTTATTATTTTTTCAGGTTATAGAATGAATCTAGTCCACCATATACACCCATACCAGCTAATTCGTCTTCAATGCGTAGTAATTGGTTGTATTTCGCAACACGGTCTGTACGTGATGGAGCACCTGTTTTAATTTGTCCTGCGTTTGTAGCGACTGCAATATCAGCAATGGTAGAATCTTCTGTTTCACCTGAACGGTGGGATATCACTGCTGTATAGCCAGCACGTTTTGCCATTTCGATGGCTTCAAATGTTTCTGTTAAGGAACCGATTTGATTCACTTTAACAAGAATAGAATTGCCTACACCTTGTTCAATACCTTGAGCAAGCTTCTTCGTATTTGTTACGAATAAGTCGTCCCCAACTAGTTGAACACGATCACCTATACGGTCAGTCAACAGCTTGTGACCTTCCCAGTCGTTTTCATCTAAGCCGTCTTCGATAGAGATGATTGGATATTTGTTAACCATTTCTTCGTACCAATCGACCATTTCTTCAGAAGTACGAACGACACCTTCCCCTTTAAGATTGTATTTTCCATCTTCGTAAATCTCAGAGGAAGCAACGTCCATTGCTAGTTTTACTTCTTCACCAGGTTTATATCCAGCAGCTTCAATTGCTTCTACAATCGTTTGAAGTGCTTCTTCGTTGGAGGCAAGGTTTGGAGCAAATCCACCTTCATCCCCTACTGCCGTATTGTAGCCTTTTGAACCTAATACTTTTTTCAAGGAATGGAAAATTTCTGCACCCATGCGAAGTGCTTCTTTAAACGACTCCGCACCTACAGGCATAACCATGAATTCTTGAATATCTACGTTGTTGTCTGCGTGTTCTCCACCATTTAGGATGTTCATCATTGGTGTTGGAAGTGTCTTCGCATTGAATCCACCTAAGTAATTGTATAAAGGAACATCAAGTAAGTCAGCTGCAGCACGGGCTACTGCCATGGAAACACCTAGGATTGCATTCGCACCTAATTTTCCTTTGTTTTCTGTGCCGTCTAGTTCAATCATCATCGCGTCAATAATGTTTTGACGAGTAACATCCATTCCAACTAGTTCTGGAGCAATGACTTCATTTACGTTTTTCACTGCTTGAAGAACACCTTTACCCAGGTAACGGTCTTTATCTCCATCGCGTAATTCAACTGCTTCATATTCACCAGTTGAAGCTCCACTTGGAACCAATGCTCTTCCAAAAGCACCTGATTCTGTGTAAACTTCTACTTCTACGGTTGGGTTACCACGTGAGTCTAATACTTCACGTGCATATACGTCTGTAATGTATGGCATATTGATTTTCTCTCCTTTTATTTTAAAATTATTTTTTAATCAAAGAATCTCCAGTCATTTCTTCTGGCTTATCTACTTCCAGTAAATCAAGTAATGTAGGGGCTAAGTCTGCTAAAATTCCGCCATCACGCAATTCTACATCCTTTTTCGTTACGATGACAGGAACTGGATTCGTTGTATGAGCGGTCATTGGACTACCTTCCATTGTCATCACTTCATCGGAATTGCCATGATCGGCTGTGATAATCGCATTTCCGCCTAGTTCATTGATTTTATCAACAACTTTACCTAAACACTCATCCACTGCTTCTATCGCTTTAATGGTTGGTTCTAACATTCCGGAATGTCCAACCATATCAGGATTTGCAAAGTTAAGGATAATTGCATTTGGACGATCTTCTGAATCAAGTTCTTTTAGTAACGCGTCCGTCACTTCATAAGCACTCATCTCAGGTTGTAGGTCATATGTTGCAACTTTTGGTGAATCAATTAAAATACGTTTTTCCCCTTCGAATTCTTTTTCACGACCACCGCTCATGAAAAAGGTTACGTGTGGATATTTTTCTGTCTCAGCAATACGTAATTGCTTTAAACCATTTTGCGAAAGAACTTCACCAATCGTATTATCCAGGTTAACCGGTTTGTACGCAACAAATCCATCAACCGATTCACTAAATTCCGTTAGCATCACGAAATCCAGATTTTTCGGTACCGCTTCTCCACGATTAAAATCGCGGAAATCTTCATTAGCGAACGTACGTGAAATTTGAATCGCACGGTCTGGTCGGAAATTATAGAAAATAATGGAATCATTATCCTGAACTTTACCAGCAGGTTCTCCATTTTCATCGACAATGACAGAAGGAATCACGAACTCATCGTAAATGCCATTTTCGTAGGAATCCTCAATAACTTCCATCGCGGATTGATATGTCGGGCCTTCTCCGTAAACCATTGCATCATAGGATTTTTTCACACGATCCCAGCGTTTGTCACGGTCCATGGAATAGTAACGGCCAGAAATTGTTGCAAATTGGCCAACGCCCAGTTCCTTCATTTTTTCTTCGGTTTGCTTGATGTACTTCTCCGCAGTTTGTGGTCCAACATCACGACCATCTAAGAAGCCATGTACATACACTTTTTCCAAACCTTGGTCACTAGCTAATTTTAATAAGGCAAATAAGTGTTCAATATGACTGTGCACCCCACCATCAGACAATAAACCGAATAGGTGCAATGCACGGTTATTATCCTTTGCATGCTGAATTGATTTTAGGAATGCACCTTTTTGGTAAAAATCGCCTTCTTTAATCGATAGGTTTACCCGTGTTAGACTTTGGTATACGATGCGGCCAGCACCGATATTTAAGTGACCAACTTCAGAGTTCCCCATTTGTCCTTCAGGTAGTCCGACAGCCTCACCACTTGCTGTTAATTGACTGTGTGCAAACTGATTCCAGTAACGGTCAAAGTTTGGCTTTTTTGCTTGTGCGACTGCATTACCAAATTCTTCATCACGAAAAGCGAATCCGTCTAAAATGATTAATGCAGCTAATTTGTTGTCACTCATTTTGTACCTGCCTCCACAAGTTGTAAGAAGGAGTCTGCTTCAAGGCTTGCGCCGCCAACTAACGCACCATCGATATCCGATTGTGCAAGCAATTCATCCACATTAGCAGGCTTTACACTTCCACCATATTGAATGATTAATTGTTCTGCAGTTTCTTCGGAAGTTACTTCTTTTACAACGTTACGAATATGTGTACATACTTCGTTCGCTTGTTCACTTGTCGCAGTTTTCCCTGTTCCAATTGCCCAAACTGGCTCATATGCAATGATAGTTTTCGCCACTTGATCCGCAGACAGACCTTCAAGTGCTTTTTTCACTTGTGCTTCCACAAGATTCATTGTTTCATTTGCTTCACGCTGTTCCAATGTTTCCCCAACACAAACGATTGGAGTTAAACCATGGTTAAATGCTGCATGTGTCTTTTTGTTTACTGTTTCATCTGATTCCGCAAAATACTCACGGCGTTCCGAGTGACCTAAAACAACATGAGTGACACCCAAGTCTTTTAACATAACTGGACTTACTTCACCAGTGAATGCTCCATTATCTTCAAAATGCATGTTTTGTGCAGCGATTTTCACTTTAGAACCATTCGCCTTTTCAACAAGAGAAGCTAAAAATGGAAATGGTGCACAAACAATTGCTTCTACTTGATCACTATTGGGTACTTTTTCTACCACTTCATCTACAAAACTGTTTGCTTCAGATAGTACTTTATTCATTTTCCAGTTACCTGCGATTACTTTCTTGCGCATCGTCTCACCTCTTAAAAAGAATTAAATGAACTTATTTCTCGTTTAGAGCCGCTACTCCAGGAAGTACTTTACCTTCCATAAACTCCAGGGAAGCACCGCCACCAGTTGATACGTGATCCATTTGGTCAGCTAAATCAAATTTTTCAACTGCTGCTGCGGAATCACCACCACCGATGATTGTGTATCCTTCTGTATTTGCTAACGCTTCTGCAACGGCTTTTGTACCATTTGCGAAAACATTTAATTCAAAGACACCCATTGGTCCGTTCCAAATAACTAGTTTAGAATCAGAAACAATCTTGCTGTATTTTTCACGTGTTTTCGGTCCAATGTCTAAAGCTTCCCAATCAGCAGGGATTTCTTCAATCGCTACTTCTTTGGTATTGGCTGTTTCAGAGAAATCATCTGCAACCACAGCGTCAACTGGGAGGACCATATTTACGCCTTTTTCTTCTGCTTTTTTCATAAATTCTTTAGCTAAATCAATCTTATCTTCTTCTAATAAAGATTTCCCAATCTCATGACCTTGCGCTTTGATAAATGTGTAAGCAAGTCCACCACCGATAATTAGGTTATCTACTTTTTCTAATAGATTATCGATGACATTGATTTTATCTTTTACTTTCGCACCACCGATAATGGCTGTGAAAGGACGGTCCGGATTTTCCAACGCTTTTCCTAATACTTCGATTTCCTTTTCCAACAGGAAACCAGCTGCTGCAGGTAGTTTTTCTGCAACTCCTGTAGTAGATACATGGGCACGGTGTGCAGCACCAAATGCGTCATTCACATAAAAATCAGCCATATCAGCAAAGTTTTGAGCTAATTGTGGGTCATTTTTCTCTTCGCCCGCTTCAAAACGAACATTTTCGATAAGTAATAAATCCCCATCGTTTAGTCCAGCAATCGCTTCATTTACTTCTTCGCCGTAGACAGCATCTGTTTTCACAACTTCTTTACCACTTAATTCACTTAAACGTTTTGCAACAGGGTCTAGTCGCAGTTCTTCTACTACTTGCCCTTTTGGACGACCAAGGTGACTGGATAGAATGACCTTTGCTCCGTTTTCAGACAAGTGTTCAATGGTAGGTAATGCAGCTCTAATACGTGTGTCATCTGTTACCTCTCCATCTTTCATAGGAACATTAAAATCAACACGGCAAAATACTTTTTTCCCTTTTACATCAAGGTCTTTAAGGGTTTTCTTATTCACGTTACAGCCTCCTATTTCATAATATGTAAATGTTTTTCTCATTTAGGGTCTGCTACTTTATTCTTCCTTATCCATTATATACCAAAAATAGATAGGACTTAATAGAAAAATGGAAAAGGGGGAGGAGCTTCCTCCTCCCCCTTAGGTGTTTGTTTCTAAAAACGGGCATTGCCGCATTTATTCATCTAGCTCCAGTGCCCAGCGACTAGCGTAGCTATACGGGCACTTCCGCTTTTATTATTAAAGTCCTTGTTTAGCCATGTATACAGCTAAGTCTACACAACGAGAAGAGTAACCCATTTCGTTGTCATACCAAGAAACAACTTTAACCATATTGTTTTCCATTACCATTGTAGAAAGACCATCCACGATAGAAGAATGCGTGTTACCTACGATGTCTCTGGAAACTAAAGGCATTTCACTGTACTCCATTACTCCTTTTAATTCACCTTCAGCAGCTTCTCTAAACGCACTGTTCACATCTTCAACGGTTACGTCTTTATCTAATTCTGCAACAAGATCCGTTAATGAACCGTCTGGAGTTGGTACACGTACTGCCATACCATTTAATTTACCTTGTAATTCAGGTAATACTAAGCTAACCGCTTTTGCTGCACCAGTAGTTGTTGGGATAATATTTTCTGCTGCTGCACGTGCACGACGATAGTCTTTATGTGGTAAATCAAGGATTTGCTGATCATTTGTATAAGAGTGAATAGTAGTCATTAAACCACGTTTGATTCCAAATTTATCGTTAAGTACTTTAGCAAATGGTGCTAAACAGTTTGTTGTACAAGATGCATTCGATACGATGTTGTGTTGGCTTGGGTCATATTTATCGTTGTTAACACCCATAACAATAGTTAAATCTTCATTAGATGCAGGCGCAGAGATAATTACTTTTTTCGCTCCAGCTTCAATGTGTTTGTTCGCATCTTCTGCGTTTGTGAAGCGGCCAGTTGATTCGATTACGATGTCCACTCCAAGGTCTCCCCAGCCTAATTGAGCAGGGTCACGCTCTGAAAGTACTTTAAATTCTTTTCCGCCAACTGCAATGTTTGAACCATTTACAGTTACTTCTTCTTCTAAAATTCCATGAACAGAGTCATATTTTAGAAGATGTGCTAGCATATTTGCATCAGTTAAATCGTTAACTGCAACGATTTCCACTTCATCATTTTTAAGAGCTTGACGAAATACATTACGTCCAATTCTACCAAAACCATTAATACCTACTTTTACTGCCATTTATAATTCCTCCTAATGTTTATATTTATATATTATAAGAGGTTACCCTCTTAAAATCTTTTCAGCAGCTGCTTCATCCGTAATTAATAAATCACTTTTCCCTTGTTTAAAATAAGATACGATTGCATCTGCTTTTGATTTGCCACCTGCTACTGCAATCACATGTTCAATCGATGCTAAATCCTCAAGCTGCAGTCCAACCGTCCGAACCTTATGAACAATATTCCCATGCTGGTCAAAATAATAGCCGAATGCTTCACTTGCTGCATGATGGGCAATAAGTTTGTTCATCGTTTCCTCCGTTGTTTTTCTGCGTCTGGCCATCGTTTTCGCATCCCCAATACCATGGATAACAATATTCGCATTTTTAATTTGCTGGAGAATATCCTTAATCATTGGTTCATGAATCAATGTTTGATAGGCAGATTCGCTGATTGGGTCTGGTACATAAAGCAGACGGTAATCCCCGTTTGCTTTTTTAGCCATTTCAGAAACAATTCTGCTCGCCTGATTTTCGGCCTTTTCCCCAACTCCACCTCTTGCAGGTACAAACAAGCTTTCGTATTCATTATTTAAAGGAGTCATGACATCGGCGATAGCTGCCATCGTTGTTCCACCTGTTACTGCGATCGTTGAAGGGCTGTTCACAATTTTCTTGAGGTATGCTACACACGCTTTCCCCATTTCCTGTTTTACCCATTCATAATCATCGCTATTCCCTGGAACAATAATAACGTTCTTCACCTTTAACTTATCCCGAATTTGCTTTTCTAAAACAGATATACCGACAATTTCTCGCATCATGTCAGATAATTGTTCAAGAACTAATTTACCCTCTTTTGAAATATACATACCTTTCGTTGTAACATCAATAAGTCCTTGCTTATGTAAAAAGTCGACCTCACTTCTAACATGCCGCTCCGTTAAACTTAATTTATCTGCCAGACCTCTTCTGCCTATAGGCTCAAAATTATCGACACTTTGTAAAATGAAATAACGCTGCTGCATGATTTTCAACAAATCAGGTACTAATTTCTTCTGCAATTCGGCTAAAGTTCGCATAAATATCCCTTCCTAACTGGTCACAATATGTCCCGCGTGGTTCTATTGTGTCCCAGCCGATTTTTATTATAACATAGTTTAATAAATAAACAAATAAAACGTTCCATAATATTTGTAAATTTAAGTTAAGATGATGTTGAATTTACTGTACAATACATCTTGACTCTTTCTGTTTGGAATTTGAAGAGTTTCTACGTGGCTTTTCAACGCGAGTCGAGTTAGATTCGGGCATCTAGAGCGCTTCTACGTGACCTTTCATAGCGAGTCGAACTTCATTCGGGCACCTAGAACGCTTCTACGTGACCTTTCAACCCGAGTCGAGCTGCATTCGGGCACCTAGAACGCTTCTACGTGACTTTTAACTCGAGTCGAACTTCATTCGGGAACCTAGAGCGCTTCTACGTGACTTTTCAATGCGAGTCGAACTTCATTCGGGCACCTAGAACGCTTCTACGTGACCTTCCAACGTGAGTCGAACTTCATTCGGGCACCTAGAACGCTTCTACGTGACCTTCCAACGTGAGTCGAACTTCATTCGGGCACCTAGAACGCTTCTACGTGACCTTTCATAGCGAATCGAACTTCATTCGGGCACCTTGAGCGCTTCTACGTGACCTTTCAACGCGTGTCGAACTTCATTCGGGCACCTAGAACGCTTCTACATTACCTTTCAACGCGAGTCGAACTTCATTCGGGTACCTAGAACGCTTCTACGTGACCTTTCAACGCGTGTCGAACTGTATTCGGGCACCTAGAACGCTTCTACGTGACCTTTCAAACTCGAGTCGAACTTCATTCGGGCACCTAGAACTCTTCTACGTGACTTTTCAACGCGAGTCAATCTGCATTCGGGCACCTAGAACGCTTCTACGTGACTTTTCAATTCGAGTCGAACTTCATTCGGGCAATTAGAACGCTTCTACGTGACCCTTTCACGGGAGTTCGAGCTGAGTTTTCACCTATAGCATTTCTCAAACACCCTTCAACTTCCACAAAAAAAGAAGAAATCGTTATTTATCGATTTCCTCTTCATATTGCTCTTTTAAAAGTTGTTCTAATGAATCATAATTGATTTGTTCACCATTCAACTGTTTCCCATTTACTTCTAAAACAGGTATTAATAAATGATATTGTTCCAACCACTTGTCATTAGAATAAATATCCCTTCTCTCAATCTCATGGGGATAGTCTTTTTGGAATAAAGATAGTAAAGTTACCGCATGATCACACAAAGAACATTTTTCTTTCGTATAAAAATTAATATGCAGCATTATGATTTTCTCCTTCTTCTCGTTGATGACGGCAGGTGTAACTGCTCGCGATATTTCATAACTGTCCTTCTGGCAATATTAATTCCAAAATCCTCTTTCAGCTTATTTTTAATAGCTTGATCGGATAGTGGTTTGGATTTATCCTCCTCGTTAATTAATTGTAATATTATCTGCTTAATAGCAGTTGCAGCTGTACTTTTACCATTATTTTGCCGAATCCCTGACTGAAGAAAAAATTTAATTGGGAGAACTCCATGTGGGGTTTGAACGTACTTTTGATTAATAGCCCGACTAACAGTAGATATATGGATTTCTATTTCAGCTGCAATCTCTCTTAAAGTTAATGGCTGAAGCATTACCATTCCCTCTTCAAAAAATCCGAATTGTTTTTCTACGATAACCTGTATAATGCTTTCTAACGTATTTGTTCGATAACCAACCGCTTGTTTTAACCATTCAATTTGTCTATATTTTTCTTTCAGGTAGGTATCCGCTTCTTTTTCCAATCCAGTCAGATTCTCATATTCTCTATTTATTTTAATCGTAGGAGAAGCCCATTTATAAAATTTAATTTTCCAGATTCCGTCCTCTTTATAAATGGATGCCTCGGGAATAATATATTCAGGTGGTTTCGTATCCAAAAGCTGTCCGGGCTTTGGGTGACATAATTTAATATGATCAATGACATCTTCAGCAATACTTTCCGTTGTCTGATAATATTCACTGATAGCCTCTGTATCTTCATTCGCAATCCACTCCAGATGGGAGGATAACAAATCTTCAACAAATGGATAATTCTTCTCCATTTGTTTCAATTGTAACACGATACATTCTGTAAGTGTCCGCGCACCAATTCCGGTTGGTTCCAATGACTGGATAACTTCCAGCGCCTCCTCTACCGTATGTATAGACGTACGGCAATCTTCTGACCATTGTTCTAAATCAACATCTAGGTAACCGCTCTCATCTAAAGATTCAATGCCATATTCCACAACAGGCCACAGTTTTTTAGAATAATTTAAAGATAAGAGCTGCTTTTTTAACTGATCATACATGGATAGTTCGGGCTGATTTATTTCACCGATTGATGGTGAGTCCCCAGAATGAGAACGTCGGAATTCCGCCATATCATAATCATAATTCACTTCTTCAATAAGCGGGTTTTCTTTTGACACCTGATTAATATACTCCATAAGTTCCACACTCGTAAATTGCAATATATGAAGCGATTGCATAAGAGATTGATTCATTTTCCATTGCAATGTTTGATGTTGAATCAATCTTGGTTTCACTACTCTCACCTCCATGGAAGGGCTTTCTTATATTTTGCCATTAATTTAGTGGAATGTCACTATTTTCAAGCGAAAGTGAATATCAGGCTTGATTAAATATTTCATATAAAATTTAAAATATTATATAATGGTATATAAGATGCTATATGTCTTAACCCGAAGAAGGGAGATAACATTGAATCCATATGACGATTTAGCAAACAGTGTCATATTTAAAATAAAGAAAAATAAAATATCTGTTAAAAATAAAGATTCCAGGTTAGAACAAATAGGAGCCGGGAGAAGTGCTGTCGTTTTTAAAATCAAAAATACAAATAAAGCACTTAAAGTATTTTTCCCTCCCCATGAACATATCGCTCAAGAAGAAGCGGAAATATATCAACAATTGCAAGGTAACTCCCATTATCCAAAATTATATGGATCAGGTAAAAATTATATCGTTATCGATTATATTAAGGGTTTCACATTTTTCGAATGTATAACTAAAGGTATTCGAATTAAAGAATCCTATATTGCCGAAGCAGATGAAGCGTTATTGGAAGCAAGAAAGGCAGGCTTGACTCCATCTGATGTTCACCTGCGTAATATTATCCTCACTCCAGAAAAAAAGATTAAACTAATTGATGTTGCCAGATTTAAACAAACCAACGGCTGTAAACAATGGGAAGATTTGAAGAAAGCATATGATATATTTTACACAAAAAAATTCTTTCCAAAGCGAATCCCTGCCTTTTGGTTAAACCAAATAGCTAATCTGTATAATAAAGGTTTTCTGCGCCCATCTAATATGCAAATGAAGCGAAAACCTTTCGTATCCACGGAAAACAGGATTAAGAAATCTTCCTAATCCTGTTTCCACTTAAAGATAATCATTCTATTTTTCTACCACTTTATTCTCCATCCGACCAACATTCTCGATTTCTAATGTCACTAAATCTCCGTCATTTAAAAATTGTGGCGGATCCATCGCAAGACCGACTCCATCTGGTGTTCCAGTTAAAATAATATCACCTGGAACTAACGTAATTTTACTGGATATATATTCCATAAGAAAAGGTATATCAAAAATGAGTTTACTCGTATGGGAAGATTGACGTTCTTCGTCATTAACATACGAACGAATCGATAAGCTGGATGGATCAGGTACTTCCTCTTTTGTTACTACCCAAGGACCAATTGGAGTACTTCGGTCCAGTGTTTTCCCTTGCAGCCATTGCTGGGTACGCATTTGTAAGTCACGTGCAGAAATGTCATTTCCAATCGTATAGCCAGCAATATAGTCATACGCATCGTCTCGACTTACATTGGAAGCTTCCTTTCCAATTACGACCCCAAGTTCCACTTCGTAATCAAGTTTATTCGTTTCCTTTGACTTCTCTATATCATCTTCCGGCCCAATAATGGCATTGCTAAATTTTGCAAAAAGCACTGGAAATTCAGGAACATCACTATTCATTTCTGCAGCATGATCTGCGTAATTTTTCCCAACACAGATCACTTTGGATGGGTTCGAAATAGGTGTCCCAAGGTGAACGCTTTCCCTCTTTAATCCAAGTTCTTCTTTTTCTTTCATATATTCATATGCCGCATTTGTTTCTTTTAAAAGTATAGAGCCTGTTAAAAAGAACTTCATGGGGTCTACAGGTAAAATCCTATCTGCAATATTCGCTAAATCCTTCTGACCATTCTCTAACAAATAGTTTTCATAAGCCTCTTGTACATCAATAATCTTATCATTGTGTAAAAAGCCCACTCGATATGTTCCCGGTACTTCTTTCAATTTATAGCTGACAAGCTTCATTCTTTTTCCCCCTTTTTATTATTTAAGCAAGCTAAGCTAACTGCTTAGCCTGCAGATTCAGTAGGTATATTTTTATTGTTATCTTTTTTATCTTTGAAGTAGTTGAAAGCAAAGATAGCAAGAACTACAATAAGCCCGACCATATCTGTAGCGATTTCTGGGATGATTAACAGGAGTGAACCCACTCCGAGAACCACTCGTAACAGCACATTGATTTTTGCTTTAAAATATCCTTCCAGGGAAGCTGCTAGACCAATAACACCGATAATAGACGTGATAGCTATTTGGACTATTTCCATGACTGGTGGCAATGGAAACTCTGTTGCATTTACCGGAAGACCGGTTGGGTCAATAAACAGCATAGCCGGGTTATAAACAAACAGGTATGGAATGATAAAACCAGCTAGCGCAAGCCTTAAGGCAATGAATCCTGTACGCATTGGGTTACCGCCTGATATACCTGCACCGGCAAATGCAGCCAACGCAACAGGTGGTGTAATATTGGCAAAGATACCAAAATAGAAAACAAATAAATGAGCAACCAATACTGGTATACCAAATTCCGCTAAGGCTGGTGCAGTCATAGTAGCTGTAATGATATAAGCTGGAATAGATGGCAATCCCATCCCTAAAATGATGGATGCAATCATTGTTAAGAATAGTGTAAAGAATAAGGAACCAGCACCAAGACTCGTGATTGCAGAAGTCATCACCGTTCCAAAGCTTGTTAAACTAACTACACCAATGATGATACCTACGACCGCACAGGCAATCATCACAGATAATGATTGTCTAGCCCCATTTTCCATTGCCTCTAATATATCTTTTATAGACATTCTCGTTGTTTTCCTAAAAGATGCGACAATAACAGTAAGGATAATTGTATAGAAAGCTGCAAATCCAATTGGGATATTCATAAATAACATAACGACTAAACCAACAATTGGAAGCAGCAAATGTCCCCGCTCTTTTAATACTTCCTTCACACGGGGAAGATCTGCTTTTGGAATGCCTTTTAAATTTCTTCTTCCTGCCCGAAAGTGTACTTGCATAATAACGGCAAGGAAATATAAAACAGCAGGAAGCAATGCAGCTAAAGCAATGGTACCGTAGGCAATTCCTGTTGTTTCAGCCATAATGAAGGCACTTGCCCCCATAATCGGAGGTAATATTTGACCACCAATCGAAGCACTGGCCTCCACTGCTCCAGCAAAGTTCTTTTGATAGCCAATCTTCTCCATCAACGGGATCGTAAATGATCCTGTTCCAACTACATTCGCAACCGCCGCTCCATTTATACTTCCCATAAACCCGCTGGAAATAACGGCAACCTTAGCAGGGCCACCTTGCTTGCTTCCGGCAAGAGCCATCGCTAAATCATTGAACAACTGTCCCATTCCGGATTTGGAAAGAAATGCACCGAATAAAATAAATAGGAAGATAAATTGTACGGAGGCACCGATTGCCGTAGAAAATAAGCCTTCTGTTTTTAAATAAAGCTGACCAAAAATATCACCTAAATCAAATGGTCGCGTCATGAGCATGTTAGGTAACCAGCTCATATGACTAAAAAACGGGTAGGACAAAAAAATTAAAGCCAATATTGGTAGAATAAGTCCTGTCACACGTCGTGCTGCTTCTAATACTAATAAAACCGTTAAAATTGCGGCAATGATATCCATTGTATTCGGAATACCACCACGGGTTGTTACAATCGCATTGTATTCTATAAATAAGTATACACTCGTAAAAATCGCAAGTAAAAACAATATCCAATCATAAAAGGGGATTTTTGTCTTATCCTGTTTTTTCATAACTGGATAGAGAAGAAAAATGAGTGACATACCAACCGACATATGAACAGACCGCTGTAGTAAAGCTGGCAGTGGATTATAGGTTACATATAGATGATAGGTAGAATAAGCAATAGCGATAATAGCTATAAAGATAACAATAGATCTATTATTTACTTTTCTCACATTGGACTCAGTATCAAATTTTTCCAATACTTTTTTAACCGTCGGATCGGTTGAAGTATGCTCTGGATTCTGCTTTTGATTGTTATCTGTCATCATAACTTCCCTCCCATGTACTCCCAAAAGTGTACATACTGAACGGATATCCTTACACTTTCGTAGTCTTCTGTTAATTCATATAAAGGTATTTCTTTCCTACCAGCTTCAACCGTAGTCTGAGCATTCTCAGATACAGTGAGATTCATTTCCTGGAAATTTCTATCTATTTTCATCATGACGTATCCATCTTCTGTTCTTACTACATCCGCATCTGAGGGAACCCCGGCACCAAATGTTTTAAAATAGGTTTCTGTAAGTATCAGTTTATCTTTACTCCGCTCATAGAGTTCGATCCACTCTTCTTTTTCAACAGAATGAATCCACTTTAAGCGGAACTCATCTTCTTTTACATATAACTTTTCGTCCTCAAAATCAAATTGAATGACAGGAATTTTGAAAAAAAGGAAAAAAAGGAGCACGAGTATACCTGCGCTCCATTTCCATCCTTTACTCCCCATTTTGTTCATTATAGTAACGTTCTGCCCCTGGATGTAAAGGTGCCACTAGCCCTTCTTGTGCCGCTTCCAGTGAAATATCTGTTGCTGCCTGGTGTGAGTTAGCTAGAGCATCCAGATTTTCAAAAAATGTCTTCGTCAATTCATATACATCGTCTTCACTCATATCTGCGTGTACAATCAGCGCATTCATAATAGCTGCTGTAGGAACAGGTTCTTCATTTCCATATGTATCAGCCGGAATTTCCAAAGCAACAAAGTACGATTTATCTTGTGCAATTTTTTCTACATTAGCAGGATCAATGGAAACCATACGAATATCTAAAGTCTCAGACAGCTCCAATAATGAGGCATTTGGCAATCCACTTGTTAAGAAGGCTGCATCCAGCTGTCCAGCACGAAGACCGTCTGCCGCTTCTGCATACCCTAAATAATCGACATCGATATCATCATATGTAATACCGTGTCCTTCTAATAGAGTACGTGCATTTACTTCTACACCTGAGTTCTGATCCCCTACTGCAACACGTTTACCTACTAAATCTTCAATCGTCTCAATTCCAGAATCTGCCGTTGTTACAATTTGTACGTAGTTGGGATATAGTGCTGCAATCTGATTTACTTTCTCGATTGGTTCATCAAAACTTACTGTCCCTTCCACTGCTTGACTAACAACATCACTCATTGCAAAGGCCATTTCCACCTTGTCCTGATTGATTAAGTTAACGTTTTCAACAGAAGCACCTGTTGTTTGTGTTCTGGAATTCACCCCATATTCCGAACTATACGTTTCAGCCAATGTCGTTGCAATAATATTATATGGTCCCGAGGAACCACCTGTAGCAATGGTTACAATATTTGTATCTAATCCTTCCCCGTCTCCTTCGCCACCTCCAGAAGAGCTCTCCTCACCACCACAAGCAGCAAGAATTACTCCTAAAAGCAGCACCATGCATAACATACTCCATTTTTTCTTCATCCAAATCCCTCCTATGTTTGCCTATAAAGAAATCAATTTAATAATTAACGCTTAGTGGTTAAACGCTTACATTTCAATCTTATTCATTATTGGTACAATTGTCAATACTTTATATCTTATATTAAAAAGACCGTTGCATTTGCAGGAAAGTTTTATTTTGCAGTTGATTCTCTAAAATATAAAGAAATTTCATGCTTTCCTAACGTGAAAAATTAAATGGTACATACATCCGCAAGGGATTTACATACTATTCTATTAAAAACCAATTAGAGAATACTTTTAAATTATTTTTTACAAAATTTAAATATTAGCTTATACTACTCCTAACGAATTATTTATAGAGAGGCTTGTTGGAAATGGAGCAAAAAAGTATTGTGCTAATTGGATTCATGGGTGTCGGGAAAACTACAATTGGTAGAGAAGTGGCCGATAAGTTAAATAGAAATTTCATTGATATTGATAGTGAAATAGAAAAAGCATTTGATATACCAACAACCGAAATCTTTCAAACGTACGGTCAGGAAACCTTTCGGAGGAAAGAAAAAGAATTAATCAAGAAATATACCCAACAAAAACAGCTTGTCATTTCTGTTGGTGGCGGTGCATTTTTACAGGAGGAAGTAAAGCAGTTATGCCTATCCAACTGTATTGTCGTTTTTCTTGATATTTCCTGGGATACCTGGAAAGAGCGGATTGGATTTCTTACTCGTACGAGGCCAAATTTACAAGGGAAATCTTTAGGGGAGATTAAAGAATTATTTAATGAACGGCAGCCAATTTACAAAAATCATCATGTTAAGGTAAACACAGATCATTTGAATGTGGATGAGGCAGCATATAAGGTTATCAATGAACTAGGTGCGGTATAAATAATAATGCAAAAAACAAGATATCAAATGTAGGTATTCTTGTTTTTTTGCATTATTACTATCTATTTTTTCCGGAGAAGAGATTCTGGATAATATTGTTCTAATATAGATTTCATTTCCCGTCTCTTTTATTTCGATAACTTTTCTACAGGAGCTAGAACATCGGTTGAAATTCCTATTCCTCTTAATTTAATGGCCTCCTTAATAACATTTATAAATGGAGAGTTTAGTTTATACTATTCATTTTTCATCCCTACCTTATCTAATTACTCGTCCTTAAAAAGAATGGTTGGTATTGGTGGTATAACTCCATTCTTAACTACTAACCAAAATATCTTTATTAATTAAGTAGGATGGTATTTTCCCCTGTGAATATTCGATAACATTCATAATTGCTTTTTCTCTAATTTCTCTAAAAGCATCTACCGAATACCAAGCGGAATGAGGTGTTAAGACTACTTGTTCTAAACTCCTTAATATATGTTCTGATGGAAGAGGCTCTTCTTCTGTGACATCTAGAAATGCACCTGCAATTTTATTTTCTTGCAACGCCTCTACTAGGGCATTTTCATCAATAATAGGGCCTCTAGCAGTATTCACTATATATGCACTGCTTTTCATCATCTCAATCTCTTTTTTGCCTATCAAATGGTATGTGTCCTTAATTAATGGTACATGAACAGAAATAAAGTCACTTTCTTTCATTATTTCTTCTATGGAAGCCTTAATAACTCCGTCCCCACTCATGGTATCTTTATCTACAAAAGGATCGTAAGCATATACTTGATAACCTATTGCTTTCAATTTTTCCGCTAACCTTTTAGGTATTTTTCCATATCCTAAAAGTCCTATAATTGCCTTATTGGCGCGGAGTGGTATAGGAACTTGTTTGAAATCCCAATCTCCATTTCTAGTAAGATTATTATACTGAACTAAACGTCTTGCCGCTGCCATAATACTTGCCAATGCATGATCAGAAACTTCATCTACACAGTAATCGTTAACATTTGCAACCATTGTATTACATTCTGTTGCAGCATCCACATCTACCATATTAATACCAATACCATACCTGGAAACTAGTTTAAGGTTTGGAACTGCTTCCAATATTTCTCTATCAATATTTGCATACATAATGATAATAGCATCTGATTCTTTCGCCGCTTGAATTATTTCAGACTTATTCTGTGATTGTAGTACCGATAATTTGATTGGATTCTCAGCAGTTGAATATAAATCTATTAAATCTTCCTCTATCTTTGTATTTTCCCATTCATGATCAATAATTGTTATTTTAAATGCTTCTGACATATTATTATTTATCCCCTTTCGCTTATAAAAGAATTAAAGAAAAACTCTCGACATACGTAATTAGCAAAAGTGTGATAATTAATCCAATAAAAGCTGGGACAATTGCCATAGAGAGTTTCTCTATCTTAATATCCGATATTCCTGATGCAACAAATAAATTTAACCCAAGTGGAGGAGTTATAAATCCAAGACTAAGATTAACTATCATGATAATTCCAAAATGGGTCGGATCAATACCTAGGGTGGTTGCTAATGGCAACAATATTGGTGTTAATATAATTACTGCTGCAATCGTTTCCATAAACGTACCGACAACTATTAATAAAATATTAATTAATAGTAAAAATAGAATCGGATTTTCTGTCAGATTTGTAATTGCATTAGCAATTTGATTAGGAATTTGCTCCAGTGCAAGAATACGACCAAATACTGCAGCTGCCGCAACGATAATCATAATAGATCCAGTTGTCATAGAAGCTTGATATATTACAGAAAGAATTTCCTTCCATTTAAGTTCCTTATACACTAATCCACTTAATATAAATGCATAAACAACTGCAACTACCCCTGCTTCAGTAGGTGTAAATACTCCACCATAAATACCACCTAAAATGATAATTGGCATTAGCAACGCACCTTTACCTTGATTGAGCATCTTAAACCGTTCTTTCCATGAAGCTTTTTCTGAAACAGCAAATCCATTCTTCTTAGAATGATGTACAGCCCACATTATTAAACTTAACCCCATCATAATACCGGGGATAATACCTGCTATAAACAAATCTCCTATGGATACATTAGCGGAGACACCATAAATGACTAATGGGATACTTGGAGGAATTACAATACCAATGGTTCCCGCTGCAGCTATAATAGTCGTAGAAAATATTTTACTATAGCCCCTAGATACCATTGCTGGAATCATAATCGATCCAATTGCAGCTACTGTTGCTGGTCCGGAACCTGAAATAGCTGAGAAGAACATTGCAGTTAATACCGCCGCAATTGCAAAGCCACCTTGAAAATGTCCAACGAAACTACTAGCAATTCTAAATAATCTTTCTGAAATTCCACCTTTTCCCATTAATGCACCTGCTAGAATAAAAAAAGGGATAGCCATTAGCGGGAAAGAATCATTGGCAGTAATCAATACTTGTGTTATCAAATTAATCGGTAGTGATACATCACTAATAAGAACGGTTAGTAGACTTGCAAATAAAAGGGCAAATCCAACAGGAACGGATAATAATAGTAAAATAATCAAACTACCGAATAAAATAATTGATGGACTCATAGTATAGGTCCCTCCTCTTTGCTTTCATTTTGTTCTTCCTTCCAGAGCATGATTGAGGTTTGAACCAATCGTAAAGAAGCAAAAAGGAAACCTACCGGTAATGATATATATACAATCCACATGGGTATCTGCATATTGGCAGACTTTTGACCAAATCCCATCATATTTTCAATTAACAAATATCCCTGATACGTAAAAAATATCACTATCGCAAAAAGCAATAAATAAACAAATTGTTTTAATATTCTTTGCCCTATGACTGGAAGCCTATCTACTACAATGTCAATACTTATATGCTTTTGTTCGGTAAATCCAATTCCAATACTTAGAAAGATAAGCCAAATAAATAAATATCTAGATGCTTCCTCTGACCAGGTCACCGCATCTCCTAGTATATATCTTGTAAAAATTTGTAAAAAAATTAATATAACCATAAGAATCATGAATATAGTTATCAAGATCTTTTCAAAATTATTCACAAATATTCTCAGATGCTTCATATAGTTTCTCACCATCCTATATGTGAGGTAACTAGGTAGCAAACACTACCTAGTTAACCTTCATTACTATTCTAATTCATCCATCAACTGTTCAAATAAATCTTGGCCTGCCTGATTTGCTATATCTTCATAAACAACTTCCATTTTAGATTTAAATTCGTCTCTTTGTTCTTCTGTTAGCTCTATAACTTCCATTCCTTCATCTTCTAAGAGTTGAAGGGAATTTTCTTCATCTTCTGCTGACAATTGACGGTTATACTCCTGAGATTCCACTGCAGCATCAAACACAACTTGTTGTAAATCATCTGGTAAACTATCATAAAATGCAGGACTTATAATAACTGGCCAAGGTGAATACATATGTCCAGTTAAAGTCAGGTAATCTTGTACTTCATAGAACTTCATGGAATACATCAAAGCTAACGGTGTTTCTTGTGCATCTACCGTACCTTGTTGTAGTGATGAATAAAGCTCATTAAATGCAATTGGTGTTGCATTTACCCCCGCAGATGACCATGCTTCCACTTGTAATGGATTTTCTAATGTGCGCATTTTAATTCCTTTTAAATCATCGGTAGAAGATACAGGTCTTACATTATTTGTAAAATGGCGGAAACCATTTTCCCAGTATACCAAGCCTTTAAGCCCATTTTCCTCAAGTGAATCAAGAACGGTTTGTCCAACTTCCCCATCTAAAATACGATGTGCCGTTTCCGCATCAGGGAATAAATAAGGTAGATCCCATAATAGCATTGCTTCAGAGAATGACGCTAGTGGTGCACTTGACGGAGCTGCCATCGTCAAGTTACCTAATTGAATCGCCTCAATCATTTCCCTTTCCCCACCAAGCTGACTATTCGGATAAATCTCAACTTTAATACGTCCATCACTGTTTTCTTCTACTACTTCCTTAAATTTTTCAAACGTTGCATGCTGAAAGTGATCCTGAGAAGCTGCATGGCCAGCCTTAATTACAAATTCACCATCCCCACTAGACTCACCATTTTCATCATTACCACCTTCACTTGAAGCTTCACCTGAACAAGCTGCAATAACAAGCATTGTAAACGTTAACATAACTAAAAATAGTAATCTATTTAATTTCATAAGAATTTATCCCCCTTAATTTGATTATTTAACTTCTGCTAAAGTTTGTTTTTCTTTCGCTAGTTCCTGAGCTACTCCAATAATCCAGTCTTCCTGCCCACCAACAGCCCCCATTTCTGCTAGTCTTGTTAGAATATCTCTAGGATCAACACCATATTCTTTTCCTGCTCTTTCCGCAAAAAATAGAAAGCTAGAGTATACTCCTGTGTAACCAAGAGTTAAGCTTAATGAATCAATTTGAACTGGGCGTTTCATCATGGGTTTCATCGCATTTTCCGCAGCATCCATAGCCTTATATAAATCGATGGAATGTGGAATATCCATTTTATTCATTACTGCAACAAGCTGTTCTAATGATGCATTTCCAGCACCTGCTCCCATCCCTGCTAAACTAGCATCAATTCTATCTGCCCCTTCTTGAATAGCAACAATTGAATTCGCAACACCTAATGAAAGATTATTATGTGCATGAAATCCTACTTTTGTATTTAACTTCTCCTTAAACAGCGAAACTCTACTTTTTACCCCATCCATTGTGAGCGCCCCTGCTGAATCCACCACGTAAATAGTGCCTGCTCCATAGGATTCCATTTTCTTTGCTTCTTCAAGCAGTTGCTCTGGCTCTACACGGTGAGACATCATCAGAAAGCCTACTGTATCCATACCTAGTTTAACCGCTTCCTTAATATGCTGTTCTGATACGTCTGCTTCTGTACAATGTGTTGCCACTCGAGCAACGGAAGCTCCCCACTCTCTAGCATTGTTCAGATGGTGAATCGTTCCAATACCAGGAAGTAATAAAACACCTATCTTTGCTTGTTTCGTATTTTTAACGGCGGTTGTAATAATATCTCTTTCAGATTCCTTTGAAAAACCATATTGAATAGAACTACCACCTAACCCATCACCATGTGTGGCCTCAATAATGTCAACACCAGCTTCATCAAGTAATTGAGTTAATTGAGCGATTTGTTCCACAGAATATTGATGAGAAATGGCATGCATACCATCTCGTAACGTTACGTCATTAAATACTATTTTTTTCTCTTTCATTGTGACACCCCTTTCACAACTAATGAATCAGCAATAACCTCTCCTGTCCGAACTGCTGCAGATGTAATGATATCTAAATTACCTGCATACTTTGGTAAAAAATCACCGTTTCCTTCTACCTCTACCGCAACGGAAACAACGTTGTCTTTGATTACTGGATCTGTTTTAAAATGATAACCTTTTACATAGCCCTGAACTACCTTTAGCATTCTATTCAAACTTTCTAGTACATCATTATGAATTTCTTGGGAATACTCGGAAATTTTTGCGTAAATTGTATTTCTCATTAATATTGGTGGTTCTGCCGGATTAAGAACAATAATTGCTTTTGATTCTTTTGCACCCCCAACATCTTTTAACGCTTTTGCCGTAGTTTCTGTAAATTCATCGATATTTTGCCTTGTTCCAGGTCCAGCACTTTTACTGGCTATCGATGCCACAATTTCTGCATATTCAACATCAACAACATCAGAAATCGCTTTTACAATTGGCACAGTTGCCTGACCTCCACAAGTCACCATGTTTACATTATCTAATTCCTCAATATTATGCATTTCTAAACTTACAGAAGGAACCATAAAAGGACCAACAGCTGCTGGAGTCAAATCTATTGCCCTTTTTCCTAATTCTTTTAAAATTGGTGCATTTGCTTCGTGTGCTTTTGCAGAAGTTGCTTCAAATACAATATCCGCCTTATCGGCATGTTCTATAAATCCTTCAATACCATTGTAAATAGGAAGTAATCCAAGTTCTTTTGCTTTAGCTAATCCTTTGGAATTTGGGTCAATCCCAATCATTACAGTTGGTTCTAGTTTTTCACTTCTTAATAATTTGTACATTAAATCTGTTCCAATATTACCAGATCCAATAATTGCACATTTAACCTTTTCTTCTGCCATGTTACTTTTCTCCCCCTTTATTTAGGTTCACTACTGCACTAGAATAATAAGTTGAAGCGCCTTCTAGGTGTCTACATAAAAATTCTTGGGCTTTTTCGAAATCCCCGTTTACTAATGCATCAAGAATAACACGATGCTCTTCAATAATTTCTTGCTGATGCAGTTGAACAAACTCTGATGTCACATCAATTAAAGTCAGAATAACCCCTTGTAAGGAATTCCATAATTGGATTAGTGTTTTATTATTGGTTAAATCAACAAGTAATGCATGAAAAGCCAAGTCTGATTCTATATCTCTTATTTCTTTATTATACGAATACTGCATTTGGTCAACATAAGAATAAAGCAAGTACTTTTTTCCTTCTAGTTGTTCGGCATTAATTTGCGTTAACGCGTGTTTCTCTAGCAGTATTCGAATATCGTATAAATTTTTAATATCCTCAATCGAGAATTTGCCAACAACTGTTCTACCATTTGAAGGAGTTTCAACTAAGCCTTCTGTTTCCAATTTAGCAATCGCCTCACGTATAGGTCCTCTACTAACATTTAACTTTTTAGATAAATCCGACTCTTTTAAATGGTCTCCCTCCTTTAATTCTCTTAGCATTATTTTTTTTCGTAAAAATGCGAGAACCTGATCACTTATATGCCTTTTTTGAATACTCATCTTTAGAAACAGGCCCCCTTATTTCATAAATTATCAGATAAATCAGTCTTGTTAACAATTAACAGTTAACAAGGTACGATTGCTATTTACATTGTAATCGCTTACTTTTATCTTGTCAATAATTTTTCGACTTTTTTCACCATTGTTTAAACGCTACCTTATTATTAAATTCAGGTGTACATCCAAAAGTAGCTCTGGAAAGATTAGGTCATAGGTCCATTCAAACAACTTTGGATAAATACTCACATATTATTCCTGGTATCCAGGAAAATGCTGTAACAACTATTCAAAATCATTATACGGAAAGAAAGAGCCATTCCCTGAAAATTCATTTCGAAACTCGAATGGTTAGAAGATGGTTATAAAAACAGAAAAGTGGCAAGGAATTGAGAAACTCTCAAATCCTTCCCACTGTAAACTTTAAAGGACGCGCCCAGAGGGATTCGAACCCCCGGCAAACCTGGTACCGGAAACCAGTGCTCTATCCAGCTGAGCTATGGGCGCATATTTAAATTTGACACATAGAACATTATAACGTGGTTTCAAATAAGATTCAAGTCCCATTTTCGTGATAGAATATTTCTTTTTGCATAAAGTCTATGTACAGCCATATACTGTAAAGGTTTATAAAGAAAAATTATGGGTATGATGGAATATGTATCCATTTTGTCGAACGTTTTTGTTTGACCTTTATTGACCATTAATATATGATGGAACTAGTTACAATATATATGGATAAACATTGATTGTTAATAAGGGAGGATTTACAATGAATTTAGTGCCTACAGTTATTGAACAAACGAATCGTGGTGAGCGTGCATATGACATTTATTCACGCCTATTAAAAGACCGCATTATTTTATTAGGAAGCGGCATTGATGATAATGTCGCAAATTCCATTGTTGCACAGTTACTTTTCTTAGAAGCAGAAGATCCTGAGAAAGATATCTCACTATACATTAATTCACCAGGCGGATCTATTACAGCGGGAATGGCTATCTATGATACAATGAACTTCATTAAGCCGGACGTTTCCACTATTTGCATCGGAATGGCTGCATCCATGGGTTCATTCCTATTGGCTGCTGGTGAAAAAGGAAAACGATATGCACTGCCAAATAGTGAAATTATGATTCACCAGCCATTAGGTGGAGCACAAGGGCAAGCAACAGATATTGAAATTCATGCAAAACGTATTATCGAAATCAAAAAACGCATGAATGAGATTCTATCTGAAAAAACTGGTCAGCCACTAGAAGTTATTGAACGTGACACAGAACGTGATAACTTTATGACCGCTCAGCAATCCGCTGACTATGGATTAATCGATAAAATCCTAGAGCGCCACCCAGAAAAATAAAGTGAACCTTCAATCAGTGGTTTTTTTTTCATCCCCCACTGATTGTTAGCCCTAAAGGATGACCTAAAGGCCTCTGAACGAATCAGGAGTTCACTGGCTGCCCGTCCCCCACTTATAATTCTTGGGGTATCTCGAATTCTTCTCGTTAAGGGTCTTACAGCCAGTTAATCACGTGATAAACGATAACAAGAACCCCTTTCATTACATAGATGAAAGGGGTTCTTTTATTTTACATGATTTTATCACTTAACAACAAAATTACTTAGATGATGAATAGCTTCTTCTTCATCCGGACCATCAGCAATTAGTGTAACCTCTTCCCCACTAGCAATCGCCAAGCTCATGATTCCCATGATACTCTTTGCATTCACTTTTTTTCCTTCCTTTTCAAGAAATAAATGTGATGAATAGCGGTTTGCCTCTTGAACAAATTGTGCTGCTGGTCTTGCTTGCAGCCCCGATTCTAATTCTACCTTTACTGATCTTTCAACCAATCTCCTCATCCTCCCTGATAATAGAAAACGCTAACAACTTTGATTTTATAATCATACCAGATTAAGTATGCCCATAATATCAGCCCTTAGTTCCTTTTCCCTTCCCCAAGGCAAAATCATCATCTATTAAAACAGTACTAACACTTTACATTAAACAGCACCTGCTTATATAAAAAAAACAAACTGTAAATCTTTTAAATTATCAGTATTATATCATGAACAAAGTTAAAAGGAAATATATCCTTTTAACTTTATTACTTATAAAGCACTATTAATTATTCAATGCCTCACCTTGCTTAATTTTTTCGGCAAATTCATCTATTTTCTTCAAACGGTGGTTGACACCGGATTTAGAAATTTTCCCGCCAGAAACCAATTCTCCTAGCTCTTTTAACGATACATCCTGATGCTGCACACGCAATTTCGCAATTTCCTGCAGTTTTTCCGGCAGTTTATCCAGCCCTACCGTATTTTCGATCAGTTTAATATTTTCAATTTGCCGAAAAGCAGCACCAATTGTTTTATTCAAATTAGCTGTTTCACAGTTAACTAAGCGATTTACAGAATTTCGCATATCTCGTACGATACGAACGTCTTCAAATTTAAATAACGCATTATGTGCACCAATGATATTTAGAAGTTCGGTAATCTTTTCTGCTTCTTTAATATACACAATATACCCTTTTTTCCGTTCCAGTGTGCGCGCATGTAGACCAAATGAATTAATTAATTCACATAATGCTTCATTATGCTCCTGATAAAAATTATAGATTTCCAAATGATAGGAGGATGTTTCCGGATTATTAATGGATCCGCCTGCTAAGAAGGCTCCACGAAGATATGCTCTTTTACAGCAAGACTTGGATGAGTATTTATCAGATATCGTTCTTACAACCGTATAAGCATCCTTAATAATCCCCAAATCTGTTAACAACTCACGTACCTTCTCTTTCAAGCGAACAATATAAACATTATTTTTCTTTAATTTCATTTTCTTACGCACAAGTAATTCAACTGGGCGATCATAATTAGATTTAATCAATGTATAGATTCTTCTTGCTATCGCAGCATTTTCCGTCTGAACATCCAATGAATACTGCAACCGATTTACAGAAATCACTCCGTTCATCCTAATCAGTGCAGCAAGCTCAGCATGCTCACAGCATTTATCTACTTCCAGTGCCGTTAATTCCTTTTTTATTTCTGAAGCAAAGGACATCGTACTCCCCCCTTCCCTAAAAAACCATTACTTAGCTATAATGGAATATAATAATTTCGCGACTTTATCTTTATCATGTCTAACCGTCTTATTGGAATGATTAATAATGTCACCCTCAATAATTTCCAGTCCCATATCTGCCAATTTTTCAATATCGTATACTACTGGTTCAGCGTTTTCTTCTGCATAGATGGCTCTAATCGACTGTTCAATTGGTTCATTGTGGACAACAATTGCATCCACGCACCCTTTACCAATGTGATTTTGAATGGCCTGAACATGATCCGAAGCCGTAAACCCCGTTGTCTCTCCAGCTTGTGTCATCACATTGCAAATATAGACAACTTTTCCTTGTGTTTCTCTTAAAGCAACATCAATCTGCGGAATAACTAAATTTGGCATGATGCTCGTAAACAGGCTGCCTGGAGAAATAATGACTAAATCAGCATTTTCAATCGCACGAACAGCATTTGGCAATGGTTTAATGGGCTGTGGTTCCAAAAATACTCGTTCTATCCGTTTATTAACTTTGGGAATATTGGATTCTCCGGATACATAGGTCCCATCTTCAAACTTTGCATGCAAAGACATATTTTGATTAGATATCGGGTAAATGTTTCCTTTCACATTTAGCACACGTGAAATTTCTTTTATTCCATCATAAAAATCTCCTGTAATAGAGGTCATTGCAGCTAAAAGAAGGTTCCCTAATGAATGACCGGACAATCCATTTCCAACAGAAAATCGATGTTGAAAAAGTTCCAATAACATTGGTTCTGCATCCGATAAAGCAGCAATCACATTACGTATATCCCCTGGTGCTGGTATCGCCATTTCACTTCGAATTCTTCCCGTACTTCCACCATCATCAGCCACGGTGACAAGAGCGGTTAAATCGATAGGTAAATTTTTAAGTCCTCTTAGAAGTACTGGCATTCCGGTACCTCCTCCGATGACTACTACTCGTGGCTGGTTTGTGTCATTCATGTAATTAATGTCCCTTTCTCTTTTCAATATCGCGGTGACTCACATGGGTAATATAGTTGGAAGATAATTCTTTGGCGAAGTGTTCAGCTAATGCAACGGAACGATGCTGCCCACCCGTACAGCCAATTCCAATTACTAATTGTGACTTTCCTTCTTTTTTATACTGTGGAAGCATAAATCGTAATAGATCGAGTACTTTTTCAATAAACATTTGTGTTTCCGACCATTTAAAGACATAGGAGGATACTTCCTGATTTAATCCTGTTAAAGGCTGTAAATTCCCGACATAGTGCGGGTTAGGCAGAAACCTCACATCAAACACCGTATCAGCATCTATAGGAATGCCATATTTAAACCCAAATGACACCATATGTACCGAAAAGATCTCTTGTTTTTCTTCTGAATAGATGTTAACAATTTTCTCACGCAATTCCCGAGGCTTTAAATTAGTCGTATCAATAATTCGCTGTGCTCTTCCTCGTAGCAAATCCAAAATCTCACGTTCCTGCCTAATCCCATTTAATGGCAAACCTCCTGGATCCAATGGATGGGAACGCCTTGTTTCTTTATATCTGCTGACCAGTTTTTCATCCTTAGCATCAAGAAATAGGATATGTTCGTCTAACCACTCTTCTTTTCCTAGTGTATCCAACGCATCAAAAAGGGAATCAAAAAATTCCCGACCTCTCAAGTCCATTACTAAAGCAACTTTTTGTATCGTATTCTGGGAATCCTTCATTAATTCCAGAAATTTAGGAAGTAAGGTAGGTGGCAGATTATCCACACAATAATACCCGAGATCCTCAAAGCTTTGCACAGCAACTGTTTTACCAGCTCCAGACATGCCTGTTATAATTACTAATTTCGTTCCACTATTTTTATCATTCATCTTAATTCTCCCCTTTAAAAAGGCCTCTGATAATGAAGGATTTATTTAAGCTATGATGATGTTCTACCATAAATATTATCAAAATTCTTTAGTCAGTTTCAGAAATTGACTTTCTTTTATTATACTATGAATAACAGGAAACTTCCATGCAATGAAGGTTTTTCCTGATTTCCTAGTTTTGACTAAATCTCCGAAACATGGCGAAATATTTTGTCGAAAATAAAAAAATTGTCATTTAAGACAAAAAAATGCACAGGTGATTATCACCTGTGCCAAGTAACTAATCTATAAATTAAAAGGGGGTCAATTAGTTATTTTTAGTGTACCCCATAATTGTTTCGTGCATATTACAACAGCATTAAGACTCCGTTAATTTTCGGCTTTTACACTGTTTTTTCAATTTACGAATTCGCTACTTTTGACTTTTCCGCCAATTCTTCGACATATTTTATAGCTGATTCTGCAGCAATACTTCCATCACCAGTTGCTGTTACAATTTGTCGAAGCTGTTTTTCTCTAATGTCACCTGCAGCAAAAATTCCAGGAACACTAGTTTCCATAATCTCATTTGTTGGAATATAACCTTCGTCATTGGTAATTTTCAATGATTGAAATGGACTACTTAATGGAACCATTCCAATGTAGATGAATGCACCATCAGCAGGAAACTCTGTCACTTCACCTGTTTTCGTGTTTTCTAAGGTTACACTGCTGACTTTTCCTTCTGGCCCATTAATTTTCTTCACAACGGTATCCCAAATGAAATCAATTTTCTCATTATCAAATGCGCGCTGCTGAAGAATTTTTTGTGCACGAAGCTCGTCACGGCGGTGAATAATCGTAACTTTGTTTGCGAAGCGTGTCAAATACACACCTTCTTCTACAGCAGAATCACCACCACCAACAACAACTAAGTTTCTTTCTTTAAAAAATGCACCATCACAAACCGCACAATAAGAAACCCCGCGGCCACCTAATTCTTCTTCCCCTTCGACACCAAGTTTTTTATACTCAGCACCGGTAGCGATAATGAATGCTTTCGTTTTGTACTCTTTATTCCCAGCTTTAATGACCTTGTAGTCACCATGATCAACAATTTCTTTAATGTCTCCATACGCATATTCTGCACCGAATTTCTTGGAGTGATCGAACATTTTGTTGGATAA
This sequence comes from Oceanobacillus salinisoli, assembly GCF_009733865.1. GTDB lineage: Bacteria > Bacillota > Bacilli > Bacillales > Amphibacillaceae > Oceanobacillus > Oceanobacillus salinisoli. The sequence goes on along the minus strand of NZ_WOFB01000001.1, from coordinate 131,327 downwards.
ATCAGGTCCCAATATATGATCAAAGCCTGGATAATTTTCCACATCTTCCGTATTTGCCATCTGGCCTCCTGGAATACCACGTTCAATCATCAACGTGGATAAATTTGCACGGGATGTGTACACAGCAGCTGTCATTCCAGCAGGTCCAGCACCAGCAATAATCACATCATACATACGTTCATCGGACATTTTATTCGCCCCTTTTGAGTTCTATTTATTTTAGACATCTCTAGCTTATAAAATCAAACGCAGCACGTCTATTATTATGCTCAAAAGTACTCATTTTCTGTACACATGACTTTCCTTAAGCATTCCAAGGCCCCGATTCTTTCGCGAGATGTGGGTGCAGGTTACATCCCTCTTTCCAGTATTCCAATGCTTTTGCAGGCTCGCCTATGTGATAGGCTGCAATACTATACCAACGAAAATAGGAAGCATGATTTTTCACTTTTCCTTTTGAAATTGAGCGAAAACGAAGGTATGCCTCTTCATAATTTGCTGTTCTAGCCAATGTAACAGCTATTTTTAGCTTTTGTTGTTCATGAATAGGGTATACGTTTTGCAATGCTTGTAAATACTTGTCACTTTTTTCCTGCTCATTTATTTCGTAATAAAATATAGCTAAATTTGTAAGACTATATAATGAATTCGGATCTTCATTGAGCAATTCCAGTTCCTTTTGAATGGCCTCCTCCCTGTCTCCAGAGAAGAATAGCGCCTGTGTATAGTCATGTTTTGGCATTGGATACTCAGGGAATAATGTAATCATTTCCTCTATGACAGGAATCGCTTGTTCCCATTCCAATTTTTCCATATGGTAAAAGGCTGTTTCCTGATAAATAAGCAACTCATCTTCATCTTCCAAATCAAAATCTTCAATCTCATCATCATCAATTTCGATTAGTTCCAAAAGTTGCTTTGCATCCTCGCTAAAGTCCCCATTTGGTTCTTTATCAAGATATGACGTTGCATATTTTTTCGCATCATTTAAAAGCCCTAAGTGGGCATAATTATTGGCTATCAAATAATAACAATCAATATAATCACTGGATTGCAGGACATTTGTCAGTAGTTGATTTGCTGCATGATAAGCACCAATTTCTGTATAAATTACGGACATTTGACATTGATACAAAGGTTCATTTGGCTTTTGTTCCACTGCCTTTTTCATCCATTTTAATGCAATATCAAATTTACGATTGCGAAAAGCCTCTACACCCTTTGTGAAATAAAAATCACCATCAGGAATATAAGGAACTATATTTCCTTTATTTTTTTTCTTGTTCTTTACCTGTGGCATGCGTATCCCCCTATTATTCGTACATACGAAAAAAGTATACCATAATTTAAACGCTAATTATATAACTATTTTACTGGTTAAAAAAGGAGAATAACAATTTATATTTCTGTCATTCCCCTTTCGTTTCTATTTCTAATCATCTTAGAGGTGTTACCGCTTCATGGAGTGATTGCTCTAATTCACTACTGTAAAGATTCTTTTGTTTATTACTCCAGTTCAGTGATTTTTGCATATAGTTTATTACTTTTTCTTTATGTTGGTTTACCCATTCAATATCAAAAAATAACGCTCCTGTTCTTCGTATGAAAAAGTCCACTGGCTTATATGCTAATTCATATTCCATTGCATAGATAAGTTGCGATAAAACAATAGGGTCCATACCTTCCTTAACTGCTTCATCAAATTTGTCCTGATAAAGATTAAAAAGAACAGATACGTTCGAACCATATGTTTCAATTAATTTTAATGCATCTTCTTTTTTTAGTCCGATGGTCATCCCCTCTGATAATTTTTGTCCCTTAAATCTTTGGTACCCCTTAGAACCGCCGACCTCCCCACCTGATATTGGCAAATTTTTAGTAACGGAATCGGAATAAAGAATTCCTTCTTCTTCTTTTAATTGTTTAACAACCAAGTTAACAATCTGTAGTGCCATCTGACGGTAGCCTGTGAGTTTACCTCCTGCAATGGAAATAAGCCCAGAATCAGAAACAAAAACTTCATCCTTTCTAGATATTTCACTTGGATTGTCCCCTTTCCCATTCTCAGCAATTAACGGGCGTAATCCCGCCCAGCTTGACTCAACATGACTTTCATTAAGTTTTAACGAAGGAAACATAAAATCTATAGCCATTAGCAAATAATCCAGGTCTTCATCTGTCACTTGAGGGTTTGTTAAGTCCCCTTTATACGTGGTGTCAGTTGTTCCGACATACGTTCTCTTACCTCTAGGTATTGCAAAGATCATTCTACCGTCTGGAGCATCAAAATAAATAGCCTGATTTAGCGGAAAAACTTCTTTTGAAAATACCAAATGAATTCCTTTTGTTAAATGCAATGCCTTTCCTTGTTTTGAGCCATCTTTTTCCCTTAACCCATCGACCCATGGACCACTCGCGTTAACCACCTTTTTGGCAAATACTTTATGCCTCTCTCCTGTAATCTGGTCCTCTGCTAATACACCACATATTTTATTTGACTCATCGTAAAGAAAATCAATTGCTTTCGTATAATTTATGGCATGAACTCCCTTTTCCACTGCTTTCTTTAATACTTCTATCGTTAATCTAGCATCATCTGTTTTATATTCCACATAATATCCAGCACCTTTTAATCCTTGTTTTTTTATGAGTGGTTCTTTTTCTATCGCTTGGTCAGGATTAAGCATCACCCTCCGCTCTTCCTTTTTAACTCCGGCAAGAAAATCATAGATTCTTAAGCCAATATTTGTTGTAACCGGTCCCAATGTACTTCCTTTATAAAGTGGTAACATCATCCATTCTGGTGTTGTGACATGTGGACCATTTTCGTAAACAATTGCTCTTTCCTTCCCAACCTCAGAAACCATTTTAAATTCAAATTGCTGCAAATACCGAAGACCGCCATGAACAAGCTTAGTCGAGCGGCTGGAAGTTCCTGCTGCAAAATCCTGCATTTCAATTAACCCAGTATTCAAACCGCGTGTGACCGCATCGAGAGAAATACCTGCACCAGTTATTCCACCACCTATTACTAATAGATCCAGGGTAACTTTTTTAAAATTTTGATTTATAGTATCGCGTTGGTGACTTGAAAATAACTTCACCTTACACACTCCTTTTTAACATAGATCGAAAAAAGAAAAAAACCGCAAACATACTAATGCATTTATAGCATTAGTTGCTCCGGTTTCTCCAATTCTCCGTCCAAAATATTAACTTATAATAAGTATAACATATCCACCGACATTGTAACAATACATATAGTTTTAGATTAGCAGTTATTAAAATTCTTCCTTCATAGCTTTATAGATTTCCCCTAAACTTTTCCCCATTCCGGACTCAACAGCGGCCATGTATGCACCCTCTACTAACGGTGCATCGACTAATTTCACATCTGTTTCTGCTAATTCAACTGCCATTTCAGCATTCATTTTGGCACTTCCAATATCGTAGAAAAGGAGAACACCCTTTCCTTGATCAGCATCTTGAATTGCTTTAGCAATTTTGTCAATACTTGTGCCTATTTCATTATTTTCTGTTCCGCCGGCTATTTCTATTGGTACATCGGTAATGACCTGGCGAATAAGTTCTTTAATGCCTTCCACTATTTTTGAACTATGAGAAATTAGAACGATTCCAACAAAATTCACGCTTGCCCACCACTTTTCCAGACTTTTGCAAGTGACTCAAAAAGATAAAAGGAAGAAGCAGATCCCGGATCAATATGACCAATGGATTTTTCCTTGAAATAGGAGGCACGACCTTTTGTAGCCACTAATTTCTTTGTATGTTCCATTGCTTCTTTAGCCGTGTTAACTATTTCTTCAGCAGTTACTTCATTATTTTTATTTAGGAGGGTGACAACTGGTTCCCATACATCAACCATTGTTTTCTCCCCTTTATTAGCCTTTCCTCGCTGTTTTATACCATTCAGTGCATCTTCTAACCCTTCTACAAAAACTTTATGATCTAAAGGATTTTTTTCTTTCACGGCACTGGATAACCTTAAGAATGCAGTACCATATAACGGACCAGAAGCGCCGCCAACTTTGGACATCATTGTCATTGCAACATCCTTAAAAACATCAGAGACATGGACATAACTTCCATCAGATATTTTATTTACTGATTGTTGGAAACCACGTGCCATATTAATGCCATGATCACTATCACCTATTGCTTGATCTAGGGAAGTTAGATATTCTTTTTCAGACTGTATTCTCTCATTTGCAAATTTAATCCAGTATATACTGTCCTGTACGGTTAATTCCATGAAATACACTCCCCTTATATACGAAATGCAGGTGCATGAGATTCAGCATCTAATAAGGATTTTAATTCAGCATCCAATTTTAAAAGTGTTACAGAACAACCCGCCATTTCCAGTGAGGTCATAAACTCTCCTACAAATGTTTTGTATACACGTATTCCTTTTTCTTCCAGAATTTCTGACACCCTTTTATTTATAATATACAGTTCCATTTCTGGTGTGGAACCCAAGCCATTAACCATAACTGCAGCTTCATCACCTTCGACATAATCAATATCATTTAATATTTTCTCCGTCAACTCTTGGGCAATATCATCAGCAGATGCTATGTTTTTCCTTTCAATTCCTGCTTCACCATGAATTCCAATTCCAATTTCCATTTCATTTGCATCCAAACTAAAACTCGGCTTTCCAGCTGCAGGCACAGTACAAGGAGTTAATGCCATCCCCATAGAACGGACATTTACTACAGTTTTTTCTGCTACTCTTTTAACTTCTTCTAAACTAGCACCTTGTTCAGCTTTTGCGCCGCTAATTTTGTGAACAAATACGGTTCCAGCAATACCTCTTCTCCCAGTGGTAAAGGAACTGTCTTCAACGGCTACATCATCATTTACAATTACTTTTTCCACTTGTATACCATCAGCTTCCGCTAATTCTGCTGCCATTTCGAAATTTATGACATCACCAGTGTAGTTCTTAATTATAAGAAAGACGCCATTATTACCGTTAACTGCTTTTATTGCTTCATAAACTTGATCTGGAGTTGGTGAGGTAAATACTTCCCCTGCTACCGCTGCATCTAACATGCCTTTTCCAACATAACCAGCATGTGCCGGCTCATGTCCACTACCCCCACCACTTACAAGACCAACCTTGTTTAAAACGGGAGCCTCCTTTCGTGCTATAGCCGTTGTATTTGGTATTTGTCTTAATGATGTTGGATGTGCTGCTATCAATCCTTTTATCATATCCTGAACAACTTCATTTGGGTCATTTATTACTTTTTTCATTATCCAATCACCCCTATTCCGAAATAATAAAAACCGATCTATGAAATTATATGTGCTAATTAATCAGCCTATTATTTATTTAAATTCTCTAGTTGCATGGACGGCCTTCTTCCATCCTTCATACAGTCCATTTCTTTCCTCTTCTGGCATTTCATTCGTAAATGTACGATCAATCTGCCATTGTTTTGCGATTTCCTCTTTATCTTCCCAATATCCGACAGCTAACCCAGCAAGGTATGCAGCACCAAGTGCAGTTGTTTCCTGAACGACAGGACGTTCTACGTAAGCCCCTAATATGTCACTTTGGAATTGCATTAGAAAATTATTTTTAACAGCCCCTCCATCTACCCGAAGCGTTTTTAATTCTATACCAGAATCTGCTGTCATAGCATTCAGTACGTCCTTTGTTTGATATGCAAGCGATTCTAATGTAGCGCGAACAAAATGTTCCCTCGTAGTACCCCTTGTTAATCCAAAGACCGCTCCTCTTGCGTCACTATCCCAATATGGAGTTCCTAAACCAACAAAGGCAGGTACCATATAAACACCGTCTGTGGATTCAACCTTTGTAGCAAAATCTTCACTTTGTGGACTAGACTCAATCAATTTCAGTCCATCTCGAAGCCATTGTACTGCTGAACCAGCTACAAAAATGCTTCCTTCCAGCGCATATTCAACTTTTCCATCCACACCCCATGCTAACGTTGTAAGTAAACCATGTTCAGAGGAAACCGCCTTTTCTCCAGTATTCATTAACATGAAACATCCAGTTCCATAGGTGTTTTTTGCCATGCCCTTTTCAAAACATGCCTGACCAAACAAAGCTGCTTGCTGGTCACCAGCAATTCCAGCAATTGGAATTTCATGACCAAAGAAATGGTAATCCACTGTATTAGCATAAATTTCCGATGATGGACGAACTTCAGGAAGCATGCTTTTTGGAACAGTTAGAGTTTCTAATAACTCATCGTCCCATTCCAAATCATAGATATTAAACATTAACGTTCTTGAAGCATTTGAATAATCAGTAACATGCTTCTTCCCACCAGATAATTTGTATACGAGCCAAGTATCGATGGTTCCAAAGAGTAAGTCTCCATTATCTGCCTTTTCTCTTGCTCCATCAACATTGTCTAAAATCCATTTCACCTTAGTTCCTGAAAAATAGGGATCAAGCAATAATCCCGTTTTATTCCTGATTAAGTCTTGATATCCTTGATCAGCTAATTCCTTGCATATACCTTCTGATTGACGTGATTGCCAAACAATTGCTCGATATATAGGCTTGCCAGTTTTTTTATCCCATACGACTGTCGTCTCGCGTTGATTAGTAATTCCAATACCAGCTACTTGACTTGGTTCTACATCAGCTTTTCTTAAAACTTCGGAAATACAAGATAAAATGGAAGTCCATATTTCATTTGCATCATGCTCTACCCAACCAGGTTGTGGAAAAAACTGTTCAAACTCCTTCTGTGCAGTTCCCACTATTTCCCCATTATGATTAAACAGGATTGCTCTTGAACTTGTGGTCCCTTGATCTAGTGATAATACAAACTTTTCACTCATAGTTATCTCTCCTAACCAATTTTTTCTTTTATATTATTTGTTGACTGTTCATTCTTTCTCAATTCTACTCTTGATGCCCAAACAATAAGTATGCCAATAACTATACTTAATATCCAAAATAAAGAGGAGTAATTACTAAGGAAAATCGCTTGATAAAACACAGCACCATATACACCACCTAAAATCGGCCCTACAATTGGTATAAATGAGTATCCCCACTCTGAACTGCCTTTACCTGGTATTGGTAATAGAGCATGGGCAATCCTTGGCCCTAAATCACGTGCTGGATTAATCGCATAACCTGTAGTCCCACCTAAAGACATTCCAATAGCAACTATTAAAGCACCAACAATTAGAGGATTTAAGCCCTCAGTAAATTCATTAGCACCAATAAACATCAGACCTAAAACAAGTACAAACGTTCCAATTGTTTCACTAACTAAATTTGATAATGGACTTCTGATTGCTGGGTCTGTTGAAAACACTGCTAATTTAGCAGAGGTATCTTGCGTGTCTTTCCAGTGTGGTAAATAGTTTAGAAATACAATGATCCCACCAATTAAAGCACCTATAAGCTGGGCAGTAATATATACTGGAACTTTAGCCCATGGAAATTCTCCAACCGAAGCGAATCCAAGCGTTACAGCAGGATTGATATGTGCACCTGAAAAAGTTCCTACCGCATAAACTGCCATTGTAACAGCCAGTCCCCAGCCGATAGTGATGACTATCCATCCTGCCCCCTCTGCTTTCGATTTTTTTAGAACTACACCACCTACCACACCGCCACCAAAAATAATCAAAATCATTGTGCCAATAAGTTCTGCTAAAAATTCTGACATAATCCTAACACCCCTTTACAATATTAGAATCTAGTAAACAAGTTAAATAGAATGCAAAAAGACCCACATTAAAACATCATACCTTTGGCTGGTACAATTACTTTAACGTGGATCTCCATTTCTCCATCACTAATTTAACTTGTATTGCTATACTATCACTACATGAAAGCGCTGTCAATAACTTTATATATCTTTATAGTTTAAAGTGCGTGTTCAAAAAAGAGGATGAAAAGGACCGAGAAGTTCGAGGCGGCGAAGCTTTGAGTAGCGGAACGTATGCAGTTAATACAAGAGCAACGGAAAAGCGAGCCAACGAGCTTGCGCGTGTTGTGGTGACTTCTACGTTGCCCACAGGACAAGGAACACTTCGTCAGCGATACATCGCACGCAGAAAAAGTGTTTTTCTTTTTCAAGGACGTGGGCGGTTTTTAGTAGAAGGTCCTCTATCGATGTGTCATTTTCGCCGGACTTTTTGAACATCCTCTTAAAGTTAAATAACAAAGTAATCAATATCTAAGTAAAGTGGTAGCAGCCTTAAAGAATACACACTATGTAACTAAAATCACCATAATTCTTTATTTGATGTGGATATTGCTACGGCACCTGCGTTCAATGCTGCATTTATTTCTTCCTTCTTTGTAATCAATCCGCCTGCTATTACAGGTATGTTTGTTTCTGTATATACTTTATTAATGATACTTGGCATAAGCCCTGGAAGTACTTCAACACCATCAGGTTTAAATCGCTTCATTTGTTTCAAATTGTGCTCCAACGCAATACTATCTAACAAGAACACCCGCTGAATTGCTAATAAATTATGCTTTTTTGCTAATGTAATAACATTTCCCCGAGTCGACAAAATGCCATCTGGCTTGATTTCCCGAATTAAAAATTCTATACCATATTCATCTGCTTTTAATCCTTGAATTAAATCAAAGTGAACAAGGATATTTTTCTTCTCCTTTTTAGCATACCTTACTATATTTTTTAGATTAGTTAATCTTGTTTCCAATAAAACAATCGTTTCATACGAGGTTTGAAGTGCATTTTCAAAGTCCTTTGTCTTTCTAACCGCTGGCAATATCCCTGTTGGAATTTCAACCATTTCTAATTTCCCCCTTTTTGCTTCCTCTCTTCCATCTCTTCCTTCGTATAAATAATCTCCATCGGATTTCCACCGACTAATGAGCCAGCAGGAACATCTTTGTGCACTAATGTTCCTGCCGAGATGGTGGCACGATTCCCGATTGTTACTCCCGGGAGTATGGTAGAGTTGGCACCTATCATCACTTCATCACCAATCACTACCTCACCAATCCGATATTCATCAATTAAATACTCATGAGCTAAAATCGTTGTATTATAACCAATAATACTGTTTTTTCCAACAGTTATTTTTTCCGGATACATAATATCGGGAACAACCATAAACGCAAAAGCAGTCTCGTTGCCTATTTTCATCCGTAAACATGTACGATAAAGCCAATTTTTTAAAGGCATAAATGGGGTATATCTTCCAATGATGATAATAACGGTATTTTTAAATACTTTCCAAAAAGATACCGTTTGATATATTTGCCATAAGGAATTTCCTTTCTTAACAGGATATCGCTTCGTTCTGCGCATTTTTCTACACCCCTACAATTTTTAACAAGTCACGCATGTCCTCCAGCATATAGGTTGGATTTAACTGCTGCAAGCGTTCTTTCCCCTTAAAGGACCAGGCAACACCTGCCGTCTCTACACCTGCATTCTGGCCTGACTCAATATCATGCGAATTATCTCCAACCATCAACGTAGAAGCTGCATCTGCATCCAGTGCTTTCATTGCTTTAATGACTGGTTCAGGATGTGGTTTCGGATGGGTCACATCATCCAGTGTAACAATCGAATCAAAATAGTTTTCCAAACCTGCAATCTTCAGTCCTCGGTTTACACTTTCTGTCATTTTGGTTGTAACTATACCTAGCATAAAGTTCTTTTCTTTTAGTGCATCCAACACCTCCATAACATTCGGAAAAGCTGTCACATAATTATCATGTTCCCGCAAATTATGTTCCCGGTAAACATCAACCATCTCCTCGGCACGATTCGGATTGATGTTCGTGAATGTTTCTTTTAATGGGGGACCATTGAATTCGATTATTTCTTCCCTAGTATATGGTAAATTGTAATGCTTAAATGTATGGGTAAATGATGCGATAATTAATTCATTGGTATCAATTAATGTGCCATCTAAATCAAATAGTATTGTACGAATGTTCATTTGCTGCATCCTTTCTACGCTTTTCCATTTTGTTCATAATTATAGAAATTGCCATCGTTAATAATATGGCTGTTGTTAATCGAATCAATAACAATGGCCAAACTGGTATTCCTAACGGGATAAAGATTAATGTATCCTCTACAACCGCATGACAGGATACAAGGAATATAAGTGCTAAATACATGTCTTTTTTGGATACACCATCTTCTTTCACCGCTTGAATCATTAGGCCTGCACCATAGGCAAGACCAATTGTAAGTCCAGCAACCATGGTCATGGATGTGTTTTTATTCATTCCCAGAACCTTCATAAAAGGTGCCAGCAGATTAGATAATGCATTTAACCAGCCTTTTTCACGCATGACTTGCATGATAATCATTAATGGGATAACAATGAGAGCTAATTGAACAATTGCTATAGCGGCTGTTTCCATTCCATGAAACGCAATTTCCCACCATCCATTAGGGACAGCCTCTTCTACTGAGATAAATCCATATTGAGCTGCTTGTGCTCCTCCGTTCCACAGTAAGTTAATCAATACAGCAGATAATAATGCCAATCCAACACGAACACTTACTATTACCCACCATTTGACCCCCACCTTGGATGCCACAGCAGATTCCACAAATAAATTATGGGAAAAGGAGAGCATGACAGCCATAATAAATACTTCTTTCACCGTAAAATCAAAAGATATAATAGCGGCAATTCCTGCATATAAATTCAAAACATTTCCTAAAACTAAAGGCACTGCCGCTTCCCCCGACAATCCCAGTAAACCCATGACAGGTTCCAATAGGTTAATCACCCAAGGTAGAGCTGGAGTGAATTGCAAAATCGTAACAATTAAAGTTATTGGGAAAATGACCTTCCCCAACGTCCACGTGGTTAATAGGCCTTGTTTTAGGCCTCGGTAAAGTGTTCCGGACATATCCAAAACTCCTTCATATTGTAATCTTCATTCATTTTGATAAATCCCTGCTAGAAGCAGGGATTTCATCGCTATTTTCGTTTATTCTTATTTTTATTCTTCCTATTTTTTTTCTTCTTAGATTTATTGTTTTTATTTGACTTATTTTTATTTCCTGGGTTATTCTGGCCTTGCGCCGGAACATCATTATACTTCTCCGTAACGGTTCTGCGACGGTAAATAATTAAGATAATTGCAACAATGATTCCAGCTATGGAAACTAATTGTGCTGTACGGAGATCACCGAATACGTATAGGCTATCGGTCCGCATCCCTTCAATAAAGTATCTTCCAATAGAGTAACCAATGACATACGCTAAGAATAATTCCCCACGTAATGGATTATATCTCCTTAATAGTAACAGAAGTGTAAAGATGACTAAATTCCATAACGATTCATATAAAAATGTAGGATGATAGGTAATCCCATCTATCGTCATCTGATTCAAAATAAAGTCAGGAACAATATCATAAATCACCGAACCTTCAGGAAGTGGCCCCCCATGTGCCTCCTGGTTCATAAAGTTTCCCCAGCGGCCAATGGCCTGACCAAGAATGAGACTTGGTGCAATAATGTCCAGCAGCTGCCAGAAAGAAATCTCTTTCACCCGTGCAAACACAACTGCAACGAGAAATCCACCGATAATCGCACCATGAATGGCCAAACCGCCTTCCCAAACAGCAAACACACGCCAAAACGGACCATTTGCATATCTTTCCCATTCAAAGGTAACATAATAAATTCTGGCACATAGAATAGCGATAGGAACAGCAAATACGATAAAATCTATAAGCAGCTCTTTATTTAATCCTAAACGATCAGCTTCCTTCATTGCCAGCCAAAGACCTAAAGCAGCGCCTGCTGCAATAATAACCCCATACCAATAAATCGTCAACGGACCGATTTCTAAAAATACTCTATCCAATGGTGCAGTTAGAATCATATTTTAACCTCTCTTATTCTGTAATATCTTTTTCTTGTTCAATCATGTTTGTCAATCGTTCTGAAAACTCTTCGGCAGCATTCACACCCATTCGTTTCAAACGGAAATTCATTGCAGCTACTTCAATAATAACTGCAAGGTTTCTACCTGGGCGGACTGGAATCGTTGCTTTCGGTAAGGAAACATCCATAATTTTCATTTGGTCCTCATCCAAACCAAGCCTGTCATATTGCTTTTTCTCATCCCAATTCTCCAAATTAACAACCATCGCAATCTTTTTATAACTGCGTACTGCACCAGCACCAAATAGTGTCATAACATTAATGATGCCAAGACCACGTATTTCAAGCATGTGCTCAATGAGTGGTGGTGAATTACCAATTAACGTATCATAGTCTTCTTGTCTAATTTCTACACTATCATCCGCCACTAATCGATGCCCGCGCTTCACGAGCTCCAACGCGGTTTCACTTTTACCAACACCACTTTGTCCTGTAATCAGGACACCAACGCCATATATATCAACGAGAACTCCGTGAATGGCCGTAAATGGGGCAAATTTGGCCTCTAAATAATTCGTTAACCTGCTCGTGACACGGGTGGTTTTTCTTGGTGAAAGCAGAATCGGCACCCCAGCCTTATTCGCAGCCTCGATCAATTCGCTTGGAACTTCCATGCCTCTGGAAATAACAATTCCCGGTGTTACGTCTGTACATAATTTCTCTGCACGGTCTCTTCTCTGTTCTTCTGTTAAATCCAAAAAATAAGTCATTTCTGTTTTCCCGATTAATTGCAGACGTTCTTTTGGATAATATTTAAAATATCCCGTCATCTCAATTCCTGGACGTGATATATCACTTGTTATAATTTCTCTATGTATACCATCCTTCCCAGCAACAAGGGTCAGATTAAAATTATCCAACAAATCTTTTGTGCGTACCATTGTTCCCATAACAATAGCCTCCTTCTATGCTACAATAACTGCTAATATTGTAGCACAAAAAACGTAGGCATTTCACCTACGAGATTTGCATGTATTTCATTAATGGATAATTTTCCGAACTAATAAATATCTATGTCATTCGGTATAATAAATATTCCGATGAAATAAGCCAAGCCAAATGTAAAGAAACTGGCAAATAACAGAACAACAAAAAGTAAGCGAAGCAATGTGGAATCGATATTAAAATACTCCCCTAATCCGCCAAGTATACCGGCAACCATACGATCATTAGAAGATTTATATAAACGTTTCATTTAGAGTCCTCCTTCTTGTTTCTTTATATATTATACGAGATGATAAATTTAAAGGTTTCATTTTATACAATGAAAAACCTCACCATGAAAGTGAGGCTTTTTTCGTTTTAAGTGCGGAGGATGAAAAGGACCGAGAAGTTCGAGGCGGTGAAGCTTTGAGTAGCGGGCTTCCACAGGATGTGGTGACTTTTACGTTGCCCACAGGACGTGGGTGATTTTAGTAGAAGTTCCTTACCATACGTGAGCAACGGAAAAGCGAGCCAACGAAGAAATTCGATCTGTCATTTTCACCGGACTTTTTGAACATCCTCTTTAAGTTAATACTTCCAAATATAAAATCTTTCTTTTCCAAGATTTTGTTTCGCAATTTCTTTCAGGTCATCCATTTCCGGTTGTTTTTGTTTATGCTGGACCAAAACTCCCATTGCTTGAGACTTATGAGCAAGGATTGCTTCAAACTTTTTATCAAAAGTATCTGTTATGTCATTTGTAACATCTGGTTCACCTAGATCTTGCGGAAAATCTTTGGAAATCGCTTGAGCCCAAACTGTTGGGCGATTTTCAGGGTCCATTAAGCGCACCGCTTCAATTGCCGCTGCACCTAAAGCATTATGATCAGGGTGAACAGCATAAGCGGGATAATGTGTGATGACAAGACTTGGCTTAATCTTATCTAAATATCCTTTTAGATTTTTAGCAATTTCCATTCGGTCTTCAAACTCAATTGTCTTATCCCTGTAGCCCAACATCTCTAATTCGATATCAAGTACGTTACAAGCATTTGTTAACTCTTCTTTTCTAATTTGAGGCAATGTTTCGCGATTTGCGAAAGCAGGCGAACCCATATTTCTTCCCATTTCACCTAATGTTCCGCATAAATATGTAACAGGTACACCTTGTTGCCGAAAATTCGCAATCGTACCCGCCGCACCAAATGATTCATCATCTGGATGAGGGTAAATAACAACGACATGTTTTTCCATGATAATAACCTTCCTTCAAACCATTTTCGAATTAATGACTAAATGGGGTTTCACTAATTTCCAATGAAACCATTAAACGACCCTCTTGATCATGTCCTGCCATAAGCAGTTTGGAACCTTCATGCATTGTCCAGTCTGTTAACCCTTCCGCATAGATCCAGCCCATTTCCATTTTCAGGCCGACACGATACGATTTTCCATCTCCAACAATTTTTGCCTGATTAAAACTAACCTTTGCATTACGTATGTACGCTCCAACATTATATGCTTTATCATTAAAATGACTGGCGTATGCACCATTCGTTGTCTCTAAATGGACATATACCTCTTTATTTTTTAATTCGTCTAGAGTTTGCTGAACTCTTTCCATTTCAATAGGCTTCATTATCGTTCCTCCAATACCTTCTTATTATAACTCTACCCCAGTAGTCATTTTCAGTCAAAAAATTGACTCGTATTTATATAATTTCTATTAGGCTGTTTTTAAAAAAACAAGACTATGGTTACTCACCCCACCTAATAGATTTGCTGCTTTGGCAGAATCTATAAAATTCGACGTATGATACTACTCTCATACCGTTCCGGAAATACACTTCGCTTCCATGGGCGGCTGGTGAGCCTCCTCGTACTGTCTTCTTTAGGGGACTCACCGATGCCTCTTTTCCCACAGCACAAGGAAGATTTCGGCAGCGTTACATCGCACGCAGAAAAAGCGGTTTTCTTTTTCAAGGAGTCTCCGTGTATATCCTCCGCTGGTTTTGTGCTATTCATTTTCTATCTGATTGTTGCTAATCGATGCTTGTTTAGATTAAAGAAAGGGTTTATTTCTCTAGAATACAATAATATCTTCTTTTTTTGCGATGTATAGCTGCAGACCGAGTTTCTTGTCCTATGGGGATAGCACATATCCAAAGACCTTAGCAACGAGGGTACTACTTGAGTAATCTTCTTTGTTCCTTACGCCAATGAATTCTACTACGATGCGTTACTAGAAGACAGTAAGTATTCTGCGGAGAATGCAAGCACACATCATCATTAGAACAAGTGAGAACCGCAATAGTAATTCACTAAGTCGGATATTATATCTACGCGAAAGGGAAAAAAACAACGAAAAGAGCCAATGTATAAAAACAGCATACCTACTGTTTAACAGGTATGCTGGTCTTCTATTTCGTACTTGCCTTTTCCTTTTCTTTAATTAACTTTTCCATGCGTTCGCGATCTCGTTCCAGCACATTTCCGAGGTAACGGCCGGTATAGGAAATGTCTGCAGCTTCGGCAATTTTTTCTGGTGTACCAGTAGCGATAATTTGTCCACCACGATCCCCACCTTCAGGGCCAAGGTCAATAATATTATCCGCGCATTTAATAACATCTAAATTATGCTCAATGATTAAAACGGAATCTCCATTTTCCACTAGACGCTGCAGCACGGAAAGCAATCGTTTAATGTCATCTACATGCAATCCTGTTGTCGGCTCATCCAAGATATATAATGTTTTTCCATTAGATCGTCGATGAAGTTCACTGGCCAGTTTTACTCGCTGCGCTTCCCCACCAGACAGTGTGGTTGCTGGTTGTCCTAAACGAACATAGCCTAATCCCACATCTGCAATAGTTTGGATTTTGCGTTTTATTTTAGGAATCGGAGCAAAAAAATCCAGTGCTTCTTCCACCCTCATATCCAATACATCTGCAATACTTTTTCCTTTGTATTTTACTTCTAATGTTTCACGATTATAGCGTTTACCGTGGCAAACTTCACATGGTACATAAACATCCGGCAAGAAGTGCATTTCAATTTTTATGATTCCATCTCCGCGGCATGCCTCACAACGCCCGCCTTTCACATTAAAACTGAAACGGCCCTTCTTATAGCCACGCACCTTTGCTTCATTCGTTTGTGCAAATACATCACGTATATCATCAAACACCCCAGTATAGGTAGCTGGATTGGAACGTGGTGTACGGCCAATTGGCGACTGGTCAATATCAATGACTTTATCTAAATGCTCAATTCCCTTAATTGTTTTATGTTTACCCGGCTTATGGTTAGCCCTTGATACTTCCTTCGCCAACCCCTTATAAATAATTTCATTAACCAGTGTACTTTTTCCTGAACCGGACACTCCAGTTACTACAGTCATCAATCCAATCGGAATTTTAACCGATACATTTTTCAGATTGTTTTCCGCTGCACCAACCACCTCAATTTTTCGTTTATCCGGTTTTCTTCGTTTTGCTGGGAGTGGAATGAATTTATCGCCGGATAAGTATTTTCCGGTAATGGAATTTTTATTTTTCATCACATTCTCAGGAGTGTCACTAGCTACAATATGACCACCATGCTCCCCTGCTCCGGGTCCAATATCAATGAGCCAGTCTGCAGCAAGCATTGTATCTTCATCATGCTCCACTACAATTAATGTATTATCAAGATCCCGCATCCGCTTTAACGTATCAATTAGCCGGTCATTATCCCGCTGATGAAGACCAATGGATGGTTCGTCCAATACATATAAAACACCTGTTAATGCTGAACCGATTTGTGTAGCTAAACGAATTCGCTGTGCCTCTCCACCAGAAAGGGTTCCTGCAGCACGAGCAAGTGTTAAATAATCTAATCCAACATTATTTAAGAACTCCAAACGATTCTGTATTTCTTTTAAAATCATTTTAGCTATTTGTTTTTCTTTTTCAGTTAAGTCTACCTTTTCAAAGAAATGGATTGCCTCAACAACCGAAAATTCTGTCACCTTACTAATGTGGAAACCATTTATACGAACTGCCAATGCTTCCTCTTTCAATCGGTGCCCTTTGCAGGTCGGGCAAGCTTTTTGAGACATGTACTTGGATAAATGATCTCTAGTAAAGTCCGAGCTTGTCTCTTTGTATCGTCTGGCAATATTGTTGAGAACACCTTCAAAATATATTTCCGAATCATGGACTCTTCCAAAGTCATTCTTATAGTAAAAATGAATTTTTTCTGTTCCACTACCATATAAAATCTTTTCCAGCAGCTCCTTTGGAAGATTTTTTACAGGAACATCCATATCAATTGCATAGTGATCACAGACACTCTTCAATAATTGGGGGTAATATTGCGCACTTATCGGTTCCCATGCCGCAATCGCATGCTCATTTAATGTTCTGTTCCAATCCGGAATGACCAAATCCAGGTCCACTTCCAGTCTCGTTCCTAAACCATCACAGGTCGGACAAGCTCCATATGGTGTATTAAATGAAAATATTCGTGGCTCTAGTTCACTAATAGAAAAACCGCAAATTGGACAAGAATGATGCTCACTAAAGATTAATTCTTCTTCTCCAATCACATCCACAACGATTCTGCCTTCTCCAAGTTCTAACGCCGTTTCAATCGAATCACTCAATCTTCCCTCAGTCCCCGGTTTGACGACGATACGATCTACTACTACTTCAATGGAGTGTTTTTTATTTTTATCTAATTTAATCTCTTCGGTTACTTCACGCATTTCTTTATCGACACGAATCCGCACATATCCTTCCTGCTTTAATTTTTCAAGGAGTTTCACATGTTCTCCTTTACGTCCAGAAACAACAGGGGCAAGAATCTGCATTTTCGTTCGCTCTGGATACTCCATGATCCGGTCCACCATCTGCTGAACCGTTTGTGAAGTAATTTCAATCCCATGTTTTGGGCAGGTTGGATGGCCAACTCTTGCATACAATAAGCGTAAATAATCATAAATTTCCGTAACTGTACCTACTGTTGACCTTGGATTTCGGCTTGTTGTTTTTTGGTCAATGGATATTGCCGGAGATAATCCGTCAATCGCATCCACATCAGGTTTATCCATTTGACCTAAAAACTGTCTCGCATACGCAGATAAAGATTCAACATACCGCCGCTGACCTTCCGCATAAATCGTATCAAAAGCGAGCGATGATTTTCCCGAACCAGATAATCCTGTTAACACAACCAGTTTATTTTTCGGGATGGTTAAATCGACATTTTTTAAATTGTGAGCTCTGGCCCCTTGTATTTCAATAAACTTGCTTGACATTCTATCCATCACGCTCCCGCTTTCAGCTCAAGAATAATATCACGAAGTTCAGCAGCCTTTTCAAAGTCAAGCGCTTTGGCTGCTTGCTTCATTTCTTCTTCCATTTGCTCGATTACTTTTTCTTTTTCCTTCTTCGGTAGTTTCTCTATCGTTTTCGACTTGTTCTCATATTCTTCCTTGTCTTCAGAAGCTACCGTAGCACGAATGACATCACGAACATCTTTCTTAATCGTTTTTGGTGTAATGTGATGCTCCTCATTATAAGCCATTTGTTTTTGACGCCGGCGATTCGTTTCATCTATTGCGGTTTGCATCGAATCTGTTATTTTATCTGCGTACATAATCACTTCACCATTGGCATTCCGTGCAGCACGTCCAATCGTCTGAATCAAGGAACGTTCTGAACGCAGGAACCCTTCTTTATCTGCATCCAATATGGTAACTAAGGATACTTCCGGTATATCAATTCCTTCTCTAAGCAAATTAATTCCAATTAAAACATCATATTTTCCTACCCGCAAATCACGGATAATTTCGATTCGTTCCAGGGTTTTGATTTCGGAATGTAAGTAAGCTACCTTCATTCCGATTTCTTTTAAATAATCCGTTAAGTCCTCAGACATTTTTTTCGTTAACGTGGTTACAAGCACCCGCTCATTTCGATCCATTCGCTCGTTAATTTCCTTAATTAAGTCATCAATTTGCCCCTCAATTGGGCGTACATCTATTTTCGGATCCAATAAGCCTGTTGGACGAATAATCTGTTCCGTCATCTTCGGAGTATGTTCTAATTCATACGGCCCAGGTGTAGCAGAGACATATACGAGCTGAGGTACCTTTTTCTCAAATTCCTCAAACTTTAATGGCCGGTTATCCAGAGCAGATGGCAATCGAAAACCATGATCGACTAAAACCTGTTTTCTCGCCTGGTCCCCATTATACATTCCTCTTATCTGTGGTAATGTCACATGGGATTCATCAATAATAACCAGGAAATCATCCGGAAAGTAGTCTATCAGTGTATATGGAGTCGCACCCGATTCTCTTAGCGTTAAGTGTCGGGAATAATTTTCTATCCCAGAGCAAAAACCCATTTCCCTCATCATTTCCAGGTCATAGTTCGTCCGCTGCTCCAAGCGCTGAGCTTCTAAAAGTTGATCATTATCACGCAATTCTTTAAGACGCTCCTCCAGTTCTTTTTCAATGTTGGAGATTGCAATTTTCATTTTTTCTTCTCTTGTTACGAAGTGGGATGCTGGAAAAATCGCAATATGTTCCCGGTCCCCAACAATTTCTCCTGTTAGGGCGTCCACCTCACGAATTCGGTCAATTTCATCACCAAAAAACTCAATCCGGATACAATGCTCCTCCCTTGATGCTGGAATAATTTCTACGGAATCCCCACGCACCCGGAACGTACCACGCTGAAATTCAATATCGTTTCTTGCATATTGAATATTCACTAATTCACGTAACAGCTGATCCCGGTCCATTTCCATTCCCATTCGCAAAGAAAGGACTTGACTGCGATATTCTTCCGGTGAACCTAAACCATATATACAGGAGACACTCGCAACAATCAATACATCATTTCGTTCAAATAGCGCAGAAGTTGCGGAATGTCGCAGTTTATCAATCTCATCATTAATACTTGCATCTTTTTCTATAAATGTATCCGTGGAAGGGACATATGCTTCAGGTTGATAATAATCATAATAGCTGACAAAATATTCAACTGCATTATTTGGGAAGAATTCTTTAAACTCACTATACAGTTGCCCTGCCAATGTTTTGTTATGGGCAATAACAAGTGTTGGTTTATTTACTTCCTTAATGACATTCGACATCGTAAAGGTTTTCCCTGTACCAGTCGCACCAAGCAATGTTTGGTGGCGCTGACCAGCCAGGACATTTTCCGTAATCTCTTTAATCGCTTGTGGCTGGTCTCCAGCTGGTTCGTATTGGGAAACAAGTTCAAATTTATTCTCCAAATGTCCCGCCTCCGTTCCTTGTTTTCTATTCTATCACATATATCATATATTTTAACACAGCACGAACAAATATTCGTTTTATATGCATTACTATTTACTATTTACTATTTTACCCATGTTTATAGAGGAAAATAAGATATCGTTGTTGATATATTACGACATTAGGTGCTTCGTTGATTTCCGGATCGGTTTTATACTTTCCTGATAACGTCTAAAAAGACTTCCATCATAGCGATAGAAGTCCTGCTTGCTTTTCTATTAATTTACTTTTTTCATTTTTTCTCGGTAAGGTTTTTCTGAGAAAATTAATCCTAATTCATGATGATCGCCTTCATAAAATGCACCTTGTACAAAACGTACTTCTTTGGCGTCATCTAATACATCTAGCTTAAAATATGCTCCACTATCATGTAAAGCAATGTAAAAATCATGGACATTATTAACTTTTCTGCCGTTCACTTTAACAATCGTTTCTCCGACCAATAAATCAAGCCTATCTGCAGGAGTACCAGGAATAATGCTTACAATTTTAATTCCTTCGTTTTCAGGATGGAAATACGGTAGTCTTGCTCGGTCACCAACCCTGTAGCGATAATGAATATATTCCTTCCCTATTATAGCGAGAATAATAGCTGTAAGTGACAGCCAAGAAATAAAGATACTTCCAGCGGCAATCAATGTGATCCCAATTCCTAATAGAGTGATAAATTTTGAAAGCTTCTGTGCTGCCTGCATAGGCATATGCCCTTTTGCTATGAAATCGAAACCAATGATAAAAGGAATGAGAACTATACCATATGCTTCTCCACCAATAGTGACATATGGCCAATAAGGTTCCAACGGTCCAATCATTCCAATAGGGATTAATGTAAAAAATGGTATAACTGCCATTCTCTTTAGCCGATGCTGCCCAACCCAAAAGCCCCGTCTGCTTAAAGCCAGGCTTGGGAATGTTTGGTTGCGATGGGTCCGACGAATCAGTAAGGCCTCAACGATTAAAAACAGCCCAAGTAAAATGGCTAAAGCCGTAAAATTCGTTTCCCAATTTAGCGTCACATCCATAACTGTCTGATTTTCCAACAAGAAAGGTGCAAGTAGTAATAATAAATACGTAATGCCAATTGTATAGCTTGCTGATAACATAGTAAATCGTAACGTTATACTTAAAAGGATGGTCATAATACTTAATACAATAATCGTTTCATAGCTAAGTACCATGCCACTCCCCAGTGTAATTAGTGATATAACCAATCCTGAAGTAATAGCAATCCCCCAAGTCCCTTTCCATTCAGAAAAGACATCAAATACTTTAAAACCAAAATTAAGCCGTTCCTCTTTAATTCGTTTATAGCCCACAGCAATGACCAATATCACTGACCAATAAACAAGTGGATTTAAGAAAAATCTACCAATTCCTTTTAATGCTTCCAAAAGCCATATCTCTACCAAAATTGATCACCTTCCAGGTATGGATGCCTATCATTTTTATTTATTCGATGTGAGTCGATTATTTTCCTGTTTATCACTATTTGAAGTATACCAAAAAAATGTAAAAAAACGAACACATTCACTCGTTCTTTCGTGAATGTGTTCGTTTTTTTTAAAACTAAGAACTAAATTTAACTAAGTAGCATTTTATATTTCCTAATCCGCGCAATTTATGCTTCTTATTGGTATAGTTCCTCTAAAGCTTTCTCCAATTGCGCATCATCTTCACCATTGCGAATATGCTCTACTACTTTTGCCTCAATGAGCCCAGCAGTCTCCTCATCGACAACACCGGTTACTTCTAAGTCATTATCCTGCTGAAACTGCTCAACAGCTTCTTTTGTTTCTTCACTAAAGTATCCATCGGTTCTTCCGGTATCGTAACCTAATCCACTTAGCATAATCTGCATATTCTCAATTGGCTCATCAGACTGATCAACCTCCAGAGGCTCATCTATGATAATAGGATTCGTATAATAGTAATCGGGCTGACTAACTTCTATTGTTGGCTCTACCCCTGTTTCATTAATCCATTCTCCATTTGGAGAAAGCCATTTATTTGTAGTTAGCTTAATCGAACTTCCGTCTCCTAAAGGAACTGCTTGCTGTACAGTACCCTTCCCATAGCTTGAATGTCCAACAATATCGTACCCAAGTTCTTTCATGGCTACAGCCAATATTTCAGAAGCGGAAGCACTTCCCTCATCAATTAGTACACTGATTGGATAAGGTTTTTTCTCAGCAAGATTCGAATAATATGGTGTTCTATTTCCATTTGCATCTTCAATTTGTAAGTATGGAATATCTTCCGGAACAAACTGTTTTAATATGTCTTCAATAACATTTAAAAGCCCTCCAGGATTTCCTCTCACATCAATAACTAAGCCTTCAATTCCTTCTTGTTCGAGAGTTTCCAGTTGCTCTTCAAATTCTGTATACGTATTCTCAGAGAAATTCGTAATTTCAATGATTCCCGTTTTCTTTCCATTCACTTCTTCTACTTGGTGGTAAACTGTTTCAACCGGTATCTCGTCACGGACAATTGTAACGTCAAATGGTTCGGAAACACCAGCACGACGAATTTCTAAAACAACCTCTGTACCTTTTTCACCACGAATTTGAGCTACCGCTTCATTTAAGTTTAATCCTTCCAAGCTCTCCCCATCAACGGATAAAACTTCATCATTTGGACGTATTCCTGCTTTTTCAGCTGGTGAATCTTTAATTGGTGCAACAATCGTTACAACTCCATTCACCATACTTACTTCTGCCCCTATTCCCTCAAATGATGATTCGATTTGTTCATTAAATTGACTCATCATTTCAATATCCATATAAGAGCTGTGAGGATCTTCCAATGTAGCAAGCATCCCTTCTATAGCACCTTCAATTAGCTGTTTATCTTCAATATCTTCAATGTAGTTGTTTTGAATTAATGAAAACGCTTGTGAGACCTTTACCATATTGCCTGGAATTTCATCATCCATTTCATGATCCCCATTACCAAAAATGGAAGAACCATCGTCTGTTGCAGCCTGTTCCATAATACCCTCATCCGGCTGAGCAAGTTTCACACCTGTATACGCACCAATAAAACCTAACAGCAATGCTCCAGCCAAAATAAGGATAATATGCGATTTTTTCAAGTTCATATTTCCACCTCAATGTTTATGATTAACTTTATCCTAACATTTAACCTATACTTTCTGGAAATGTTTACTCTCAACTCTCAACAAAATTAGATTTCAAAATCTATTCTAAAAGCATATCTTTAATACACCAAATGTAACTATGATTTCACATTATATCATAAGGTCTGAATAAAACTTGTTATTAACTTTGGCGATTTTCTTAAAAAAAATCGCATTAAAATGTTTTCCTTAGGTTAATGACTGCCCCGACCGGAAATCAACGTGCACTTATGTCGAAACAATAGTAATGATTATATGTGAACAGTCTTTACGATTGGAACTATCAAAAAAACAGAAAAGACAATTATTCACAAATGTAAACAATTGCCTTTTCTAATTCAGCTTTATGGTAAATAATTGATTGGATTGACAGCATTCTTATCGCCATTCCATCCACCTTTATGAATTTCAAAGTGTAAGTGAGGACCTGTTGAGTTACCGGTATTTCCGGATGTTCCAATTACTTGCCCTCCACTAACTGCACTTCCAGCAGATACTGAAATAGAATTTAAATGTGCATATAAAGTAGTATATGTCGTTCCATCAATCGAATGTGCGATTAACACCACATTACCATACCCGTTCATTGAGCCATCATTTTCGGTATTTGTTTGTATAACAACACCAGGTGCCGCTGATTTAATAGGTGTACCTACCGATGTTGCAAAGTCTAGCCCACGATGTAACTTACCCCATCTTTGCCCAAATGGCGAACTGATTAAACTGGATGATGCTGGCCAACTGAACAGACCACTGCCCCCTCCGCTTTGAACAGAAGCAGAAGAAGGGGATGGATTGGAGCCTGACTCTTGTTTAGCTTTTTCTTCCTCTTTTGCCAGCTGTTCTAACTCACTTTTTTGCTGCTGTGCCAATTCCTTAGCTTTTTCAACTGCAGCAGCCTGGTTCGCTAGTATTTCTTTTTCATCCTCAATGGAAACTTTATATTCTTCTAAATGCTCATGTTCCTCTTCCAATTGTGCCATAAGAGATTCTTTTTGAGCCAATTGATCATCTAATTTTTGTTGTAAAGCAACCAGTTCTTTCTTTTGTGATTCCAGGTTATCTTTCTTCACTACTACTTCTTTTTTATTAGCTTCGACTTCTGCTTTTGATTTTTCTAACGTTATTTTATCTTGTTTTTGCTGTTCCATAATTTCTTTATCAGAATCCATAATTTTATTTACGGATAGCGTTCTGCCAATAAAATCACTAAAGCTTGTTGCTCCAAAAATAACTTCTATATAGCTCATTTCCCCGCCATTTTGCTGAATGGAACGTAATCGATCTTTTAATAGTTTATCACGTCGCTCAATACGTTCTTCTAAATCCTCAATTTCGTCTTTTAATTCTTCAATTCTATCTGTCAGTTCTTCTATTTGTAGATTTGTTTCTTCTATCTCATTTTCTTTTGCAGTAATTTCATTTCTGGTTTCCGTTAATTGCTGATCAATATTATTAATTTCCGCTTGTGTTTCTTCCTGCTCTGCTTCATTTTCTCTAATTTGTTCTTCCGTATCTTGTTGATCTTTCTCTAACTCTCTTTCCTGTTGTTCTAGTTCTTCTCGTTCTTTCTCTAAATCTCTTATTTCCTTTTCTTTGTCATTAATAGACGGATTTGCTGAAACTTGCAGCTGACTAGTAGAGCCAATCGCTATTACTAAGCTTGCCATTACAACATATGTAAATACTTTTTTCACTTTTATCTTCCCCTTCTCCACTATAAAAATTAATCCGGATATTTATTATAAGAAGGCACTAGTGGAACCCCCTCTAACCAAAGAGGGGGGTAGGCCTTTTGAAGTAAACACAAATGTAAGTAACGCGGCTTACCTCTAATCTATTAAACTCTCAGGAACTTACGGATACTCATGACACTTCCCCAAATACCAATCACTGCCCCTATTGCCAGTATCATCAGTGAAAGCTGCCAAGCGAATGGATAATAAGGCAATATCTCTACAAAGCTAAATGATAAAGTGCCTGAGAAGGTGGTATCTAAATAGTAGTATCCAACCATAATTAAGGCGATTGGAATCACAGAACCTAACACGCCAAGCAGCATTCCTTCCACAAAGAAAGGCCATCTAATAAACCAGTTCGTTGCTCCTACTAATTTCATAATTCCTATTTCTCTGCTTCGAGCCATAATGGTTATTTTAATCGTATTGGAAATCAGGAAAATAGCGGTAAATACTAAAGCAATAATTAGGGCTAGACCAATCATTCTCGCATAATTGTTAAATTTGAAAAGCTGTTCCACTACATCTTGTCCAAAAACAACTTTATCCACATGATTAAATTTTTCTATCTGATTGGCAATAGCTTCCGTATCCTGTGGATTTTCTGCTCGAACAATAAAAGCATGATTCAGTGGATTGTCCTGTTCAAGCAGTTTCCAGGCCTCCCCTTCTTCCCCCATACCTTCAATAAGTTTGTTTAACTCATCGTCATTGGAAGAAAAAAGTACTGTATCTACACCGCTTATCTGTTCAATTTGTTCACCTAAGTTCTGAACGTCTTCTTCATCTGCTGTAAGGTCGATTAATGTTTGAATTTCTACATCATCTTCAATATTTTTTGCCATTTCATTCAAGTTCAACATCAATGCAAGAAAGACAGCAACTAAGATTAATGTGGTAGTTACTGCACCTACAGAGGCCACCGTCATCCACCCATTTCGGATAATGTTGCTGCTGCCAACACGTATATGTCTTAAAAATGTTCTAAACTTCATAACCATATTCTCCTCGTTGTTCGTCTCTAGCAATTATTCCATCTTCAATCGCAATAACTCTCTTTTTAAATCGATTTACGATTTCCTTACTATGCGTAGCCATAATAATCGTCGTACCACTATCATTAATCGATTCGAAGGTTTTCATAATTTCCAATGACGTTTCGGGATCCAGGTTACCTGTAGGCTCATCAGCAATAACAATTTTGGGATGATTAACAACGGCTCGTGCAATGGATACGCGTTGTTGCTCTCCACCTGAAAGTTCATTTGGTGTAAAGCGAGCTTTATTTTTTAACCCTACAACTTCCAGTACTTCCATTACACGTTTTCGAATATTACGGGGAGATTCTTCAATTACTTCCAGAGCAAATGCAATGTTTTCATAGACTGTCAACTTTGGTAAAAGTTTAAAATCCTGGAAAACAACGCCAATTTCTCTTCGTAAATAAGGAATTTTCTTTTCTTTCAAATCTGATAAATGAATATCATTAATCATAATGGTTCCACTGGATGGCTTTTCCTCACGAAACATTAATTTGATAAATGTTGATTTTCCAGCACCACTGGGACCAACGATATAAACAAATTCACCTTGTTCTATTTCAACACTCACTCCATTCAGAGCAGTGACACCATTTGCGTACGTTTTATATACATCTTTCATTGATATCATAATAAAAATCACCTTTATAATTATTGTTTTTCCACACATTTATTGTCGAATTTACGCTTCATTTGCATTATTTTTCCTAACTCTTTCATAAGTCTTTTATATTATATCATTTTTCGGCAAAAATTTTAGACATAAAATTATTACATTTATATTTCATAGATTAAAATTTGGTAATAAAAGAGGAAAAATGTCGACTGGACAAGGTTTTTAGGAGAAAAAAGAAAGCCTATCAGATAGATAAGCTTTTTAAAGGAATGAAAGTACAATTTTACCATTTCATTTCAACCAGGAAAGGACGCTATTTTCTTAACAGAGGAAAACTGATTATCATTACTGCTTTTCAGATAACCATGTAGTTAAGTTTTCTAAATCTTCTCCTGTTACATGAGACTGTGGCTGCATTTTCCCAAAACCATTTTGGACAATATCTGCTATTTCATCTGCTGAATATTTTGACCCAACTTGAGTCAGGTCAGGACCACCGCCGCCGGATAAGTCCGCTCCGTGACACATTGCACAATTATTCGCATACACTTCTTCGCCTGCTTCCACATCTACCGTACCAGCATCTGTAGCTTCATTTTCTGTATCTGCAGGTTCTTCTGCGGCATCGTCATCACCGCCACCTCCACATGCAGTTAACACCAAGGCTGTCCCAAAAATTACTGCCAATAACCATTTTTTCATGTTAACATCCCCCTAACATACTGTTGTAAGTGTTCTCAAATTTATTATACCCCTATTCATCCTTTTTAAAAAAGAGCCTTTTTTCCCTTTAGAATGCTATAAACCAATTACATCAAGGCTTTTGGATATTTATGGCAATTTTATGAAAGATGAATGTTGTCTTTAGTGGGTAAAACTAGTGGTAATACACGGAGACTCGCCAGCTGCTAACGAAAATCGTAGTGTAGTTAGGTAACGGCAGATTAAGCTCCAACATCATCTATTGTTACTTCGGAGTTTATCGATTTAGTAACAAAACAACCAATCCTCTCAGTTGGACAAGTAATCTTAGGGAGACCGATACTTTTAGAAAAACATTTTTCTTATACTTGGTACATTAAAATTTTAACTACGTCGAATCCACTTCATGCTAAAATTTTATACTTTCCTAACGTGTAAAAAAGGAACAATGAATATTCCATTGTCCCTAATTTCATTAATTTACTTGTGAACGCAGATAAGCATCAATAAAAGGATTTATGTCCCCATCCATGACCCCTTGTGTATTTCCAACTTCTGTATTTGTACGGTGGTCCTTTACCATCGAATACGGATGGAATACATAAGAACGGATTTGACTTCCCCAGCCAATTTCTTTTTGCTCTCCACGTATTTCTGCAAGTTCCTGCTGTTGTTTTTCGATTTCCAGCTGATACAATTTTGATTTTAGCATTTTTAATGCTGCTTCACGGTTCTTAATTTGCGAACGCTCATTTTGACATGTGACAATGATGTTGGTTGGCAGATGTGTAATACGTACTGCTGAATCGGTCGTGTTTACATGCTGACCGCCTGCACCACTTGCACGATACGTATCAATCTTTAAATCTTCTGATTTAATATCGATATCCACGTCATCTGTCATTTCTGGTGTGACATCACAGGAAACAAAGGAAGTGTGACGTCTACCAGAAGAATCAAATGGAGAAATACGAACTAACCGATGGACACCTTTTTCTGCTTTTAAATACCCATATGCATTATGCCCTTTAATAAGCAATGTCACACTTTTAACCCCAGCTTCCTCACCAGGTAAGTACTCCAGAGTTTCCACTTTAAATCCTTTATTTTCAGCCCAACGCTGATACATTCTCAACAGCATACTGGCCCAATCCTGCGACTCCGTACCACCCGCTCCTGGATGAAGCTCTAATATTGCATTGTTTGCATCATATGGTTCGCTTAATAAAAGCTGTAATTCAAATGCGTTAATATCATTCAGAAAGGATGTCATTTCTTTATTCAGGTCATGAAATAATTCCTCATCATTTTCTTCTTTGACTAGCTCATAGGAAACTTCCATATTTTCGTAACGTTCTTCAATTTCTTCAAAATCGGAAATGTATTCCTTTAGGTTATTCGATTCATTAATCACTTTTTGTGCACCATTTTGATCATCCCAAAAATCTGGTGCGGTCATCATCTGTTCCAACTCTTTGAGACGTTCTTTTTTCCAGTCTAAGTCAAAGAGACCCCCTAAAATCTTCAATACGAGAAGCAATCTTATCTAATTCGTTTCTTATTTCTGCTAATTCCATTTCTATCACCTCATGTTAATATTTCCGAATCAATACTTAGGAAAGCACTCCCCCATTCTTACGAGGAGTGCCAAGTGTATTAGTTTATATCCTTAGTATAGCCTAATTTTTCCCATGACAATTTTTATATTTTTTCCCACTTCCACATGGACATGGGTCATTGCGTCCAACATTTACTTTCTTCACATACGGTTTTTTAACTTTTTTCTTCCCTTCACCGCCGCCGGCTACAGCTTGTGTGTTTTTCACGACTTCTTCCCGCTGAAGGTTTTCACGAATTTGTGCTTTCATGATATATTTTGTGACTTCCTCTTCAATGCTAGCTACCATTTCTTCAAACATACGGAAGCCTTCCATCTGATATTCACGCAATGGATCGTTTTGACCGTATGCTCTTAAGTGAATCCCTTGACGAAGCTGTTCCATTTGGTCAATATGATCCATCCATTTCGTATCAACTGTACGTAGAACAATGACTTTTTGGAATTCCTCGAATTGTTCTGGTGAGAGCTGTTCTGATTTTTCATCATATTTTTCCTGAGCTTTCTTCATGAGTATTTCAGAAATTTCCTCACTGTCTTTGCCATTTAAATCATTAATGGAAATTTCTTCTTGGTCAACTAAATTACCATGTGCATAATCCACAATGGCTTGCAAGTCCCAGTTTTCCTCATCATTATCCTGTGTATGTGTTGCTACAATTCGATCAATGGACGATTTCATCATATTTTCAATAACTTCCCGCAATTCATCGGAAGCATCTATTATTTCAAAACGCTGTTTATAAATAATTTCTCGTTGTTCACGCAGGACATCATCGTATGCAAGAACTTGTTTCCGTGCATCAAAGTTATTTCCTTCTACCCGTTTTTGAGCGGATTCCACTGCACGGGATACCATCTTACTTTCAATTGGTTGAGAATCGTCCATTCCCAATCGTTCCATCATTGACTTTAAGTTATCTGACCCGAAGCGCCGCATTAACTCATCTTCCATGGATAAATAAAATTGTGTAACACCCGGATCTCCTTGACGGCCTGAACGTCCGCGAAGCTGGTTATCAATTCTCCGGGATTCATGTCGCTCTGTACCGATGACGGCAAGTCCGCCTGATTCTTTTACACCTTCACCCAGTTTAATGTCCGTACCACGGCCAGCCATATTTGTCGCAATTGTTACTGCTCCTTTTTGACCAGCATTTTCGATGATTTCTGCTTCTTTAAAATGGTTTTTTGCATTTAGTACATTATGTTTAATGCCCGCTTTTTTAAGGTAGTTGGAAATAAGCTCCGAAGTCTCTACTGCGACTGTACCTACTAATACAGGCTGTCCATTTTTATATCTTTCCTTTATTTCCTCCACAACAGCACGGAACTTACCGTCCATTGTTTTATAAATTAAATCGGCCCTGTCATCACGTATAATTGGTTTATTCGTTGGAATCGCAATAACATCCATATTATAAATATTTCTAAATTCTTCTTCCTCTGTTTTAGCTGTACCAGTCATACCAGCTAATTTATTATACATACGGAAAAAGTTCTGGAAAGTAATGGATGCAAGCGTCATGCTCTCATTTTGAATTTGCAAGCCTTCTTTAGCCTCTATTGCTTGATGAAGCCCGTCACTGTAACGGCGCCCTTTCATTAAGCGACCCGTAAAGGAATCGATAATAACTACTTCCTCATCCTGAACCATATAATCCACATCACGCTGCATCGATACATGTGCCTTCAATGCTTGATTAATATGATGGGTAAGGGAGACATGATCTAAATCAAACAAGTTCTCAATATGGAAGAATTTTTCCGCTTTATTAATACCTTCTTCCGTTAATTGAACACCTTTTGTTTTTTCATCGTACGTATAATCATCCTCACGGTGTAGCGTGGTCACAAAACTGTTTGCCTGCTGATACAAAGAAGCTGATTTTTTGGCGGAACCCGAAATAATTAATGGTGTTCTTGCCTCATCAATTAAAATGGAATCCACTTCATCAATAATGGCAAAGTTCAGTTCACGCTGCACCATTTGATTTTTATACAGCACCATATTATCTCTCAAATAATCAAAGCCAAATTCATTATTCGTACCATACGTAATATCACAGTGATACGCTTCACGTTTTTCTTCCTTGGACAATCCATTGGAGTTCAAGCCAACAGTTAACCCAAGAAATTCATATAACTGCCCCATTTCTTTTGCATCACGAGCAGCTAAGTAATCATTTACAGTGATAATATGAACACCTTTGCCTTCGATTGCATTTAAATATGCAGGCATTGTGGAAGCAAGTGTCTTACCTTCCCCTGTTTTCATCTCAGAGATGTTACCTTCATGGATTGCAATACCACCCATCAGCTGAACCTGATATGGGCGCATCTTCAATACACGTCTAGCTGCCTCACGCACGACAGCAAAAGCCTCGACAAGTAAATCATCCAAGCTTTCCCCATTTTGAAAACGTTCCTTAAATTCGTTGGTTTTCTCTTGAAGTTCTGTGTCGCTTAACTTCTCCATCTGAGGCTCTAATGCTTCTATCTGATCCACTTTTTTTTGCAGTCGGTTGAGTTGCTTTTTATTCCCATCACCAAATATTTTTGTGAGTATTCCTGCCATTATTTACGCTCCTCAATAAAAATCAATACTTTATTAGTTAATAATAACACTTTCTAAATATTTATGACAACTGTGTATGTATTGTCTATATAATAGCGTATTTAAAACATATTGTTATTGTTGGGGTAAACCATTCGTTAGTTAATTACTATTAAACTGATTAATATACAACAAAAAAAGAGGAAGCAATCTGGGGATAGATTGCTTCCTTAAATGAGGAATGAAACGAGGGATAGAGGGGGAACTATTTAATTAACAGCTCCTTTTGATTCATATCCTTCTGCTTCCTGGGTGAATCGATTATTCTCCGATTCATTGCGGCTACAATTTCAACCAATTGGGCAATTGTCCGTTCATGCTGTTTTACCTTATTTTGAAGATGATTAAATGCGATTATCTCCTTTTCATTCATTTTCTCACCTCCCAGTTCTATCGTCTTATTTTTATCACAAAAATAGTACAAAAGACCATTTTCAGAATTTCATTTTTGGAGAACCATTAGACATTCTTTTTAACATTTCTCACATCATGATAAAATAATTTGTAAAAAATAATTATTTTTTGTAATCTATAACGAATTTCCGGTTAAATGTTCGACAATTTTCGATAAAAAGCCGAATAAAGGCGACTCACCTTTGTTGAGTCGCCTTTATTTTATAATCTTATTCATTTAAATGTTCGGTTCAATTAAACCGTATTTTCCGTCTTTACGACGATAAACGACATTAGATTCACCAGACTTGTCATTAATAAATACAAAGAATTCATGACCCAGCATATCCATTTGCAGGATTGCTTCTTCCGGGTCCATCGGTTTTAAATTAAACCGTTTAGTACGGACAATTTCAAAATCATCTTCCTGTTTTTCATTATAAAACACTTGTTTTTCCATTTTAGCAAAGGCGTGCTTCGGAGCACCGTTTTGACGAATTTTACGATTAATCTTTGTTTTATGTTTCCGGATTTGTCTTTCCAGCTTATCAACTACTAAATCGATTGCAGCGTATAAATCGATATGCTGGACCTCACCACGCAACAACAGATTCGTCATCGGGATAGTTACCTCAATACGTTGCTCGTCATTATAGACACTTAAATTAACATGTACATCAGATGCTGGAGGCGTGTCGAAATATCTTTCTAATTTACTGATTTTTTTCTCGACATAATCTCGTATCGCTCCAGTCACCTCAATGTTTTCACCACGAATGTTAAATTTCATAGAAGTGTCCTCCTTTCCTTATACTTAAATTATACTATGTTTCGACCTTTTTTTCCTGCTTAAACCCTATAAAAAATTTACAAAATTAAGCATTTCCAGGGGTGGAACCCGCTAAAATCCTGATTAAAAAGGGTTTACACTAAATTAATAATATTTACAAAGTCGTTTAAAAATGCTAAAAACCTCCCAGTTTCCCAGGAGGTTTTTCATTATTTTTTCTTATCCATATACATTCCGTCCATTACTTGAACATTCTTATATGGATTTGTGTACTTTTGATTCGATTTTTTCTGCTTTTTTACTTGCTTCATTTCCGATTTCAATTCAGTAAATAATTGTTTCATCAAAGATTGTACTTCCTGATTTAATGGTATCAGTTTTTGGCCTAACAGCTTTTCCTCATCCGTATATGGAGATGCCAACTGTTCCATATGGGTTGCTCTTTGAATGAGCAAACGATCCAATTGTTCTATTACCGATTCTCTTTGACTAGTTGGGAAGTCCTGATCCAAAATCTCCTTCATACTCACCGTGACTTTATAAATAGACTGTACCCTATTCATTAAATTTGTGCACCTTGCTTTGTATAATTTTGCTGACGGGTCTTGCTAATTACTTGTTTCCACGTATCACGAAATTCTGTTACAAAGCCTAATACTTCTTCTAGAATTGCTGGATCATTTTTCACATTTGCTTCTTTTAATTGAAAATGCATATATTCATATAATGGCATCATTTGTTTGGAAATTTCGATTTTATGATCCAGTGTAATCATCAATTCCTGAATGATGTTTTGGGCTTTTTGGATATTTATATTTTTTGCTTCATAATTTTTTTCGTTCATGTCCTTCGTTGCTTGTTTAATAAACTTAATACAGCCATTGTACAGCATTAATGTTAATTCGCCACCAGATGCTGTGTTCACTGAATTGTTTTGGTAAGCTTGATAGGCCTTATTCGCTGCCATAAACGTTCCTCACTCCTTCTATTGGGTTACATTCCGCCACCAAAGTTAGACATTAACATCGCCGATTGCTGGTTCATCATTGATATCGCTTCTTCCATTGCACTGAATTGTCTCCAATAGCGATCTTCTGTTTGTTGGAGCCGATCCTGAAATGCACTCATTCTATCATCGATATCTTTAATTCGTTTTCCTAGAGTATAGTTGGTTAGAGTATCTGTACTTCGACCAGCCCGTTCATTTATTTGGTCCTTCATTTTTTCTAAACTGGTATCCAGATGGTCCGTGATTCCTTGATTGCCATCACTTCCTGCAAACAACTTATAAACACTATCCGGATCTTTTGTGAGTGCTTCACGTAATTTATCCTCATCAATTTCTAATTTTCCACCATCTAAATATTCTTTTGTAGTAGAAATTCCTATATCGGTGATAAGATCATATTCACCACCAGTATTAACCGACTTATACCAGTCTTGACGTAAATCAAACATAGCAGAAGAAATAATTGTATCACCTCTCAGAATCCCGCTCTTCGCCTTTTCGTCCCAAAGTTCAATTTCTTTCTCATCCATCTCTTTCTTCTGTTCTTCTGTTAATGGAGGGTAATCACGGTATTTCTCTTCCCGCTGTGTTCCATTTAGCATGTCTATTAGTTCATTGTATTTTTCAACAAATGTAGTGATTTTTTCTACTGTTGCATCTGTGTCGTTTTTGACGGTTATGGTAGCATTCTGATAGGTTCCATCTGCATTCTGAGGAGTTGTATTTTTGAATTCAAAAGTAACACCGTTTAACGTGTATTTATTCTCTGTAGTTTCTACTTCATATGCATCATTATATGTAAACTTAGCATTGGTTCCGCCTTGTTCACCTGCTTCAGACATTTTTAGAACATCGGTAAAAAATGCATTATTAAATCCAATTTCATTACCACTAAACCTAGTTTCATCTGTATTGAAATTTCCAGTTCTAGTTGTTTCAAATACAACCTTATTCGTATTAGAATCAAAAAATGCTCGCATATTATTATCAGTGTCTGTAATTTGTTTTAACACATCATTTACCGTATCACCTTCAGCAATTGAAATTTTATGTGTTAGTTGATTCCCATTTTCGTCATACGTATAATATTCATATTCGTTACCCACAAACTCTGCTGGGATTTCTTGACTAACTTCTCCAGTACTTACATTTATTGCGGTAGAAGCTAATTGAGAAACTGCAATGTTATATGTCCCTTCTAAAGCACTAGATGTTGCAGTCGCCGTCACCGCACCCTCCATTGTTGAACTAGCCGTCTTTGCCTTATATGTTTTCGACAATTGCATATCTGTAACCAAGTGATCAAGTTCTAATCTTAATGTATTAATTTCACGAAACTTATCCCGCTGCCATCCAAGTATGGTTCTGTCCTGTTCCATCTTGTTAAGCGGTAACCGTTCTGCATTCATTAAATCTTTAATAATGGATTCCGTATCAATCCCACTTGCTAAACCACCAATTCTCATACTCATAAAGATCCCTCTCCCTACACCTTTTTATCGATTAGAAATCCCATAAAGTCTGCCATTTCTGCATACATATCGAGCAGTTTTTTTGGCGGGATTTCCTTTAAAACTTCCTTTGAATCGGAGTCTATTACCGTTACATAATAGCGTTCCAGTTTTTCATGCATTTCAAATTTAATATTTTTTCTTACAGGCTTTATAAAATCATTTAAGGAAGATACTGCTTTTTCAACATCGTCTTTTTCTATTCTTCTTTCGTTATTTTGGGTTACATTAACCTCATTCGGTACTGACACCTTTTCAGACTGAGATAAAAACTCTTTGCTGGAATCCAGATTTATTAGAGGCTGCGAATTATGCATTACTTTCTCTATCGACATCCCGGCATCTCCTCATATTATTTATTTATATACCTTATATCGGTTACAGTTCGATTAAATTTAATGTTTCACATAAAAACTTTATCGATTTTCACCTGTATTTTTTAATAGTTTCAAAATATCTGCAGAAATATTAGCAGCCTCATTGTTCTGTTCCTTGATATCAAGGTAAATTTCTTTGCGATGTATTTCTACAGACTTCGGGGCGGAAATACCTAATTTCACTTGATCCCCTTCAACTGCAATCACTTTAATTTCGATATCAACTCCAATTTGAATCGCTTCATTTGTTTTTCTGGTCAATACAAGCATCACTCTACCCCTTTCATAACAGACGTTGGATAGATTGATGCTTTGGAAGGATATTCTTCTTTGTTTAAAATAAATTGTTTTCCCAGCATTTGCTCCGAGTTGATAATAATGGGAGCTTTTAGATTTAACGTGCTTGCTTTAAAGGGATCTTTTAAGGTAATGATAGAGAAAACAGCTACTTGTTTCTCATTCTGAATTTCTAATGTTTCTAGAATGTTATCATCTAGTTCAACCGTATAATCCTTATATATAAGATATGGATTGGTAATAATGAAAGCCGTATTAACGGAATGAACAGACTGTAAAATCTGAAAGACCGGGTTATCGGGAAAATCCATAAGGACAAATTGCTTCTCCTCAATAAATCCAGGAATACCACTTGGGAAATCGATAATTTTCCTATCATCAATTTCCACTTCACCTAAGTACTTTGTTTGCAATTTCACACCGCTTCACCTCTTTTATACCGTAATATTAACAAATTCAATTTCGAGCTCTGCTTTTTGTTTTAGTGTCGTTTCTACCGACCCTGGCTGGTAATTCATTAATGGTTTGTTCGGAGTAGCTTCAATGATCGGTTTATTTGCCTTCACATCAATTTGAACATCAGCTGGCTGATAATCAATTTGAACGGAGAAATGCGAGGGAATAAAAGTAATTCCCAAACCTTTCATATCATCATAAGCATTTGCTACTGCTTGACTAACCAGCGGATTTCCTCCATTTTCAATACGCATTAATTCCGTGCCTTCACGGGCGCGTCTTGCTGTACCTTCCTGTGCTTTACTTAATCCCTGTGCCGCAAATTCTTTATTTAACTTGGAAATATGCTTTAAATTCATATCCTCCCATGCTCTCGTCTGGTCAATTTGCAGTTTTCCCGGAATCGTACGAATCGATACTTCAGCAGGAGGTTGTTGAATAGAAAGATCTGCTTTTGGCTGCTTGATTTCCTGTTTGGCTTCTTTTTGATTAATTTGTATTTGTGCAAATTGTGATTGCATCCTTATTTGCGGGAATTCCATAAACATCCCTCCTACATAAAAAACCCTATACCCTGTAGTTGGGCAAGGGTCTCTATCAAGTAAATCTTCAATCAGTGGCGGGTTCTTTCATCCTCATCGATTTTAGTACCACAAAGGTATGCCCTAAAGGCCTCTAAACGTCAATTCAGGTGTTTAACGACTGTTCATCCCCACTCACAGAAGTAGAGCACCATTTACCAATTAATTCCCCGATAAATAACTACCTTAAGAAATCAAGTAATGTTGGTTGAATAATTCTAGCACCGGATGACAATGCTGCCCGATGCACACTCTCCTGGGAAATTAATTCTGTAATCACTTTGGAATAATCAATATCTTCATTGTTGGACATCGTTTGTGTTGCAATAACTTGCTGCTCACTCAAACGATTTTCCACTAAGTCCAAACGATTCATGCGTGCACCTAGATCAGCTCTCGCATTGATAATTTGATTTAGTTGTTCATCAATTTCCCCGATGCTCGTATCGATATCTCCTTCTTCTCCATTCAAACGAGCGATAAAACTATCCATCGTCGCAAATAGTCCATCAAAAACTTCACTGCCATCCACACTCGCAGATAATGTGGTACCTTTGGAAACTTCTATTTCGACAGGGGTGTAAGGATTTTCCCAACCCTGTGCACTCTCATCAACAGGTTTGATGTCTGTATTTGTTCCATTAAAAATATATTTATCATTAACCTCGGTATTGGCCAGGTCGATTAAATGCTCTTTCAATTGCCCTACTTCCTGGGCAATGCTTTTTCGTTGATTATCCTCATACGTTCCATTACTTGCCTGAACAGCTAATTCTCTTACACGCTGTAGTGCATGGGTTGCCTTATCCAAAGCTGCATCCGTATTATCAAACCAATTGTGGACCTCACTGGTGTTTCGCTGATACTGCTCCACCTGTAATAGTTCGGAACGATAACCCATTCCTTTCATGGCCACTACTGGATCATCGGAAGGCTTTGTAATTTTTTTTCCTGTGCTTAACTGGTTCATGTACGTATCCATCTTTGAATAGCTGCCTGATAGATTTCTCAGCATATTATTAGATAACATTCCTTGTGTCACACGCATCTTTAACTACCTACCTTCCTACTAATCCCATGTTATTAATAACACGATCCAATAATTCATCGGTTGCCGTCATACTTCTTGCCGCTGCATTGTATGCATGCTGGAATTTTAGCATGTTGGTCATCTCTTCATCCAGTGATACGGAGCTAACAGACATACGCTGATTCTCTACTTGGGATTTAAGAATGGTCGTGTTCTCTGTCATCCGATTTGCGTGCTCCGCTATAACTCCTAAATCACCAATAACAGATTCATAGAAACGTTTCATAGAAGTATCATCCAGATTCTCCATGGGCTCTGTAATTACTTCTGCCAGCTTCAATGCATTTTCCCCATTGCCTTTTTGCTCGCCTGCATTAATTTTTTCAGGATCATTCAACGCTACGTTAATCAAGCCTGCAGCACCATTGAAATCTGTCATTTCACTAGTAAAACCAAAGAAAGGTTCTTCACCGTGAACTTCGTTAAATGTATTAACAAATTCGTAGGCTATCGTATCAAGTCTGGACATGAAACTAGGATAATCCCCTTCTGCCACATCGCCATCCAATGTGTAACCGAATGATTCAATCAGTCCACTTAATGAACCACTTGATGCCAGTAAGTTATTTAATGGGACCTCTGTATCTCCAATTACCATATTCGAGAAGACATCTAAATGATTTACGTCAGAAAACAAATCTGTTTCGGTAAATTTATTTACTGTATCATCTTCACCATTTATTAATTTGACAATTGAGTTACCAGTATCATCAACCATTGTTACGGTGGCTACACCATCTGCTGTTTTTGATGAACTGTGACTGTTGTTATAAGTAACTTCAATGTTAACGATATTGGATAGTTCATCTAATAACAAGTCACGTTTATCATATAAATCATTTGCTGTATAACCATGGGTTTCCAGCTTTCTAACTTCCTGATTGATTTTATCTATTTCGGTCAAAATCGTATTGGCATCTTTCAAAGTTACTTCAATCTCGTTTTTTAAATCACCACGAATATTACTTAACGAATCAGATAAATAATTAAACGTATCAGTCAGTGCTTCTCCACGCTGCAACACAACCGACCGAGCACCAGAGTTTTCCGGATTCACAGATAAATCCTGAAGTGATTGCCAGAACTGATCCATTGAAGCAGATAAACCTGTTTCAGATGGTTCATTTAACAATTTCTCCATCCGACTTAATGCCTCTGATCTAGATTCCCAATAGCCGGATTTACTGTTTTCACTACGAAACTGCTCGTCCAAAAATTGATTACGTATCCGCTCAATGGACCCTGCTTGTACTCCTGTTCCCAGTTGACCAGGAATCTGTTCCCTGTTTCTTGATGCATTAGGAGAAGGTAATGATGACTCAAAATTAACACGTTGTCTTGTATATCCTTCCGTGTTTGCATTCGCAATGTTATGTCCAGTTGTATGCAGCGCAGATTGCTGCGTAAATAAGGCTTGTTTTGCCATCTCTAAACCACGAAATGTACTCATTGTTTTCTCCTTTTATAAAAATTGGCTCTCTTGCCAAATTTGTTTCCAATTATGCTTGTGAATCAAAAAGCGAACGGCTCATTGATTTTTTAACTTCCTTTTGTTTTCCATAATTCACGCTGGAAATAGAAGGATTCAATAACTCCATGGAAAGCTGTACAAATTGCATGGATTGTTTTAATAAACCATGATTTAATGATTCTTGCTGCTTTAATTTCGAAATAAGATCTGTTAACGCGGTAGTAGCGGCAGCCAATTCTTCTTTCTCCGCTTCATTTTCCGCCATTTGGAGGATATTCGTAATCGTAACATCCTCAGTGGGAAGACCTTTTGCAGTTAACCACTTCTCCACCTCTTGCTGCCTATTCGCTTCGGTTTGTTCCAATACACGAATATGCTTTCGCTCTTTTACTAGTAATGCTTGTAGTTCTTCAACCGAACCTTCCTTTACCAGTTCCGTTTTCCTCTCAGAAATAGTAAGCAACTCTTCATGTAAGGTTATCAGTTTTTCCAATGACTGAATAATAGGTTTTACGGACAAAATTAGTCCTCCTTTATTACATATTACCTCTTATTTATTCGACCAAAATTCAATCATTTTTTTCGCTGTTTTTTCTGGGTTCACTTGATACTCACCAGAATCAACAAGATTTTTAATTGACTGAACATATTCTGCTCGTTTTTCATTAGGCTTTTCGCTTTCCTGTAACTGTTTCGCAGCACTGGATATTTCAACCTGATCCTGTTTCTTAACCTCTTTTTTCAGTTCTGCTTGTTTTTGCAGTACATTTTTATATGGATTAAAGCTCGTTTGATTAGGGCCATTAATTTTCATACTGGTTCTCCCTTCTCTCATTTCTTATCTTTTATTAATATCGGCACAAATCGAAAAAAATAAAGGATTATTATCGACTCTGTTTATCCAACGTATAATAAGTATTCGCAGCAGCTTTCTCTTTTCTGTGTCTTTCTTCTGATTTATTTTCAAGTTCTTCTTCGGTTTTTAAATCCTTTATAATTTTTTCCTGACAATTTTTACATAATTTCCCTGAAGTAATATCATTTCCACAGCCCTTACAGGAATATGCTAAATTAGGAAATCTTGATAAAAGTAATCGTTTTTCCTTAATAAACTTTGTAATATACCAATCCTCTACCCCTGTTGCTTCTACTATATCAAGCATGGAAGCTTTTCGATTATTCCGATCACGTAAAAATTCATTCACTGTTTGAAAGGCTTTTTCTTCTTCTTTATAACAATCTTGACAGATATCTCGAAGTCCCTTAACAAAAACCGATTCACAGCGTACACAATTTGCTAATTCTGCCATTGTCATTCCCTCACTTCTCTTTGTACAGCATTCATCCTCGGACCAAAGTCATTGTGTAAACATTTGGACAACCATGTTCTTCCAGTAATTTGGCTGTATGACGCAATGTTGTACCTGTTGTATATATATCATCGACCAAAATGACCGATTTGTTAATAGGTTCGGTGATAAAAAATGGATTTTCTGAAAATATTCTTTCCTTTCGTGTTTTTTTCGACTGCTTTTCTCCATCTTTCCGGGATATCACTTCCTTACTATCCAATGGTAAAAATTCTGCTAACATCTTGGCTTGATTAAAACACCTTTCCATTAATCGTTCTTCACTTAATGGGATAGGCACAACAATGGCATCCTTTTTCAAAAAGGCAAACTTCTCATAAAACGCAGTAATAAAATATTCCTTAAACACGTTTCCTAAGTAATAGTCCCCCCGATATTTCCATTTCGTGATGATGGCTTGCATGATGGAGTTATACGTAAAAACAGAGAAATTGAACTGAATGGAATCTCTACCTCCCTGCTTCTCCCACCAAAGGCAGTCCGAACATTGTGTATCTGGAGTCGTTCTACTGCACCTTATGCATCGGTTTCCATGTATCCATTCGAGTTCACCTTCACAATCTGGACATAATAATGCTGGTTTATCTAACAGAAACAAATTGGACCAGCTGCTTTGAGGAATAATTTCGGATTGACACCAAGCACAATCCATCTTTATCGAAAACCTCCCCGCTTATTCATTAATTTAATGGATTCAATTGCTTGTTCCATCGCTTCTGTTTTTCCATCATGAAAAAACATAACTTCACCTGTAGGATCCTTTACACTTCTCCCGGCCCGGCCAGAAATTTGAACAAGAGCCGCCTCATCAAAAACCGTATGACCTGCATCCAAAATGGCTACATCCACAGATGGAAAGGTTACTCCTCTTTCTAAAATAGTGGTCGTCACTAATACCGTTAATTTCCTTTCTCTAAACGCCAATACCTTTTCTTCCCTTTTTATATCCGCTGCATGAACAGAAGCCAATTCTTTTTCCGATGCGATGATTCCCTCGCTTTTTAACATAGACCCGATTGGAAATTTCAGGTTTTCAGCTAATCCAATGGTTGGTACAAATATTAATAGTTGACGATTTGGATTCGTTCTTTTTTTAACCCACTTTATAAAAGCTTCCGGTGGTTTATATTGCTGCAATTCTTTTTTTTGAGATAAACTTATTTTTCCTTTGGGAACGGGCAATGGATACCCATGAAAACGGACAGGGACAAATACATGGGAAAGTGTTTTACGGGATATTTTCCTGCGCTGATTCTTCCTTGGAGTTGCTGTCAAATAAACGGTTGTACTTTGTTCTTTTTTTGCTCTATCTGCCACGAAAGGAAGGGATGGGTCCGCATGAAATGGAAAAGCATCAATTTCATCAATAATGACAACATCAAACGCTCTGTTATATCGAAGGAGCTGATGGGTGGTCGCAATGATTAATTGGGCTGTCCCTTCCTTCGTTTCACTTCCGCCATAAAGCGCCTGAACAGGTACATCCTGAAACGCCTGTTGCAGCCGTGGGAGGAGTTCGCGAACAACATCAGCTCTTGGGGTAGCCAAACAAACCCGCTTTCCTTGCTGTAGCGCTTCTGTGATTCCGGGAAACAGCATTTCCGTTTTACCTGCTCCACATACCGCCCATACCAGCAGCTCCTTTTCTTCTTTTCGAATAGCTGCTACCATACGGTCTGCAGCTTTTTGCTGTACAGGAGTCAGCTGCCCTTCCCAAGTACAGGGCTGTTCATATACTGGCCATTTTGGCTTTTTCCCACCCCATATAAACAAGGATTCACATTCTATCACTCGT
Source organism: Oceanobacillus salinisoli (assembly GCF_009733865.1). Classification (GTDB taxonomy): domain Bacteria; phylum Bacillota; class Bacilli; order Bacillales; family Amphibacillaceae; genus Oceanobacillus; species Oceanobacillus salinisoli. Next base: position 88,525 of record NZ_WOFB01000001.1, on the reverse strand, counting down.
CCCATCTCAATACATTTTCGACAGTACTTATGGGTTTGCTTACATTTAGAACATGGAATGGTTGCCATTAAAGAAGAATTTTGATTGCCACATCGCTGGCACTGGTAGGCAAATTTTTTTCGGATAATCGATTGTTGCGGGATAAATAGATTGTCGCGAAGATGTTGGTGAAACATGGAATCATCAAGATGGATTTCTTTGCGGAGTAACATCTTTCCTGAATACTGTCTGGAGAGGTCATCTAATTGGAGGTGTTCAGGAAGGGAGTTTTCGTCTGTCATACAATCACCTCTATCTTTTTTAAAAAAAGAATTACGCGTCTCACTATAAAGATATTTTTTGTCACTAAACTTAAAATGATCGTCTGGTGCGTTTAACCGCTGCAGAAATATACTACGCTAGTTTGGAGTTTTGCCAATTTAGATAGCTTTTTTGATAAACCAATTATAAGCTAGTTATGATGAGATAGTTGATTGATGCGGAGGGAGTCGATTACTAAGAGACAACGGCCAGCTTGAGACCGCGCAGCCTGAATACACTTCACCCCACCTTAAAACCTTGACTACTTTTCTCCCTGGAACGAGGAATCTAACATTCATAAGAAGGAAATGTATGTGAGATTATATGTATTCAGACTGCTCAATGTTTCTAGCTGTTTTTCTATCTTCAAAAGCAATGTTTGTTACTTTACATACCAGCCAACCCCTATTGCACCCTCCCCAAGGTGAGTACCAATAACAGGTCCAAAATAACTAATTGTCGTGTCCATTGTTGGGTATTTTTCGGAAAAAGCTTTTTGAAGGTCCATAGCAGTTTGTTCATCATTTGCGTGGATAAATGCCACTTTTAGTTCTTTTCCTTTAGCCGCATCTTCCTCCAGCATTCCCATGATGCGATTGATCGCCTTTTTACGTGTTCGTATTTTCTCAAATGGTACGATGACCTTATCTTCAAAGTGCAGAATAGGTTTAATTTGCAAGAGTCCCCCAACTAGAGCTTGGGCACCGTTTAGGCGTCCACCACGATGTAAATTGGTTAAGTCATCCACCATAAAATATGCTCTTAACGATTGTTTCATTTCATCCAAACGAGCAATAATTTCCTCTGGTGATTTATTTGCTTTCACCATATCCGCAGCTTCGAGTGCATAGAACCCTTGGGCTATACAGCTAATCTCTGAGTCATATGCAAATACGTTAATTCCTTCAACCATATCCCCTGCACTAACAACAGCCTGAAACGTTCCACTTATTCCACTGGAAAGATGAATCGAGATAACAGCATCATAATCATTTGCAAGCTCCTCAAACTTCGCTGCGATTAAACCAATGGATGGCTGAGAAGTAGTAGGCAGTTCTTCAGCTTTTTTTATCTTTTCATAGAAATCTTTAGTCGTAATATCTACTTCTTCCTGATAGGTTTCGTTTCCAAAAATGACACTGAGTGGCACCATATGGATATTATGCTGCTTTCGTAATTCGCCAGGAATATATGCTGTACTATCGGTCATCACAGCTACCTTCATCGTCATATCTTCTCCTTATCATTAATTAAGCCTTTATGTGCATTATTTTACATGATTCCATAAGAAAAAGCATTAATATTTATGAACCTGCAATAAAAATACCCCAGTACACAATGTACTAGGGTATTTACAAATGTATGAATCTTGTTTTAACGATGTTCAAAAATCCCGCGAAAAGGACACATCACACGGTTAAATAACTTCTACCCATCCTTTTCGGATAGCAGAAACTACTGCTTGTGTGCGGTCATTGCAGTTCATCTTTTGTAAGATATTACTTACGTGATTTTTCACCGTTTTTTCACTGATGTATAAAGTTTCCGCTACAGCCCGATTACTTTTTCCGTCTGCAAGCAATTGCAGTACCTGGCACTCCCGTTTTGTCAGTAAGTGCAGTGGTTTACGGTATTCAATCCCTTTATCAGAAATAGCTGAAGCATTTTCTTTTGCCAGTCTCCGGTACTCTTTTACTAAATTATGTGTGACTTTAGGATGCAAATAAGAACCACCCTCACTTACTACTTTAATCGCATCAATTAAAGCGTCAGCATCCATTTCTTTTAAGAGATAACCTTGTGCACCGGTTTTTAATGCATGTGTTACATAACTCTCGTCGTCATGAATCGATAGAATAATAACTTTCGTATTTGGAAAATAGCGGACTAAGTCAGCCGTCGCTTGCACGCCATTAATGGTTGGCATATTTATATCCATTAATACGACATCAGGATTGTTTTCTTTAACCAATTTCGATGCTTCCGAACCATCATTACCTTCAGCAATCACTTCAAATGTAGGTTCAAATTCTAAAATTCGTTTAACTCCCTCACGGAATAATTTATGATCATCAATTAAAACAATACGAATATGTTTTTTTTCTTCGCTCATTTTATTCTCCTCCTAGATATATCAGATATATCCCTATTACTATACTATAAGAGCATCTAGTAATTTTTTTGTTATTTATATTATAACGCTTAAGTAGCATTATATGGTACTTTAATGGAAACTGTTGTCCCTTTTCCAATTTCGGATTGAATGGATAGCTGACCATCAAGTATTTCTACCCGTTCTTTCATTCCAATCAGGCCAAAGGATTTATCCTTTTTCACGTCTGTTTCAAAGCCTTTTCCATTATCCTTAATCATTAATGTTAAATAATTATGGCCAATTTCCAGTTTCACTTGAATTAGCGTTGCTTCAGCATGTTTAATTGCGTTTTGCAGTGCTTCCTGCATTAAACGAAAGAATGCTATTTCATATTTTTGATTAAGCCGTTTTTCTGTCCCCATCATGATAAAATCTACTTTTATATTGTTATAATCAGCAATCGTTGATATATACTTTTTAATAGTAGGTACCAATCCGAGATCATCAAGCGCCATTGGTCTTAAATCATAAATAATTCGTCTCACTTCATAAAGGGAAGAACGAACCATCTCACGAATCCGTTTCATCTCTTCTACTGCCTTGTCAAGTTCCCCTTGACGATATACCTTACCGATTATTTCAGAACGCAATAGAATGTTTGCCAGCATCTGTGCCGGACCATCGTGAATCTCCCGTGAAATTTTTCGGCGTTCATCTTCCTGAGCCTCAATGATTTTGAGACCAAATGCCTGTTTTTCTTTCGCATCTTCAATCATATCATTCACTTGTTTAAAATCATCCTGCAAGTAATTAAGGATGACTGTAATCTTACTGGCTAAGCCTTCTGCTCGCTCAATGGTATTCGAAAGATTGACGAGTCTTCTTTCTATATCATCTCGCTTCTCCCGCAGAATTTTCTCTTCTTGACGAAGCATGGCCAATTTTGTTTGCATTTTATGTGTGTTTTCGTATACTTGACGAATTTCTTTTTCTGAATACCTATCAAAATACTTACTGACTTCTGCTAAACGTTGTCTGGAAAACCGTACCTTTTGTTCTAGCTGATCACCATTTTCAATATGTTGGGAAACTTTATCTTTTGTTTCTTTTAATTCCATCTGAAGACGTTCGTATTCAGAACGTGCCCCTTCACTAATATTGAAAATCTCATCCTTACTGTGATCAACCACTTCGATCATTTCATCAATGACATGATCTAAAGCTTTTTCACTAAACTTCACCGCCATCGTTTTCCACCAACCTATGTTATAATTATACGTATGTTTTTGTGTTTTTTATAGGGTTGACAAAAATATTTTCTCAGGAAAATTTACCCTTTTTTTTAAAACCTTAAACCTATTTTTTCCATGCAGGAGGTTTTTTGTTACATGTTATCCTACTATTATACCGTAAAACCTGAAGGAAGCGACCAAATTATCATTCAAAAATCTCGTTTTATCGGATATGTACGCCGCGTACAAACAGAAGAAGAAGCACAAAACTTTATTTCGGAAATCAAGAAAAAACATCATGATGCAACCCATAACTGTTCTGCTTATCTCATTGGGGAACATGATGAAATTCAAAAAGCGAATGATGATGGAGAACCAAGCGGGACTGCAGGGGTACCGATATTAGAAGTATTAAAAAAACAGCATTTAAAAGATACTGCCGTTGTTGTGACCCGTTATTTCGGGGGGATTAAACTCGGGGCTGGCGGATTAATCCGGGCATACGGAAGCACAACATCCCAGGCAATTAAAACGACTGGTATTGTGAAAAGACAGCTCATGAACGGATTTTCTATAACCGTTGATTATGGGCTATTAGGTAAATTGGAAAATGTCATCCGCAATTCTGAACATTTATTGGATACAATCAATTACTTGGAAAACGTAGAATTCATCGTATTTGTGAAGAATGGAGACGAAGAGAATTTCCAAAAATGGATCGTTGATTTAACAAATGATCAGGCAATTATCTCAGAACTTGAACCGAAGTATATCGAAATCGATGTGGAATCAACTAGTGATGAATAACAGAAAAAAGCTACATTTTACTGCAATGTAGCTTTTCTTCTTTACATTTGTGTATTTCCACTTAATTTTTGGTTTGATAATTCCTTCACTAACTTTTGAATTAATTCTTCGGCAGATTTAATCTGGTGATTTTCCGTTTCATCAATTAACCGCTTTAACATCCTCTTATATTTTTCCTGTTCCCCCATATAAGGATTTCCCGCCTTTTATTATATTTTCATAACCATTTCCAGATGAGTATATCATGATTCATTCTCTGTTGTGTCGATATTTGTTATTTATTATATTTATCTTACAGGAATATACTACTACACTATTGAATTTTATTCTAGATTAATGTCATTATTTCTACTGTTTTGTCGTTCCTTTCAGTCGTATAGATTATAATTTAAGGACTATTACTGCCCCTCCCCTGCGAAAAGTGAAAGTACAAAGAACGGCAGCTGCTGCTCCAATAGTATCTATGAATATATCTCCAATATATGGTGTACCATTTGGCGTGACCCCTTGATGAAATTCATCTGCTATAGCATATGCAATCGTCATGAAAAGTGAAAATATGACTATGAAATTCACCTGTATACGGGTTGTTTTTCTATATGTAAGTCTTTTAAAAGTTAACTACGGCAACCACCCTAAGGTGTGCGTAGTGTATTACCGTAGCGGTAGGTCAAGCTCCATACCATCTAAAGTTATGTTACATTTTATATCGCATCAATAGCAACAAACTATGCGAAAAGATCCATATAAAAATTTTTATTTGTACACGAAAAAAACCGAAAAGCAATGTGAGCTTCACGGTTTGGCTAAAAAACTCAGTTCTCATTTTTCTTCCGCCATTTGTTAAATTCGAGGTACTCTCTAAACTGTTCTTTCGTCACTCCTGAATCCATCGCTTCTTTCACAATTTCTAACCATTCACTATCTAATATCTTTTCATTATTTGTATTTGAATCATCATTTATTAACTCATTTACAGAGACACCTAATACGTCACTAATCTTTTCAATAAATTGAATAGATGGATTGGATTGCAGGTTCCGCTCAATGGAACTTAAATATGATTTAGCCACACCTGCTCTTTCGGCCAGCTCTGAAATGGACATTTTTTTCTCTTGGCGTAAACGTTTTATTTTTTCACCTATCAAGTTGTCTCACCCACTTTCAATGGGATTATACCACAATAAGGTGAGGAGTTCTATATATAGCACAAATATTCTTTATATTATGCTTCCTCTTTCTCGTCTTTCAAAAATGTTCGTACCTCGTCTATAGTCATCCCCAAGTTCTTTGCCTCTTTGATCAATGTGACCCATTCGCTATCAAGTGTAAGATCTTTCACTAACTCACTCAACGTAACTTCCCCCATTTACATCAGGTAAACCAGCCGTCATTGCTTAAAAGCATTAGACCTGTGATTTTGCGCCCTTATCTTTCAATAAGTTTGCCATTTTTCTGATGATTCTTTTTTATTAAGTCTATTATACTACTCCAATTATCCCTTTTGTGTGACTAGTTTTGTCGAGTTGGTTCTAGTTTTGTAAAGGTTATGATTGTTTAGAATGACTATAACTGCAACATATAAAGCCTTCCATAACTAACTACTTACTCTTTTTATCCTGCTGTATACATATAAACCTATTCCACTCGATACAATCAATGCACCCATTAACAGCAGGCTAAATATATTGGTTGCTGTATCAGGCAATCTGGAATTAGTGGTGGTTGATAGTGCTTCCTGTTCTCCTGAAACAGATAATTCAAATTGAAATACACTGGTCAACCCCTGAAATTCATTGCCAAGCTCATATGGCATCTCAATAAAGAACTTTAAAGTCTCTGATTCTCCTGTTGGTAGAAATCTGGATTCTAAACCACTAAATTCTGTTAGTTTTCCATCAAATAATACTTCTGTTTTACTTTCTGCCCTGAGCAACAATTCATCGTACAGCTTTCGAGAACCGCTTAAAAACTGATTGTTAAATATGTATTCAAAATCCTGTTCTCCATCGTTTTGAACAATCAGCTCTTTTTGCATATAATCCCCAGGTTTTAAATTGGTCATGTCAAAAAATACTTCGCTGGGAATCGTTGTAAGGTTAATGACTTGATCGGAATTGGTCGTTGTAACAGCATGAATGGATGATAGAACTCCTAAGACAGAAATGAACCCAATTATAAACAGACTAACTATCCCCTTTTTCATGAAACTCCTCCCAGCAAAATATTTAGATAAGGTAGAGGCTTGGGCCTCTACCTATTGATAAACTAATCTCTTTAATTTTCTCCATTATTGGCTTCTTCGTTAATAGTAATATAGCCGTTCTCATTTAAATCAGCTTCCGTGATCTCTTGACCATCCCATTGAGTAGCCTCTAGGCTAAATGTAATATCTGCCGTGTCACCTTGATATTTATTTTGGTCTTCTACCCCACGGTCATCTCTGTCGGAATACTCAACAAACTCAATCGTCATTTCTACTGTATCAAAATCATGTGGTTGAGCCGGTAGTCCTTCCCACTGATTAGAAGCAGTGGAAGCTAAGTTAATACGACCATCCACCCAATGATTTCCTACTGCCTTTTGAACCTTGTCACTTCCAAGATAGATATCTTTTAAAGTTACCTTTTGTTCCGTACCTACAATTATATCTTCTACTGCTCCTTCAGTTCCCGTACGTAGTAATGTAACTTGGAATTGATCCAGATACTCTTCCGCATCATTTGAACCGTAAGTATCTTCATCTCCAAATCCAGCTTGCCCTTCTTCAGGTATATAGTCATTGAAATCCACTTGATCTATGGATAGTAATACTTCTTTAATAGCTAGCGTACCATTATTATCCAATTCAAAAGATCTTGTCATCTTATCTCCTGGTTTTAAATTGGAAATATCAAAGTTAATTGGACCTTCAGCTGGGTTGATAACTAAATCCAATTCTCCTGCAGCTACTCCTGCACTCACTTCCTCGATATCATTAAATGCTGCCCATGTCCCTACCCCTACTAATGAAAATCCTAATGTTGCAGCCATCGCACCGGCTGTTAATTTCTTTTTAAAAGTCATTATTGTTTCCTCCTTTATTTAAGTTAACTGTTTTTTAAAATTTAATTACTACTGTGCATCGTTACTGCGTTCTTCACCAGGCATTTGTGTTGCTTCAAATCTTAAGTTAATGGTTGCACCTTCACCCTGATATTTATTTTGTTCAAACAGTCTAGAATCGTCATATCTTGTATCATCTTCTACAAATGTAACCTTCACTTCAAGATCCATGGATTCACCAGGTACTAATGCTGGGGTTTCTGTGCCTTCAAATGTAATTTCCTTATCTTCAAAGTTATTTACAAGATCATTAAGGGTAATTACCTCTTCTAATACTTCCACTTGAAATTGAGATAAAAATTCTGCTTTACTATTTTTCCCATTATCTGTAAGGTGAGTATGAAGAACATCCTCCCAGCCACTAGCAAAACCATTCAGTAAAATTTCGTCAATTTCCAAAGAGCCGTTATTGGTAAGAGTTAGTGTTTCCGTTATATGGTCTCCCGGCTTTAAATTACTAATGTCAAATAAAACATCCGTACTGGTTACTAAATCCAACGTTCCTGCTGAAAAAAAATTATCAATCTCCTCCACGTCATTAAACGCTGCATACGTACCCCCACCTACCAACGACAAACCTAATGCTCCTGCTAAAATGCCTGTTCCCATTTTCTTTTTGAAATCCATTCTTTGTTTCCTCCTTAATATTTTTTCTACCCAGTGGGTATGTATTGTGAACCCTTTAAAAAGGGATTCGACCTTATTTAAGATACTGTTTCTCCTTTTTCCGAAGCTTGAAGTGCCTTCGTTTTTGCATCAATTTCTTTCACCGCTTGACGAATTGTCACGATGGAATATCCAATTAACAACAACCCAGGAGCTATCAATAAAATGGCTACTCCCAGCGGTGACCCAGCATAACTTAATACGTATCCAACTAACGGGATTGACACTCCCGTGTATAATGCAACCACATTTTCAGATAATACTAAGTTTGTATCTGGATTCTCGTTGCTGTCTCCTTTGGTGCGATAAAGTACGGATTCTCCCTGTTGGACAACCTCTATAATTCGGTGCGTGACGAGTTGTTCATTTTCCTGCAAATATGTGATAATATCGGATTCTGCTAACTCTCCTGCCTCATCCAGCTTTTTTACGAGAATAATAGATCCGGTATGAAATGTTGGTTCCATGGATCCGGAAAGCACTGTTTTTAATTGGTAGCCGAAAATTTCCGGTTCTCCACCAGATGCTCTGGATGAAATGACTAAAAAGGTCATCACGATAAGTGTCATAATTAATAGAGTGGAAATAATATTACTCATGATTTTCATTGTTTTTTTAATTATTCTTCCTCCTCTCTTTCCGTCGTTTCTTCCTTGTTTTCTAAGGAAGTATCCTAATTTTCTTCTGCTTTTTCACTTATTTCTGACTCCTTATCTATTTATTCATCTGATGAATCCTCTTCACTCTTGGGCTGATTTGTTTCCTTATCTTCATTGCTTGTTTCTTTGTCGGTACCGTTTTTCACTTCTATTTCATCATTTGGTTTTTCCACTTCATCTGGTAAATCGTCTTCTAACGTCTAATCTTTCTGTTCATCTTCTATAGAGTCATTCTCTGCTTCTTGACTTTCCTTATTGGCATTTCTTTCAGTACAACTCTCTAGATCCTCCTGAGTGATGGTAATACTGCTTTCTCCCCAGATTTCTTGAAGCTCCATATCAATGTCTGTATTTCCGTGACCAGGTCGGTGGTTTGCCTTAAATTTGTAATAGCCTGGCTGTAAAGAATGTATTTCATCCGGCTCATACTTTAATATGACGGATTCTCCACTCTCTAATGGGTTAATAGTACCTGTATAAATAATCTCACCTGGTCTATTCTTATTAGGTGCCTTATCCGGATCGTAGTGAAGAACAAACTCACTCGAGCCCGCCATATCCCCATCTCCTACATTTTTAATGACAGAGAATAAGCCTGTAATTTCTGCGGAACAAAAGCCATAATCACTATCCTTTTCAGAAAACTCCAATGAACTTTTATCCCATTCTTCCTCCTCTTGCTCCCACTGAACCTGTAACCTGGCACTCACCTCTTCGATATCGTTAAAGCTTGCATTGGTATATGTGTTAAAATAAATACCAGCCAATAATATACAAGACCAAATAATAAATAATTGAAAACCTGTTTTAATCTTCCAATACTGCTTTCTAAACTTTCTAACGCGGGTTGATCTCATGTTACTCCTCCCACCTACATTTAGTTCTTTTTAAAGAACGTTTATGCTGAAATTTGTTCTTTAATGAAAACCGCAAGTAGAGTATAATTCATAATACCTATTTACTCAAAGGTCCAAATCAGCCCGAATTTACGTTATTAAGAACGATTTTCTTTTGTTTTCTTAAATTATCTTTGTTTTACTCACTATTTTATTTTTTAATAAGAACATAAATTACTTTATTAAGAACGAAGTGAATGATATAAAATGAATGTTAAAAAGAACAAAATTATAACTACCATATTTTACTGTATCTGTTTATACTAGAGGAAAGGAGGGAGCTGTTGGCCGATGAGAATTTTTTCTTTTTTACTTATTATTACCGGAATCTTCTTTTTAGCTTTTGGTGGCTATCAATGGTTTGCCACGGAGAACGCTCAGAAAAATAGTTTAGTGGAAGCACAGGAATTATTAGATGCGTCTGCTTCAAGTGAAGACCTATCGACATCAGCAGATATAAAACCAGATGAATTTTATCCTGAAACTGGAGAAACCGCCGGAATTTTACATATCCCTAAACTCGACTCTGACCTGCCCATTGTAGAAGGAACGGATGAAGATGAACTGGAAAAAGGAGTCGGACATTATAAAGGGACTGCTTACCCAGCACAAGGTGAACAAATTGTTTTGTCTGGCCATCGGGATACGGTTTTCCGCCGAATGGGCGAATTGGAATTGGGAGATTTCTTAACTGTGAAACTCCCATATGGTGATTTTTCTTATGAGATAGTGGATACACAAATAGTCGATGCGGATGACAGAACGATTATTAAGCCACAGGGGAAAGAAGTACTAACATTGACAACGTGTTATCCATTTAATTTTGTTGGAAGTGCACCTGATAGATATATTATTACCGCAATACCTGTTAAAGCTGAATAATCATGGGGCCCTGGAACAAAAGTGTTTTAGTTAAAGAAAAATCCGAACGATGATTCAAAATTCTACCATTAGAATTTGAATTGGTTCGGATTTTTTCATTTTAAAGGCTGTAAAAGATTGAAACCACGATTACTAATCCCTTTGTCACTATATACATAAACTGCGAAGTAACTTTTAGATGATATTGGAGCATAATCTACCGCTACGGAAATACACTACGCTTTCCGCGGGCAATCCGTGAGCCTCCTCGTGCTGTCTTCTTTAGGGGTCTCACTCTGGTCACTGTTCCCGCAGGAGTCTCCGTGTATTTCCTTCGCTAAGTACAGTGCTTTAACTTTTTTACCTTTTCTGATAAAAACTACTCTAGTTATCCCTTAAGGCTGCCGGAAAAGGAAATCAACTGAGCAGTATCTTGTGTCGCATTTACTGCGTGATTATAAAACAACAAAATTTAAGAAATGAGCTTTTTAACACGTAATTCCTTATATCCTTCGCTTTTACAATGGAGTGTTTTAATATCCCAGATCTTTTTTATGGGTATTTTTTCAATTTATATTTATTTGTAAAATACATAACCTAAAACAAAACTTGTCATAGACGGCATTCGACAATTCCGTTATAATTTATACAACAATTTCTAAAATATTCCAAACTTCGTAATATATAAACAACATTTTTTAAATAGAGGAGAATACGAGTGAACTCTAGAACTGAAAAAAGAAAAAATAATAAAAAAAGAAAATGGCTTTATTGGGTCGGAGGAATTATCCTTGTCCTCTTGTTAATCGTTGGTGGTTTTGGCTTTTACGTATGGAATCAGCTGGGAAATGCGATTGAAACCATGCACACCCCACTTGCCAGAGATGATGAGCGCCAAAAAGAAACAGAAGGGCGTTTTTCTCAGAAAGAAAGTGTAAATGCACTACTGCTTGGAGTGGATGAACGCTCTGGCGACAGGGGCCGTTCCGATACAATGATTCTCTTATCCCTGAATCCAAACACGAATTCGATGATTATGCTAAGTATTCCAAGGGATACGTACGTAAACATCCCAGGACGTGGAATGGATAAGATTAACCACGCATACGCTTTTGGTGGAACCGAATTATCTGTGCAAATCGTAGAAGAAACATTTGATATTCCCGTTCATATATATGGCCGAGTAAATATGGAGGGATTTGAACAGGGAATAGATGCCTTAGGTGGGGTAACCGTAGACAATGACTTTGCGTTCAATCAGGGTGGAACCAGTTTTCCTGCAGGAGAAATACACTTAAATGGCGAAGAAGCTTTGGATTATATTCGTATGAGAAAAGAGGATCCTCGTGGAGATTTTGGACGTAACGAACGGCAAAGAGAAGTCATAGCTGCAGCAATTGATGAAGCTGCAAGTTTTACAAGTATTACTAAATTTGGTGAAATTCTAGATATCCTAGGTAACAATGTGCAAACAGACTTGGATATAAAAAAAATTCAAACTCTGTTCTCCGATTATCTTAGCTCCCGTCATGATATCCAGACTCTTGAGCTTCAGGGAAATGGCCAAATGATTAGTGGTGTATACTATTATGTCGTGCCCGATGAAGAATTTAGCCGTGTTAGTTCAGAAATATCAGAGCATATGGATGCAAGCTAATCTTGAAGTCACCTGTATATAACAGTGTGACTTTTCTTGTATATGACGTTAACAAATCAGACGTTTGAAATTGCAATCAAAAATACATTTTTAATGGGTATTAATGTTATAATGCTAGGTATAAAGTAATAGGAGGGGTACAAAGTGAAAAAAGCTGGATTCTTATTATTTATCCTTATCTTTCTTGTTGCTTGCTCCGATGATCAGGTTACACCAAATGATCGGTTTGATGCCTTTGTAAGTCATTGGAATGAGCAAAATTATGACCAAATGTATGAAATGTTTTCTACCGAATCACAATCATCGTACACGAAAGAAGAATCCGTTCAGCGAAAAGAAAAAATTTACGAAGACCTGGAAGTAAGTGAGCTACAGGTTTCGTATGAGCCACTTGAGGAAGATGTGCTTGAAAGGGCGATGGAAGAAGGAGTTGCTACCATTCCTTTTCAAGTGCAAATGGAGTCACTTGCTGGAACCATTTCCTTCGATTATGATGCCACCCTTCACTTAGAGGGCGAAGAAGAGGAAGAGAATTGGTTTGTCCAATGGGATTCAGGTTTTATTTTTCCGGAAATTAAAGATGGTGGGGAAATCCGATTTAGTACTTCAGAACCGAAACGTGGAGAAATATTAGACAGAAACCAGATGCCATTAGCGCTTAATGATGAAGTGTATGAAGTCAGTATTGTTCCGGAAAAATTAGGTGAGAATGCTGACCAGTCTATTGAAGAAATTGCAGAGCTGCTTGGAACTACTGTAGAAAGCATAGATAACAAACTAAATGCCAGCTGGGTTCAGCCTGAATGGGCAGTTCCTATCACCCGAATATCCAAAGATGAAGAAGCTGTTAAAAATCAATTACTTGAGATTGATGGAATACAGATTAGCACCACCACCGGTCGTGTTTATCCAGCCGGGGAGGCTGCTGCACATTTAACTGGTTATTTAAGAACAGTCCGTGCTGATGACTTTGAAGAATTTGATGAAAACAATTATGCAGCAGACGATATGATTGGCGCAAGAGGTTTGGAACGATTATTTGAAGAACAGCTAAAAGGAGAACGTGGAGTTAAAATTTACGTTGAAAAAGAAGGTAAAGATGAAGTTATCCTTGCAGAGAAAGAAGCGAAAAATGGAGAAAATCTTGTGTTAAGCCTAGATATAAACATTCAGGAAAAAATCTACGAGTCCTACGGGGAGGATGCTGGAACTGCTGCTGCCATCCACCCTCAAACCGGAGAAACGTTAGCACTCGTAAGCAGTCCAAGTTTTGATCCGAATGAAGTTATGTACGGAACAACAGATAGATATATGGAATCACTAGATCAGGACGAACAACTGCCTTTAATCAACCGAATCGTTTCTTCCTTCTCACCCGGTTCCGCTATAAAACCTATAACTGCAGCAATTGGCTTAGACAATGGAACCATCACTCCAGAAGAGGGGATTGAAATAGAAGGTTTGCAATGGGGGAAAGAATCGTGGGGTGATTATCAGGTAACACGAGTATCCACTTCAAACGGACCAGTGGATTTAGAAGATGCGTTAGTACGATCAGATAATATTTATTTTGCGATGAAAGCTGTAGAAATGGGTGCGGACGCCTTAAGAACAGGCCTTGAAAACTTTGGCTTTGGAGAAGAAATGCCATATGAATACGATGTAACAACATCATCTATTTCAAATAGTGGAACGATTGATAATGAGGTTTTACTTGCTGATACAAGCTATGGTCAAGGTCAAATGCAGATGACAGCCATCCACCTTGCTACAGCTTATACAACCTTCTTAAATGAGGGAAATATGCTTAAGCCAATATTTCTTGCTGATGAAGAGACCGGTCAAATATGGAAAGAAGGTTTAATTACAGCAGAAGAAGCACAAATTATTCAGGATGCACTCCGCTCCGTTGTGACAGATGGAACCGCAACAAATGCCAACATTGATGAATTCCCTATTTCCGGTAAAACGGGAACAGTAGAGTTAAAACAAACGGCAGATGAAGATGGTGCCGAAAACAACTGGTTTGTCGCTTACCCAACCGAAGCACAGGATATTTTAATTGCTTTGATGGTAGAAAATTCACATGAAGAGGATACACAAAAAGCTTATGAAAAAGTGACGGATATACTACTGGACCTGAATAATTAAGATAAAGTGAATCTTCAATCAGTGTGGGAGGGGTTTTTTTCATCCCCCACTGATTGTTAGATTAACACGCTCAACAAATCAGAAGGCTGCCCGTCCCACTTATCATTCTTAAAGCTCGAATTCTTCCCATTAAGTTCTTACAGCAGTTAATCACGCGATAAAAAAAGAAGCTAGTCTAACTGACCGCTTCTTCTTATGTCATTAACGTTATAGATATTTAATTAACTCATGAAATGCATGTTCATCACGCTCGTCTAACGCTTTATCTATTAGCCGCCTTACATTCCAATTTTCTAATTCATCAATAATGATTGCGCTTTCAATATTTTTTTCAGTGCTTACTTCATTGTCTTCATCAATATAGTATGATCCGGCAATGGAATGCAGCTGCTGCAAGAAATCGGGGAGGGTAATTAGTTTGGCCAGAGTTAGGTATACAACATCTTTCCCATTTTGAAATGCAAACTTTGCATCGACATTTTCTACTTTTTGCGTTCTGCGGTTTATTCGAAATTCGTTTGCCTCAATAGGAATGAACTGATAGTCTTTTTCATTAATCATGACGGAGAAATATTGGTATGCCAATACGATGCGCACATACTCATTATCGGTTTTAATGTAATAAGGCTTTAACATTTTGACAGTTACCATCCAATCCACCTCCCTATAATTTTAGATATGAAACCTATCAAAATTTTCAGTTAATTAATTTTACAATACTTTAAGAAAAAATTCAAGGGAATATTTTCTAATTTTTTAGTCATAATTGTTTCAAGGGAATACTTAAGTTTTCTTAAACAATATAGCCAAACTTTTTGAAGCATGAGAAATGAAATACTTTAGTAACTGACAAAATAATTACGGTCATAAGAATGTACCGTCTACCATTGCTTTCGAAGCATCGAAAATGGGATAAAGTCGCATCCCTTCCCTTCTCCTTTTTTAGTTACCCCACCCATAGTTACCATCATATGAGCATGTGGTTTGAAATTCATTCTTGATCCAAATGTATGTAATCCAGTTATAATTCCTGGTGTTACTTTACCCTTCTTTTGAAAATATTCTTTTACTAACATAGCAGCCTCATCCATAAGAGGTTTTAGTAGTTCACGATGCCAAAGGAAAATATCTCTCAATCCTTCATCAATGGTAAATATCATATGTAGATGGTTCACCTGCAATATATCCTCTCATAAGAAACGACTCCATTCTTCCCTTTCCCCAAGTCGAAGCCTACTAATATAACTGGTGGTTAGGCTGGAGTTCAATAAAAAAGTAGGATAACCAAGGTTATCCCACTTATTAACTTACCTATAAACTTTCACATACGAGACAATCATTATTACTACCATCTAATCTATGTGGATTACTTGCGGGTCCCCCCTGCTGCTTTCAATAAATGCTTGTACTTCCTGATGGCTACTAAAGTCGCTACAATCTCTATCCGCACCATAGGGGTCATATGGGCCATTAAATCCATCGATGGATTCCACTTGTACTGTCTTACATATTATGACAAATAATTATTTAGTCATCGAAAGCAAGTAACATACTTTTTCGGTTACCATATGTAAGTTTTTTGTCTATCGCACCAATAATCCATATAACAATGGTACAAGAACCTATTAGGTATGAGGTGGAGCCAGTATTATAAATTTTTAAGTATTAATAAATTATTTTTGTAAGTTTGCTCTAAGAAACCTTGTTGTTCAAGATAAAGGATACATATGCCCATTTTCCGTGATATTGGTCCCTGTTTTTTTATTTTTGCATACTTTAAAACAACTAAATTAATAGGAGGGATGTATTTAAACCAAACAATGAATAACTAACCTTTATATGTAAACACAATTAATAGAGTTTAAGAAAATAGACAACACGTTAATGTTTTATGGCTTATTAATTAAACGGAGGGATAAATATGGTTAATTTTAAAAATGAACTTACACAATTAGGTGTTGACGAATTTAGGCAAGGTAATGTAACATACTGGGATCCTCAAGCTAACCCTCAATACGTTAGCGGGCACTGCCATCATTGTCATACCCAGTATCATTGCCATGCACACTGTCATCACTGTCATACTCAGTATCATTGTCACGCTCACTGTCACCACTGTCATACTCAGTACCATTGTCACGCTCACTGTCACCACTGTCATACTCAATATCATTGCCATGCAGGTAGTGTATATAGAAAAGATTAAAAAACGCGGTTTTCTAGGAGAGAATGCCCCTGCATAAAGAAGATTTAAATCATGTGGGGGTTTTTTAATTTATATGAATGAGGACAAATAGATAGGACATAAAATCCTAATAGTAATGTGATGTTGGTTATCAATTTGTGAAGTATTTCATGGTTATGAGGAGGAAAAAATGACTAAATTAAACCCTTCTATGCGTCTTAAGGTGAAAAGAGACACTTTTTTTATTCCCGACGGAAACGGTGGTGCATATTTTCGTAATAACTTATGTTCGTTTCATATAGAGGGGAAGACAATCTATCAATGGATTGAAAAACTAATCCCTCTTTTCAATGGGAGACATACATTGCAGGACTTGACGGACGGGTTACCGAATCAATATCGTGACCATGTTTATAAAATAGCCGATATGCTGTATTCAAATGGTTTTGTTCGTGATATAAGCCGTGATCATCCTCATCAACTTCCAAAAGAAGTATATAAAAAGTATGCTTCTCAAATCGAACTATTAGATAATTTAAGTGAATCCGGTGCATATCGTTTTCAATCGTACAGGGAGGCTAAAGTATTAGCAATTGGATCAGGTTCATTTTTTGTTTCACTAATTTCAGCTTTGTTAGAATCTGGATTACCTAAATTTGATATGGTGATAACTGACTCAGCAGTAACTAACAAGCAGCGTTTAAAGGAATTAGTCGCAAATGCCCGTAAAACAGATTTAAAGGTAAATGTAAACGAGATCACATTTAAGGAGGACGGGGAAAGTTTTTGGCGTGAAATAATACAACCATTCGACTGGATTCTCTATATCTCACAAGAAGGTGAAATAGAGGAATTACAGGTTCTTCACTCGATTTGCAGGGAGGAGAAGAAGTGTTTACTACCTGCTATGATTATACAGCAGGCAGGTATAGCAGGTCCACTCGTGTATCCGGAGGAAGATGGATGTTGGGAATCAGCCTGGCGTCGTGTACACCGTAACGTTCTTCAGAAAGACCCCAAGTTGCACACTTTCTCTTCAACGGCAGGAGCACTATTGGCAAATGTTATTGTGTTTAAATTATTTAAAGCCATTACAGGATTGGAGGAAAAACAGAATCCTCAATTGTTTTTACTTAATCTTGAGACACTTGAAGGAAATTGGCATTCTTTTATCCCCCATCCGCTTGTAACAGGAAGTGTGTCAGCTAAATGGGTTCGAAATCTTAATCTTCTACTTAAACAAAATTCAAATAAGAATGAATTAGATGGAGTACTTCATTACTTCAGTTCCTTGACATCGACAGTAACAGGGATTTTTCATGTTTGGGAGGAGGGTGATTTAAAACAGCTTCCATTGGCTCAATGCCGTGTTAAGGTAGCTGACCCAATCTCGGAAGAACCGGCCGAGCTTTTACCTGAAATAATTTGTACTGGTCTAACGCATGAAGAAGCATGTAGAGAAACGGCTTTAACCGGTATTGAAGCATATTTATCACAAATGAAAAGCCAATTCATTGAAAGTATCTCCTTCTATCAGGAAATAGGGGTAAAGAAGATGGATAAGGAGGTATTTATTGGTATTGGGGCTGGAGAAACGATTATAGAAGGGGTTTACCGGGGATTGCAAAAGTGTTTAGCTGAGGAACTTAGAAATAAGTATAAGAAGAAAAAGCCCCCTGTTGTACCAATAAAATTAAATGCAATAGAAGATGAACGTAGCCAATTTTATTTGCAAGCATTAACGAAGATGCAGGAAGTTCCAATAATCGGATTAGGGGAGGAGATATCCGGCTTCCCTGTAGTTTGGGTTGGTACTAAAGATTGTTGGTATGGCGGTGTTGGGTTCAATGTGACCATTGCCACACGAAATGTTTTGCAACATGCACTGTCAAAGGTTCAAAACAAAGCAGTTTCCTCCTCAA
The DNA here is from genome assembly GCF_009733865.1 of Oceanobacillus salinisoli. Taxonomy (GTDB): domain Bacteria; phylum Bacillota; class Bacilli; order Bacillales; family Amphibacillaceae; genus Oceanobacillus; species Oceanobacillus salinisoli. The sequence continues at coordinate 69,989 of NZ_WOFB01000001.1, read as the reverse complement.
TATACACAGTGGAGATTTCCTCTGTGGTTACTGAAGAAAACGAATCACAATGTCGTGTAATTCCAACTAGTATAGAGATGACACAATTGGACATGTTACAGTCTGCCTTGAAGAATTTGAAACAAAATCATAAGCAGCTATTGGCATTTGAACTGATACCGGAATCGTATTTGAAAGAGAGATTGGCAGGAATGTTTGGGGTATTGTTACGAGAGGAGGAATTTAAATGAGTGCTAAGGTGTTAGTTGTTGGAAAAGGTTTATTGGCAGAATTTGTATGTGCAGAATTATCTGTCGAATACCATGTCATTCATCAGACTAATTTTAAAAAGGAAGACTCAAAAACTGCTAACTTAGCACTGGTGTTAGACGATGCATGGGATCCTGCTAATCATCGTAAGACGGAGGAAGTGCTGCAATCCACTGGTATCCCCTGGTTGCGAGGCTTTGTCTTTTTTGGAGAAGGTGTGATAGGTCCAATGGTACGTCCGGGTAAACCAGGATGCTCAAAATGTTCAGATTTACGCCGAATCATAGCAGGACCCGATCGTATAGAGATGTGGGAGATGCAAAAAAATTTAGAAAAACATGGAAAGTGGATTAAACATGACGCTTGGGCATCACGTTCAGGCCTTATACATATGGCTTATATAATTGCAACGGAAAGCTTTAGAGTATTGCAAGGCAGAGGTTCCCACTTGGAAGAACGGTTATTTATAATCAATCTGAAAAATATGAAAAGTACACTTCATTCTTTTCTTCCAGACCCACTATGTTCAGTTTGTGGTCAATCAATCGATGAAATGTCAACGGATTCTCAAATTTCGCTTCAATCAAGTCCAAAAATTAACGTTGACAGTTACCGCAGCCATTCTCTAAATGATTTAAAGGAAGTTCTCGTAAAAGATTATCTGGATAATCGAACTGGTATGATAAATGGCAAAAATATGGACCTCTTATCTCCGTTTGCTGATATAAGTGTGAATCTTCCTTTATTCAAGGAAGACGTGGGAACTGGTGGCCGGAGTCATTTCTATACAAAAAGTGAGCTAACAGCTATTTTGGAAGGTTTGGAACGATACTGTGGTTTGGCTCCCCGTAGTAATCATGGGGTAATTCATGACAGTTTCAACCGCATATCCGATCAGGCGCTTAACCCTTTCAAAGTTGGGTTGCATGAAAAAGAACAGTATAAACGACCAAATTTTCCATTTCACCCATTTGACCCAGATCGTGCTATGAATTGGGTTTGGGGTTATTCATTTTTACAAGAACGTCCCATTTTGGTTCCACAGTGGCTCCCTTATTACAACTCAGGGAGTGAGGATGGGTTTGTTTATGAAACTTCCAATGGATGTGCATTAGGTGGAAGTTTGGAAGAGGCAATATTTTATGGCATTTTAGAAATCGTGGAACGTGACTCATTTTTAATGACCTGGTACGCAAAACTGCCGGTACCACGTATCGATCTTTCTTCCGAATCTGACCTGGAATTACATTTGATGGTTCAGCGATTACGGGAGGTGACGGGTTTTGATTTACATGTTTTTAACACAACGATGGAGAATGGGATTCCAAGTGTTTGGGTGGTAGCGAAAAAGAGGGACCAAAAGGGAGTGAATTTCATCTGTGCGGCGGGAACCCACCTGGATCCCATTCAGGCAGTAAAAAGTGCAATTCATGAGTTAGTCGGTACCATGCAAATGCTTCATAAACAATTTGATGCCAAACGTTGGAAGGTGGAGCAAATGTTTTATGATCCGTTTCTGGTGCAAGAAATGCAGGACCACTCCATGCTTTATAATTTACCGAAAGCTCAGGAGCGTCTCCAGTTCTTGCTAAATAGCAACCGTCCAGTAAAAACGTTTGACGAGTCGTACAGTTGGAAGGAAAGACATGCGGATCTTACTGATGACCTAAAAGACATTATCCAGGTGTTCCGTCGGTTGAATCTCGATGTGATTGTGGTGAACCAGACAAGGCCGGAAATAAGTCGAAATGGGCTACACTGCGTTAAAGTACTAATTCCAGGAATGCTACCAATGACATTCGGACATCAATTTACCCGACTGGCAGGGATGGATAGAGTCTTAAAGGTGCCGATGAAACTTGGATATGTGAAACAGCCACTAACGGCTGAGCAGCTTAATCCACATCCACATCCGTTCCCATAACCGTTTAGGAGGGAGAAACATGAATCTGGATACATTTATACACAACCTGCATTTTAAGATTGACAAAATTAACCCAGTTGACTGGGAGGTAGATTGGGAAGACGCTCCACTTCCGTATAAACTTTACCGTAACTTACCAGTATTTCCACTCTCATTAGAAATACCTTTTACACTTGAAAAAACGAAAGTCACTGAAAAACCTGGGTTGAGTGATTTTGGGTATTTCCTCTGGTATGTGTATGGACTCAATAAATTCTGTCAATCCGTTTATTCCACACAAAAGGGGGACTTGGAACAGGTACTTCGGCGATTTGTTCCTTCTGGGGGTGCGTTATATCCTAACGAATTATATGTGTATTTAAAAATAGAAAAATTGCCCGATGGAGTGTACCATTACGATGTTGCACATCATCGCTTGGTTTTATTACGAAAAGGCAATTTCGATTTATATCTAACGGAGACTCTTGGTGGTCACTGTAATATGTCAACTTGTTTTGGTACAATTTTTATCTCGACTGTGTTTTGGAAGAATTTCTTTAAATATAATAACTTTAGCTACCGATTACAAGGGTTGGATACTGGTGTGTTAATTGGGCAATTATTGGAAGTGGCGAAAAGGTTTGGATTTGAATCCGGAGTTTATTTCCAATTTCTTGATCGAGCCGTTAACCATCTGCTCGGACTATCCGAACAGGAGGAAACTATTTATACCATTATTCCACTGTCTATAAACTCTGAAACAACGTGGTTTACTAATAATAATCATGTAGAGGAGCTAATCACAGCTACTAATTTGTCAAGGAGGATATTACCGATTCATCATGACCATTATGTCCGGTCAAAAAGAATTTTAGAGCATCCTATGCTGACTAAAATGAATGAGGCATCTATGATAGATTCAATGAAATCATTTCAGGAGTTTAAAGAAGAAATGAATATTACCTATGAGGTACAAACGGTATCTTTGCCTAATACCAACCGGTTATCGTTTGATTTGGCGTTAGCTAGCAGAATACGTCATTCACCAGGGATGGACTTTACTTTAGGAAAAATAAACCAACTGCAACTCGCTACTTTGTTACACGAGGCGACTTCTTCTTTCTTGTATCGTAATGATTTGGATGGAGATAAAAAAAATTCTAAACCCCGTGTTTCAATTTATGGCTGCACATATGGTATTGAAGGTATTCCAGATGGTGCATGGTACTATGATAGCTCAACTCATACATTACGGTATATACGTTACGGAGATTATCGTTATTGGCTGGAACAGGGAATGTCTCTGGATGATGTGAATATATTCCAAACCCCGCTTTGCCTTCATTTGGTAGGATATCAGGATTACCACAAAACTTCACTTGGTTACAGAGGATATCGCATCCAACAAATGGAAGCAGGTATGCTCTTACAGCGTATATTACTAGTATCATCCGCTATTGGGATAGGAGGGCACCCACTTCTTGGGTTTAATGTAGGTATGTATGATGAAATATACAAGATAACTTCCCAGAATAAAACCAGTCTCATTCAAATCCCGGTCGGTCCAAACAATCCTCCTTTACAAATGAAAGGGGGATTGTTTGGATGATAATACGGTAAGCTTTTGATTGTAGCAAACAGAGATATACATCGAGGAGCTACCGTTGAATTAAATTCAAAAAAATCAAAGAGGTTAGTACCTCTCCAGTTCTCAATCCTGTTTCAAATAGCAGTTTAATAAGCAATCGATCTCGTATGTTAGTGGTTGCCCTATAAATCTGCTCAACCTCCTCTTTAGATAAAGTTGTTCTTTTATTCCACAATCGCGCCTGTTTGCCGAACAAAAAAAACTGCATATCAACACAGGATTTTGAATGCTTTTTTTACAAATTATCAAAATTTATTATAAAGGATCAACCTTTTATAAATTATCGAACTTTATTTCAAAGACATACCTAATTATGAAACTAAGTAATGATACTTTTTTTTCTAACACCATATTTCATTGGATTGTCCAAACGGTGTCATATCTTTTTTTAAAAGACATTTTCTAATCGTACAAACTAAGGATAAAAGCCTTTAAATCAACAATCCTGGAAGGCAAAGGCCTATTTTTCTCATCTCCTGTGACAATAAGCGGAATAAAAGAATCAAATTTATGTAATGAGCCATGACTTCCGCCCTTATTATGCTTTGGGTAATATTTTGAAGTGAATTCATATCTTGGCCTTGCTGTTAACACAATTAATGGATTATCTTGAGAAAATAATGCTCCATGCAATCTCGCCAAAACATCAGGATAATCGTTAAATGCTAAGCTCTTTTTATTTAGATTAATATCCATAATGGAAATATCACCTTCGATACTCCAGCTTTGTCCATAAGGATCCTGAAACGGACCGTTTTTACTGAAAACTACTTTACTTTCCGTTTTTCCTCCTGCTGTCACAATGATATTCTCACCGCTTTTCCATGCAATCAAATCAATGCGGGATTCACTTTTTAAATCATTTACTAATTTTTCTTGTATGTTTTCTTTTAATGGATAAATATAGGCCATCCGCTCATTATTACAAACCACTATCTGATGTTTTTCTTCAACTTTTTCGTCAAGCTGTAATACAGTGTACTGGTTTAATAAGTAATCCAAATCAACATTATAATCTTTTTCTTTTCCAATGCTTGTTTGGCCATGATCGCTAGTGACAATTAAAATGTTTTCTTGAATGGCTTTTTCCCATGAGCCAAAGGAATTCATAAGCCTCTCGATTTGACGGTCCACTTTTATCAATGATAATTCACCTTTTTCTGGACCTATTTTATGAATCCTGTGGTCATTGTCCGGCAAATAAACCATCATAAATTCCGGTTGGTTGCCTTGAATAATCAGTTCAGTTGCAGCGGAAATGGCAAAATGATCATTAATACCATAGGAATGCCTTAAACCACTTGAAAAACTATGAATTTTATCTTTTAAAATTTCGGGGTATACCATCGCCCCTAAAAAAAGAATTTCAGGTCCGTTTATACTTTGGTTTTCCTGAATTCCTACATATTTTTTCAGTGGAAAAGAAATAGAATGCTGTTTATATCCCCTATGGATAATCAAATTAATGCTTGCCGATGTATGACCCCTGTCTGCTAAATCCTCAAATATCGTTTTTACATGCTGACTTAAATGTTTTTCATTAAGATTGACCAATACATTTTGGGAACAATTTTTAATCCCTAATTTCCTTACACAATTTACTCCATTAATATAATTAATCATTTCCCAGTTATCGGGATCATACCAAATTAAACCTGGAATTTTGTGTTCATTCGGATAGCTTCCGGTCATTAAAGAGGCATCTATCGATGCGGTCATAGTAGGGAAAACAGTGGCACAATCCATTCTGTAGTTACCGTGTTCCTGTAAAAACTGAAGTGCCGGTAAACTCCTGGTTGCAAATCCTTTTTTAAGAATTTCCGGCAATAAAGAATCAACCAGGATAAAAATGACTTTTTTCATTTGGATATATCCTTTCGTTTTCCATTCTATATTGTTAGTATCCCTCTTTAAAAAAAGAATATGTGTATAAAAAATAGTTGAGGATTAATTTGTGAATTGCACTTAAATAATTGCGTTCATTTTGCTTAAAATAATTCATCAACCCTTTAAGGCTTGATGACAGGGCTCTTGTTGTAGACCGCAAAGTAATCTGTAATTAAAGTAAATGGACAATGAAAAGAGAATGCTCTTTATTTTTTATATAGTCAAGCTTTCTTCGATTGACTGTCCTATAAGGAAATTCTTCTGTATAGTGATTTTTTTCCCAAACAATCGGACTGAATTTTAAAATTTGCAAATAACTTTCTAAAACTATTTAGTGAAACGCCGAAATAATTAACATTAATTGAACACTTTTGGACGTTGTATTAACTAGAAAAACAGGAAATGAGAAAGAATACATGGCATTATATCATTCACATTATTCACACCAAAATTATATTTTTATTTTTATTGACATAATTTATGCCAATAAAATCCAAATTGATTACAGCCATAAGAATCCACCTCTGTCATGTTTTGTACCAGCGATCACCACAAGATTTACCACTTGTTGCCCCCGCTTTTACCAATGGGATAACATCAATGAAGTGCGGATTTCCAACTATATATATTTTGAAAGATAAAAAAGCCTAATTCCTCCGTACCTTCATTGAGAAATTAGGCTTTTGATATTCCACAAACGCTCCTCTTGTGAAAAACTGAACTTATCGAGAATCAATCAAATTTGTATAACATTTTTGATTATCCAGAAGATATGAAGTGGTAAACAATCTGGCATTCATTGGTACACTTTTGATGATGGTAAATAGAATGTCACAATGGTACAATTCATTGGCCGTAATCACCAAAAAGGCAGAACCTTCTTTAGGACCTTCCCGTATTTGTCTATTGAATTATTTGCTCATTGATAAATTCTATAATATGATTTTTCTCTTCTTCTGTAAAAGTAAACTGTTCTTCGTATTCATCTAGATACTCTCCAGCTTTTTTTAACTCCTTAATTCCATGCTTCATATATGATTTATAGTGATTATTTACTTTTGTAATTTGCTCTTCATATTTTTCATCTGTTCCTGGTGTTACTAATTTTTCATATAGATCCAGGGTTTTTTCTCCATCGCGGTTTGGAAAGTATTCATGAGGGTCTGTACTATCAAATATACAGAAATCCAAATCACGTACAAGTACCATGTCCAAACTATTTGGATCAAAACTGCAATAATATACTTGCACATCGTACCCATACTCTTCACATGATGCAGCGATTTTTTTCATAAAAGTCGATTTACCTGTACCCGCTCTACCTTTAATATAGTATACATTTTGGATACCTTCAATAAGATTTGGAATTTCATTGACAACACCATCTGCTGTGTTCGTACCGAAAAATCGATGATAAGTGTGTGCTTGACGGTCCTGTTTATTCTCATTTTGGAGTAGATTTTGAATAAATTCTTCTGCAAGTTCATTAGCACGTTTAAAATTCATTTCATTAATATATATTTCTTCTAAATCATCATGAATTTTTAAACCAGTTGCAAAATTTTTATATGCTTCTTCTGTATGGTATTTAAACTTTTCTTGTAATTCATTATCTAAAGTTGGTTTATGTTTGATAAACAAGCTGCAATCAATTTCAATTGCACCAGCTATATCTGTTGTTGCGATGCGGTTACTGATAATGGCCAGAGATTTTTCTCTGATTATAATACCATCTAAGTGTTTTTTTCCTAAGGGGCTTAGTAATACTTCAACATCATAGTTAGATTTGTACGTATGAACCGCATCTTGAATAATTGCAGTTTTCAAGGTGTTTGACGGATGTTTTAGAATAATAATCTGTTTGATATTTTGAAGGTTAGTGGTAATGTGATTAATAAAGCCTTCTGCAGTGTTTGCACTTACGTAATATTTCTTCAAATAGACACACCCTTTTATCGTTTTGTTATAAAATATGATAAATCTGGGCTAATTGTGACTATTACATATAAAAAGCTATCACCTATTACATTAACTTTGTGCAAGTTCTTTTTTCTCATTTTCAGTAAAAATACGGGACCTGGTTAAAAAACGTTTTCCTTCAGGCCCTTCTAGCGAAAACATTCCACCACGACCATCGACCACATCAATAATTAGCTGTGTATGCTTCCAATAAGCATATTGATCCTTCGATATATAAAATGGTGTCCCTGCAATTTCTCCTAATAATACATCCGATTCTCCAATTCGAAACTCGTCACGTGGATAACACATAGGTGAGCTTCCATCACAACATCCGCCCGACTGGTGAAACATTAATGGTCCGTGAAGATCTTTTAATTTTCCGATTAAATGTATAGCTTCTTGCGTCGCAGTAACTCTTTTTACCATTACCCCGCCTCCTTTATTCCATTTACTATTAAAAAAAGGAGCAAATCTCCACCTGCAGATAGTTGCTCCTTTTTTAATCTATATACTTAAAAATATACTTAAAATAATCCTGTAGCATTCTCACTATAATTGATCAGTAGGTTCTTTGTTTGCTGGTAATGGTCGAGCATCATTAAATGATTTTCCCTTCCAATACCAGATTTTTTATATCCACCAAATGCGGCATGTGCCGGATATTGATGGTAGCAATTCGTCCAAACACGTCCCGCTTCAATTTCACGGCCAAAATGATATGCAGTATTAATATCTCTCGTCCAAACACCTGCACCTAGGCCGTACAGTGTATCATTCGCAATTTCCAGTGCTTCCTCTTTTTCTTTAAAAGTTGTTACCGATAATACCGGTCCAAATATTTCTTCCTGAAAGATTCGCATTTTATTATTACCCTTAAAAATAGTTGGTTCAACGTAATAGCCGTTAGCCAATTCACCTTCTAATTTATTTACATTACCACCAGTTAAAACTTCCGCTCCTTCTTGTCTACCAATATCTAAATAGGAACTGATCTTTTCCATCTGTTCCTGGGAAGCTTGAGCACCCATCATTGTTTCGGTATCTAGAGGATGGCCAATCTTAATTTGCTTCACTCTTTCAATCGCCCTATCCATAAAGTCATCAAAAATCGACTCATGGATAAGTGCACGGGACGGACATGTACACACTTCTCCTTGGTTCAGTGCAAACATAACAAGACCTTCAATAGCCTTATCAAAGAAACCATCATCTTTATCCATCACATCTTCAAAGAAAATATTCGGTGACTTTCCACCCAGTTTTAATGTTACTGGAATAATATTTTCCGAAGCATATTGCATAATTAACCGTCCTGTTGTTGTTTCACCGGTGAATGCCACTTTAGAAATACCTGGATTCGTAGCAAGTGGCTTCCCTGCTTCTACACCAAAACCATTTACAATATTAACTACTCCTGCAGGTAATAAATCCTGAATGAGTTCAATTAAAACGTGTATAGATGCTGGTGTTTGTTCTGCTGGTTTTAAAACTACACAGTTACCAGCAGCCAGCGCTGGGGCTAATTTCCATGTAGCCATTAATAACGGAAAATTCCAAGGGATAATCTGCCCTACCACTCCTAAGGGCTCATGAAAATGATACGCAACTGTGTCTTGGTCAATTTGGCTAATTCCGCCTTCCTGTGCTCGAATAGCGCCAGCAAAATACCGGAAATGGTCGATAGCAAGCGGCAGGTCAGCTGCAAGTGTTTCCCGAACTGCTTTTCCATTATCCCATGTCTCCGCAACAGCTAGCATTTCCTTATTTTCTTCGATTCGATCAGCTATTTTATTTAATCTGTTCGCTCTCTCCGACACGGATGTTTTTCCCCATTCTTCTTTTGCAGCATGTGCAGCTTCTACAGCTAGCTGGACATCTTCTTTTGTTGAACGGGCAATTTCACAAAATACTTCGCCTGTAACTGGTGTAACATTGTCAAAGTAATGCCCTTTAACAGGTGGTCGATATTCACCACCTATGTAGTTATCATAGCGTTTACGAAATGCAATGACCGAACCTTCTGTGTTAGGATTATTGTACTTCAAAAATTGTTCCTCCTTCTCAAAAAAAAACGTTTTCATTATCGATGAAAACACCTGATGAAACCACTATTAGAACATATTCTTCCATGTTCAAAAATATTACTTTATTAGAAAACTTAGTGCCCGATCATCTTTTAGTGAATATATTCGGTTTTCTTATTAGAATGTTATAATTTTTACTACATTGACCCAATTCTTAGCTGAAATTTGATGCTTTCCTGCTGGCGCGCAAAAAAAAAAAACCGATCAAAACTGACCGGCTTTTTCAATGGAAGCTAACAAAAAAGATGCCTTCATGACATCTAATAGCTCAAATAAATGATGGAGACACTTCTCTTTTTACTTCACCTCGGGAAGTACTCGTACTTCTCGTTCCATCCTGGAGTGACAAAGTGGACATGTTGGTTCTTCTTGAAAGCTAAACGACTCTCTCATCCAGCCCTGACACTCACCACTTGTACATGACCACACATTCGTTTCTACCTCTGGAACCGGTTCTTTCGGTCCGCGAGAAAATGCCATCAAAGCATCCCCTTTCCTATTTCCACTTACTATTATACACCCTTCAGAAAAACAAAGAAAGCCTCCATGGTGCATTCAGGCTTTAAACTAGACTTTGGACTAGCTTCTCAAATACTTTTAGTGCTTTTGGATGAAACTCCTGTTGATTTTTAATAATGGAGAAATATCGCTTTATCGGAGTTCCATCTACAGGAAGCTTTTGGATCCGGTTTAGCTCTAATTCCTTCTTAAATGTTAGATTGGAAAGTAAACTTATACCAAGACCGGATTCCACTCCTTCTTTAATTGTTTGCGTACTTCCTAATGATATGAGACGGGTTGGTGTAATATGATATGTTTCAAAAAATTCCTCTAACATTATTCTAGTTCCAGAACCCTCTTCCCGTATAATCCACGTCTGCTCTTCCAAGTAAGTTCTGGAAATATTATCTGTTAATAAGGATTCCCTTCCGCTGGCAATGATATACATTTCATCCGTTGCAAATTGTTCTGCCGTAATTTGACGATGCGAATATTCCCCTTCAATAAGGCCGATATCGATTTCACGACTTACCAGTTTAGACCCGATATCTTCTGTATTACCTATCGACACAGATGGGACAATAAGGGGATATTCTTCCTGCAGCCTTGCAAGCATCTTTGGCAGTAAATATTCGCCTATCGTGTAGCTTGCGCCAATTTTTAAATTACCACTTGGATCATTCTTCATATCTGAAACGAGTATCTTCATTTTTTCGTAATCCTTGAAAATTGCTTTTGCATACTGATAGACAATTTCACCAGCTTTGTTTAGCTCTACATATTTATTCGTTCTTTCCAGGAGTTTTACACCCAACTCTTTTTCAAGGGCTGAAATATATTGACTGACAGCAGGCTGTGACATATGCAATGCTTCTGCCGCTCGGGAGAAATTTTTCCGTTCCACCACTTCATTAAATACAATGAGATGCTGATCCATACTAACAACTTCCTCTTTTATAATAAGTATTATTTATAGTTGTGATTACTATAATTTATTTTTCTTATTATATCACTAAAACTATACTAAATACTAAAGCTATAACTAGAAGGGAATATTTAAACATGAATAATGAAGCATCTAAGAAAACTTACTGGAAGAGTATGATTTTAGGCATTGCCTATACATTTGCATTTGCTTTAACTGGTTATTTACTTTCTATGATTCCAGGATTTAACCAAATTGGTCCACTTGCCTCGGCAATCATTCTAGCAATCATTTATCGGCAACTGTTTGGATACCCCGAATTCTTCCGCACTGGAATTCAATTTTCATCTAAATATTTATTACGTTTTGCTATCATTTTATATGGGTTAAAGTTAAATGTCGATATCATTTTTAATGATGGTCTCGGGCTTCTTGTAAAAGGGGCTATAACCATTATTTTTGCTATATTTATCACTATGTTTCTAGCAAAATTATTTAAAGCAAATTCACAGATTGCTTTACTACTCGGTGTGGGAACAGGTGTGTGCGGAGCAGCTGCCATTGCTGCTGTAGCTCCAATTGTAAAATCAAAGGATGAAGATACGGCAATTAGTGTCGGAATTATTGCCTTAGTTGGAACGGTCTTTTCGATTATTTATGCGCTACTATTACCGATTCTACCAATTTCCGCTGTACAATATGGAATTTGGTCCGGTCTTAGCTTGCATGAACTTGCTCATGTTGCTCTTGCCGCTGAACCAGCAGGGGAAGAAGCACTGGCAATGTCTCTATTAGCCAAACTGGGACGTGTATTCTTACTTGTCCCTCTATGTTTTGTTTTCATCTTTTGGATTAAAAATCGCAAAAATAAGGGGGAAAATGGGGAAAACGCTAAGATTTCATTCCCATGGTTCTTACTTGGATTCATTGCAATGAGTTTGTTTGGAAGTTATATATTAGGAAGCTACATTCCTGTGTCAGATGCATTGATGGATGGAGTCAGTATTGCCACTACATTCATCCTTACATCAGCCATGGTCGGACTTGGGCTAAATGTTAGTTTGAGGGATGTACGTACGAAAGCATTGCGACCGTTAGCAGCTATGCTGATTACATCGATTCTAGTTTCTGTATTGATGTATTGGATTGCGGGGATATAATAGTAAAATAGAAAGATAGGATAGGCGCTCAACATTGTTTGAGTGCCTTTTTGTTTGGAATATACGATTATTTTATTTACTTATTGGAGTGTTCACTCTCTTTCATTTATGTGGTATCTCCTCTTTCTATATGGACATCCCTCTTCCACACTTTTGAGTGCTCCCTTTCAACCTTTGAACAATCCTGCTTCGCTTATGAGAGCTCTCATTCCATTTATTAGTTTTACTCACAATATTCCCCACAAAAAAAAGAACCCCCACACTAAGTGAAGGTTTCCCATATTTACAGCACAAATTTCTCAATGGCTTTTGCTACACCGTCATTATCATTCGTATCTGTAATATGATTAGCCACATTTTTAATTGCTTCCTGGGCATTCCCCATTGCCACACCGATTCCAGCTTCCTGGATCATTTTAATATCATTTAGGCTATCTCCGCATGCCATCACTTCATCCATCGTGATCCCAATTTTCCCACATAAAAAATGAAGTGCTTTTGCTTTGCTGACACCCTTTGGATTGGCCTCCACGTTAATTGGCAATGAATTTGTTAATTCTAATTCTTCATAGTAAGATAGCTCTTTCACCATCTTATCGAGTTTATCCTGGTCTTCGGATTGACAGCCAAATTTGAGCCATTGATAATCATAAAAATTATCTGGAGCTTCATTTTGAAATACGCCATCTGTGGAGATCATCCACATGTAGACGCCAACTTCTTTTCCAATATTCCACAGTTTTTCAATTACTTCTGTTTCCATTAAATGTTGATCTAATAGCTCTTTCTTTACAGTCCAGACCTCGCCACCGTTTGCTGTCACAAGATACGATTGGAGCTTTAACTCTTCTGCATGTGGATAGCACGATCTAAATCCACGACCTGTGCTTAACACAACATGAATGTCCTTTGACAATGCTTTCGCAATAGCATCCTTCGTTCTCTGAGAAACTTCATGATCTGTGGTCAATAATGTTCCATCCATGTCTAACGCGATCAGTTTAATCGCCTGATTTTTTTCCGTCATAGTTACACTCCTTCATTTGTTTCTTTCTCTAGCATTATCTTTTTATCAAATAGCTTAGTTGTTACAAATGGTATAAATAAAATGAAAATAACAACATAGAACAATACTTCCATATTATACATATCTACAATAACTCCGCCAATGAATGGACCAATCATTCTACCTACTGCTGCAATACTGTTTACCAATCCTTGATAGAACCCTGCCCGCCCTTCTGGTGCTAACAGATTAGCCAACGTTGGAAAAGCTGGCCACATTAACACTTCACCTAATGTTAGGATGACCATGGCAATAGCAAACATCGTGAAGTCACCAGCAAACATGACAATCATAAACGATAAAATCATAATTGCAGTTCCAATATAAATCTGTTTTTTGGTTGAGGTTATTCGATCTGTAACCCATTTTACCAAAGGTTGAGATAAAACGATAAGAAAACCATTTATTGCCCAAAGTGTACTATATTGTTCAAGCGGAATTCCAATCTCCTGTGTGTATGGTGCGATAGTTGCCTGCCATTGTGTATACGCGACCCAAATAATCAGAAATCCACTACATAATATCAACAAAGCTGTAAAGGCAGATTTGTCTTTAATTTTTCCACTTTGTTCCAGTACGGACGTATGCATTTGTCTATCACTTACATTATCTAAATTCTTAAATGAAAAAAGTACAATCAAGAAAAACACGGCAAATAGTGAGGCATTTGCGATAAATATATAATGAAACGATATACTTGCTACAAATCCACCAATTGTCGCACCTAGGGCAACTCCCAGGTTTTGAGCAACATATATAGCATTGAACGTACGCCGTCCACCTTCTGGCCATAACGATCCTGCCATTGCATACATAACCGGCCATGTCACACCAGAACCAAATCCAATGATGATAAGAAATATTGCGTAGGAAGCGACATCACTATGGAAAAATGATAGCATGATTACTGCCATTAATGAGAGCAATGTTCCATAAAGCATCGTTTTATATGCGCTATACCTGTCAAAAAGCGCTCCACCAATTAGGTTTCCTACTACATTTGCTGCCTGATTTAACATTAATATTAACCCGGCAAAAGCCAAACTTTTCCCAAGTTCATTATGCATATATATTGAATTAAGCGGCCATAACAAGGAACCGCCTGTAACATTTATCGTGGTTGCTATAACTAACAGCCAAATTTGCTTTGGCATATCTATCACTCTTCTCTTCTTAAAATCACCCTTTGATATTTTATTACAATCATAATAGGTTAGCAAAGCAAATGTTCATTAAATCACAATTCAGTTTTTTTGCATGAGTGATAAAGTAAATCTTCAATTAGTGGGGGGTTTTTCATCCTCCACTGATTGTTAGTACCACAAGGGTATGACCTAAAGGCCTCTGAACGAAATAGGAGTTTACGACTGCCCGTCCCCCATTTATCATCCTTGAGGTATCTCGAATTCTTCTCGTTAAGGGTCATACAGCCAGTTAATTGCGTGATAAAAGATATAAGTAACTTAACATTAACTGTTCTCATCTGTTATAGAAAAAGACCCACCCTTTATTCTTAATCTTCATTTTATTATATGTTTTTGACACTTGTCAGTATTAAAATTTGAATTTATAATTATGTTAGGTAATTTGTTTAAAGTTAAAAAATTGTTTATTTTCGCTAAATAATAAAAGGGGGGACTACCATGCTTACAGCTACATGGAGTTGGTTATGGGAGAAACACGATCAAGTAAAGGATATGTTCCGCTTTTTCGTGAAACCAACACAGGCCACAATGGTTAAAGAGGAAAAAAGTGAGAAAGGAAAAAACAACACTTCCACATCTAATACCAATAATAGGGGCAATGGTGATGGTGGTGGTGATGGAAACAAACGAACATACACAACCGTACAATTAATTGGACTTATTGCCGGACCAGTTCTATTTCTTATTACCTTATTTACATTTCAGCCAGAGGGACTTTCTAGTGAGGGGCTGGCCATTTTAGCAAGTACGATTTGGATTGCCATATGGTGGATGACTGAAGCAGTACCAATACCTGTAACTTCACTTTTACCCATCATTTTGTTTCCGCTTACAGGAGGTATGGAAATTGGAGAAACAACCTCTTCATATGGAAATGATACTATCTTTCTATTTATGGGAGGATTTATGATTGCGCTTGCAATGGAAAGGTGGAATCTTCACAGACGAATTGCTTTAGTCATCATCTCTATAATGGGAACGAATACAGACCGAATTGTATTAGGATTTATGGTTGCAACAGGATTTTTGTCAATGTGGATTTCCAATACAGCAACAGCCATGATGATGGTACCAATTGGACTTGCAATTATTTACCAAGTTTCTGATGCATTAAAAGAAGATTCTTCCATTGATACGTCAAAGGAAAACTTTGCATTTGGAAAAGCGTTAATGCTTGGTATCGCCTATTCTGCTTCCATTGGTGGGATTTCAACACTAATTGGAACACCACCAAACACACTGTTAGCAGGTGCTGTAAATGAGTTGTACGGGATTGAGATATCCTTTGCTTCATGGATGCTTTTCGGTGTACCATTTGCATGGATTTTTATCTTCGTAGCATGGTACTATCTCGTAAAAGTTGCTCATCCACTTAAATTAAAACATTTACCTGGTGGTAAACATGTGATTAATACAGAAATGAAAAAGCTTGGGAAGGCATCGTATGAAGAAAAAGCTGTTTTTGCTGTATTTATCTTTGCAGCTTTTGCATGGATTACAAGGTCTTTTATATTAAATGAATTTATACCAGGACTAAACGATGCGATTATTGCGATGATTGCTGCTTTAATTCTGTTCATTATTCCAGCTAAAAATATCCAAGGGGACCGTTTGCTTAATTGGGAAACAGCTGTAAAACTGCCTTGGGGAATTTTACTGCTTTTCGGTGGAGGTCTTGCTATTGCAGCCGGATTTACATCTTCCGGTCTTTCAGAATGGATTGGGTATCAACTTACCGCACTTCAAGGTGTTAACTTAATGGTTGTTATTTTAATCGTTGCAGCACTTGTCATTTTCTTAACCGAGATTACTTCCAACACGGCAACAGCTTCTATGATGTTTCCGATAATGGCCTCGGTTGCATTGGCATTAAATATTCACCCATTTGCCGTAATGGTAGCCGCAGCAGTTGCTGCGTCATGTGCATTCATGCTCCCGGTCGCAACACCACCAAATGCCGTTGTGTTTGGATCAGGTTACCTGCGAATACCGGATATGGCAAAAACAGGATTTCTATTAAATATTCTAGGTGTCTTTGTAGTAACTCTAGCAATCTACTTCTTATTGCCAACCGTTTGGAGCATTGATTTAACGCAATATCCAGAAATATTAAGAGGATAACAAAAAGAACCAGGCGAATATGTAAGTGCACCCTTGAATCCAAATTCTTGCTTTGGGGTGCACTTTAAGGCCGGTTCTTTTCTTTCGCTGTATTCTATAAGATAGTTGCTTTTATTATTCCGTATTTTATATAAACTGCGAACTAGCTTTAAATGATGTTGGAGCACCAACTAACCGCTACGGAAATACACTACGACTTCCGCGGGTGACCAAAAAGAAGCGGATGTCGACCGTTGTGCAAAATATCAACACAACGGAAGCACATATCAACCAGTGTATGCGGGATATCAACCATTAGAAGGCATTACATTGTATAACAACAAACTTTACGAAAAGAGCGTTTGTCTATTAAAGTGAGTGATGCTGATTACCCACTTCTTCTTTTGCTTTTTTTCTCACCCGTTTTGTCATTACGTTTAGAAACCACAAATAAGTCACTGGCAGCAATCCAGAGAGTGCAACAACTGCATTCCATCCCCCTATTTCCCATAGTGGACTAATTGCAGAACTGCCTAATGTCACCCCAATATAATAGGCTACTAGATATAGACTTGTTGCACTGCCTTTATGGTGAGTTGCCCTCTCCCCAACGGCTGTTGCGGTAAGGGAATGAGCGGTGAAAAATCCTAAACAGAGTATGCACAGTCCAATAATAATAACGAAAATTGATTGGCTAAACGTAAGCAACGCCCCAATCGATAACACAATGATTCCAATCGTTCGTACCTTATCCAACCCAAAATTTCCTGATAACCAGCCTGCTAACGGTGAACCTATTACTCCAAGTGCATAGGCAAAATAGGTATATGATATGGTTTCCAAAGAAAGCGAAAAAGGTTCGGATTGGAGATGAAAAGGTAGGTACGTCCAAATTCCTGTAAAGGACAGCTGTAGCACTATACCTACTATAATAACTAAAACCATTGCTGGATTTTTTAAATGAAAGAAAAACCCTTCCATATCTTTTTTAAAAGAAACATTGCTTGGTTCGAAATACCTGGATTTTGGAAGCAGTAATATGACAAGCATCCCAATTACTAAACCAATAAAAGCGAAAAAATAAAATGCATGCTGCCAAGAATAATGGTCAGCAATATAACCTGTCAGCACCCTTCCGGCCATTCCACCCAGCGCATTGCTTGATATGTATAATGCTGTCGCAACCCCCAAACTCCTTCTGTCCATTTCTTCACTCAAATATGCAATGGAAGAAGCCGGCAAACCAGCCAAAGCAAATCCCTGCACAAACCGAAGAAGTAAAATGATCGTAAACGAATCAGTTAGTGACATAATAAAAAATGGAATAACAGAACCAATCATGGAAAACTTAATAAACATCGTTCTCCCGATTCGGTCCGAAAAAAATCCTAACAAGATTAATCCTACACTCAGACCAAATATAGTTAATGACAAAGCATAACTGGACGTATTGACTGATACACCAAAGTCATCTACAAAAACTGGCAACAATGGCTGTACTACATACATGGCTGCAAAAATAAAAAAGGAAGCCAGTGCTAAACTTACTGTAATCTTCCAAAAATAAAAATCACGAATTCCGTACTTCTTCTGCTGCATATATTTCACTTCCTAATGTCTAGATTATGTATCAGCGAACAATCAGTGGTTGTTTTCATCCCCACCGCTTGTTATTACCACAAGGGTATGACCTAAAGGTCTCTGAATGAATCAGGAATTAACTGGCTGCCGTCTCCCACTTCGTTCCTAAAGTGAGAGGTTACAGCCAGTCAATTACGTGATAAACAAAAAATCAACGAGATACTAACTATAGAACAGTATATACCTATTGTAGCATAGTTATTTTGACATTGGCTGTTATGGCAAAAATACAGAAAACCATCAGCTCAGGGATTTTTTCATCCCAAACTGATGTGTTAGGTTCAATCCAGTAACCAGAAGTTTACTGGCTGTACTCCCCCACTTCTCATTCTTCTTAAAATTTCCCAATTCTTGAATTAGTGCTCTTACAGCACAGTTAATTGTAAAAAAACGAATGCACTGAAAATTTCCCAGGAAATATGATGCTTTTTACTGTAGAATTTTGTATGTTTATAGTCGTAAATGTCTCCAACGGTATAATGGTGACATATTAAGATTGTATTTCTATCCGCCATCCATTATATATAGCAAAATGGGCATTGACCCAATTCGGTTCAAAGCCCATTTTTGCTATGAGTATATTTCAAGTTATATTTTCGCTGTCTTCCAATTGTATGGTCGTAATACAAGTATTGTCATCCTCAAAAGTGGAAAACTCGGATACAGCTGTTTTCCCATCTTGCTCAATGGTTACATGATACGTATGATCACGTGGAAGCCATAGGTCAATAAAGCCGTTAGCTTGTGATTCCATAGTTTCATCCACTATTACATTACCTTCCCCATCTTCAATATATACAGCAAATTTCTGCTCCACCAGTTCTCCCTGACATCCGGTTAAGCTGTGGATCGCGCAAGGATGTGTATTTTCTATATATGGTGCAATAGATACAAAAAATTCATCCTCTGGCAACTCATATGTCGTCTGATTTTCCTCGCTATCCGTCACAATTAGCTGATGAGAGTTGATTGAAGCGGACTCTTTTTCTATATTTCCAATACTATACTTACGTACTAATTGCTTCACATCTTCTGTCTGAGCCATTTCAGGTTCATTGCCACCTTCTACATTTACCAGAACAAAGATTGTCGCAAAAGCAGCAATAACCAATCCAACCAATACATATATCTTTTTGTTCATCTGCTGTTCACTCCTTTATAGTACTCAAGATATTTTAATTTCCTAGGCATTAAACAACCCTGATAATTACCTATTTTCAGAAACTTACTGTTACTTCTTTGTGACACAAGCTATTTAAATCATACCACAAATTTGCAGATATTTATCAAAATGTCAAATAAAATTCAAAGAATACAATAGCTATTTTAATGATGCTCGAATCGTTATATATTAAAGGATCTATTCGTAAGTTTTATCGTTTTTTAACCTCGCAATGGATATAGTATGCGAATTAGTATAATGCACCGTTGATTTTCGCTCTGGGCAGTCGCGCACCTTAGGGCACGGCTTCAGCCTCCTCGGAAGAAAACCACTTCCTGATCAGGTCTAGACACGTGCTTTTCCCGTAGGAGGCAATTGCCCTCCGCTCCAACCAACCAGCTTAATAGTGGTTCGCTATGCTAAGAATTTATTTAGCTAATACAAATGTTAGAAAGATAAAAGCATAAAACTAGCGGAAGAAATACACGGAGACTCCTTGAAAAAGAAAACCGCTTTTTCTGCGTGCGAGGTAACGCTGCCGAAGCCTTCCTTGTCCTGTGGGAAAAGAGGGATCGTGAGACCCCTAAAGAAGACAGCACGAGGAGGCTCACCAGCAGCCCAGGGAAGCGTAGTGTATTTCCGTAGCGTAGATTAAGATCCAATATCATCTTAAAGTTAGTTCGCAGTTTATGTTTTTAGTGGCAAAATCTCCGGCCTTTTCGAAAACATCCATAATAAAAAAGTAATTCAGTAAAGGCTGCAAGATGATACCTGCCTACTTAACTGTATTACTTTTTACTTATTGGCATACTATTATTCTACTTCTACTATTTCCTGTAATTCATTGGTTTCTTTTGGATCAATGATGGTTTCTAAATCGAGAAGAATGAGAAGTCGTTCTTCTAAATTTGCTACACCGTGGACAAAGGTTTCTTTTACCCCTCCTACGATTGGTGGTGCAGGTTCTATTGCCTCTTGTTCAATATCCTTCACATCAGTAGCTGCATCGACAATTAAACCAATCTGCATTTCTTTAATTTGTACTACTAATATTCTACTACTTTCTGTTGGTTCTTTTTCATCCATTAACAATCTTTCTCTTAAGTCAATGACTGGGGTTGTTTCCTCGCGTATATAGGTAACACCCTTTATAAAATCAGATGTCCTGGGTACTTGTGTAATCTCCTGCATTCGCTCAATGGAAATGACTTGTTTGACATTGACCCCAAAAGGTTGATCATGTAGTTTAAAAATAATAAATTTTGATAACTCAGCCACCTTACCACCTCCATCTTATTATTTAATTAAGGCATTTGGATCAATAATTAATGCAACTTCCCCATTTCCAAGTATCGTCGCACCGGAAATGGCAAATACATCCTTCAAATACACACCCAGGGACTTTAATACGACTTCCTTTTGGCCGATAAAGGAATCAACAATCAGCCCGGTAAGCTGTTCTCCCTTTTTCACGACGACAACGGCATGATATTTTACATGCGCCTCTTCTTCAAACGGAACTTGGAATACATCGGCTAACGATACAAGTGGGATAACCTGCCCACGGAAATCCATGACTTTTCTACCATGAGCATGTAAAATTTGTTCTTTCTCTAATAATGCTGTTTCTATAATGGAAGAAAGCGGTATGGCATAGGTTTCACGCTGTACTTTGACCAGTAAGGTAGCAATAATGGATAGAGTAAGCGGCAATTGGATCGAAAAGATACTACCTTTACCTTCCTGTGTTTTAATATGAATTTCGCCACCTAATGATTCAATCTTACTTTTCACAACATCCAATCCAACACCCCGGCCTGATATATCGGATACCTTGTCTGCCGTACTAAATCCTGATGAAAGAATAAAGTTTGCAATTTCATCGTTCGAGAGTGACACGGCTTCTTCTGCGGTAATAAGCCCTTTTTCAATCGCTTTTGATTGTACCTTGTCCCTATTGATCCCTGCTCCATCATCTTCAATTTCGATAAACACATGATTTCCGCTGTGAAAGGCACGCAAAGTCAAATTCCCTTCTTCTAACTTCCCTGCTTTCTTTCGGGTTTCTGGCAATTCGATTCCATGATCCACCGAATTTCGTATCAGATGCACTAATGGATCCCCAATCTCATCAATAACGGTCCGGTCTAATTCCGTTTCTGCACCAATAATTTCTAAATTGATATTTTTATTTAAGTCTCTCGCAAGTCCACGAATCATTCGTGGAAATCGATTAAACACTTGATCGATTGGTACCATACGCATAGACAGGATTAAACTCTGCATTTCTGAAGTAACCCGCCCTAAATGCTCTACAGTTTCTGTTAACTCTTGATTTTCGGATTTGTCGGAAATAACTTCCAGCCTGCCGCGGTCGATAATCACTTCTTCAAAAATATTTAATAAATCATCTATTCGGTCTAAATTCACCCGAATTGTCTTCGTTGCCTGATGCTTACCTTCTGATTTATTTGTTTTCTGGGACGTCGTTACTTTCTCTGTTTCCATTTCTGCTTTATTAATTGGAGAAGACTTGTCCTCTTTGGACTCCTCATGCCCGCTTACTTCCTGAAGAAAATCAGCAATGTCAACTTCTTTTACCTCAGAAACTTTTAATATTTGTGCTTTCAGGTTTTCCTCTTTTTCTTTAGAAAGATAAATAAATGAAAAACCTTGATCAAAGTTTCCTTCTTCAATATCTTCTATTGCAGGGGTGGTTTGAATGATTTCCCCATTTTTTTCCAGAATTTCAAAAACCATGTAGGCGCGTGCACCTTTTAATATACAGTCATCTTCTAACAATACTGTCGATTGATAAACATGGTACCCCTGTTGTCTTGCTTGCTGAACTACCTCCATTTGAAACCCATCCAGCTCTAAACCAGCAATAGAGGCGGTAACCGATTCTGCTGCAACTTCCTCTTTTGCTCCCTGTGGTTCTTTTAATGAACTACCGCCTTTTTCAATAACATCCAAGCGCTGGACCAGCTCACTGACATCCCTTTTGCCATCTTTTCCATCACCAATCGATTGAACCATATCCTCCAAATATTCAATCGCGATAAAAATCACGTCAATGACTTCTGTCGTAACCGTTAATTGGTAATTGCGGATTTGATCCAATACATTTTCCATTTTATGTGTCAAAGAAGCAATATCTTCAAATCCCATCGTAGCAGCCATTCCCTTTAAGGTATGGGCCGAACGAAAAATTTCATGAACGATATCTATGTTTTCGGGCTGTTTTTCCAATTTCAGAATATTGTCATTCACTGCTTGCAAATGTTCCCGGCTTTCATCCAGGAACATATCCAAATATTGATCCGTCTCCATATACATTTCCTTCCTTAACCAATATGTATAAGCTTCATTTTAAACATTGTTTACTCTAACTATCGTCAAAAACCTGATACAAGTAAAGGATGTTTAATGATCTATTTAATCCCAGATACTCACAGGTTGATATGCAAGGAACTCCATTACCGCTATTCGTTTCAACGATTTTAAAATGATTGATCCCTCGCCTTAGTTGAACGGCATACGCTTCTAGCTGTATAAGCACTAGGATAATAGATTTATTCTTCTTTCCCATTACTTAGTTATATTGTTCTATATCATTATATCGGAAAATCACTTTAGTTTGTGAAGAAATTTTTCCAATTTATTCTCATAAATTGGAAAAATTTGCAACCATCAAAAAGGAGGAGGAAAAGGAGCAAGTAATTCGAGGTGGCGTGAGCTCCTATGTAACGGTCTTCCACAGGAGGTGGCGACTTCTGCATTGGCCACCGGATGTGTCGGTAACTAGTCGAAAATCCAATCCCCTATCTCGGTCCTTTTATCCTCCTTTTTGAACATACACTATTAAGGACTTTTTCACCCATGTCCAGCATACATATTTACTGTAATGAGAACGCAATCATTCAATAAAAGGAGGAAAACGGATGAAAGCACTCACGTCTTTTTTTGATCGAATGGTGCAACGCTATTTGCCAGATGCTTTTTTGTTCGCTATTATCTTAACTTTTGTCGTATATCTTCTAGGCGTCTTTTTTACAGATGTGGAACACTGGGGGACAGGTTTTTGGGATTTATTGGCTTTCGGGATGCAGATGTCATTAGTAGTTGTAACAGGGTATATTTTAGCAAGTACACCAATTGTCAAAAAATTCTTATCTAAATTAAGCACCTTAGCGAACACTCCGGCTCAGGCAGTATTTTTAGTTACGATTGTTGCTCTTATCGCTTGTTTCATCAACTATGGGTTTGGACTTGCTGTTGGAGCATTGTTTGCGATTCATGTCGCAAGACGTGTACCCACAGTTGACTACCGCATATTAATCGCAAGTTCATATAGCGGAATGCTGGTATGGCATGGTGGCTTCTCTGGTTCTGTTCCACTGACGATTGCAACACCGGGGCACTTCCTGGAAGACTCTATTAGCACCATTCCCGTCGTGCAAACATTATTTAGCCCATTTAATATGTTTGTAGTTGTTGTATTATTTATTGCATTACCATTATTCAACCGATATCTATTAAAGGGGACCAACACCGATGATTTAACTGATTATTCTAACATAAATGCTCCTAAAGAAGAAGAAACGGTACAGACTGTTACACCAACTACTCCATCTGAAAAAATAGAAAACAGTCCAGTCATTTCCATTATGATTAGTGTGATGGGATTAGTATTTATTATCTATCATTTTGTCACAAATGGTTTTGACCTGAATATTAATATCGTCAACTTTATTTTCCTATTTCTTGGAATTCTCCTTCATCGTACACCGAGAAAATTTCTTGATACCGTGACAACTGGGGTTAAAAATGCAGGTGCAATTATTGTTCAATTTCCATTTTATGCTGGAATTATGGGAATGATGGCCAGTTCTGGACTTTCCGAGCAAATATCCAATTGGTTTGTTAGCTTTGCAACCGATTATACACTACCCTTTTTTGCCTTTATTAGTGCAGGAATTGTAAACTTTTTCGTTCCATCTGGTGGAGGACAATGGGCTGTACAGGGCCCTATCATGATTCAAGCAGCACTGGAAATTGGCGCGGACACAGCGAAAACAGCAATGGCTGTTGCTTGGGGTGATGCTTGGACAAATATGATTCAACCGTTTTGGGCATTACCAGCACTTGCTATCGCTGGCCTAAAGGTACGGGACATTATGGGATTCTGTGTTATGATCCTCTTTTTCAGCTTTATACCAATTACGATAGGATTGTTTTTATTCTAGGGATGGATAGCACGTACCGTTACCTTAAATTACTCGAAATGTAGAACAAGGAGTACTGGCTCTAGTCCCCCACTTATCATTACTAAAAGTATCGCGAATTTTTGAAGTGGGGGTATTACAGCCAGTTAATCACGTGTTAAATTGTCCCCTATGTAGCCTAAGGATTTCTCTTTTGTACAAAAACAATACCGATAATAATAAATACTGAACCAATTACAATACTCATTGTTAGTTGTTCATCCAGTAAAATACTGCTAAACAGCAGCCCAAAAATGGGAACAAGTAGGGTTGATATTGTAGCGGTAACCATATCTACTAAACTCATAATCATAAACCATACGGTAAAACATAATGCCGATGCAAGCACACCTGTGAATAAAATATAATAAATACTATGTACGTTTAAATCTACCGGTTCGCCCCATTCCATAAAACATGTTGCCAGGGTAATTCCGATTGCCCCAAATACCATTTGGAATGCAGAAACCTGAATTTGCGGTAAATCCTGAGCATGGAGCCGATAATAAATATTGGATATTGCCCAGGAAACAGCTGCAATAATGATGAGAATCTCGCCAATAATGATTTCGATATTCTGACCAATCCATAGATCCCAACCTAAAATGGTAAAAAGACCAGCCATTCCAATTATTAAACCTGTCATCTTTCTTGCCGTTAACTTTTCCCCGAGAAACTTTGCTGCTAGGATGCTGCCCCACATGGGCATCGAATATAAAAGTACGGACGACTTACCTGCCTCCACAAATTTCAGTGCAAACATGACCAATAGAAAAACAACTGCTGTTTGCAACATACCAATTATAAATAAATGTTTCCAATACTGCTTTGGCGGAATCCCAATTTTTAATATCCAAACTACTATAAGCAAAGTAATGGCCCCCACACTAAACCGAAATGTCGAAAAGGTGAAAGGCCCCATATATTCCAAAGCCACTTTCATTAAAACCCAGGCATATCCCCATAGAATCGTAATGGTAAAATTAAGTATCCATACAATCCCCCTATTTTTTTGCAGTATGGATACCATTCTTCGGTCAGACATCTTATTCCCCCTATCTTCTGTATGTCTATATTTCTATATTAACAAATTTGATTTCAAAATTTAGAAAAAAAAAAAATAAGCCTGCCTTTTGCACGCTTGTTAAATTCTCTCTATTTAAATCACTGTTTTTTGTTTCGTACTTATGGCACGCTTTGATACTTCAGATAATTTTTCATCGATGCTTTGAGCGTTCTCTTCAAGCCCAGTAATATTCGTCCCAATATCGTTTACCCTTTGCTCCAGTTGATTGATTAGTTCATCTATATGATAGCCATTTACTCGAATATCTCTAATATCATCCAGCCACAATGTGATCAGCTCCAACAGTTCTTCCAGCATTTTTGGTGTCAACTCATATTCCTCCCCGTAACATAAGGATAATGAGAATGTAATATTTGTTCAAGTGGCTTTAGAATGAATTTTCTAACTGTTAATAGGTCAAAATAACTGTGTTTCAAAAAATAATAAGGTTATGAATTGTAAGCACATAAAGGTAACAAATGTTAGGGGAATTATCCAGTTTCAAATGTGTAAGGATATTAGAAATACCCTTCTAATAACCATAGTCAAACTATTTACGCATTTCCTGTCTATGTACCTACAACAGAAGTAATAGGTTATGAAATTTTCTTTTAAATATTGGACTAACGTTCGATAGACAATTTTACTTTTTATTTGTATGTTTATAGTACACAAATAGTTTTCATAGAATTCCATATTTTCCAACTAATGGTTCTGTGGAAATTAGAAAAATACTCATTCTCTCACGAATGGAAGTTTTTCTTATAACTTGGGACGTTAAAATTTTAGCTACGTCAAACCCTTGCCTATTTGCTAAAATTTTATACTCCCTACTGTGTAAAAAGGGGGAAATATATGAAAGCAAACGAAAAAAAGTCTTTATATCCATCGTTATCTGTATTTCTAGCTTCTGCTATGCTTTTTAGTCCGGCAATCTCTGTCCATGCTGACATCGACTCACATGAACCCTCCATTGAATTGCAAGCTAAGAAAAATGTAACTTTACAATCTCATCCAGCTTTCTCATGGGGGAATCAGGCACCCTCGTCACCCGTGTTACATCCCGGATCAATTGGAGGTGCAGGAATGAGAGAAGAACCTTTGCTTGAGGTAGATTCGGTAATTGAATCGTTTATTGAAAATGGGACTATGCCAGGTGCTGTCACCTTCATAGCAAGAAGAGGTCACATTGTACAACATGAGGGTTATGGCCATTCCTACCTCTACGATGACACAGAAAATGTGACCGAAGAGCCAATTGAAATGTCCAAGGATACGATATTTGATCTCGCCTCCATCAGTAAAATATTTACAACAACAGCTGCCATGATTTTATATGAAGAGGGTTTATTTAATTTAGATGACCCTGTAGCAGATTACATCCCTGAATTTGCCGAAAATGGGAAAGATGATGTTACGATTCGACAGCTGATGACGCATACTTCAGGATTTACCGCATGGGTTCCCCTATACACCATTGGGGAAAACCGAGAAGACCGACTTCAATATGTTTTTCAATATCCTTTAAATAATGAACCTGGAACTACCTACACATATAGTGACTTGAATATGATTACACTAGGTGCATTGGTAGAACGCCTTTCCGGACAAAGCTTAGATGAATTTGTTAACGAAAAGATTACGAAGCCACTCGGTATGAATGAAACGATGTACAATCCACCTGAATCATTAAAACATAGAATCGCAGCTACTGAGTACCAACCATGGACTAATCGTGGACTAGTATGGGGAGAGGTTCATGATGAAAATGCCTGGTCCTTAGATGGAGTTGCCGGTCATGCTGGCGTATTCTCAACGGCGAGTGACTTGGCCATTCTAGCACATATGTATATTAATAATGGAAAATATGGCAATACACAATTATTACAGCCTGAAACCGTCAAGCTTCTAACGGAAAACCAAATTCCCGAATTTCCAGGGAATGACCATGGATTAGGCTGGGAATTATCCCAGGGCTGGTACATGGATGGGTTATCTGAAGCATCATCTCTCGGACATACTGGATATACTGGAACATCTATTGTTATAAACCAAAGCAATGACACCATCGCAATCCTTTTAACAAATCGTGTCCATCCTACACGGGAAACCGTATCCACCAATCCATTAAGGCAGCAATTTGCAAGGCTTGTGGCAGATGCGATACCTGTTTCTACACCAAAGAAAGAGGATGCATGGTTTTCCGGATATGGAGACGGGCTGAACCGAACATTAACAGCTGAAGTAAAAACAGAAAAGGATGCAACCTTATCCTTTGATACATGGTACCGGATTGAACAAGGATATGACTATGGTTTTGTGGAAATATCCAGTGACGGTGAGAACTGGAAAGCAATTTCCAATGGATATACTGGAAGCAGTCTGGATTGGCAGGGAGAAGAATTTACTATACCTGCTGGTACGTCCCACATCCGCTTCCGCTACAAAACAGATGGCGGGGTGAATGGCCGAGGATGGTATGTCACCAATATACATTTATCTGATTCACCACTGGACTTTGTCTCTGAAGGCTGGGAAGAACGAACTGATTAATATCTTAGGAGGATGGAAAATGAAAAGTACGTTTAAATCAACATTTATCTTATTTACGATCGGTGCTCTACTCCTAAGTTCCTTTAACCTCAGTAAAACAACCATTCATGCAGAAGAAAACACGAGTGTCAAAGACTTAATTATTTTCCAAAATGTTCCAGAAGTCGTGATGGAAACAGACGTTGATCAAATCCAGTTAAGTGCCCTTCATGTATATGAAGATGGTCACTTTGAAGAAGTAACAGAAGAACTGACCTGGCATTCTAAAAATAAAAATGTGGCTACTGTTGATGAAAATGGAGTTGTCACATTTACCGGCCAGGACGGACGCTCCTTTATTACAGTAACGGATGGTGAGTACAGTGATGAGATTGCGGTTCACCATAAACATGCAACGAACCAGATTATGAAACAGGAAGGTGAGCGATATAACGTGATTGACCAAGCAATGGAAGGCATGACCTTACAGGAAAAAATTGGTCAGATGCTCATGCCTGATTTTAGAACATATGACGGAGAAGACGTAACAGAAATGCTTCCGGAAATTGAAAGGTTAATTAAAGAATACCATCTAGGAGGTATTATTCTTTTCCGGGAAAACGTCGTTACAACCGAACAAACCGCACGCCTCGTCGCAGCATATCAGGAAGCATCTGAAAAATATGGTTTACTGATGGCAATCGATCAGGAAGGTGGGATTGTGACCCGTCTGCAATCAGGAACCGATATGCCAGGAAATATGGCACTAGGAGCTACACGCTCTCCTGAAATGACAGAAAATGTAGGAAGAGTCATTGGGGAGGAGCTTGAAGCACTCGGAATTAATATGAATTTGGCACCTGTTCTGGACGTGAATAACAATCCTGATAATCCCGTCATTGGTGTACGTTCTTTCGGAGAATCACCTGAACTTGTGTCAGAGCTGGGAATCGCTTATACAAAAGGGTTGCAAAGTACAGGTGTTGCAGCAACAGCTAAGCATTTCCCCGGCCATGGAGATACAGATGTTGACTCGCACCTGGGGTTACCGGAAGTTCCACATGACAAAGACCGTCTGTTGGAGGTGGAATTATATCCATTCCAACAAGCCATGGATGCAGGAATCGACGCAATAATGACGGCACATGTAACATTCCCGAAAATCGATGATACAAAAGTGACTTCCCAAAAGGATGGTACAGAAATTTCTTTGCCAGCAACATTATCCTATAAGGTGCTAACGGAATTAATGCGTGAGGAAATGGGTTACAATGGTGTGATTATAACCGATGCCTTAAATATGGCTGCCATTGCAGATCATTTCGGTTCAGTCGATGCAGTGATTCGTGCTGTAAATGCAGGAACTGATGTCATTCTAATGCCAATTGGTCTGGAAGAAGTGGCAGATGGTTTACTGGAAGCTGTGGAAACAGGTGAAATTACCGAAGCACGAATAGAAGAATCGGTTAAACGGATTTTAACGTTAAAAGTAGAGCGTGGAATTATCAAAGCAGAAAATGCCAAACCAATTGATAAAGTTGTTGCGAATGCAGAACAGGTTGTCGGTTCCCAAGCGCATAAGCAAGTGGAAGCAGAGGCAGCCAACCGCTCTATCACACTAGTAAAAAATGAGGATGTTCTTCCACTCCAAGTTAGTCCTGAAGAAAAAATAGTTGTTATAGCGAATACGTATGCGAATAGCCTTTATGATTCGATCCAGGCACATCATCAGAATACAGAATTAATCACAGCATCTGGACCATTAAGTGAGGAACAGATGGAATTTTTGGAAGAAGAAGCACATGCGGTCATTATTGGGTCCTATACGTATAACGTCAGCGGCCGTTCACCAAGCAGTCCGCAAATGCAAATGGTAAATCAAGTCATCGACAACATGAACATACCAGTTATTGGAGTAGGTATACGAAATCCATATGATTTGATGGCATACCCGGAAATTGATGCCTATCTGGCACAGTATGGGTTTAGAGAAGCAAGCTTTCAAGCAACGGCTTCTACTCTTTTCGGTAAAAATAATCCAACAGGTTTATTACCAGTAACTATACCAGATCAAGACGGGGAAATTTTATTCGAATTTGGATATGGATTGTCTTATTAAAAGGTGAGGAGTGTCGATGATGAAAAAGATGGTATTCCTGTTGACCACGTTTATATTGATTTTAAGCTCCCTAACAGCTGTATTAGCTAATAAAGATGAAGCTAAAGGGAAAGAAAATGGAAAGAATGAATTTCAACTTGGTATCGAAGTATTACTGAACGAACAAAAGGATCTTCTTGAAGGAAAGCGCGTTGGATTAATAACCAACCCTACTGGAGTCGATAAAGAATTAAATAGTATTGTTGACCTTCTGCATAACGACCCGGATGTCCAACTAACAGCGCTTTACGGTCCTGAGCATGGGGTGCGCGGTGATGCACAGGCAGGTGAATATGTGGAATTTTACAACGACGAAACAACAGGACTGCCAGTGTATAGCCTGTACGGTCAAACTAGAAAGCCAACACCAGAAATGCTGGAGGATGTTGACGTATTGTTATTTGATATTCAGGATGTAGGAACTCGCTTCTATACGTATATTTACACGATGGCCTATGCAATGGAAGCTGCAGCGGAAAATGGAAAAGAATTTATTGTACTAGACCGACCTAATCCACTAGGTGGACAAAAAGTGGAAGGACCTGTTTTAGACCCGGACTATGCTTCTTTTGTAGGTAATTACCCGATTCCACTTCGTCACGGAATGACCGTCGGCGAATTAGCTAAGCTTTTCAATGAGGAGTTTGAAATTGCCGCAGATTTAACGGTAGTCGAAATGAAGGGCTGGAATCGTAATATGTATTATGACGATACGAAACTGGAATTTGTGCTACCGTCACCAAATATGCCAACCCTTGAAACAGCCATTGTTTACCCAGGTGCAGCATTAATTGAGGGAACGAATGTATCAGAAGGCCGGGGGACAACCAAACCATTTGAATTCATTGGAGCACCGTTTGTAAACAGCACAGAATTTGCAGCTGCCTTAAATGAATTGGAACTGCCAGGAGTCACATTCCGTGCAGCTTCCTTTACTCCATCCTTTTCCAAACATAGCGGAACGTTAAGTCATGGAATTCAAATTCATGTAACAAACAAGAAAGCTTACAGGCCTGTAGAAACAGGGCTTCATATCGTCAAAACACTGCATGACATGTATCCGGAAGACTTCGAGTTCAGAGCAGAAAACAGTGCAGGAATCTCTTTCTTTGATAATTTGATTGGAAATGGCTGGATCCGTGAGATGATTAAAAGCGGAGACACTGTGACAGAGATGCAAAATCAGTGGAAAGATGAACTAAATGAATTTAAACAAGCGAGGAAAGAATATCTTATTTATTAGAAACCTGGGCTTTTGAATCATGATATATATCGTTTAAATGACGCGAGAAATGCTCGCGTCATTTCTTCTTTTAAGTAAAAGGCTGACGCTCGATTTGGGAGGGAGCTCGTGCGATTTGACTTGGCTGTCGCTTGGTTTGCGTGGGGGCTCGCCCGATTTGACTTGCGGTCGCTCGGTTTGTGTGGGGCCTCGCGCGATTTGACTTCGCGATCGTTCGATTTGTATGAGAACTCGTGCGATTCATTTTAACTACCGCTCAATTTTAATTCATAAATTACCCCTTTATAGCTCCCTCTGTCATTCCTTGGGCAATCCTGCGCTGGAAGATGGCATATAGAATAATAACCGGAACCGTAGCAATCACAAGGCCGGCAAATAAGGTACCCCATGCATTTGTGTATTGTGCTTCATTACTTATATAATCAATAGCTAATGCGAGTGTATAATTCTGACTACTTTGCAAAAAGATTAATGCCATAAAATATTCATTCCAGAACTGAATGGCATTCATAATCGTAACTGTAATAATCCCTGACATACTTAGTGGGGTAATAATTTTCCATAACACGCCATAGGGAGACATCCCATCTATTGCTGCTGCTTCTTCAAGGGATCTGGGTATGGTACTTATAAAACTAGTTAAAATGAAGATAGTAAAAGGCAGTTGACTAACCGCATACACAATGGCAAGCCCGAAGATATTATCAAGTAAGTTCAGTTCCATTAACATGAAAAACAATGGAATCCAGCCAAGCACCATTGGAATCATCATTGAAGACACGTAGAGCATAAATAAAAAATGACTTCCTCGAAAATTAATCCGTTCAATTGCATAGGAAGTCGGGATAGCAAGTACCAGTGTCAGGGCAGTTCCCGCCAGCGTAACAATTAAACTGTTCATTACACTCGTCCCAATATTATAGTTTGTCCACGCATCGATATAGTTTTGTAGATTATATACCTCCGGGAAGCCCCACGGAGACCGATATATTTCTGCATTGGATTTAAAGGAGCCGAGAAACATCCAAAAAATTGGATATAAAACAGCCAAAGTCCATAAAATCAGTGGAATTCGGATCCCCGCTTTTCCAAGCATCTGTCCTACACTTTTTTTCACGATTTCTCCCCCATTCCATTTGAATCTTTCGTGATGCTAGTACTCTACTTTATCCCGTCTCAAGAGGAATTGCAGAATAATAACCGTTATTAAAGAAAGGACTAGGATCATCACGCCAATCGCTGCACCATATCCAAAGTTAAATTGCACAAAGGCCTGTTGGTATAAATAGGAACCCATCACATGTGTGGAATTATTGGGTCCCCCACCTGTCATCACCTGAACAATGACAAATGAACCATTTAACGTCGTAATAACAATATAAAGAATTGAGATTTTGATTTGCGGCCAAATAAGTGGAACAGTTACCCTCCAAAACTGCTGCCATTTCGTTGCTCCATCTATCTCCACTGCTTCATAATAGCTTTTTGGTATATTGGAAATAGCCCCCATTAGCATGAGCATAAATAAACCAATTCCTGCCCACACGGAAGGGAAAACAAGACTTGGCAAAGCCCATTTTTCATCTCCGAGCCAAGGTCTTGCGAGATGTTCGAATCCAAGGAAATCCAAGGCTGAATTTACGAGTCCCAGGTTCGGATTATAAATAAATGTCCAGAGAATCCCAATTACAACAACAGACATGATATTCGGGAAGAAAAAAACAATTCGATAGAGTGGCGCTTCTCTCAATTTCAATTGAGTTAAGGCCACCGCAAAAAACAAGGCAAGAATCATAATGCCAATAACTTTGGTCACAACAAGAAAATAATCATGCATGATCGTATTCGGAATAATCGCATCATTCATTAATCGTATGTAGTTGTCCAGGCCGATAAATTCCCTATTATCTGATGCACCAGACCAATCAAAAAACGAATAGTATAATCCGCTTAGCAAAGGATAAAGCGTAAAGATGGCAAACAGTACAAACGTAGGCACCAGACAAAAAGTAAGGAACATATATTTTTGTTTTTTAGACTGTACCATCCAAATCACTCTTTTCTATGTAAGGTGGAAAGTACCGCATTCTCACACTGTACTTTCCATCCCTTTTCTTAACCCCTATAGCCCACTACGATATTCAGCCGCTGCCTTTTCTGCTTCCTCCACAAATTCTTCTGCTGTCATATTGCCAAGCATCAATGACAATAGATTATTGCCAATTGGAGTTTCCAAATCCGCACTCATTGGATGCGGTTTTTCATATATTTGGACTGTTTCCGGGTCATTGATCATTGCATTTGCCTCTGTTAAATATACAGGAACATTCGGATTATCTGTTAAATCTACCCCGTTTAAGTTCATCATCGCACCAGTATGCTCAGAGAAGGACATCGCATATTCCCTTGAGAAAACAAATTCTACAAAAGCTTTAGCCGCTTCAGGGTTTTCTGCATTTTCTGCAATGGCTAAAGGACGTAAATCCGGAACAATCGCAAATGGTTCACCCGGATCTTGCATTGGTGATGGAATAAACCCAAACTCGAATCCATCAGGAATATCGTTCGCCATTTCATTCGGCAGCCAGAACCCCACAGGAATGAATGCATTATCATGAAGTAGAAAATTCATTTGTGATTGGGTATGATTTAACGCACCTAAGCCCGAATCAAACATACCTTCCTCTTGCATTGTTTCTACTTTTTTCATGACTTCCAGGGTAACATCACTGCTCCATGAACCCTCTTTACCAGTAATTAAATCAGCCAACAATTCTTCCCCACCTGCAGCTGAAAATGCAGGGTAAAGCACGCCACGTAGGAAATAATACGGATGTTGACCAGTTGTTACAAATGGTGAAATCCCTTCCGAGTCTTTAATTTCCTCCATCGAACTCATAAAACTATCAAAATCCGTTGGTACTTCATATCCTTCCGATTCAAACCATGCTTTGTCATACCAAGTTCCCCATGTGTCAAATACGAGCGGCAACGAATAGATTTCCCCACCATAGGTTGCCGGTGCTACTAGAAAACTATCTATTAACTTATCCCCATTTTCCAATTCCATTTCCTGTATCCAATCGGACAAATTCATTAGCTGGCCATCTTCTACCATTTGTGTCTCACTTGATCCAGCTCCATCAATGTAAACGACATCTGGCGGATCATTGGAAACCCAGCGAGAACGCATTTCTTCATTAATATTTGGACCAGCATGTTCAATAATCGTTACATCCGGGTATTGCGCATTGAAATCTGCAATGACCTCTTTCCACCACGAATCACCATACCCTCCAACAAAGTATTGAATTTCCAGTTCTCCTGCTATGTCTCCTTCTCCACTTGCTTCCTTTTCACTTGAGGTATCCCCGGTTTCTGCAGCATTGGAATCATCGGTTCCCCCATCCGACTCTGTTGCTGCATCCTCAGATGAACACGCTACCAAAAAAACAAGTGCTAATAAACCAATAAACAGTAGCCATCCGTTTATTTTTTTCAAACTTCTTCCCCCTCGTTATTAATAGAAATATGTGAAACACATGAATAACATGTCTTGCTATTCATGGAGTTTCCTAATCTAGAGTAAATAGTCTATTGCCTCTCTTACATAGCCATTGCATTTCTGAAGGGCCTCCAGCGCTTTTTCGTGATCAACGTTTGCTTCTATCATAATAATGGCAGGCTTTACTTGAAAATTAGTCTTACTCAATATTCGGTCTGCTTCGTTATATGTAACATTGGTAATTTCTATTAAAGTATGCTTTGCCCGTTCTTTTAACTTATGATTGCTGGCATTCAAATCTACCATTAAATTTTCATAGACTTTTCCCATTTTCACCATCACAGTGGTACTAATCATATTTAATATCATTTTATGTGCGGTACCTGCTTTCATACGTGTGGATCCGGTCAAAACTTCAGGACCCACAACCACCTCAATCGAACAATCCGCATAATTGCTGATAGCCGATTGCTTATTACAGGAAAGTGAAATCGTATAAGCCCCAATCGATTGGGCATATTGCAACGCTCCAATCGGATATGGAGTTCTTCCACTTGCAGTAATGCCGATGACCACATCCCGGTCCGTGACATTTCTCGCCTTTACATCTGCTTTACCTTGTGCCTCACTATCTTCTGCACCCTCAACTGCCTTCAAAAAGGCATCCATTCCCCCGGCCATTACCGGTTGCACCATATCAGAGGATGTCATAAATGTAGGCGGACATTCAGACGCATCCAGAACGGCTAGCCTACCGCTTGTTCCAGCCCCTACATAATATAATTTCCCGTTGTTGGTAAGTGCTCTATAGATCTCATTCACAGCCATTTCAATCTTAGACAATACAGCTTCTACTGCATCTGCCACTTGCTTATCTTCTTCATTAATTGTTTTTAAAATATCCATGGTCCTCATCTTATCTAAATTCATTGTCTTGGGATTTCTCTTTTCGGTAGTCAGCTTTGCTAATTCCATGTACTAGCAGTTCTCCCTTACTTTAAAGTTGAGTAAAACTGTATTTACACTAGATTAAATTTTCTTAATATTTATCTTATTATAAATTTAATTGAATTATTTTGTCAATATTTCTTTTTAATTCAGTAATAATATTTCATATCTGATATAAAAAAAGGCATTTTTGCATTGTTTGGCTCTTGATTTGATATAAAGAGCGACATAACTGACCGTAGAGGAAATCAACGTTACACAATACTAGTTCGCTTTATTTACAAGATACTAATTACAATCATTCTGCAAAAAGAAACGATTTTATTGATTACGTTTAATAAATGAAATAGCTTCTCTTGTTTCCTCCAAATGTTGAACCGTCTCTTCATATTCGAGTGAAGCAAGTGACATAAATAAAATATCAATAACATGTAATTGAGCGATACGGGAAGACGTTGCACCACTTCTGACCATTGCTTCTTTTGCGGCGGAAGTATAGAGCTGTATGTCCGCAAATGCTGTCACTTTGGAATTACCATATTTCGTAATACTGATGGTTGTGATGTGATTCTTTTTGGCTAATTCTAATAATTTAGCAACTTCATCGGTATGACCGGAAAAAGAAATGCCAATCACTGCATCTTTTGGTCCCTTATTCGCAATTAAAGTAGCCGCTTGATGAACGTCTGAAAAGGAGTATACATGTTTATTAATTCGCAAAAACTTCTGCTCTGCATCTTTGGCAGCAAGATAAGAAGCTCCAACACCAAAGAAAATGCAGGAATCAGCGTTCGTCAGCACCTTAACAGCTTTTCCCAAACTTTCTTCACTTAAAATATCTCCTGTTTCCTTCAAAGTTTGAATGGTATTCGCTGTAACCTTTTTAATTATGTTTTGCAATCCTTCATTTGGTTCAATATCGTGGTATTCGTTTACGTTCCTTTCCTGCAGGTCTCCGGCCACCCGTATTTTTAATTCCTGGAATCCACTTAACCCAAGCGACTTGCAAAGCCTAATAACCGCAGCACTGCTCGTTTGACTCTTTTCACCTAATGCTAATGCAGTTAACAAAATCGATTCTTCCGGATTTTCAAGTATGTATTCCGCGATTTTTCTCTCGGAAGGAGGTAACCGACTTTGCATTTCTTTTAAAATAACAAGTCCGCCATTTGTTTGCGACATGATTTTACCCTCTCTTTATTTTAAGTAATTGCTAATATTTCGGATGAAACGTTTACTTACATGCTTTTCTTTCAATAGATAAGCGCCAATTAATGCTCCCCCAGCTGGATCCATGCTTGGTAGCTTTAGTACGAGCTTCGTGTCTATGAATCTCGTTTGCAATAATTTTGGCAAAATATCTTTTTCAGTAAAAATACCACCACATAAAACCACTTCTGCATCTTCCTCTTCATCAAAAAGCTTGTTATAAAGTGTAGTAATGCCTAGCATCATTTCATCTACCGCACGAGTGATAATCGATTCCGCTGCACGGTCCTTTTTTTTATAAGCACGAAAAACTAGTTTAGTAAGATCTGCCAATTCATTTTTTGGTGATATGGATGAATAGATTTTTTGAATGAAGTCTTGTGGGTGATTAACCCTAAAATGATCCAAAAACATGGATAGCATCATAGTATCTATCCCCCGTCCGTCATAGGCTTTCAGGGCAGCCACAGCTCCTTGCCGTCCAACATCATAACCACTGCCCTCATCTCCCAGTAAATATCCCCAGCCACCAACACGATCATGTTTTAAATGACGGTTTATTCCATATGTAATTGATCCGGTACCTGAGATTTGAACGATTCCAGGATTTCCGTAAGTACCAGAGTACAGAGCATTGATTGGATCTGGAAGGACTTGAATCAGTGCTTTCCCTGGTAAAAGCCTTTTTAAAATTTGGCTGATTATTTGGTTGTTTTTCTCGCTAGCAGTTCCAGCAATCCCTGCAAACACATAGCTGATTTCAAGCTTATTCGGTTTGCAACTCTTTCCCAGTACATCAAACAGTTCCTGAAACGTTCTTTCAACTTGTTGTTTGGAAGCGGAATGAAGGTTACTTGGTCCAGCAGTAGCTTCTGCAATGACTATACCGTTCCCATCAGCAATTGCCGCTCTTGTCTTCGTACCCCCACCATCAATACCTAGTAAATATTCCAAGTTCCTCCCCACTTTCCATATTTATTCTGTTACCATTACATTATATAATTCTATGTTAGTAAACAAGATATTTTTTAAAATTTTATTTTATGAAGGTTAAAAGAATTTTTAGTTATAGAGGAGCCTGCCGATGCGTGTTTTATCTAGATTGTTTTTGAAGGATGGCAATGTCTGCTTTTGCTTCCAGCAATTCATTGGATAGAATGGTTACTTTTTCATCAACTTTACGGATATCTTGCTTGATTTCTGTTTTCGGATCTTTTACTTCTGATTCTATGTTTGTTAATCCTCTTCTATATTTCTTAGTCGTTTTTCTAATAGTCTTTCTTCTTCTGCATTTGTCAGTCCATCTCTCATATCATTAATAGTATGAGTAAGTTCCTTAATAGCCATAAACAAATCCTCATCGGAAATTTCAGCCATACACTCGCTTTTTATTTTTTTTATTTATTTTAGCATGGGATCCCTATTTCAACAACAAACCAAAATACAAAAAATCCGACTCTTTTCTGCATAAGAAAGCAATTTCTATTAGAGAAAAATTGCTTTCTTAAACCTGTTTACTATCATGATTTTTAAAAACACATTATTTAGCTACAGCCGCCAAAACGAATTAAAAAAGTTTCCTTTGCTTACTGGCATTTAATTCTTTTGATTGCTCTCCACCTACTATATAAATGTTTGCTCAAAAAATAGTTCAAGTCATATGAGCTACTTTTTTAAAGCAACACGAACAACATATCAGCTTATTAAATAATGTGTATCTTCAATCTGTGATTTTTTTTCATCCCCCACTGATTGTTTGATGATCATAGAATCAAGAGTTCACTCGTTGCCGCCCCCACTCTTCTTTCTTGAAATAACTCGTATTCTTCTCGTTAGGGGACTTGCAGTTAGTTAATCACGTGATAAACCCGCGCCTCATACGGACGCAGACGTAATTCTTCAAACTCACTGTCATAATTATTTAACAGCAATTCTTTCTCACATTCTTTTAATGATTCTGGCAAATTAAAATCAACCGCTTCCGCAAAAAGATTGGACATAACCAAAACCTGCTCTCCCTCATAAGTTCTCGTGTAAGCATATATTTGATTATGATTTTCCAAAATAAGATCATAATTACCATAAATAAGTGTTGGTATTTCCTTTCTTATCCGAATTAACTTTTTGTAATAATGGTAAATGGAACCCTCGTCCTGCAATTGTCTTTGTAGATTAATATCCTTGTAGTTGGGATTGACTTTCAGCCATGGTTTGCCTGTTGTAAATCCTGCGTTTTCCCTATCATTCCATTGCATCGGTGTTCTCGAATTATCTCGACCGGTCTTCCAGATGATCTCCATAATTTCTTCCTCTGGAACTCCTTCAATCCGTTTATTCCGATATAAGTTTTTAATTTCCACATCATTGTAATCATTAATCGATGAAAATTGAACATTGGTCATGCCAAGCTCCTGGCCTTGATAGATAAATGGTGTTCCTTGCATGAGGAAATACATCGTAGCAAGGCTTTTTGCAGATTGTGCCCAATACTTCCCATCATTTCCCCAAGTCGACACCGAACGGGGCTGGTCATGATTTTCCAGGAATAACGCATTCCAACCTGAACCATCAAGCTCTACCTGCCATTTACTTAAAACTTCCTTCAATTGATGAATATCAATGCCCTTTTCTGTATCTTTGCCCCAGAGGTCGAGGTGTTCAAACTGAAAGATCATATGGAACTTTCCGTTTTTCTCCCCTACCCATTCGTCAGCCTGATGGGCCTTTACACCATTCGCTTCACCGACCGTCATAATATCGTATTTCTCAAAAGTATTTTCTTTCAATTCCTGCAAATACTCTTCAATACCATCATGATTCATATGCCCATTAAAGGAAGGAACATATTTTAAGCCTTTCGGGTTCGGTATATCTGGCAGTCCAGGGGCCTTTTTAATGTGGGAAATGGCGTCTACACGGAAACCATCAATTCCTTTGTCCAACCACCAGTTCACCATCTGGTATAGATCTTTTCTCACATTTGGATTTTCCCAATTCAGATCCGGCTGTTTTCTTGAAAATAAATGCATGTAATATTCATCAGTATTCTCATCATATTCCCAGACAGAGCCGCCAAAAATCGATTCCCAGTTATTTGGTACCTTTCCATTTTTACCAGGACGCCATATATAGTAATCACGATATGGATTGTCCTTCGATTTTCTCGATTCAATGAACCACGGATGCTCATCTGACGTATGATTAAGAACCAAGTCCATAATTAGTTTCATATCGCGACGATGAACTTCATTCAGCAGCTGGTCAAAATCCTCCATCGTACCAAATTCATCCATAATATCCTGATAATCACTGATATCATAGCCATTATCAGCATTTGGGGATTGGTAAATCGGACATATCCAAATGACATCTATCCCAAGATCCTTTATATAATCCAACTTGGAAATAATGCCTTGAATATCTCCAATACCATCTCCATTGGAATCCATAAAACTACGTGGGTAGATTTGGTATGCAACCGCTTCTTTCCACCATTGTTTTTTCATATATGTCCCTCCTTTATTGTTAATTTTCTTCGATAGTTTCAAATATAAGTATGCGCTCATGTATTTTTTATATTTTTATGTCTTTATAAGTTTCAAATGATAATAAGCATGAACTGAAAAAAGTTAATCGTATAAAGTGAATCTTCAATCAGTGAGGGGCTTCTAGCCAGTTATCCCGTAATAAACGTACAAGAGAGTCACAGAAACCAAAAAATAAACAGGATTAAACTAAACTGCTTGTTAGATAATAAAGGTCCACATACCATATTACCCATATCATTGTAAAAATTATTCGCCAATCATCCCTTTTTATTTTTTCTTTGTAATCATACCAATAGGATGTGATTTATCCATTCTGACTCCGCTATCTATTCATATATTCCTTTAAGAAAAATACCTGTTGTTGCTGGTATGTACAGATGATTTTCTAAGTACCTATGAAAGTTAACTATTCAGCAATATTGGGAAGCCTCTTCTTGGCTAAAATTTTATGTATTCCTTATAAGGAGCAAAAAAGAATAGCCTGCATTTTAAGCAGGAACACAACACATGCCCTACTTCCTTTTCTATCTCTCCCCCACTTCCACCTGCGCCTTAAAAACAGGATTACTATCTTTTTCATTTACCCCTTCGACATAAACTTTGTTCATTCCTAAAGAGGACGTATCCTTCTGAAGAATAATCGTATCCCCTGGCAATGCCTCATGGATAAAGTTTACCTCAATGGATTTAGTTGCAAATTTTTTATGGTCTTCCAGTGGGAAACAATCCATAATATAATCGACGTATTTGGAATTATTCAGGTGTCCATTGAAATCCACATCACTATAGCCAATAACTTTCGAGTATACAATTTCTAATGGTCCTGAGTGTTTAATTTTATCTAACTTCCCATCAATTGCTCTCTCTTCTATTGGTGCAGGAAACGTGAAAGGAAGAGATTTCGTTCTTTTTAGTTTTCTTTCTTTCAAATCCATAATCACCCATGATGAAACAGCACTTAAAATCCGTTTCTCATTCCCATCACGAACGATATAGTCTCTGTCAAATTCTAATTTTCCGGGTTCCAGTGGCCAGGTTTCAATCGTTACTTCCTCATCCCACCTAGGCAGACGTTCTATATCCACACGGATGCGCATTAACACCCAAGCAACACCATGCTTCTTCTCTAATGTATCAATACCGACACCCAAGTTTTCGGAGGCTAAACTGGCTATATCCTGGAAGTAGCTAAATAACGTACTTAGTTTCAACTTTTTAGTAAAATCCACATCACGCAAATCAATATGATATTTCTTTTTATACAGTGCCGAAGCTTCCATTATAATTACCCCTATCCCACTTCATTCTAACCTTATTCTAGCACAATCAATGAATCGTACTCTATTGCAAGTATCATTTTCTGATTAAGTAATAATTTTATAGGAATACCTTCCTACTTATCATTCCTATGTACCACTTCAAAAATAAGAAAACCGGGTGATAGCCGTTTAACCTTTCTTGCTTCACAATATGAACTAGGATAAATATACGGTTTTTTTTATGAAATAACAAAAAGGGGTATTGTAATGAAAAATTTCTTTTCCTTTCTTAACAGAAACAACCAGAATCCGGATATGTCTTCTGACTTGGAGGACGACACGTTATTAGCGGATAAGGTAAAAACTATGGAAAATAATCTTGAACTTGTACAAAAAGCCGGAAAGATGGGAGTTTGGGATTACAACATTGCAAAGAATCAACTCTATGTATCTGATCAGTTGGTTGATCTATTTCAGATGACATCAAGTACATCCACCAAACTGACATTTGAAAGATTTCTAGAATCCTTTCATCCAGATTATCGTGAGGAATATCGTAATCAGCTATTACAATCCATTAAAGCGAAAAAGAACTTTCACTATGAAACACAGATTATCAGGAAAGATGGAACTTCCATTTATGCCGATGTAAGTGGGGAAATTATCCTGGATAAAAAAGGAAAACCGGTCCGATTTGTTGGAGTTTTTCAGGATATTTCTAATCAAAAGCATATGGAAGAAGAACTTCATCAAAGTGAAAGTAAATTAAAAAATCTAGCGAATAATTTACAAGCAGGTATTTGGACACAAGACTTGGACACTTTTCATATTTGGATATCCAAAGGGATTGAAGCAATTACCGGGTATAATCGGGAAGGTATGAAGAACGAGATAATATGGGAATCGATTGTTCATCCAAGTGACAAAGAGTTATACAAAGAACAATTAAAAAAAATGTACAGTGGTGAAACGCTTTTATACCGTTATCGCATCATTCACGAAACCGGAAAAATCATCTGGATACAAAATCAAATGTTACCAGTTTATGATGACGACGGAAATCTTACGAGACTTGATGGA
This sequence comes from Oceanobacillus salinisoli, assembly GCF_009733865.1. Taxonomy (GTDB): domain Bacteria; phylum Bacillota; class Bacilli; order Bacillales; family Amphibacillaceae; genus Oceanobacillus; species Oceanobacillus salinisoli. The sequence goes on along the minus strand of NZ_WOFB01000001.1, from coordinate 26,681 downwards.
ATTATCACAGATATTAGTAACCAGAAGGAGTATGAAGAAAAAATCAAACATCTGGCCTTTCATGACTCCTTAACCGATCTTCCAAATCGAACCTTTTTTGATGAAAAACTCGTTTCCCTTATTGAACGTTCCAAGCAAAAAGACGAAATGTTTTCTATCATGTATTTGGATTTGGATCGATTTCGAAACATTAATAACTCCATTGGTCAAGTAATCGGTGATAAATTATTGCAGGAAATTAGTCAGCGAATTAACGGTTTATTAAATGCATCTTCACTTTTAGCAAAGACGGATGGCGATGAATTTGGCATATTGCTTTGGGATTATAAGGAAAATGATTTTCCAATTACTATAGCAAAATCGATTAAACATGCTCTTTCCAAGCCATTTCTGATAGATGGATTTGAATTATACGTGACGGCAAGCGTCGGAATTAGTTCCTATCCGGATAATGGACACTCAGCCGAGGAGTTGATGAAAAATACAGATATTGCCCTAAGTCGTGCCAAAAATAACGGAAAAAATACGTTTCAAATTTATTCCACTTCCTTAAATATCGATTCATATAAACAATATCACCTGGAAAAAGACTTGAGGAAATCCATTGATAACAACCAATTACGGATTTATTACCAGCCCCGTGTAGACACAACAGGAAAGATCGTCAGTGCTGAAGCGCTTATTCGTTGGGAGCATCCGATTTGGGGACTCGTATCACCGGCAGAATTTATACCACTTTCAGAAGAAACCGGTTTTGTAAATGATATTGCCGATTGGGTACTTCAGCAGACATGTCTCTATTTAAAAGAATGGGAAAAAGAGAATCTCTCCGTTGTTCCGATTTCCATTAACGTTTCGGCACAGCGATTTATGAAAAGTGATTGGAAAGAAACAATCAATGCAATATTACAGGAGACAAACACAGACCCAACTCTCATTCAATTTGAGATAACGGAAACAACTTTAATTCAGTACAAGCAATCGATAACGAGTGCCTTTGAATATTTAAGAGAATTAGGAATCAAAATTGCATTAGATGACTTTGGGACAGGTTATTCATCCCTTTCCTATCTTTATCAGTTTCCGATTGATCTTGTTAAAATCGACCGTTCTTTCATTAAACAGATTACAAAATCCGAAAAAATGGAAGTCATTATTAAATCGATTATCTATATGTCAAAAGGTTTAAATATAGATGTAGTTGCTGAAGGGGTGGAAACCATTAGCCAGTTAGCATTCCTCAAACAACAGGAATGTCACGAAATTCAAGGATATATATTTAGCAAGCCCGTTCCAGTTCATCAATTTCAAGAGCTTCTAAAAAGGATGATTTTAAAAATCGAACAGCATGATGGTTCTAACAAAACGCCGAATCGGAGAAAGTATTTTAGAATTCCATTAACATTTCCAATTCGTGCCAATATGACATTAATTGCCTTGCAAGAGAAAAAAGTAAATGTTGGAACAACCGAAGTATTAATAGAAGATATTGGCCCAGGGGGCTTACGTTTTCTTTCGAATATTCAATTGCCCGTTCAATTTGATATCACCTACCAATTTAAAATAACTATATTGGATGAAAATATAGTTGTGATTGGAAAAGTAGTCTGGAAAGAAGAAATCAAAGGATCCTTTGAATATGGAATCGAATTTAATATGGATAATAAGGAAAGAGATCAGTTAATCAAGATTCTAAATCAGCTTTCCGTTCAAATACGCCGCAGTCCCTTTGTTCCAAATAGCAATATTCTGAACGAAGACCGATTTATTTACTTAAACAAGAAAAAAATTCGAAATGAGGTAGAATCACCCAATTCACGGCGAGAAACCTGATGATTAGCATGCCCCTTTTCCCTATGGCAAAAAATGGATTAAATTTGAATTAAATTCTGAAAAATAATAGACCCATTTTCCCATGATTATGATACTCTATATGTATATTAAAAATTTCTCCTTAGGAAAGAGGTAAATCAGAATGCATAAGGATGAAAAAATAAATATACTTCTAGTTGATGATCGACCTGAAAATCTATTATCCATTGAAGCCATCATTGAAAAGGATGAGTACCATTTAATTAAGGCTTCCTCTGGTGAGGAAGCCCTTAAATATTTATTAAAACATAAAGTAGCACTGATTTTATTGGATGTCCAAATGCCTGGAATGGATGGTTTCAGCACCGCTAAAATCATAAAGGCTCGTGAAAAAACAAAGGATATTCCTATCTTGTTTATTACAGCGAACAACATGGAATCCGAGCATATCTTTATGGGGTATTCTGTTGGTGCGATAGATTATATATTAAAACCGGTGGATCCACTCATTTTAAAAGCAAAAGTAGAAGGCTTTGTTGAAATTTATAAAATGAAACAGCAACTTATCTATCAGGCAGAAGAATTAAAAGAGAAAACCAGCCAGCTGGAAAAAACCAATACTCAGCTAACTGAAACGGCCGGAAAGTTACGTTTATCTGAAGAACTGGCTAATGTTATCAATGAAACTTCCATTGATTCGATGCTCATTCTTGATAAAGATGGCATCATTTTAAAAATTAACCCATCTGTTAAACAGATGTTTCATTATGATGAATCTGACCTTATCGGAAAAAATATTTCCATCTTATTTACATACGAGGATTCGAAACGATTTATTGCGAAACTAGTATCTACTATTAAGCATATCGGCAGTTTAAGCGGGATAGAGAAACAAAAAGAACTCGATGTAACACGAAGGAATGGAACGTCCTTCTTAGCTGAAATTCAAATTGGCTTGAAGGTTGTAGATGATGAGCATCTTATTGCTTGCACAATACGTGATATTACCAAACAAAAGAAAAATGAAGAATTAGTGAAACACATGGCATATCATGACTTTCTAACCGATTTACCAAATAGGAGATCCTTAAATGTCAACCTCACTGAAATTTTAAGACATGCAAAACAGTTCAATGAAACCTTTGGTGTCATGTTTTTAGACATGGATCGCTTTAAATATATTAACGATTCACTTGGCCACATGATGGGTGACTGTGTGCTTCGCGAAGTTTCCAAACGCCTTCATACCAACGTAAGGGAAGGTGATTTTGTTGCAAGAATCAGCGGGGATGAATTTAGTGTTCTTTTACCGAATACAGATCGAGAAGGTTCATTGGAGGTTGCCGAACGCATTATAGAGGCCTTTCAAAAACCAATGCTTATTGATAAATATGAACTGTATCTGACAACGAGCATTGGCTTAAGCATGTTCCCATATGATGGCGATCATGCCATTGAACTGTTGAAAAACGCAGACACCGCCCTTTACCGTGCAAAGGAGCAAGGCAAGAACAACTACAATGTCTTCCATTCGGGGATGAATATGCAATCCTATCGTTCCTTTATCATGCAAAATGATTTGCGCAGAGCCATAGAGAATAAAGAATTCGAACTTTTTTATCAGCCTCGAGTAAACTTGGAATCACAAAAAGTAGTTAGTGCGGAAGCTTTAATTCGCTGGAATCATCCAAACTGGGGAATGGTCAGGCCGATGGAATTTATCCCCTTAGCAGAAGAAACGGGACAAATTATTAAAATTGGTGAGTGGGTATTGAGAACCGTTTGTGAACAAATTCGGACATGGCAAGAATCTGGGATAGCACCTATTCAAATCGCCGTTAATTTTTCAGCAAGGCAATTTTTGCAAACGAATTTAATCGATAACATCGAACAACTTCTTCAAGAAACGGGTGTAGATCCAAATCTGCTGGAAATTGAGTTAACGGAAACAGTACTGCTAAAAAATGAAGAATTGACAACGAAAACCTTACAAAAGTTACGCGATATGGGCATTTCCATTAGCATTGATGATTTTGGAACGGGCTATTCTTCTTTACATTATTTAGGAAGGCTGCCTTTAAATACGTTGAAAATCGACCAGTCGTTTGTTAAAGGAATATCAGATAAAACCAATGAAAACCGCTCGATTATTACCACCATTATTTCTCTGGCAAAATCATTGAATCTGAACGTTATCGCTGAAGGGGTTGAAACCGAGGAACAATTGGCTTTCTTAAAAGGTCAGGACTGTGAGGAAGTTCAGGGATATTTATTCAGTCCACCTGTTCCGTTAGATCATTTTACAGAAGCCATTTTACAAGGTGACCCATCCCTATTCCTTCATACGGAAAAACAAGGTCCCGTCCTTGCCGAAGTATCTGCTACAATTCCAGAAGAGGTAACGAAACAAAATGTCATCGAAAATGCTTTGGAACAAATAAAGGAAATCTATCAAACTACATCCAGAGAATTGGAAGTGTTTGAATTGATTTTAGCCGGCTTAAGTAATAAGGAAATTTCCGAAAAGCTATTTATTAGTGAACATACGGTTAAAAATCATATATCCAAGATTTTCCAAAAACTTGATGTGAATGATCGTGCACAAGCAATGGCAATGGTCTATCAAATTTGTATTAACGAGGGGGATATCTCCAATTAAAAACAGGAGAACACCTTCATAATATCTTCCTCATTAGAAGGGATGAAACACGTTGAAAATAAAAACAAAATTGCTCTTGGCACTCAGTACTTTGCCTATCCTTCTGATTCTTCTAATTGGTACTGGAAGGTTTCAAGTGGCGAATTTTAATGAAATGAGCGATTCACTAGAAGTAAACTATGACCTTTCTATCATGGTCGAATCCATACATCGGGATTTAAAAAATGAAGCAATTGGCCTGAGAAATCTGCTAATCTTCCAGGATGATGCGTCCCTGCAAGAGGAAATAAGCAATATCCAAACGACCAGTAACCGGATAACAGAAAATATTGCTTCATTGGAATCCCTTGCCTACACCGAAAATCAACAGGCTCTAGTTCGAGAACTAACCGAGGTGAACCAGGAATTTAACGATTATAAAAATCAACTGATTACACACGCTACTAATGGAAATCGGGAAGAAGCTACTGTTTTAATGGATGAATATTCTAATGACCTGCATGAGGAATTTTTCGATCTAGTCTCTGAAATTTCCTCTACTTTTGAAGAAAATATGCATACCTCTCTACAAACTGTTAAATCCGATTTTAATAGGGATATTGTCATCGAGTTTGTCATATTAGCAGCCGCAATCTTTTTAATTATGATTGTTTTATTTAGAGCTGTATGGTCACTAACGTCCAGATTAAATAAGGTTTCCAGCATCATGAGTAGAATCGCTGCTGGCGAGGAAGATTTGAGTAAAAAGGTAGAAGTCATTGACAATGATGAAATAGATGAAGTTGCGAAATCCTTTAATCGAATGACCGCCTCTGTTTCCGAACAAAGAGAGCGGGAAAAAGATATCATATGGACAAAAACGAATTTAGCAGAGGTTACTACGAGTCTTAGTGGCCTGAAGTCCATTAAATCCCTAGCCGAAACATTTCTTTCCAAGGTTGTTCCTTTAGTTGGAGGAAGTCATGCCGTGTTTTATATGAAAGAAGAAGTTGGGTCTGACGAAGATACCGTATTTAAACTACGTGCTTCCTATGCATTTAAGGAAAGAAAACATGTCACGAATGAGCTACATCCAGGGGAAGGGATAATCGGCCAAGCCGTACTTGAAAAAACGCCAATTATTTTATCCAATGTTCCATCAGACTATATTACTGTTCAATCAGGCTTGGGCGAGGCTCCTCCATTAACTATTTATGTCCTCCCTATTTTGTTCGAAGGGGATGTCATAGCCGTACTGGAGATTGCATCCTTTAAGGTCTTTTCTGAAATGGAACAGGACTTTCTGGAGGAAGTTATTGAAGACATGGGAATTATGCTGGAAAGTATTAATAGTCGAATCAGATTAGCAAAAGCTTTAGAAGAATCCCAAGCCTTAACAGAAGAAGTTCAGGCACAGTCCGAAGAATTACAAACCCAGCAGGATGAACTTCGAACGACTAATGAGGAACTGGAGCAACAGACAATAGCATTGCGACAATCAGAAGAGAAGCTTCAAGCTCAGCAGGAAGAACTCGAACAAACCAATGCTGAACTGGAAGAAAAGGCAAATACCTTAAGAGAACAAAATCAAAAGTACGAGCAAAAGAATAATGAACTGGAACAAACGAAGGTGGAATTGGAAGAAAGAGCCAAGCAACTTGCACTAAGTTCAAGATACAAATCCGAATTTCTTGCAAATATGTCCCATGAACTTCGAACTCCATTAAATAGTATGTTGATTTTGTCCAGCTTGTTATCTGATAATATGGATGGAAAGCTATCTGAAAAACAAGTGGAATATGCGAAAACGATTCATTCTTCCGGAAAAGATTTATTAGTTCTTATCAATGATATATTAGACCTTTCTAAAATTGAATCAGGGAAGATGGATGTTCATCCTGGCTCGGTGTCGATAACTAATTTAGCCGAATATGTGGAAAGCCATTTTCGACCCGTGGCAAATGATAAGAAATTAGACTTTGATATTACGGTTAATTCGGATGTACCAACTTCTATTTATTCAGATGAAGTTAAAATACAGCAGGTACTTAAAAACCTTCTTGGAAATGCCTTTAAATTTACCAAGAAAGGTAATGTCGCTTTAAGGATTGGATATGATCAGTCCTCTGGTCAACAACCGATGTTTGTTTTTACTGTCCATGATACCGGAACGGGCATCTCAAAAGAAAACCAGGAACTCATTTTTGAAGCCTTTCAACAAGCAGATGGTACAACCAGCCGCAAATTCGGCGGTACCGGACTCGGTCTATCCATCAGCAAAGAAATCGCTTCTCTGTTAGGCGGCAGCATCACTGTAGAGAGTGAAGAAGGGCAAGGTAGCACATTCATCTTTTATATTGGTGATTATGATGAGGATTATCAGCCAGCATCTCCGAAACTAACTGAAGAAGCTGCTGCATCGGTGGAAGAGATAGATTCTGTACCAAAAGAACCTTTAACGAAAACAGTGAAGGAAGAAGAGACACCTGCTCCTGAAGAAGATAACGGGCATATTAAGCGATTATTAATCGTGGATGATGATAAAATTCAGCGAAATAGTATGATGGAGCTCATTGGTGATATGGATATCATCATGAAAGCCGTATCGTCCGGTTCAGAGGCATTGGAAGAATTAAAACGTGATTCCTTTGACTGTATCATATTAGATCTGGGCCTAACAGATACATCCGGCTTCCAATTGCTCGAAAAGATTATGGAAAATAACGCTAATAGAAATCTGAAAATCTTTGTGTACACCGGACGCGACTTGACGTCAAAAGAAGAGCTATATCTAAATAAGTATGCACAGACCATCATCATTAAAGATGAGCAATCACCTCGAAGACTCAAAGAGGAGCTCGAGTTATATTTATATCAGGACAGCCCGGAACCTTTAAACCTGGAAATACTGGATACCGAGCAAAATCCGGCCGATTCTGGACTTTCAGGAAAAAGAATTCTTCTTGTTGATGATGATGTCCGGAATGTCTATGCATTATCAAGTATTCTCGAATTATCCGGCATGGAAGTTATCTTTGCTGAAAATGGCTTAGAAGCTCTCGATATTCTAAAAATGGATACAGCCATTGATTTAATTTTAATGGATATTATGATGCCAGAAATGGATGGAAATGAAGCAATAATTAAAATACGTAATATGCCTAGCTATAAAGATCTGCCAATTATAGCCGTCACCGCAAAAGCAATGAATGAAGATCGCGAAAGAAGCCTGGAAGCAGGAGCATCAGATTATATTGTAAAACCAATTGATCCAGATCAACTTATTTCGCTAATTAACGTCTGGTTATTTGAAGATCAAAATGTTTAAAAAGATCGATAAAGATGGGATAAACGATATGAATCATACGACAAATAGCATGAAATCTTCCTACGAAGATTTAGAGAAACTGGAAATTGAGCTGTTTTTACGTGCCATTTATGAATGGTACGGGTACGATTACAGAGATTATGCTTATCAGTCGATTAGGAGAAGAATATGGCATCGGGCTCACGCAGAAAAGCTGCCTAGCATTCTGGCACTGCTGGATAAAGTACTGCATAATTCCGCATGCATGCAAAGGCTTATTGCTGACTTTTCGATTAATGTTACGGAAATGTTTCGTGACCCGATGTTCTTCCTGCACTTCCGTGAAAAGGTTATCCCTTTATTACGAACCTATCCTTCGATTCGAATTTGGCATGCAGGCTGTGCAACAGGGGAAGAAGTTTATTCCATGGCCATCTTACTTCAAGAGGAAGGGTTATATGATCGAACCAAGATTTATGCAACAGACATCAATACGCATGTGCTTAAAATAGCAAAAAAGGGGTACTTCCCGTTAGAACACATGAAAAAGTATACGAATAACTACATTCAAGCGGGGGGAAAGCTTGCCTTTTCGGAGTACTATACAGCTACCAATAATGGGGTTCAGTTTCATCCCTTTCTCACCAAAAATATAGTTTTTGCCCAGCATAACCTTGTGACTGACCGATCATTTAATGAATTTCATGTCATTTTATGCAGAAATGTTCTTATTTATTTTAATAAGGATTTACAAAAAAAAGTTCAGGAACTCTTTTATGAAAGCTTAAGAATGTTTGGCATTCTTGGACTTGGTGACAAAGAAACCATTTCCTATACAGATCGTGCAGACAGTTATAATGTAATTAGCGGGAATCAGAAATTGTATCAAAAAATAAAATGAATCTTCAATCAGTGGGGGGGTTTCATCCCCCACTGATTGTTAGCCCTAAAGAATGATTTAAAGGCCTCTGAACGAATCAGGAGTTTACTGGCTGCCCGTCCTCCAGTTATAATTCTAGAGTCATCTCGAATTCTTCTCGTTAAGGGTCTTACAGCCAGTTAATCACGTGATAAAGTAAAAATTTTTATCTGCTGGCTTATCGGGAGTTAATCTGAAATTATCGGTCGCTCGAGGACTGGAATATCTCGCGCGATTAGGTTAGGCTTTCTTATATTTTAAACGTAAAAATTTAAAACAGCTTTAGACGCTGCTCAAGTTTATACTTTCCTAACAGAAAATAATAGACCAAAGTCCCTCGGTGATTTGGTCTATTTTAATACGTTTCTATTCATTGCTTCCCTAAAAATCAACTATTCTACAAGACAGATCAGCAGTTCCCCGTTATATCGGCGATTCTCGGAAATATAGTATTTCTCCCGGGAACCCTTGGTAGAGATCATTCGGAAATCCATAGATAGAGCGTGAGCAGATTGTCTCTCCTTTCTTCCTAACTGAACCATTTCTTTTCGTTCAAATCGAAATCACCCCTAACTATATTTCATACATTTTACAAATTGATTAAGTTATTCTTTATCCAGCATATTCCGCAAGCCTTTAGAAAAAATACCTAAATGGTGGCAAGACAATTTAAAAGGAAGGTATATGCATTGAAAAAGCGCAGAAGAAATCCAGAACTGAGCAGTTTGATTTTAGATAAAAACAGAAATGTGAAGACCGAAAATGGACTTAAGAAAACCGTTGGTAAATTGGAGGAAATTTTTAAAAGCGATAGTGATTTTACTGTTCGGAATCTAACCATATACGGGGAAATTCCTGCGGTTATTATTTATTTAAATAGTATGGTAGATAAGGATGTCATTAACCAGGACATCGCTAAGCCGTTAATGAACCTATCCACTCATCAGAATAAAAGTGAGAACGAAGACATCGATAACCGAACAATTGAGAAGGATGAGGAATCATTCAAACGAAGCATTTTAAATAAGGCTCTTTACTATACCGAAGTAGAAAAAGAAGAAAGCTTAGCCAATATCATAGAAGGAATTCTTCGGGGGAAAACGGCAGTTATCGTGGATGGAATCAAAGAAGCCTTCCTATTGGAAACAGCAAAAATCGATAAGAGGGGTATTACTGAACCAGAAAAAGAACAAGTCATTCGTGGGCCAAGGGAAGGTCTTATTGAGTCGCTCCCATCCAATATAGCCTTATTGCGCAAACGATTACCTGTCCCCGAACTTCGTTTACAAAGCTTCCAAATCGGAGAATTAACAAAATCTAAAATTGTACTCAGCTACATAGAGGGAATTACAAACAAAAAATTAATTAAGGAAGTGGAAAGGCGATTAAACCAGATTCAAGTAGATCGTATTTTAGATTCTGGCTATGTTGAACAATTTATCGAGGATAATCCTCGTTCTCCATTTCCACAAGTGCAAAACACAGAACGTCCAGAAGTTGTCGCTGGCAACTTGTTGGAAGGAAGAGTCGCTATTTTAGTTGATGGCTCACCAGCTGCATTAATCGTCCCTGCTACCTTTAATCAATTTTATCAAACTCCTGAAGATTACAATATGCGGTTCATTATGGCTACTTTAATCCGCTGGGTGCGTTTATTGGCATTATTATTTTCCGTATTAATGCCGTCTTTATATGTTGCTTTAATATCCTTTCACCCGGAACTGATACCGACTGCATTTGCCGTTGCAGTTACGAGCGGACGTTCCAGTGTCCCATTTCCAACTGTAGTTGAAGTTCTTTTTATGGAAGCCGCGATGGAAATTTTGCGTGAAGCAACCATTCGAATGCCAAAGCAGATTGGAAGTGCATTATCCATTGTCGGGGTCTTAGTTATTGGTGAAGCAGCTGTTGCAGCGGGATTTGTCAGTCCGATTACCGTTGTTGTTATTGCGCTGACATCTATCTGTTCGTTTGCTACTCCTGCTTATGATATGGCCATTGGTTTTCGGATGGTCCGTTTTCCGCTTTTATTATTAACCGGCATTCTTGGATTTTATGGGTTTGTGTTAGGTGTATTACTCATTAATAACCACTTAATCTCATTAAAATCTTTTGGTGTTCCATATATGACACCAGTAACACCGATGAATTTTGGGGAATTAAAAGATTCCATATTGCGTGCACCATTGAATGCGATGAAAGATCGCCCTGAATCATTATTACCCATTAAGAAAAAGCGGATCAAAACAAAGCAATTAGAAAAAAACAATCCCTTACAACAAGCCAAACGTAAACAACAGGAAGGGGAATGAAAATGAATTTTCCGAAACAAATAACAGCAGCTCAAATTATGGCGATTATTTCTAACACGACGATAGGTGTCAGTGTCTTATCCCTTCCACGAATTGCCAGTGAAAAAGTGAATACAGGTGGGTTTCTCGTTACGCTATGTGGGCTCTTCATTGCTTTTATAGGTGTGTTGATTACCGCCTATCTTGGTGCACGTTTCCCTAATCAGACAATCATTGAATACAGTGCTGATATCATCGGAAAACCATTAAGCAAGCTCATAGGTATCCTAATAATCATTTATTTTATCCTCATCGTTGGTTTAGTGTTAAGAGAGTTCGGGGAAGTGATGAATCATTCTTTGCTTAATAAAACTCCCCTTTTTATTACAATTACGTCCATGATGATTGTCATAGCAATAACCTGTCGTAATAGTATAACCACGTTTAGCCATATTCAATATTATTATTTTCCTTTTATTATACTTCCTATTTTTCTCATGATTTTGCTGTCTCTTACCAAAATGGAAATTGTTCATCTTAAACCCTTTCTTGGTAATAATGCGGAGTTCTCTAATTTTATAGAAGGAACACTGACCGTAACAGGCTTACCATTTATCCAAATCGGAATATTCATTTTAACCATCCTCGTTCCATTTATGCAGTCGGCGAAACGAGCGGTTATTGGAAGTGTATTGGGGGTTACTGTATCTGGTACGACTATATTATTTGCCGTCGGTATAACGATGGCAGTCTTTGGGTCACAGGAAATAGGAAAGTCCTTATGGCCAATGTTTGTGCTGGCAAGAATGATTCAATTCCCTGCCGAGATGCTGGAAAGGCTGGACCTTGTTTTTATCATTGTATGGATATTTTCTGCTTTTACCACGTTGCTGTCTGGTTATTTGCTTGTTACCTATACAGGGGCAAAATTTTTTGGCTTTGACAGTCAATTGCCATTTACGTTCATTCTATTACCTCTTGTTATTACCGTAGCTTTATTTCCACAAAATATTCAACAACTGTATGAAATTGGAGAATGGGTAGGAAAAAGTGGCATTATCTTAACGATTCTTTACCCTTTCCTCCTTCTCATTATCTCGTTATTACGAAAAAAAAGGGGCGAAAGTAATTGATAGTACGTGTCATTGTCAGCATCCTAATCCCCCTCTTCCTTGGCGGCTGCTGGGACAGACACGAAATAGAGGATCTGTCAACTGTTCTTGGGCTTGCTATCGACATTGCTGAAGAAGAGGAAGATAGTTCTCCTAATCATCCTGATAGTTTAAATACCCCTACTTCGGAAATTGGAATGATTAAAGTCACTGCACAACTAGCCATACCTGGGAAAGTTCCTTTAAATCCTACGGGCGGAAATGAAGGAACTCCAACAGAATCGGTTTGGGTCGTGGAAGCAGTTGGACATACCATGGGGGATGCGATGGAAAATTTACAGCAAAAGCTTGCCCATCAAATCTTTTTAGGACATTTAAAAGTAATCATTATTTCTGAAGACGTAGCTCAAAAAGGGATCCATGATATTATGGAATATTTAAGACGTGTACCGGATGTTAGAAGAACCGCATGGATTGCAGTAAATGGAGATGATGCTGCCCAGACGATGGAGGCCGCTCCCGAAATGGAACGGGTACCGTCGATGTATCTATCCACCGTTTTTAAAGAAGCGGTTGGTTTGGGGAAATTCCCCGAACATAACCTCGGGATCTTTTGGATTGCCGAATCAGATAAAGGAAGAGATGGATTGATGCCCTACATTACCGTCGAAAAGGGCCAGCATATTAAAATTGAAGGGATTGCTTACTTTAATGGGAGCAAAATGGCTGGTCGTACTGCCCCATATCAAATCGCTCTCTATAATGGATTAACGGAACATAATCCAGGTGGTTCAAATGCCCTTATTAACTGGAAGGAAAATAAGGGAATTCTAGTTAAATCCATTAACAGAGAAACGAAATATCGTTTCCAAATGGAGAATGGAAAACCATCTGTTCAGATAGATGTACAAATTGAAGCAGAAATTCGGGAAAAAACAGCTAAAAATGTGAACTTGGATGACTCCAAAATCATTAAAGAAATAGAAGAAAAAATTAACCAATATTTAAAGGATGAATATATCAAACTTATCGAACAAACCCAAGAAGCAAAATCAGATATTTTTGGATTCGGTGAATATGTTAGAGGGGAATTTCCGGATTATTGGGACAAGCATGTTCATACATCTGAAAACTGGAAAGAGGTTTATAAAGATTTAGACGTAGATGTTGGCGTAGATACCAAAATATTGCGCACAGGATTAAAAAACCGATAATCTGGAAGTTCTGTACATTTTACTCCCCCTTTTGTTGACTTTAAACGACTCGGGTATCCAATTTTTGAGATATCCCGGGTATTTTTATATAATCTGGGTATTTTTTCTCAACAAGTTTTATAGCTTTTGTTATTATAGTCTGATTTCAATCATAAAGTATTTACAAATAACTGATTATTCTTAAATAAATAAAAGGAGGTGCCATTGTGGATGAGAATTCTTTAATTAAAAATCTTAGTCCAGAAGAATTGAAGGAGTATAGAAAACACAGGAATGCACTAAATAAAGCTTTATCACCTGAAGAAGCAAAAGCCCATTATGAAAAAGCTAAAGCGATTCTAACAAGAAAAAAAACTTTCAAGCCTTAGTTGAATGATTGTGGTAAGCAGCATCTTACCTTCCTCTAATGAGTCGGGTCTCTTCCCTATTTTGTTGGACAAATGAACAAAGAATACATAAACAGCATACAATGAAAATGTCTAATCCATTAAATATCAGGACATAAAGTGAGTTTTCAATCAGTCGTTTTTTATCTCCCACTGATTGTTAAATGAACGAATCAGGAGTTTACTGGCTGCAATCCCCTACTTATCATTGTTGAAGTAGGGGTCTTACATCCAGTCAATCACGTAATAAATATCTTTTCCTACCATAGATGGGCTTCTCCTGTAACACTATGATTACCTGAAATGAGATACTGTGTTTTAGTTAACTGACACCCCCATAATTTGATTACGAAAGGTGTTTAACATTGGAGGAATTTCTATGGGTATGCCTGTCCATTATTCTAGGGATTACAGGCGGTTATTTTAATATACTTCTTTCAGATGAAGGTTTCATTTCTCCTTATGAATTTAAAGACAAAGATAATAGAACTAGATTATCCCCTGGTTCTTGGAGAGAGCTGATATTAGGTGGTGGGGCGGGATTCATATCCTGCATCATTGCCATTTCCACTTCAGAACCAACCATATGGACCATTATCCTTTATTCTATTTTCGCAGGAATAAGCGGTGGAAGTTATCTGGAAAAACTGGCAAACACGTATGTTGCTGCCAGGATCAATGAATATAACAAAGAATTGGATAAATTAGAACAAGAAAATTCATCTAAAGGGGGAGAAGAATAGATGGATGCTATTACTGAAGAATTAAAACGCACTATCTCGGAATTAACGTCAGAAGAAAAAAAGAAATATAAAGAATTAAGAAAAAGCTTAAACCGGGCTATCACGACAAAAGAAGCCGAAGCAATCTATAGCCAAATTATGGATCTGTTAAAGAAATGAGCTCTTTGTATAAGTATGGTTGTATTTAAATTTCGTTTTTGATATAAAGTGCGACGTAAGATAGTGCCCAGTTGATTTCCGCTCCGGGCAATCGCTTTCCGGGAGGCAACGCCTCAGCCTCCTAGGAAAAACCACTTCCTTGAAAGAGAAAAGCACTTTTTCTGCGTGCGATGTAACGCTGCCGAAGCCTTCCTTGTCCTGTGGGAAAAGAGGCATCGGTGAGACCCCTAAAGACACGACAAACGATCAAAGGCTAAGAACGCCACGTCCTGTGGCAACGCCTTCGTGACCAACGTCCTGTTGGCCCGACCTCACCAACTGCCCGCGGAAAGCATAGTATATTTCCGCAGCGATATGAGAGCGCTTCTTACTCATGTACTAACTCACGTCAGACTTTATATCTTTTGCGCCAAAATCAGAAATCTTTTCGGTGGGACGAGTAACTGCAGTCTCTATCTTTTAGAAACAACAAAAAATGGTTGACCTGAAATAAAAGGTCAACCATTTTTATATTTCTGCTATAGCTGTAGAGAGGGAAAACATGTCCCTCTCTATTTTTTAATACGCGCTGGTATCCAGCTTATTACCAGCCAATGTTTTCTAATGGAACAAATGTAGGCAATAAGGTTCCACCATATTCTTGTTCAATAAATTCAGCCGTATCTTCTTCTTGATATAATTCTGCAATTCTTTGCAATGTTTCATTGTCTTTGTCTTCTTCATTTACTGCAATGATATTAAGATAGTCAATAGCTGTTTCATCTTCATGGAATATGGAATCATGAATTGGATTAAGACCAGCGTCATTGGCAATTCCGTTGTTAATTACAGAAGCCGCAACATCTTCCAGAGCTCTTGGTGTTTGAGCGGGAGCCATTGGAACAAGCTCAATGTTTTTCGGATTGCCAACAATACTTTCCTCAATTGATCCAAGACCATCATAATCTTCTACTAGTTCAATTAGTCCAGCATCCTGCAGTAAAAGAAGTGCTCTTCCTTGATTGGAAACGTCATTTGGCACAGCAATTTTCTCGCCATCTGGAATGTCATTGACATCGGTATATTTATCTGAAAACATTCCCATTGGTGCTAAAACAGTTGTAGCAATAGGCACCAAATCCAGTTCATGTTCTACGATAAATTGATCAAAGTAAGCGACCGTTTGGAATGCATTTGCATCTAATTCACCATCTGCTAATGCTGTATTTGGCTGTACATAGTCGTTAAAAGAAACAATTTCAATATTAATTCCTTCTTCTGCTGCTTTCTCAGCTACATAATCCCATTGCCGGGTATCTGTACCACTAATTCCAACTTTAACTGTTTCTCCTTCTCCACCTGAGCATGCTGCTATAAATACTGATAATGTTAATAAAACAATCGATAGTACTATTTTTTTCATGATGTTTTTCCTCCTAAGTTATCTTCTACGTATTTTTTTAGATAAGGTATTTCCTAATGATTGCAGACCTTGAACCATTATAATTAGTATGACAACCGTTATAATCATTGTTACGGTATCAAATCGCTGGTATCCATATGTAATGGCAAGGTCCCCTATTCCTCCCCCACCAACGGTTCCAGCCATTGCTGATGCACCGATAAGTCCGATGGTTGCTATCGTAAAGTTTACTACCAAAGAACTTAGTGCCTCTGGAAGAAGAAAGCGATAGATCGTTTGCCACGGAGTTGCCCCCATTGCATTCGCCGCTTCCAGCACGCCGTCATCAATTTCAAGTAAAGAACTCTCTACTAACCTGGCAATATATGGCCCCGCATAAATAACAAGCGGAACAATGGCAGCTGCTGTACCAATCGATGTCCCGACAATCAAACGGGTAAACGGGATAATGGCCACCAGTAATATAATAAATGGAATGGAACGGAAAATATTAATAATTGCATTTAATACGGCAAAAAACGCTGTATTTTCAAGTATCTGTCCTTTTCGGGTTACAAAAAGCAAAATACCAAGCGGTAATCCAAGCAGGATGGAAAAAATAAAGGATATCCCGACCATTTGAATCGTTTCTATTAAAGCTTCCATGATTTGATTCGAATTAACTAACATGTGATTTCACTTCCCTAAAGCTTATTTCTTTAGTCTCCATATAGGTTAAGGCACGGTTAATTTCCGCTTGCGTTCCTTGAAACTCAACAATTAAATTTCCAAATGGAATGCCTTGAAGCTCCGTAATATTACCGAATAACACGTTAACTTCCAAATCGAATTTTTTAGCAAGCTGTGATAAAAGTGGCTTACCAGTGGATTGATCAACAAAATTAATTCGAAAAACATTATTTGCTCCGTTATTGTTTTCAATCATGTCGATAATGGATTGTGGTATTTGATCGTGCATGACTGTGCTGACAAAGTTCTGCGCTGTCTTGGTTTTTGGTGCTGAAAAAACATCAAACACGGTCCCCTCTTCAATAACCTCCCCCATTTCCATGACTGCCACCTTATTGCAAATTTCACGGATGACTGACATTTCATGGGTAATCATTAGAATCGTAATATTGTATTCTTCATTAATCTTTCTCAGCAGCTGAAGAATCGAGCTTGTTGTTTGCGGATCGAGGGCAGACGTTGCTTCGTCACAAAGCAAAATCGATGGCTGGGTAGCCAGTGATCTAGCAATCCCTACCCGCTGTTTTTGCCCACCGGATAACTGGTCCGGATACGCATTTGCTTTGTCACCTAAGCCAACAAATTCGAGTAATTCATACACTCTTTTCTTTATTTCCTCTTTTGGTTTTTTCTCAAGAACTAGCGGCATGGCAACATTAGCATACACCGTTTTTGAATTTAATAGATTAAAATGCTGGAAAACCATTCCGATATTTTTCTTCACCCTGCGAATCTCTTTTTCTGACAATGCAGATAAATCATGACCGTCTACGATAACCTTACCTGACGTCGGACGCTCTAAATAGTTAACACAGCGGATCAGTGAGCTTTTACCAGCGCCACTAAATCCAACCACTCCATAAATTTCACCTTTGCTAATCTTTAAATTTATGTTATTTAGCGCATGTACTTGTTTACCGCCACTATCATAAACTTTTACAAGATTTTGAAATTCTATCATGTTCGTTGTCCCCTTTCTTTGTTGATATTTCGTCAAATTGACAGGACATGATTTTATTCGATATATGTACAAAAAAGTCCTTCTCCATATAAGAAGAAGGACTCCTATTAATATGCTGCAAACATATGTACAGAGCTCCTTCTTATCTTTCAAGCTAATCGCTTGCTGGAATTAGCACGGTACATATGTCCGTTGCCGAGGTTTCCTAGGGCCAGTCCCTCCACCTCTCTGGATAAGAAAGAAAATATATTTTTTGTAAATTCATAAAGTCGAATTTTGTCAAATATTGTCGATGTCTTTTAATATATTAAACACTTTACACCGAGATAATAGGATTGTCAATACCCTATTTTGGAAAACCTTTCATTTAATTAATACAATATCCTTAACAACCCGAGATTCGTAGACTTTCTCCTATGGCCATCTCACTTCTTTTCGATTAGATGATGCTGTATAACCATTTCGCTATTTCATAATAAACAGGGATACCAATTATTAGATTAAAAGGAAAAGTAACTCCTAAAGATAACCCTAAATAAATGGATGGATTCGCCTCTGGCACAGAAGTCTTAAGAGCTGCTGGTGCAGCAATATACGAAGCACTGCCTGCCAATACGCCCATCAATGTCGCTCCACCTAAAGATAAATCCGCAAATATCCCTACCATTACGCCCAAACTTCCGAATAATAGTGGTGTCGTTAATCCAAAAAGCAATAGTTTTACACCGTGTTTTTTCACCTCTGGTAATCGCTGACCTGTAATTAATCCCATATTAAGCAGGAAAAGAATTAAAACACTGTTATATAAATCGATAAATAATGGTTTTACCATTGGTACAGCGCGCTCACCAAGAATAACACCTATGACTAGACTTCCTAGTAGAAGTAAAATACTTTTTCCAAATAAACTTTCTCTTAATACCTGCTTATCTATTAATCTCGCTGATACAGGAAGAAACCCAACATTTTGGGAAGAAGAATATGCTGTTACATTATTTTTATTTTCTATTACCTTTAATAAAAGCAGCGAAACTAAAATTGCTGGGCTTTCCATCAGTACAACTAAAGCATTCATAAATCCCTCATAAGCTATTCCACCTTTATCTAAAAAAGAGATGGCTGCTCCATACGTCACAATACTTATAGACCCATATGTGGCTGCTAATCCAATTGAGTTTTTAAGATCCATATTAATGAGTCGCATTAGAAACAGAGTAATCAACGGGATAACAGCTCCTAGAAAAATCGCACCGAATATTGGCCCCAACACCGTTTGAATGGAATAATGGGAGAGCTCAATTCCCCCCTTTATTCCTATAGCAATCAATAGATATATGCTTAAAGCTTCACTAAGACCATTGGGAAATTTCAAATCTGATTTAAAGACAGCAGCCAAAATTCCTAATACAAAAAATAATACAACAGTTGATAATAAATTTTCTAATATGATTTCAGTCATTTCTATTCCTCCTAAAAAAAATGGTTCTTCAATTTTTAGGGGTTACGAACGAGTCACTCATGCAATAAAGTAAATCAAAAACTTCAATAGTGATACGTCAAACCCGCTTCTTGGCTATAATTTTTACTTCCTGACGTGCAATTAGAAAAACTCGCTTTCGCTAGTTCTTTAGCGAATGTGGTAGTTTTTCTTATACTTGGGACATTAAAATTTTAGCTACGTCGAATCCTCTTCTTGGCTAAAATTTTATACTTTCCTAATGTGCAAAAAAACCGGCAACTTCAGAATCGAGCGGCCTAGCCACTAATCATCTGTAAATTGCCGGTTTATCTTTAACTTATAAACTATTAAAGATCTCCCATTTTACATATATTAAAAATTTTTCTCAAAGTCATCGAGTAACTTAAACACCATGATCCGTTCTCCTGTACGAGTGCTTATATCAGTATGAAAACTGCTCACTTTCTTACCAGTGATTGTTAAAATGATCTGGTAAAGATCTTTTAAACCTGATTCAACCAAATCAGATCTATTTTTCTTTATAGACAACATTCCATCTTTGGTTTCACAGACAGAGTATTCTGCAGGTGTGAGAATTCCTTTTAGATTTACTATAATCATATCCCGCAATATATCAGTCTTCACAGACACAGAGCCGCGTCCCAGAAAATCCTTTTCCCATTGTGTAATAGCCTTACTTATTTCTGCTTCTATAGAACCTTTTGTTTTGTTCATATTTTTATTCTCCAATAAAAAAAGTATATTCCAAAACTAATTCTGTTAAGAAATATACCGATTTATCTTATTTTTTAATTCTCATTTTTTATAAAACGTTTTTTCATGCAATCAATATCATGTTTATTATTAAAAGCATGCTAAAACCCTATTTAATTCAAATTAAAAATAAAACATCTCTCGGTTGTTAAGTTATTCTATACTATATCGCTATTCTAAAAAGATGTCAATATATTAAATTGAAGGCTACATCGTTCATTCGAATTATACTGCTACTTTTTCACCCTACCATACTTAAACAAATAAAACTGATATTGAAGTAAGTCCTTTTGAAACAATTGATATGTTACACCAACGTAGCCGTCTAAATAAGGAAACCCATAACATAAACTTAAGAGAGCGAATTCTATTAATAATGACTTACAATTACTTGAGTATGTAGAAAGTATGGTTCAGCATATTAAAAAAGTTTATGATTTATCAAATTCTAGTGAGCCACTTGAGGAGTGGTGGTGGCCACCTTTGATAAGGTTGAACGGAAAGTAGAGATTAACCCAAGTTCCAAAGGTAAAGTTTTATAATAAAAGATGCTCATTTGAGTGTCTTTTTCTTTTTAGTTTGGGTACCATATATACAAAAGTACTTATTCTAAGGAAGTGATAGTTTGACAGACAATAAATTAATTCATGAAAAGTCTCCCTACCTCCTACAACACGCCCATAACCCAGTAAACTGGTATCCATGGGGAGACGATGCATTTCAAAAAGCAAAACAAGAAAATAAGCCCATTTTCCTTTCCATCGGCTATTCAACGTGTCATTGGTGTCATGTCATGGCCCATGAATCCTTTGAAGATGAAGAAGTTGCCATGCTACTAAACGCTAACTACATATCGATTAAAGTAGACCGTGAAGAACGTCCTGATGTTGATTCGGTTTATATGAAAGTTTGTCAGATGATGACAGGACATGGTGGGTGGCCACTGACGATTTTTATGACACCTGATAAAGTTCCATTTTATGCTGGAACCTATTTTCCAAAAGAAAGCAAATACGGTCGACCTGGATTAATGGAAGCACTCACCCAGCTTCACCGAAAATACACTGAAGATCCAGCACATATTACAGAGGTAACGAAAAGGGTAACGGGTGCATTAAATCAGTCCCTTTCGTCCAAAAGTGAAAGTCGTCTAACTAAGGAAACGCTGGATAAAGGATATCAGCAGTTAGCGAAAAACTATGATTTTACATACGGCGGATTTGGAAAAACACCGAAATTTCCAATGCCGCAAAACCTCTTGTTTTTATTACGTCATTATCATTTCACAGGTAACCGAGCAGCACTTAAAATGTTAGAAAAAACGCTTCAGGACATGGCTGCAGGTGGAATTTGGGATCACGTAGGATATGGGTTTTCCCGCTATTCCACCGACAAGGAATGGCTCGTTCCCCATTTCGAAAAGATGCTCTATGACAATGCGCTGCTTTTAATCGTTTATACCGAGTGTTATCAATTGACAAAAGACCCCTTCTATAAAAACATTTCCGAACAAATCATTACATTTATCAAACGGGAAATGATGAGTGATGAAGGAGCCTTTTATTCTGCTATTGATGCGGATTCAGAGGGTGTTGAGGGAAAATATTATGTATGGGATTATGAAGAAATTTTCGACATTCTCGGTGCAGAATTAGGTGAGCTTTACGTAGGTGTTTATGAAGTAACACCTGAAGGAAATTTTGAAGGAAAAAATATTCCTCATTTAATCGATCAGGATTTAGAATACGTGGCACGAGAAAACAACATACCATTAGACACTCTTCTCGAAAGATTAGAAACGGCAAGAATTAAATTGTTAGAAGCTAGGGAAAAGCGTATCTACCCACATGTGGATGATAAAATTTTAACAGCATGGAACGGAATGATGATAGCTGCACTTGCTAAAGCAGGAAGTGTCTTTGCGGTAGAAGAATATACGGAAATGGCCGCATCAGCAATGAAATTTGTGGAGGAAGAAATGTACCACAATCGTCGTTTAATGGCACGATATCGTGAAGGAGAAACGAAATATAAGGCCTACATTGATGACTATGCTTTTCTATTATGGGGTTATTTAGAGTTGTATGCAGCAACCTTTTCTAATGATTACCTGAAACATGCACGTTCCCTTGTCGACCAAATGATTGAATTGTTTTGGGACGAAGATGATGGCGGATTCTTTTTTAGTGGAAAAGACAGTGAGAAATTAATCGCGAAAGATAAAGAAATTTACGATGGTGCGATTCCATCCGGAAACAGTGTCGCGGCTGTTATGCTAACACGCCTCAGTTATCTTACAGGAGAACCTACCTATTTAGATAATGTCGAGGAAATGTACTATACTTTCTTTAATGACATGAACAGGCAGCCATCAGCCAGCCCCTTCTTCCTGCAAAGCCTGCAACTAATAGAAAATTCGACAAAAGAAGTTGTAATTTTAGGAGATGAAGCAGATCATAAACGCATTAAATTATTGAAAAAAATCCAGGAAAGGTTCATGCCAGATGTCACATTGCTTGTCGCAGAAAACCCTGAACACTTTAACGAGGTTGCCCCATTTGCAGCAGAATATAAGTCGCTAAACGGGGAAATTACCATATACGTTTGTGAAAATTTTGCCTGTAAACAGCCTACTACCGATATGGAAAAAGCCCTAAACATGATTTTGGACTAGGATACTGTTTCCAAAGCTTGAATGGAATAATCCTCTATTTTGAGTGACTTACTAACTATGTTGTGTGATTTGAGAGGCTGCATTATCATTTCGCGTGAGGGGTAGTCTATATTCGAGCGACTACCCTATTAAATCGCGCGTGTCTCCTATTATTTCGTGCGACTACCCTATCAAATCACGCGTGTCTCCTTCTATTTCGAGCAAACGCCCTATTAAATCGCATGAGTGAGTCTCCTTCTATTTGAGCAACATACTCTTCCCTAACAGCATGAACTCCCACACAAAATCCGACATTTTTTGTATAGCCTATTCATTAAAATAAAGTATACTAATTGCATAAGGAGGTGTGAAGAATGAATGAAGAAAGATTTGATCGTTTAGAAGATATGATGACTACGTTAATTAACACGGTAGGCAAAATAATGGAAAACCAAACTACTACTATGAGTAACGATATTAATGAAATTAAAACAGAGCAATCCAGCATGCGCGACGATATTAACGAAATTAAAACAGAACAAAATTCTATGCAGGATAAAATGGATGAAATGCAAAAAGAAAATGATACTCGTCACAAAGAGGTTATAGAAAAGTTAACTTCTATAGAGGCTGACCAAGAGCACATTTGGGGAAAATCCGCACGAAATGAGCGCGAGTTTGCTAGATTTAAAAACATGTATGGATTGTAATTCCACTGCTAACAACTACTTGATTCCACATTAGAAACAACACTTCAAGTTTTATTTCCCAAAGTATAGAAAGCCTCAGTACATTAACAAACAAATCCTTTTAGATGAACCGCGTATTATTTCTCTTTACTGTCCCATCTATATATCTAATTTACCATATCCCAATCAAAAACAAGGCTACCCTAACTACTAAGGCAGCCTTGTCTTCTATATACATCTATCTATCTGCAAAAAATTTTTCGGCCCTCTCTAAGAATACTTCTTGATCTGGTGTTAAGTCATATTCTTCTTCAATTGCCGAAACAGGGCAAACCGCTTTACAAGCACCACAATCAATGCAAATTTCCGGATCTATGTAAAACTGGTCTGGACCTTCCTCTATACAATCAACAGGACAGACACTTACACATTCTCCCGCTTTTTCCCCTTGGCACGGATCTAAAATAACAAAAGCCATCTATGCCTACCTCCTTACTGTCAAAAAATGAATCTATAACAAATGATAAATCTTTCAGGATAGGAAGTAAACTGTTTGGCTTGAATTGTTTCGTGGTACCATTGTGAACTTTGATATATAAATTGGTGCAGCTACTTCCCCTTTTTCAGAAAACCACACCACTTAGCTTCTCCATTCAAATCGCGCGTGAACTCTTTCGTTTAGTACGACACCACAAACAAATCGCGCGAACACCCACTTATTTCGGTCGACATCCACCTTTAAAATTTATTATTACCTAAAAATATAAAAAAAGACTCCTGCCAAAATCGACAGAGAGCCTAAACACTATTTTTTCAACTTCGACAATGCATCCGCAAGCGCGTTGTTTTTAAAACCATCATCCTGCTTTAAATATTTGTTGATATCTTTCTTCGATACTTTTTGCTGTTTCTCTTTGCTTCTGCGTTTATTAAAAGTAGAAACCTTTTCCCTGTGTCCACATTTACAAGTAAACATCTGGCCATCTCCTTCACCACGGAGTTCCATTCGTTTATGGCAATTTGGACAACGGGCATTTGTCTGTTTTGCAATGTTTTTCTTATGCCCACAGGAACGGTCCTGACAGACAAGCATTCTTCCATGTTTGTTCTTAACTTCAAGCATCAGTTTTCCACAACCTGGACATTTGGTTCCCGTCATATTATCATGCTTGAATTTTTCATCACTGCTCTTAATTTCGGTAACGATTTGCTTCGTATATCCTTTTATTTCGGAAATAAATTTCTCTTTCTTCAATTTCCCTTCCGCAATCCTTTGAAGCTTTTGCTCCCAATCTGCCGTTAATGCCGGAGAGCGCAAGTCATCTGGAACGAGTTCAAGCAGCTGGCGTCCTTTGGAAGTAATAAAGATATGTTTTCCTTTTAGTTCCATATACATGCTGTTAAACAACTTTTCAATAATATCTGCCCGGGTAGCTACTGTTCCGATTCCACCAGCCTGATTGATGGTTTTTGCTAGATGCTTTTCATCCGAGCTCATATATTTCACTGGGTTTTCCATCGCCTGCAGCAGGGCACCCTCTGTAAATCGTTCTGGAGGTTTGGTTTTTCCCTCTGTTTGCTTTAGCGCAACATTAGAAAATACATCACCCTTGTTTATGGCAGGTAAGCGCTGGTCATCTTTAGATTCATCGTCATCAAAACGATTATCGTAAATTTCCTTCCAGCCTTGCTTTTTCACCACTTTTCCGTTAGCAACAAATGTTTCGCCATCGATTTCTGCAAAAATCGTTGTCTGCTCATACTCATATGGATCCGATAAAACCGCCAAAAATCGATTCACAACCAGATCATAAATTTTTCTTTCCTTATCATTTAAATCCTCCAGAACCACATGCTGTTCTGTTGGGATAATCGCATGGTGATCGGACACTTTCGCATTGTCAACCACTGATTTCGGCAGTTTAAACGTTTTGTTCATCAGTTTCCCTGCCGCTTTTGCATACTGATCGACACCACAAGCTTTGATCCGGTCTTTTAAGGTCGGAACAATATCCGAGGAAATCACACGGGAATCCGTTCTGGGATAGGTTAAAACCTTATGCTGCTCATAAAGCTTTTGCATGATGGACAGTGTCTGCTTTCCGGAAAAATTAAAAATCCGGTTCGCATCACGCTGCAGTTCCGTTAAATCATACAATTGCGGGGCAAATTTTTTCTTGTAGGATTTATTGACATTTGTAATGGTAGCTGGTTTGTTTTTCAATCGGTTAGCTAAGCCATCTGCCTTTTCTTTAGAAAATATCCGACTATTCTTTTTATCGTCCTGCCAAACCATTTTAAACCCTTTATTGGTTTTAGCTTCCATCCCGTAAAATTTCCGTGGCTTAAATTCTTTAATTTCCTTCTCACGCTGTGCTACCATCTCAAGTGTTGGCGTTTGAACACGACCACTGGAAAGCTGTGCATTAAACTTCGTTGTCAGAGCGCGGGTTGCATTTAAACCGACATACCAGTCTGCTTCTGAGCGTGCTACTGCAGATGCATATAAGTTTTCATAATGCTTACCTGGTTTCAGATTATTAAATCCATCACGAATCGCTTTATCTGTCACAGACGAAATCCATAACCGCTTCACAGGCTTTTTCACACGTGCCTTCTCAATAATCCAGCGAGCCACAAGCTCCCCTTCTCTTCCAGCATCTGTTGCAATCACAATTTCCGATACATCTTTACGGTTTAACTGGGTTTTAACCGCGTTAAACTGCTTTCCTGTTTTTTTCATCACTACCAGTTTTAAGTTGTTTGGAAGCATCGGCAAATCATCCAGTTTCCAAGTCTTGTATTTATCGTCATATGCTTCAGGGTCTGCTAATGTCACTAAATGCCCTAAAGCCCATGTCACTATATATTTCGAACCTTCCAGGTACCCGTTTCCCTTTTTCGAACATTGCAGCACTCTTGCAATGTCACGGCCAACAGAAGGTTTTTCTGCTAATACTACTGTTTTACTCATTTATTCCATTCCTTTCGAATGTTGCTCCTTTTACTTTAACATACTTTTGACAGAGTGATGAAAGAAAAGAAGTACTACTATTATTATAGGTAGTTCCTTTAGAGTGAAAAAGAAATTAGCAAACTAAACCGGATGCTAACAGGTTCATTATCTTTGCATAATTTATAAAAAAAACTTTGCCATTTCATGTACTCTGAGGAAATCAGCCTTATTCGTGTTCGATAATTCAGCTTTCCTATCTGGAATTCAGCTTTCGTGTTCATAATTCAGCCTTTCTTCCTGGAATCCAGCTTTCGTGTCCATAATTCAGCCTTCCTTCCTGGAATTCAGCCTTCGTGTTCATAATTCAGCCTTCCTTTCTGGAATTCAGCTTTCGTGTTCATAATTCAGCCTTTCTTCCTGGAATCCAGCTTTCGTGTCCATAATTCAGCCTTCCTTCCTGGAATTCAGCCTTCGTGT